>NZ_JALEBG010000002.1:0-600000 GCF_022758235.1 Pontibacter liquoris
TTGATCGAAGAAGCTGTGTTACCAGCCTTCCCTTTATCCCCTTCCCTCTGAAGCGGGCTGCAAAGGTAAGAACCTTTTTTCAACTTGCAAGTGCTGGAAAGAAAAAAATCGAATACTTTTTTTTTGCTTTCCTTCTTTTCGGGTCACCTGCTGAAAGCCTGCACCGTGAATGTAAAAAAGCCTGCTGTCTTGCTGACCTGGTTAAGTGCGTTGCCGCTGCTTTTCCTAACCCCCTTTCCTGCTGAACGGGATGCAAAAGTACGAACCTTTTTCCCCTTTCCAAGCAGTAGATCAAGAAAAAAGACTCTGTCTTGCTAAACCTCTGAATTCCAGTCTTCTTATTTTCAGATACCCGGCTGGCATCTGCCTCCTTATTGCTTTACGCTAGAGGATAACAGCACATCGCGTTCTGTTAGTTCCGGCATTTCTTCTTTTTTCAGCTATTTTTTTCTAGTGCTTTCTTACTGCTCAAAACTGGGGTTTTATCTCCCCATTGCTGGTTTGCAAAGAGACAAACAGCTTCTCTGTTTGCAGAAGTTCCATCTGGTATAGTTACTCCTAAAAAAGACATGCCTACCGAAATCGCTTCGGCAGGCATGTCTCTTCTCTTTATACTATACTTTATACTATAGCTGCGTTATACAGCTTTCGGCCTTTTATATAATGGCACCGTGCTGCAAGGTTCGCCATACATCAGACTACTGGTTACCGGCAGCAGTTTGCGCATGATCTCTACATAGGCATAGGTTGGCACCGGAATACTGCCACAGCCTTTTACTACTACCTTGGCATCGCGGTATTCTTCGGGATCAATTTTCGAGATGGCTTCCTGCATGAGCGCCTGCTCCAGCGCCTCCAGGTCTCCGAATACATAGTAGTTAGCATACCCCTGCAGTTTTGTTGCCAGCAACATGTAGGCCCAGGTGGGCACAATGGCATCTACCGAGCAAAGTATAGCGACGTTCTTGCCCTCGTATACCGACCAGTCGTTTTCCTTTACAAAGGCTCTGAAATCCTTTTCGCGCAGAATCAGTCCCTGAAACAAGTTCTCTTTGATATCATATACCACCCGCTCTCCCGGATGCAGGAGCTCTTCGAGGTTTATCATAGTGAGCGCGCTTTGCGCTACTCTGTTTATTAGCTCTTCCATATTATTATACGTTAGCTGTGCTTTTGCCTGCACCTGTTATATAAACATCCTTCAGATAGAAGGGTTCATAATACGCAATATCTTCAAACTGCTGTTTGTCATACTTGGCCAGGGCTAGCTGCCCGATGGTTTTGGCCGATGGAAGTATGGCTTCTATAAATAAAGCATTCGGCTGCTCGCTAACCAAAGGCTTATACTTTGCCGCGCCGCTCCCGAAAAAGATGATGGGTTGTTGGGTTAATTTCTCCTGCAGTAAGTGCTCGTCCAGTATAACCGGTGTAACGGGCATTACCTCTTCCAACTCGTGAGTGAGCAGACAAGTATAAACTTCCATCCGGCGGGCATCCAGCATGGGGCAGAACAGGTACTGCTCCGGATTGGGCGTGGCTGCTATAACCTGGGCTGCCAGTCCATATAAGGTAGATACTTCCAGCAGCGGAATATCCAGCGAAAAGCAAAGGCCCTTTGCCGTGGAACTGCCAATGCGCAAACCGGTGTAAGAGCCCGGCCCGCCCGAAACAGCTACCGCACTTACATCGGCCAGTGTTAGTCCGCAGTTCTCTACCAACTGCGCTACCATCACCGTAATATGCGAGGAGTGTGATTTCTCGATCTGCAGCTCTGAGGCGCCCAGCAACTGTCCTTCTTTAAACAAAGCGACAGAGCACACGGTGGTAGATGTTTCGATAGCCAGAATAACCGCCATACATGGTTTAATTTAAATGAACTGCAAAGGTAGCGCACACAAGGCAAGCAGGCAACTCTGCGGCGCTCCGGCTATAACAAACGAGGGCGGTACCTTGTTAGCACCACCCTCGTCTTTTATACTTACTTGCCTTCTGCTTTATGCACCTTTAAATAAGAGGCGTAGCGTTGCGGGTCGTTGAGCACCTGGCGGGCAGCCAGAATATCGGGATCATCATCAAAGGTAGCTTCAATGTAGCCTTTCTGCAGGTAGTAGCGCGAGGCGATCTCTGCTTCCAGCACTTCCTTGATCTCGGGCTTAAAGCGGATCAGGTCGTTGGCTTTGTTATGCGATACCTTTTTCTTGATGTCTTCAATGTCGGCTTTGATGTCGTCGAAGTGCTTGCCTTCTTTGGCTTCTTTAGAAAGATCATCCAGCTCGCGCTCTATATCAGTAGTATAAGACAGATCTTTGCTGCCCAGATAGGTCATAAACTTCTGGTACTCGTCGTCTGGTAGTTTAAACTTGCTCGCGGGCGGAATGCTGGGGTGCTCCAGTTTATACTTGTTGGCGTAATCGAACAGGTAGCCTTTCAGCGCAATGGTGCGGGTAATTTCTGAATAGCTTGGCTCCTTTACTTCCACATCCGGGCTCACCCCTCCCCCATCGTACACTACGCGGCCGGCCGCTGTTTTAAACGCTACCCGTAGCGAGTCGGCAATTTTTCCGGCGCTGCCATCGGCGTTGCGGTGGGTATAATCGATGGCCTGTATGCAGCGGCCGCTGGGTATATAATATTTGGCAGTGGTTACTTTTAGCTGGGAGTTATAAGAGAGCGGGCGCGTGGCCTGCACCAGTCCTTTGCCAAACGTGCGCTCGCCTACCAGCACGGCGCGGTCATAGTCCTGCATTACGCCGGCCACGATCTCGGCAGCCGAGGCGCTATGGGAGCTGGTAAGTATAACCAGCGGAATGGTTTTATCCAGCGGCTCGTCCAGGGCAGTATAGGTCTTGTTCCACTCGGTTACTTTGCCTTTGGTGCTTACAATATCTTTGCCCCGGTCTATAAATATGTTCGAGATGTTCACCGCCTCGTGCAGCAAACCGCCCGGGTTGTCGCGCAAATCGAAGATGATCTTGGTAGCGCCTTGCTCTTTGAGCTTCTGCACAGCCATTTTCACTTCCTTGGAGGCATCCATGGTAAAGCCCGAAAGCTGGAAATACCCGATCTCCTTGTCGAGCATGCCATAGTATGGCACATTGTCCACGGTAATATTAGACCGCTTCAGTTCCACCGTCTTTGATTTGGTCTGGCCATAGCTGCGCACTTCGAGTTTCACCGGCGAGTTGGCCTGCCCTTTTAACAAGGCGCTTACCTCCTCAGTGCTTTTGTTGGTCACCGTCACGCCGTTTATTTTCAGGATCTCATCGCCAATAGCCAGGCCTGCCTTGTAAGCCGGCGAATTCTCGTACGGCATCTGCACCACGATCTTGCCATCGCGGTTGCCGATCACGGCGCCGATGCCGCCGTATTGCCCGGTGGTCATGGTGCGGAAATCTTCAATATCGTCTTCGGGTATATAGTTGGTATAGGGGTCCAGCGACTTAAGCATGGCATCGATGCCGGTGCGCATGAGCTGGGCGGGGGGCACATCGTCCACGTAAAACGTGTTTACCTCTTTAAAGAGCGTGGCAAAAACATCCAGGTTCTTGGCAATTTCAAAATAGCGCTCTGAGTCAGCATCTTTAAAGGAGAAAAGGCCGAGACCCAGGCAGCCTGCCAGCACAACGGCAATAGACTTCTTATACATAAATTTCGGGTTTGGGGGGAGGCGTGAGACTATTTATTCAAACAACGTTCTAAACCGGAAATTAGTTTTTTTTGAATTGTGGCAAAGGATTTTTTTTCTTTTCCAATATAGAGGATGCCTAGCAAGCCAGGAGCCTGCTCCGGATTCTGGGTGAGCAGGTGCTTGTTAAGGCGGTAGGCTTCGCGCATTTGCCGCTTGAGACGGTTGCGGTCGGTGGCGCGTTTAAAGTAACGCTTGGAAACAGAAATAAGCACCTGGGTTGCACCAGGTGGCAGGTCGGGCGGCGTGCCGTACACGAACCGCAGCGGATACAAATTAAAAGAAGAACCCTTGCTGAAGAGCAGCGCAATAAGGCGCTTGCTGCACAAGTGTTCTTCTTTCGAAAATGTATAGGAAACAGGCTGCTCTGCTTGATGCGCGTTAGCGGGCTCGTTATGCATGAGCGGCTACGGATAAGCAAAGCGCATCCCGCAGGGGACTACGCCTTGTGTTTTCTTTCGTCAGAAACGGTCAGTCTCTTTCTGCCTTTGGCTCTTCTGCTGGCCAATACTCTTCTACCGTTAGCGGTCTCCATTCTAGATCGGAAGCCGTGCTTATTTCTTCTTTTTCTCTGAGAAGGCTGGAATGTTCTTTTCATCGTATGCCAATGGTTTTATTATGGCCTGCAAAATTAAGGAAGCTTTTGATATTATCAAACCCTACTTCCGTTTTTTTGCTAAATACTTGTTGGTTGATGATTGTTGGTTGATGATTGTTGGTTGATGATTGTTGGTTGATGATTGTTTTACTATTTATTTTTCTGAACTATAACGATAGCCTGTATCTTGATTTAAAATCCTGTAAACACAGCACGCATCATTCAGGTACAACAGTTTGGTTATTCAGCCATTTAACAATCAACAATTAGCAACCAACAATCCAAGTATGATCTCCTACCACCTGAGCTATACGTCGGCGCTCTCCCACTTTGTAGACATCCGCATCGAAATAACCGGCAACACGCAGCAGCAGCTATACTTACAATTGCCGGCCTGGCGCCCGGGTCGTTACGAGCTGCAGCATTTCGCCCAGAAGCTGCGCGGCATTTCGGCCAGTGCCAATGGCCAGCAACTCCCGCTGGCAAAAGTGACCAAAGACCGCTGGCTGGTGCAAGCCGCCGGTGCGGAAACGGTTGTGCTCACCTATAGCTTCTTTGCGCGCCAGATGGATGCCGGCGGTTCGTGGCTGGATGAGGAGCAGTTATACCTGAACCCGATCAATTGCCTGATGGCGGTGGAAGGGCGCGAGCAGGAGCCTTGCCAGGTAACCCTGGCCATCCCTGAAGACTGGCAGATTGCCTGCGGCTTACCCGAAATTGCGAAACATACGCTGCAAGCTGCCAATTACGATGAATTGGTTGATAGCCCGTTTATAGCCAGCGGCTCTTTGCAACAGGCCACTTATATGGTAGGCGCCACCACATTCCATATCTGGTTTCAAGGCGATTGCCAGCCCGATTGGAAGAAGATCATCCCTGACTTTGAAGCCTTTACCAGGGCACAGCTCGAGGTGTTTGGTGATTTCCCGGTGCCGGTGTACCATTTTCTTAATCTTATACTTCCTTACCGCACCTACCACGGTGTGGAGCACAGCCACTCTACCGTGATCACGCTGGGGCCAAGCGAGCTGCTCATGACACCGAGCCTGTACCAGGAGCTGGTGGGCGTGAGCTCGCACGAGCTGTTTCATACCTGGAACATCAAAAAGATACGCCCCAAGGAAATGCTGCCCTACAACTTTGCGCAGGAAAACTACTTTAAAACCGGCTACGTGGCCGAAGGCGTCACTACTTACTATGGCGATTACATGCTGGCCCGGTCAGGCTTTTTTACGGCGGAGGCCTACTTTGAGGAGCTAAACAAAACCCTGCAGCGCTACTTTGCCGACGACAGCCGCCACAACCTTTCAGTGGCCGATTCGTCCTTCGACCTGTGGCTGGATGGCTATAAACCCGGCATTCCGGACCGCAAGGTATCCATTTACATCAAAGGTGCACTAACGGCCCTGCTCCTGGATCTGCAGCTGCGCCAGGCAACGGATAATAAAACAAGTATGGACACGGTGATGCGGCAGCTTTGGGAGCGCTTCGGCAAAACCGGTGCCGGCTATACCGAACAGGACTATGCCCAGCTGGTGGATGAAGTGGCCGGCCAGTCCTTTCAGGCCTACTTCGATAACTATATCAATGGCACAGCGCCAATAGAACCTGCCTTGAAAGAGGCGTTATACTTTGTAGGCTGCACCCTGAAAGAAGCACCCAACGCGCTGCTGCACGAAGGCCGCTATGGCATGAAGATAAGCTCCGAAGGAAGTATAAAGGTAACTGCCGTGGCGCCGGGCTCCCCGGCCAGCGATGTACTAAGTATAGACGATGAACTGGTGGCCCTGAACGGGCGCAAACTCGAAAACAACCTGCAACAGCTGCTGGCCCTGCAGCCACAGGAGGTAGAGCTGGTGCTGTTCCGCAATAAACAGCTGCATGTGGTGCGGCTGGAGCCTACCGCCCAAACTTACTTCAACAAGTATACGATCGAAAAGCGCGCTGACGCCTCCGAAGCAGAAAAGCAGCACTTTAAACTGTGGCTGAACCAGGCATTCTAAGCCCCGCCCTACAACTGGGAAAATAAAGTGGGCGCCTGCTGCTTTCAGCCTACTGGTAAGTATAGGCAGCCGCAACGTATAAACAAAAAGAGAGGAAAACCGGATAGGTCTTCCTCTCTCTATAATTTTCATAGTTTACTTTGTGCGTAGGGCAATCTTACTTTTTATCGTAGGGCGTGTTATTGCCCCCTTTTGCAAGATTGCGGTTTGGGTTTTGTACTTTGGTGGCGTCGTTATTTAATGCGTTTCTGTTAGGATTGTCTTCAATATTCCCCATCAGTTTATGGGGATCCTCGCCTTGCGGGTTGTTTTTCTTCAACTCGTTCAGGTCTTTTTTGCTTTCGTTCTTTGTGCTCATAGTCCTATCTCCTCGTTGATATCTATTTGTTTTTACCGCCTGCGCCTTTATTTTGTTACAATTACTTTCAAATACTTCGCTAAAACCATCCTATTCTTGCCCTGCACTCTGTTTTACTTTCTGGCGCCCGGGCGCACCAGGTTCAGGGCTAAGGGCTAAAAGCAGAAAAGCCGCTGATTTCTCAGCGGCTTTTCTGTGCAAGTATAACGTATCGTAATTACTGTATTTCCTGTGTATCAAAGCGTACCAGTTCCACAAACCGCTGCACGCGGGCATCAATTTCTTCCTGCGTCAGGTTCTTCAGGCGTTCTGTTCCAAATTTCTCCACGCAAAACGAGGCCAGGGCCGAACCATGGATCACGGCGCGTTTCATGTTCTCAAAACTGATGTCGCCGGTGCTGGCCAGGTAACCGATAAAGCCGCCGGCAAACGTATCGCCTGCACCGGTCGGGTCAAACACTTCTTCCAGCGGCAGGGCCGGGGCAAAAAACACTTTATCGTCGTTGAACAACAGGGCGCCGTGCTCGCCTTTTTTGATGATGAGAAACTTTGGCCCCATGGCCATGATCTTTTTGGCCGCTTTTACCAGCGAGTACTCGCCGCTCAGCTGGCGGGCCTCCTCGTCGTTGATCGACAGCACATCTACCAGCGCCATCGTGGCTTTCAGCTCGTCCAGGGCAATGTCCATCCAGAAGTTCATGGTGTCCATCACGATTAGTTTCGGACGCTTGGTCAGGCGCTCGATCACCGTTTTCTGCACCTGCGGGGCCAGGTTGCCCAGCATCAGGAACTCGCAGCCTTGGTAACTTTCCGGGATGATCGGGTCGAAATCGCCCAGCACGTTGAGCTCCGTTACCAGCGTTTCGCGGCTGTTCATATCGTTAAAATAGCGGCCCGACCAGAAGAAAGACTTTTCGTTTTCCTTTACCTGTACGCCTTCGGTGCTGATGTTGCGCGTGTGCATCAGGCTGATGTGGTCCTGGTCAAAATCGCCACCCACTACCGACACGACATTTACCGGCGCTACAAAGTAGGAGGCCGACAAAGAAATGTACGTTGCCGCACCACCTACAATTTTATCTGTTTTTCCGAAGGGTGTCTCCAGCGCATCAAACGCCATCGAACCAACTACTGTTAAGCTCATATCCTTTAATTGTTGATTGTTAAATTGTTTAATTGTTAAAGGGCTGTGACAACAAAAAATTCATTACCAACAACTTAAAAGTTCAGCCATTCAGCAACTTACCATAAATAAAAAAGCCCCTGAAGGTTTGCTTCAAGGGCTTGGGGTGGAAGATGGGGCTCGAACCCACGACCCCCAGAATCACAATCTGGTGCTCTAACCGACTGAGCTACAACCACCGTGTTTGAGAGTGCAAATATACGGGCCGTTTTGTTAATTACAATACGTATTACGCATTTTTGGTTAAAATTTTTATCGCTTTTGCTCTGTATAAAGTAAATACTTCAGCTAAAGGGATTTACTTGCTCAGCTTATGTCCACACCAGGGGCAGTAGTTGATCACCACCATAGACGCGCCTCCGTCATGTATGGGAATACCGTACAGGCCCTCGTCCCACTTGTTGATGATCACGTCCGGATCATCATACTTTATCTCCCCTTCTTCGTCCAGGCTCTGGTATACTTTGTCGGCCAGCATCAGGCAGCAGTAGCTTTCGAAGTCAAAGCCTTTGGCCTTCAACTTTTCGGCAGTAGCCCAGTTGTAGCACGCCTCGTCGTCGTGGATGGCCTCTATATAAGCGTCATACTCCTCCGAAGCAGTTACCGCTTCCGGCAGCTCCTTCCCGAAAAAGCGTGCGTGCAGTTCTTTAAACTTCTCCAGCTCCATACCCTACCTGTCAAACAACATTCGCTCGCCCAGCTTGCTTTCGTCAAAGGCGCCGTTGCTGAACGCCAGGTGCCCCGAAACGATCGTATGGAGTATACTTGCGCTGAAGGTATGGCCCTCAAATGGCGACCAGTTACATTTATAATAGGTGTTTTCTTTTGTAACTGTGTAGGGTTTGTTCATATCTACCAGCACCAGGTCGGCCCAGTAACCTTCTCTGATGTAGCCGCGCTCGCGCACGTTGAACAGGATGGCCGGCGCGTGGCTCATTTTCTCCACCATTTTCTCCAACGTCAGCTTGCCCTGCTTTACAAACTCCAGCATCATTTGCAGCGAGTGCTGCACCAGCGGCACCCCGGATGGCGCTTTTTTATACTTCTGCTGCTTCTCGTCCCAGGTATGCGGGGCATGGTCGGTGGCAATTACATCGAGCTTGTCTTCTAGAAGGCCCTGCAGCAGCCCTTCTTTGTGGCGATGCTCTTTAATGGCCGGGTTGCATTTGATCTGGGTGCCAAACGTGTCGTAATCTTCCTTATCGAACCAGAGGTGATGCACGCATACTTCGGCGGTAATTTTTTTCTCGGCCAGCGGAATGTCGTTGCGGAACAGCTTGAGTTCTTCTTCGGTGGAAATGTGCAGGATGTGCAGCCGCGTGTTGTGCTTTTCGGCCAGCTTCACGGCCAGAAAAGAAGATTTAAAACAGGCTACCTCGTTGCGGATCTCGGGGTGGCACTTTACCGGAATGTCCTCGCCATACTTCTCCTCATAAATGGCCATGTTGTCGCGGATGGTCTGTTCATCTTCGCAGTGCACCGCAATGGGCAGGCGCGCCCTTGAAAAGATCTCCTCCAGCGTCTGCTCGTTATCCACCAGCATGTTGCCCGTAGAGGAGCCCATAAAGATCTTGATGCCGCAAACAGTGTTAGGGTTGGTAAGCAGCACCTCCGATAAATTATCGTTGGTAGCGCCCATGTAAAAGGAATAATTGGCCAGCGACGACTGAGCGGCTATTTTATACTTGTCTTCGAGCAGTTCCTGCGTGGTGGCGTTGGGCACGGTATTGGGCATCTCCATAAACGAGGTGGTGCCGCCCGCTACGGCTGCCCGGGCTTCGGTGGCAATAGTGGCTTTCTGCGTCAGGCCGGGCTCCCGGAAATGCACCTGGTCGTCAATCACGCCGGGCAGCAGGTATAAACCGGTGGCATCGATCGTCTGGTCTGCATGGGCGGTGATACCTTGCCCGATCTGGGCAATGCGGCCGTCTTTTACCAGCACATCGGCTGTAGTGATATTTCCTTCGTTTACGAGCTGGGCGTTTTTTATAAGTATGCTGTTCATGTTGCTAAGATAAGTGCCGAACAAATTTAGCACACAATATCTTAGTTTTCAGCAGAAAAAAGCCTTGTTTGTTGCACCGGCAACGGGCATGCGTCCTGTTTGCCTACTGCGGCTGCATTAACTGGCCCATAAAAAGAATGGCGTTGGATGATTTCTCCCGGATCAGGAACACAAACGGCCGGTCGATGCGGATAGTTGGCGGCAGCGAAGTAAGGCTTATACCAACTGATGTGGCCGCAGCGGCTTCGGTGCCTTCTTCGTTCACTTCCACAAATGCTTTGTGCTTCACCTTCGAAATAGCCAGGTTCGCCTGCCCCGCCACCATGCGGCTAAAGTCGGCCTGATCGCTAAAGGCAATGCCCATCCCCAGCTGTGTGAGCATGTTGTTCAGCTCCTTTTCATACGCCAGCTTAAATTTAGGCATCACCAGTTCCAGCGTAGTGGTATCGGCAGCTGCCAGCCAGGTGGCCAGGGTTGTAGGATTCAGTTCCTGCACCAGCTCCTGCACGGTGTGCCCTGCTTTGGGTACCAGCATAGTCATACTATACTGCTGGTTTCCGTAAGGCAGGTCAATGAGTTCTTTGCCGGCATCCTGGTAATAGCGGTAGGTGCCGTTTTTCATCGTCATGAAGTCGTGCGTGATGGTGCTGCCATTTTCGAGGTAGAAGAGCCCGGGCCTGGTGAGCTTTTTGTCAAATGGATAGGTCCAGGTGCCTTTAAAGTAAATGGCGTTGATCAGAAACAGTACATCTTCGGGCCGGATCTGCTCCACGATGTTTTCGATCTTGCCGTTGGTCTTTGTTTTCACCCAGCTGTTGATCTGGTCTTTGGCTCCGGCCGAGGCAAAATCAAGCCCCTGTACGGTCGCATCGAAATAAGTCTGATTTGTTTTAACGAACGGTTCCTGCAGCTGGTAGCGGTTGCTGTACCACAAGGAGTTGGCCGAGGTAAACACCACCTGCTTGTCTAAGCCTTTGAGCAGGCTGGTCAGGTTGCGGAAAGCGGTGTTCAGTTCCTCGTCTGTGGCCGGCTCAAACCCCAGCGTTTGGTGCATGGCCTCTTTGGTGGCAGCATCCGCCCCATTATAGGCCATGCTGAGCGCCATACTTATACTTAGTGGCGAGATAAAGATGTTCTTCGCTCCTTCTTCCTGGCGTAGTTTGCTAAACGACCGGAAGGCAAAATCATTGGTGCTGGCAACGGTCTTTTGCTCCTGAACCGTAAGCGGGCGCATTGTAGGGGAGCTTTCGGTCAGCTCGTCCTGCTGGCAACCGGAAAACAACAGCACAGCTGCCGCGGCGATACCGGGCAGCAGGAAAAACTTACGTGCAAATCTATTCATGATCAAAAATTTTAGACATCATACGCTAATCCCGGACAATGTATAAACAGGCGGGCTATACTTCCCTGACCCTTGCTTTGCCTTGCGGGTTGCACCGGCTCCTTCTAAATCCGTTATTTAAATACACCCGGCAGCCGTTTCGCCCTTTTCCGGTTGGTTTGCATCATTTCACCTCCCTCCCACAAAAATCCCGTACCTTTGCAGGGCAACACCAAGTATAAAATATCATCATGGCCGAAGAAGCAGAGAAAGAGATAACCACATTCGAGGATTTTAAGCTGAACAAGCAGCTGCTGAACGCCATTGATGAGGCCGGTTACCAAAAGCCCACCCCGATACAATTACAGGCCATTCCGCTCATCATGGCGGGCCACGACCTGCTGGGCATTGCCCAGACCGGCACGGGTAAAACGGCAGCCTTTCTGCTGCCGCTGCTCATGAAGGTAAAGTATGCGCAGGGCCACAACCCGCGTGCCCTGATCATTGCGCCCACCCGCGAGCTGGTGATGCAGATAGAAGAGAACATTACGCTGCTGGCCAAGTATACCGACCTGCGCCATACGGCCATTTACGGCGGCCTGGGCCCTAAAACCCAGATCGAAACCATCAAAAATGGCATTGATATACTGGTAGCTACACCCAAGCGCCTGCTGGAGCTTTACCTGAAAGGCGACCTGATTCTGAAAGAGCTCAAAACGCTGATACTGGATGAGGCTGATAAAATGATGGACATGGGCTTTATGCCGCAGATCCGGAAGCTGCTGGAAGTAATCCCGCGCAAGCGCCAGAACCTGCTTTTTTCGGCCACCATGCCCGATAAAGTAGTGGAGCTCTCGGAAGAGTTCCTCGAATTCCCCACACGGGTGGAGGTAACACCGCAGGCCACGCCCGTAGATACGGTAAGTCAGACGCTCTACCAGGTGCCCAATTTGCGGACCAAGATCGAGCTGCTCGAACACCTGATTCAGGATACCGAAACATTTAAGCGCGTGATCATCTTTACCCGCAGCAAGAAGAACGCCGAGAGTGTCTCGCGGTTTCTGGAGCACCGCAACTACGGCGAGGTGCGGGCCATCCATGGCAACAAAGGCCAGAATACGCGCATCAACTCCATGGAAGCTTTTAAAGGCGGTGAGGTCCGTTTTTTAGTGGCCACCGACGTAGCCGCCCGCGGCATCGACGTTAGTATGGTGAGCCATGTGATTAATTTTGATGTGCCGCTGATCTACGAAGATTATGTGCACCGCATTGGCCGCACAGGCCGGGCCGAGCAACTGGGCGCCGCTATCACGTTTGCCAACGACATCGAGCTCTACCACATCCGCAAAATCGAGAAGCTGATCCGAATGCAGCTAAACAAAGTGCCCATGCCCGCCGAGGTAAAGGTATTCGAAACGCCTTTTGAAGAGCAGCAGGAAATGGCCATGGAGCTGGACCGCCAGAAGCGCCGCGATGATCCGGACTTTAAGGGTGCCTTCCATGAAAAGAAATCACGGCACAAGTCTAATTTCGAGAAAGGCAAAAAGACCGGCGACCCCAAGAAATCAGGCTGGCAGAAAACAAAGAAGAAAGGAAGCAGGAAGAAGTAGTTTTAGCTGTTGCTTTTTGTAGGATGCTTAGGGGTTATACTACGTAGCTTCTGCTGATGCTCAGTTCTGTTTTCTGCTATTCTTGGCAGCTGCTGTTTAGGGCTGGTTTATTCTTAGGCTATACTTACTAGCTACTTGTATTCCTCAATTTTATACTTGTCCTGTTTCATCTTTTGCTTTGGAGCGCTCCAAGTCCGCGGGGGCTCGTCCTTGCGTTTCGCGCTGTGGCGTGAAGCTGCTCCTCGCTGGCGCTGCGGGCTGCCGCATGCGCGGCACCGCAACACACCAAGGCGCTCCACCCAAGGACTGGGATTATTTTCGATAGCTGCTGCTTATACAACTGGAGACTTCTGTAGGGACGACCTGTCCGCGTAATGGCAGCTGCTATGAAACTGTAGCCTAAGTATAGCAATAGCCGAGAAGTCCCCCTTTGAAGGGGGTAGGGGGATGTTCTTCTTCAACCAGAACTAACCCGTTTATACTTTAGCTCAGGTATAAATATGCCCTGTCTTTCCATACCTTTTAATTTTGTCATCCTGAAAGGATCCTGGTGGAAAGCTAGTGAAGCCTTTACTATACCGCCTATACTTCTCCAGCAGCAGTAACAGCCTCTCCGGCTCTTTTAGATTTGTAATCCGAAAGTAAAGTAACCGCGGATTTGCAATCCGCCTAGGAAAAGCCTCAGCTCAAAGCACACAAGCGGATTGCAAATCTGAAACAGCAGGTTTCAAACAGATCTCTCCTTTCGTCGAGATGACAACATAGGGCGAGTTCCTCTTTACGCAACTGCATAGTGCCTACAACGCTTATACTTCATCAGCAGTAATAACAGGCTCCCCTCCTTAAACAAGGAGGGGTCAGGGGTGGTTGGACCCGAAACTGCACCGCTTATACTTGAATTGAAGTAATAACCAGCTCCCCTCCTGGGACAAAACGACCCTCCTCAAATAACAGGAACAGCAAAAGGGTGGTTGAACCCGGTACCGTAACGCTCCTATCGCACAAAAGCACATTTAAATGTAGCCTATGCAGGATAAGTAAAACAGGATAGCTTAGAAAACCTTATCGGCTACTTTGCCAAACTCCATCACCATAAAAGTGAGGGTGGCACTCCAGAAAAGGGCGCTCCAGAACATGTGAATGAAGATGTGCTTGCGCGATACGCCAAAAAGCGCTACCACAATAGTGCCCAGGATAGGCGTGAAAAGGATGGGTGTCAGAAAGGCAATGCCGGTTACGCCAAAGCGGTTCCATACCTGCACAATGCGGCGGTTCTGCTTACAGAAAACCGGCTTATGCTGGGCGCGGCGGCGCTTCGACAACCATTTGGAGAAGGCCCGCCCTACCACCGAAAAGACCAGCACGCTGGTCATCATCCCGGCCATGGTCAGCAAAACGGTCTCTACAAACGACAAACCCAGCGATACGCCCGCTAAAGGTCCTCCAAAAAACTTTACCATGCTCACCAGGTACACC
Source organism: Pontibacter liquoris (assembly GCF_022758235.1). NCBI lineage: Bacteria > Pseudomonadati > Bacteroidota > Cytophagia > Cytophagales > Hymenobacteraceae > Pontibacter > Pontibacter liquoris. The sequence goes on from NZ_JALEBG010000002.1 coordinate 14,240, forward strand.
GAAAGGTACTTTAAAATCTCCACAACCACAGCTTTAAGGAACAAATTGCACTCTACTATATTTCACACTTACAATAAGTTTGTATACGCAACAACCTATTATAAATTTTATCACTTTTCAAACAAATTGTTTGCGTAAAAGCTAAAACGAAGGCGCAGCAGGGCAGAGAAGTAACAGCCCGGCATAGGTTAAAGTTCAGGCTATATTTTAGGACCAAAGGCCAGATCGCCGGCATCACCCAGCCCGGGCATGATGTAGGCACGCTCATTGAGGCGCTCATCCAACGCTCCGAGCCAGATCATAGCTTCCGGCACGTGCTGCCGCACCAGGGCAATGCCCTCCGGCGAGGCAATAGCGGCCGCAAAGTGCACCTGTTTCGGCTTACCGTGGCGCAGCATGCCTTCGTACGCCTTCAGCAGCGACCGGCCGGTGGCCAGCATCGGGTCGGCCAGGATCAGGATCTTGTCGTGCAGGTCCGTCGAGGCCAGGTACTCCATGTTGATCACCAGTTCGGTATTCTCCTCCTCTACACGGTAGGCGCCCACAAAAGTACTGTAGGCCTTATCAAAATAATGCAGCATGCCCTGGTACAGCGGCAGGCCCGCCCGCAGGATGGTAGCCAGCACCGGCTGCTCGGTTAACAACAGCGTGCTGGTTTGGGCCAGCGGCGTAGTAAGGGTTGTAGAAGTATAGGGCAGCGTTTTCGAGATTTCGTAGGCCAGCAGCTCGCCCAGCCGCTCCAGGTTCCGGCGAAAGCGCATACTGTCGCCCTGCACCGTTATATCGCGCAGCTCCGCTACAAAATGGTTGGCCAACGAGGGCGACTCAGTCAGGATGTGGAGATTTGTTCTTTCCATACAGGGCCTCTCGGCATAGGTTATTAAGCGAAAGATACGCAAGCCTACGCGGATGCGCTACACTTACCTGCATTTTATGCCCGGCAGCGCTGTCGGCACAAAGCGGCTGAATTTTGCTGCCGATAAAAAGACCTGCTCCGTAGAACAATATCCTGAGAAAATAGTACATTCACATTTCCATAGTAGTTTGCGCCACCCGAGCTTTTCCGTATGAGATTTATACTTTGTATGCTGGCCCTGTGCCTTGCCCTTGCAGCCAAAGCACAGGATGTGTATGTGCCTTACAACCCAGACATTTATCACCTGATAGAGCGCTACCAGATAAAGTATGGCAACCAGGTACCGCAGCTGCAAACAGCTGTGCGCCCGTATGGCAGACAGGAGGTGGCCGCCTTGGCAGAGGTAAGCGCCCAGCACGCCCGCAGCGCCGTAGACCAGTTTAACACCCGCTACCTGCTCAACGACAACTGGAACTATACCACCCAGGAAACCAACCAGAGCGCCCGGCCTGTGCTGAAGCGCTTTTATGTAAACCAATCGGACCTTTTTCATTTCGAGAACGAGGACTTTTCGCTGCGCGTGAACCCGGTGCTGGACCTGGAGATGGGCCACGACAGCGAAACAAACGGCTTCCGCTATGTGAATACCCGCGGCATCCAGCTGGAAGGCACCATCGACCATAAACTGGGCTTTTATACTTTTCTGGGAGAGAACCAGGCACGGTTCGCGGGCTACGTAATGGACCGCATTGCGCGCGACAACGTGGTGCCACACGAGGGCTGGTGGAAACCTTTTAAGGAAGATGGCTACGACTTTTTTACAGCCCGCGGCTACCTGAACTACGCCCTGAGCAAACATGTGGAGATACAGTTGGGCCACGACCGCCAGGTAATCGGCGACGGCTACCGTTCGCTGGTGTACTCCGACTATGCTCCGCCGGCCTTTTTCCTGAAACTCTCCACCCACGTATGGCGCATCCATTATATGAACCTGTTCCAAGAGCTTACCGCCGATTACCACCGTGGCGATGGCGACGTGCTGTTCCCGAAAAAATACATGGCGCTGCACCGGCTGGGCATCGATGTGACCGACAATTTTAACCTGGGCCTTTTTGAGCAGATTATCTTTGCCCGCGGCAAAGGCCGCTTTGAGTTGCAGTACCTCAACCCCATTATCTTTTACAGAAGCGTGGAACAGGCCATCGGCAGCGAAGACAACGCCATGCTGGGCGCCGATTTCCGCTGGAATATAGCCAGCCGGGTGCAGCTCTACGGCCAACTGATGCTGGATGAGTTTCTGCTGAAAGAAGTGAAAGGTGGCAATGGCTGGTGGGGCAACAAGCAGGCGGGGCAACTGGGTGCCAAATACATCGATGCTTTTGGGTTGCCCAACCTGGACCTGCAGGGAGAAGTGAACATCATCCGTCCCTATACTTACCAGCACATCAGCGAGTTTTCCAACTACCAGCATTACCGCCAGCCACTGGCCCACCCCATGGGCGCCAACCTGTACGAGCTGATTGGCATTGTGCGCTACCAGCCTTTGCCGCGCCTGTCACTGACCGGGAAAGCCATTGCCACTCGTTTCGGGCAGGACATGGTAACTGCCACCGACACGACCAACTGGGGCAACAATGTGCTGCTTTCGTACCTGGACCGCGCGCAGGGCTACGGCAACACCATCGGCCAGGGTATTAAAACCAACCAGCTGCACCTCGACCTGACGGCTACGTTTATGCTACGCCACAACCTGTTCATAGACCTGAAGCAGATCATCCGGAGAACCGATGCCGCAGAAGATCTCCTCGACAAAAACACCGCCTATACATCCTTTGCCCTGCGCTGGAACATCCCGCAGCGGCTGCACGAGTTTTAAAGGACGTTCAAGAAAGGACGTTCATGTGAAACCTACATGCTTTTACAAGTATAGTCACTACCCTCAGAACATGAGAGAGGTTCTACTTTAGGTTCTTTCTGAAGTATGAGCGTTTACAGGAGCCGGGGCCAACCACCCCTAACCCCTCAGAGCTACACTCGCTGGTTTAAGGAGGAGAGCCTGTTATTACTGCTGGTGAACTTTGAGCTGTGTTATTTTGGCTTCATTAGCTTGCTCTCAAGATACTTTCAGGATGACAAAAAGGAAGAGGGCTGTTTTACTAGAGACAAGTATAAGCAGCAAAGTTTAAGTGATAACATCCCCCTACCCCCTTCAAAGGGGGACTTCGGCTATTGCTATACTTCAGCTAAAGTTTCATGGCAGCTGCTATCGCGCGGACAGGTCGCGACCTGTCCCTACATAACTACAATGTTGATAAAAATTGAAGCTTATACTTATGCTGAAGTATAAACCTAAGCTATCGAATAGATCCCAGTCCTTGGGTTGAGCGCCTTGGTGTGTTGCGGTGCCCGAAGGGCAGCCCGCAGCGTCAGCGAGGAGCAGCTTCACGCCACAGCGCGAAACGCAAGGACGAGCCCTCGCGGGCTTGGAGCGCTTCAAAGTATAAGATGAAACAAGGCCGGCCTAAGACTGAGGCAGAAAGGCTGCTACATAGAATAGCTGGGATATTATACTTGAAGAACAGCTAGCTAACAAGTATAGCAGAAAACAGATCTGAGTTAAGGCAACTGCTGCAAAGTATAGCCTAAGAATAGGCAGCCTTAACCAGCCACTACTAAGTATAGCCCCAATATCTTACTAAAATAACATCCGCTACCAGGCATCACCAAAGTATAAAAGGAGAATGAACAGTTCCTGGCAAGGATAGCCCTGCTAAAGAACAACGGCAGCCAGCACGTAAACAGTAGGGTGCCGTTCCTAATTTATACTTTACTCCCTGACAAATTAAGTATCTTTGCAGCGGCAAAGCCGAAAGGCTTGTGCTTTAAACTATCCATTAAAGACTAAACCATACCTGTGTTTGCCACAGCGGCAATACGGCAGGCTTGCACTGGCTGCAGGCATTTTATGATATGAAAACGTACTTCCGCATTCTGCAATATGCTCGGCCTTATAGTCGGTTTGTGCCGCTTTACACGCTTTATACCATTCTGGGCATTATATTCGGCTTGTTCAACTTCACGCTGATCATTCCGCTGCTCAATGTGTTGTTTGGCGAGGTAGGCGCTGCCGAGGCCGCCCAAATGTCGGCTACTAAGCCCGCGTTCAGCTTCTCCATCGACTTTGTAAAGCACTTTTTCAATTACCATTTCGGGCAGATGATTCTGCAGGAGGGCAAGCAGGGCGCGCTGCTGTTTGTGTGCCTTATCATTGTGGGCTCGGTGCTGCTGGCGAACCTGTTCCGCTACCTGGCTTTCCGGGTTATCGGGGCGTTGCGGGCGCACGTGGTCCGCAACATGCGCCATGCCGTTTACCAGCGCGTAACGGAGCTGCAACTGGGCTTCTTCAACAACGAGCGCAAAGGCGACCTGATGACGCGCCTGACCGTGGACATACAGGAAGTGGAAAGCTCGGTAGTGAGCACCCTGACCGTGATTGTGCGGGAGCCAATCTCGATCATTGCCTTTTTTGCCATTCTGTTCAGCATGTCCGTAAAGCTCACGCTATTTACGCTGATCCTGCTGCCCCTCTCGGGCGGTATTATCTCGGGCATTTCCAAGCAACTGAAGCGCAAAGCAAAGCAGGGCCAGGATTCGCTCAGCTTTATTTTGACGATCATTGACGAGACGATCTCGGGCATGCGCGTGATCAAAGCCTTCAATGCCGAGCCTTTTATCCTGGGCAAGTTCCATGACCAGAATGACCGCTATGCCCGTATCCAGCGCTCCATTGCCAACAAACGCGACTTGGCCTCGCCGCTGTCGGAGTTCATGGGCGTGACGGTAGTAGCAGGACTGCTGTATTATGGCGGCTCGCTAGTACTGAGCCAGCAATCGGAGCTGAAGCCGGCCGAGTTTATCACCTACATCATCCTTTTCTCGCAGGTGCTGGTACCGGCCAAAGCCATGTCTTCGGCCTTCAGCAACATCCAGCGGGGCCTGGTGTCGGGCGAGCGGGTACTGCAGGTAATCGATACCGTGCCGCAGATACAAAACAAACCCGACGCTAAAGTATTACCGGCTTTTGAACACCAGATCACTTTCCGGAACGTGGGCTTTGGCTACGGCGGCAAGCCGGTGCTGGAAGATATCAACATCAGCATTGAAAAAGGAAAAACGGTGGCGCTTGTGGGCCCTTCGGGTGGTGGCAAATCCACGCTGGCAGACCTGATCCCACGTTTCTATGACCCGACCAGCGGCGCCATCCTCATCGACGGCCACGACATACGCGATTATACCATGGAATCGGTACGTGACAAGATCGGCGTGGTGACGCAGGAATCCATCCTCTTCAACGATACCATCTTCAACAACATCGCCTTTAACAAGGTAAATGCCACGGAAGAAGAAGTAATTGCGGCCGCTAAAATCGCTAATGCGCACGAGTTTATCATCCAGGCCGAGCAGGGTTATCAGACCGTTATTGGTGACCGCGGGGGCAAGCTTTCCGGCGGCCAGCGGCAGCGCCTGAGCATTGCCCGTGCCATACTTAAAAACCCGCCGATCCTGATCTTAGACGAGGCCACCTCGGCCCTGGATACCGAATCGGAGAAGCTGGTGCAGGAGGCGCTTACCAACCTGATGAAGAACCGGACCTCTATTGTAATTGCCCACCGGCTGAGCACCATTCAGCATGCCGACGAGATCCTGGTGCTGCAGCAAGGCCATATTGTGGAGCGGGGCAGGCACGACGAATTGGTACTAAACAGCGGGCTTTATGCCCGCTTAACACAGATGCAACTAACTGTATAATAGATAAATAGTATAATTTTAGCAATATTATAGGCTAAAACAGGAATTTGCGGCATGTGCTTTTGAAAAGTTATATTCTTTTTTAGCTTTATAAAAAACATATTGTTGCACAAAACCTCTACTATTTCATCCATGAAAACACTTAATGCAATCCTCAATGTTGTGGTACTGGCGTATGTGGTACTGGCCATCCTGCTGCTGACAACAGCCGTAAAAGAAAGCGACCTGTTTGACATTACTACCCCGCAACAGGTGCTCTCGTTTTACAAGATTCTGCTGGCCGTAGGCGGCGGCATTATGCTGACCAAGCTGCTGGTAAACAGCCTCTATATTTCCGGCATACGCTATGAGCAGCACCAGGCACAATTAAAGATAAACGAACTCAAAGCGGACCTCTACGAGAAACGCCAGGAGTTTAGAAGCAACAGTTATAAACAGGCCAGGGCCACCGAGGCCGAGGCCGCATAACGACTACATGAACCAAACCATACTGGCCGAACTGACACAGGCACAAACTGTGTTAAACGCCTTTCTTTCTGACCCCAATAACCTTACCGCCATTGCACAAGGAGCTGATGTGATGGCTGCCTCGGTAAAAGCCGGCGGCAAAATACTGAGCTGCGGCAACGGCGGTTCGATGTGCGATGCCATGCACTTTGCCGAAGAGCTGACCGGCCGCTACCGCGACAACCGCAAAGCCATTCCGGCCATTTCTATTTCGGATGTGAGCCACATGAGCTGCGTGGGCAATGACTATGGCTATGATTTTGTGTTTTCGCGCTACCTCGAGGCACTGGGCAACCCGGGCGATGTACTGCTGGCCATCAGCACCAGCGGCAACTCTGCCAACGTGCTCCGCGCTGCTGAAACGGCCAAAGCCAAAGGGATGAAAGTAGTAGGCCTCACCGGCAAAGACGGCGGCAAACTGGCACCCTTGTGCGACGTAGAAATACGGGTGCCGCACATGGGCTATGCCGACCGCGTGCAGGAAATCCATATCAAGGTGATCCACATCTTTATACTGCTGCTGGAGCAAAAGCTGGTGTAGGAATCAAGACCTCGCGGCGTGCGCAGCTCCCGCGAGTGTCTGGCGCTGAAGACTAGGGCTTATCACGCAGGTATACCTGGCTTTGACCTCCTGGCGCGAAAAGCGGCAAATGCAATGCCCGATGGTTTTGTTATATCTGTTGCGAGGATGCGGCGCGTATACATAAGGGGTCGGCTATTTGCTGGCCGCATACTGTTCTACAGCACCATGAAATACGCTTTATACTTTATACTTGCCTGCAGCTTGTTCTCCTGCCAATCGCGGGACGCCGACCATGCCGGCAAGCAGTCCCAAACGCACCCCGCAACGGTAACAGCAACGGATAGTACGCGCACGCAGCCGGCTTCTCCGGAGTCCGCTCCGCCTGCCGCCCCGGATTCTGCTTTCCTGATCATGCCTGGCCAGGGTATTGGCCATGTCAGGTTAGAGATGCCCTCGGCCGCCCTTACCCGCATCCTGGGCAAGCCCGACAGTGGTGATGCGGCCATGGGCAAATCGCTGCAGTTTTGGATCAGCAAAGGAGCAAACCAGCCGCGCCAGTATGTAGCCGTTTATATCGTGACCAACTTCAATGGCAGGGACGAAACACCGAAAGTGCAGCAGGTGCAGGTCACCTCGCCGCAGTTTAAAACCTCGTCTGGTGCCAGCACCGGCCAGCAGCTGCCCGAAATCCGAAAGCAGTTCGGCAGCCTCTTTCCAATAGCGTATTACACCAACTCCCGCCACCAGCAGGTCTATATCTTCGACAGCCAGGCGCAGGGCATTGCCTTTGAAGTAACCGTGCCGGACAGCACCTGCACCGCTATTACCGTGCATCAGCCAAACACAGACGTAACCGAAACGTACCTGCCGGTACACCCGGATATGACGCGGCTGAAAAAGCCCTGATGCAGGCAGGCGGTTTTCACTTTTAGCAATACAATCGGAATCAATTGTACAAATCCGTTGTTGCCAATCCAAATCCTATATTCCGCAAGAGAGAACGTATGCTCATCAAAACATTTGGCAGTGCCGTACAGGGCGTAAATGCCTATACCATCACCGTTGAAGTTAGTGTATCGCCCGGTACCAAGTACCTGTTAGTAGGCCTCCCCGATAATGCCGTGAAAGAAAGCGAACAGCGCATCGAGTCGGCACTGAAGGAGTATGGGTATAAAATGCCGCGCCAAAAGGTGGTCGTAAACATGGCACCAGCGGATATCCGCAAAGAAGGCTCGGCCTACGACCTGACCATTGCCATGGGCATACTGGCCGCTTCCGGACAGATGCAACCGGACAAAGTGCCGGCTTACATGATCATGGGCGAGTTGTCTTTAGATGGTTCTTTGAGACCAATAAAAGGCGTGCTGCCCATAGCCATACAAGCCCGCAAAGAAGGCTTTAAAGGCTTTATACTTCCTGCGCAAAATGCCCAGGAGGCAGCTATTGTGAATAACCTGGATGTGATCGGGGTACAGAACATACAGGAAGCTATCGAGTTTCTGGACGGGCAGCGCGATATTCCGCCATTGGCAGTGGACACGCGCGATATTTTCCAGAGCACCGCAGACCAGTATGCTGCCGACTTTGCCGACGTGCAGGGGCAAGAAAACATCAAGCGCGCGCTGGAGATTGCGGCTGCTGGCGGCCATAATCTCATTATTATTAGTCCCCCTGTTTCGACTAATCTCTAAACCCATACTAACCATAGCTAACTATATACAAATCTCAGCTTTTATACGAATTTTAAAGCTTTTACCTCTTTACTAATTTTAATTACTTGTAGAAGGGCAACGGTTATTTATGGTTGAATATGGTATTACGGTACCCCTTTGGTACCTCTGAACCACTTTCCATAGGATTGCTTAAATGCATATTCTATATATAGTAAAATTAAAGTAGCGGCATTATTGGCAGTCTGTATGATAATATCAAGATGTCTACATTTCCTTTCTGTAAATCTACGAGTAAGAATTTTGTATTAATTTATTATTAAATATTAAGATGCCAAACTAACAAATACGTATAATCTACTAATGTAGTATTTTAATTAACTATGATATGGAAAAGGTTTATACGTATTTATCATCAAGGGCTTATTTCTTGATCTTTTCAGTTTTTTTTATCACTTGTTGTCAGCCTAGACTTATGCCAGGAAACTATATTCTTTCAAGCACTGGTGGGACCGAGGATTTTTCGAAAAACTATTTAGGAAGAGCTGCAAAACCAACTATAAAGCAGAAGAAGAAGATTTCGCGGCCTGGCAGTAGCGTACTTTTCGTAGAAATGAATAAATATAGCAGGAGGATGTTATGGGATGGTTCAGCTATACCGGTGAAGCCAGATGAGAAGATGAACAAGTCTTTAGTTAATCTTTTAAATGAATCCTTAGCAAATTTAGATGCTTCAGGAGCTAATGGCTTGCCTATAAAAGGGGAAATTTCTCTAGAAAAGATTGCTAGTGTAACATTTAAAATTGATTCAATACATAAATTCTTAAGTATCAATCCAGATGCCGAATATGACTACACTACAGTTTGCTCATCCTCCATTGGCATATATAATGGTAAAACCAATAAAGCCTTACAAGACCAATTAAATTATATTCAAAGAATCTATCAAATTTCTGGCAAATTTGAACTTAAAGCTAAGGAAGCTTACAAAGCTGATCTTCAAGCTGAAATAGAGAATTTACCTACTAATTTGAAAGCAAACTGGTCCAGAAAAGATGATGATACTTTTGAATATGAGTTGGACAAATCTTGGGCAGTGGTAGAAGTTGTGGCATTACCAAAAGATGTTTGTAAGCGGGTAGCAGGCCAATATGTAGATGGTAGAGGCGTGGGATTAATAAAAAAAAAGAACTAATTCAACCTGAAAAATCAAGTGAACTAAGCTTTGAACAGCCCAGTAGCTCGTCAATTGCATGCAGAAACTGTAGCTACCTAAGTTTCCTACCAATAACTGAGCAAACGACAGTTTCAATCAATAATCAAAGAGAACTGGCTCAAGAATCAAACTTCAAGAATAAAATCAATGATGTAAATTTTAGCGTTTCATTTGGCTATCATTTAGATTTTATAGAACAAGCAGATTCATATGCAAAGTTTTCCGACCCAACATATTTATCGTTAATGTTTCTGCTGCCAGGCCTGTTGAAGAATAAAGTAGAAATCGGAGGTTATTATAACATTAAGGCTCCAACGATATCAATTGTTAATAGTTATACAACACTTGGAGGACATAGAAGTAAAGTACAAAATTTGTATAAGTATAGACAAATGGGCTTTGTTGCAAAAGTTTATCCTTTTACTAATTACTTCGGAGAACAAGGGATCTATGTTGGTGGCTCGGCCGATCGAAACTTTCAGATTCCGATTGATAACCTTTCTGTAGTTGTTGATAATTCAAGGCTATATCAGGAAATAAGTAACTATAATAGTTTTGGTTTCAGTGGCATAATAGGCTATAAAAAAGATTTCGAAATATTATCCAGGAATAGAATAGGTATAAGCATTGAGATAAAGTATAGTGTAGTAGAACTTAGGAGTCAAAGCTTTATTTTTAATGTCTTTGGCAATGCTGATCCACAGGACTTTAGTAAAAAGTATTCTAATTTGGGAGCAACTCTCGGTGTAGGTTATTATCTAAATTTAAATTAACATGAATATTAGATATCTTCTACTGTCAATCTCCTTTCTATTTTATTCTTGCGATGATCTAGATGCTGATGGGCCAAAAGATTGTGTCACATCAGCTTACGACATACTCAATGGTATTGACAAAGACTTTGTTGGTAATTATGCTAATGCTACATCACCAATTTTCGGTGGCGACCTGATAAGTGTTGCTCCATATGTATATCACGATGTTGCTTTGTATAGAATTAGTGGTGATTCTATTAACCAATACTTAAGGAATGTTGAATTTACTAATGACAGAAGCCTCTGCAATATTATTAACATGATCAGCAAAGCCTCTAATTCACCAAATTTTCAATGGGAATATACCGGAGACAAACTAGTTGCAGCAGCTGTATTTTCTAAACGCATCAGATTAAACCAAGATGTAAATAAAATTCAAAACGTAAACGACATTGTCTGGGCATGGCATTCTGGACTTAATACAGGGGGCGTTAACGGAAATCAACAGATAGTAAAGTATAATGATGGAAGGAAAGTTATTGATGGAAAAATATCAGACGAGATCCCCTTGCCTCTTGAAAGAAATAAAATTTATGTGTGGGCAGTATGGACATGGAATGAAGAAGGCACAAAAGTAGTAAAATCAAGCATGGAGATTCCCTTTATTGTAGAGGGGTATGATCCATTTAATCAGGCGCAACAACTCATAGGAAATTGGGTACTTGAAAAGGCAACTGATACAAGAGATAGCAAAGACATGACAAATGACCTACAAGAGGTACGAACACTTCATATATCTGCTATTGACTGTACTGAGGAAATCTGGAGCAGACGAATCACGATTAACGGAAATCAATCAGAAATAACCACTAATAATGCTGTTGCTTTAACTCCTGATTTAGTACTGACTGATATTAAGATAAATTGCGGCTCATTCAGAGGCCTAGTTAATTTCAATGATTCACTTATAGAAGTTTTTTATAAACCTCAGTAACTCATTTTATGACTTACCTGTATTTGCGAACTATCATTGTTTCACTCCTGCTATGATTAAAGTATACTTTACGGCATTAGGAGTAAAAAGTACAGCAGCATGAAGGACGTAACCAATTTGCATATCCTGCTAATACCAGCCACCTCGTTAGATACCTAATTCGTTTTCATTAATTGAACTGATTGCTGCTGTGTAGTTAAATTCAATTAATAAGTGTCTACTCCTACTTACCAAAACTTCAATTTTTTTTCATCTAGTTAATTACGGTTGTTTACGACTAATTAGGGACCAACTATTAATCCAAAAAGTACTTTATAAAACACCACGTTTTTTAAAGCTAGGTAGGGTTATCTAGACAAAACGGTAACTAATTAATAACTATAATGGCTAAAGTAAACCTCATAGAAAAGAAGCTGGCAGGCGGGAAGGTATCACTCTTGTTAGACTACTACCAGCACGGGCAACGCAAAAAGGAAACGTTAAAGCTGTACGTATATCCACCCGACAAAAAGAGCAAGAACCCCATCCTCAAGAACGCCTATGAGGAAACCTACGTCAAAGCACAGTACTTAAAGCACAAGAAGGAGATGCAACTGGCCCAAGGGGAACATGAGCTACCTGTAAAGACAGACAAGAGCGCTTCCTTTATCCTATACTTTGACCAACTGGCAGAAACACGAAATCAGAACTGGCAAAGCGTAAGACGCCACCTGTACGATTACACTAAAGGCAAGCTTACTTTTGGCAACGTCACCGAAGAATGGCTTCACCGATTCCAGGAATACCTTAGAACCAAAATAAAAGATGTGACGGTCTGCTCTTATATGGGTATTATTACGACATGCCTAAACCAAGCTGTTAGAGAGAAGATTATACTTGTGAATCCGGCCACAAACATCAAAAAGGTAAGAGGCAAAGAGATCCCACCAAAGTATTTGACTTTGGAACAAATACAGGTACTAGAACAAAATACCGGGAACATACCCTAGTGGTTCACTGATCCTTTCTTGTTTAGCTGCTATACAGGTTTAAGATTGTCGGATGTCGAAAGCCTGACTTGGGCTGAGATAGTGTCTACAACGGGGAAGCACGGGCAGTTCACAATTGTTAAGGAGCAAGCTAAGACCGGTGAAACTGTAGTAATTCCACTCTCCAGACAAGCTATGAACGTTTTACAGCGGCAGAGTATAGAAACGAAGGACTCTAGGGCACATGGCTTTGTATTTAAGCTTAAAAGCCGTTCCCAAACCAAGAGGTACATTCATAGGTGGCGTACGCAGTCAGGTATACATTTTACCTATCACTCCTCCCGTCACACCTTCGGCACAATGTTGCAGACAGCTGGGGTTGATATCAACACTACAAGCAAGTTGATGGGACATAAGAGTATCAGCATGACTCTGCGCTATGCTAAAGTAGTTGATAAAGCACGAGAATCAGCAATTAGCCTCCTCAACAGTTTTACCATGTGAGTAAACTATCAAAGTTTTCCGGCAGAATTAAAATTCTAATATATAGTACAAAAGAGAAGCAAATGCTTCTCTTTTTTTTTCAGCACTAGCTAGTGTGGTTTAGTAAGTATTAACCGATCACTTTGAGCTTAAAAAGATATTCGGATTGAAATCAAGTACTTAATTACACTGACTGCTTACTGCTAAGCTGATAAAATGTGGATAAGTCTCCAAACTTTCGCGGCTTTTTAGCCCCTTCAAAATCTATATTTGAATTCATTGGATGGCTTTATCAATAAACCATCTCTTATATGTCATGTAATATTAATAATCAAATTTCATCAAATGGAAAATCCAGTAAGAGAGCTAAATGTTCTAGAAAATCCATTCCTAAACTTTAAGCAAGCCATCGAGTACCTAGGTTTCATCCCTGAATCGACGCTCAGAGAATGGACCAGCACCCGAAAGATTACTTCCTACCGTCCAGGTAAACAAGTAAGGTATAGAAAATCAGACCTCGACGAATTCATGAAGAGGTACATCAAAAAATCAAACTATGTGATAAAAGACGAAATACATACAAATTCATATAAAGCAAAAATCAACAACTAACTTAAATTTAAGATGAAAAACCTAAATAATATAAACAATGGACAAACGGCTAATGAGTCTCTCTCTTTAGTAAAACACCCTTTGGCAATAAACTTTGATTGCTACAACCTTTACAACAAACACGCTTTTAATGACTGGGCAACTGTAATACTATTTGAGACTATTGCGTGGAATTCAGGCATTGATGCTAAAGAAGTAGAGCGTATCTATATCTTTAACTTAATTGAACTTGTAAACTCTACAGGCTTATTAAGAGAAAACTGTAAGGAAGGATTGAGAAAGCTAATCCGCCTAGGCATAGTTATTGGCTCTGCATTCTATGAAGGGGACTTCCTTGAAGATGATTTCTGTACCGGTTATTACGAGTTAGATTATGACAGGGTGATTCAGTTGCTGCCATACATTCTGGTACAACCTAAGAATGGATCTGAGAAAAAGCGCTACAAGAAAATAACAAAGTATTTTAAGAGTATTCGAAATAGCATAAGAGAGTTTTCAAAAGAGGAGGCTTAAGCTAACACATGCTTAGGTAGTTTAGGGGAGCAACCAACGATGAGATAACTGTCAGCAGTTATCTCATCGTTTTATCTCATCGTTGCCACCTTAGTTAATAACTCTTGTTTTTCAAAGAATCATGAAGAAGATACCTACTAAAGAGCTAAACTCTGACGAGAGGAGCTACGAAAAGAGATACCCACAAGCGTTCTATTACCTGTATTTTCAAGATTACATAGGTAAGCTGTTGAAGGGCACCTCACAAAAACTAATCTTTGATTATCTAGTCACAATGGCTGATGAATTCCTGTCCAAGAAAGGGCAACCTTTCTTCTATCATTCATTCAAGGTGCTTAGTGATAGAACCGGTACTTCGGAATCGACCTGTAAGCGCACTATAAAGAAGTTTGAGAAGGATTTAAGATTAATTTATACCTGGGTAGGAGAAGAGGAGCAAAAGTATAGCACGTGCTTCTTTATGGATTATGAAAGGATAATTGAACTCTTACCAAGTTTAGTAAGGCATACATCAGGCAGAGGTACAAAACCCAAGATTTTGCCCAGGTACGAGCAACGGCTTCGATACTTTCAAGATATAAATAAGTTGCAAGAAAAAGCTATTCAGGAATTGTGAAAAACAATCAGTATAGGTCATTTAAACTAGCCCCATAGGTCAATTACACTATGGGGTTAACTTATTTGAACCTAGAGCTTAATTCAATTAACCCCCTTTAAGTAAATAAATAAGTAAGCTAAAAAGGCTAATATATAAGTATTTTATCAACGACTTCGTCGTTGATGCTGTACTACGTACAGCTTGATAATTTTAGATTTAAGACAGTATACAGCTCTTAAAAAAGAATAATTAATGTAGAAATTTGCTGGTATACTCGCCCCTTTCTACAGCTACATTTAGAACTACAGTCTAATTTGCAATGGTGTTATTTTACTGCGTACAGCTCAATCGTAATTACCCCGCAAACAATCAATTTGAAGCAGTTTAAACGATTTAAAGACTTAAGCTAGGGAATGTCGGTTTACATAATTTTAAACGATCCTGCTCGCTTAAACTGCCTTACAGAAGCACAACAACACTTGACCTATAGGTAAGGCTATAAAACTGTAAGCAAGAATTGCGGTGCAGCCTTAAATTAAATGTCAATATCGCTAAAGAACTCCTTTAAGGTGATATTGTGTATGTCAGCAATCCGGAGCAGACTGCTAAAATCAAGTTACTTTTCTTCTTAAAAGTCTGCACCCCATGCTTATTAAAGTTTAGACTAGTTTAATAGAGAAGGTCTCATTAACTGCCTTGAACTTTGAGTTGTTCATAAAATCCTCGCCGGAATTGAGCATGAATATATTTCCTAAATTATGGTATTTCCTTTTATTTCTGTCAAATACATTTCCGACAAGAATTATCAGGTAATCCTCTTTCTTTTCCAATGCCATTCGTAATTCCGTTCTTGTAATTGTAAAAGCTTTATTTGCGTAGCCCGAGGCTTTTACTTCTACATATTTCTTTCTTCCGGTTACATTGTCTACATATTCTAAGTCATACCCATAATGATCTGAACCCTCTGGATTTATGCCAGCCCGATATGCATTTCTTGAGACCCAATTTACAAGTACTCCCTTTCCCTTAAGCTTTTTATAAACTAGAAGTTCACCCAAGTAACCAACCTCTTCTAAATTCGGGTTTTTGTATCCTCCGTCAAGATTTTTACCGCTATGCCATTCCCCTGGACTCTTACTTGATTCCTGCTCACCTTGAGTGGTAGCTTCAGTTGAGCTTGCTTGATAATTCTCAATCTCATAATCATCCTCCCCCAAGTTCCCATCTTCTTCTATTGTATTGGATGAAACTGATGCCCTCTCAAATGCCTTGGCCTCTATATGAACCCTTTCCAGCAATTCGTCGAGTTCACCAAAGTAGAGTAAGCTTCTATTCTTACTACTGTTTTGTAAGAACAACTCTATGTTAAAGTGACTCAGCCCACTCCTCTCCAACTTTTTCTTCAGGCTTTTCATGTATACATAGTACCCTCCTTCAATTGAGTTGGAGCCGTCTGTTGGTGTAGTTATTGTTTCCAAGCCTTGTATGTAGGGAAAGTTTTTCTTTATGGCCTGGAGGAAAAATTCTTTTTCGTCGTCTAAGAAATCATCCTGCAATTGGAAGGCGATTCTCGAGTATGCAATTAAAAGATCAACAAATTGTTCCCTTTCATTAGAAGGCTTATCTTTCAGGTAATGCCACAACATTTGCCTAAACCTATCTAAACAACTGCTCTTCAAGGCGTCAAGCTTATCTTTATAGTGCCTGTGAAAAGAGATCTGATGGATCGCACTCTGATTATACTCGTAAAGCGAAATCTGAAGTAATTTCATGAGCGTCTGTATGTAAGGAATATTATGCGGATCAAGTAGATCATCATAATTTATCCCTGCTGCTATCTCCACTAAAGCACTGCTCTTCGTTACATCGAATTGTTCCAAAAAGTCTTCAAAAACAAATTCTTGATCTACATAATGCTTATTATCACCCAAGGCGGAAGCAACTGAAACCCAGAAGGCAGCCTTGTTGTCCAAGATATGATCATAGATTATTTGGCTGATTTCTGTTATTCTCTCACTTGTAATATCATTGTCTTCCAGGTAGGATTGAATATCACCAAAGGAGTTCTTTTCCAGAAATACTAGAATCTGCTGTCCTAACCTTTTAACTTCTTTATCAACGACAGCTTCAACTAATTCAGCAAGCATGTTAGCTAGCTCTTTATGCCTATGAATTGCCTGACCGGCATAAAGTACAGAGTATGCTTTGTTATCAGCTTCGACCGAGTATACTTCACAAGAATTAAACTTTTCAACTGCATTAGGTAACTTCAACAGGTACTCAACCCTCACTTCACTTTGCTCTATAACTTTTGATTCTGCTATTTTATTGATTTCATCTTGTGTTAGTGGCCTCTCAAGGATATCCTCTACAAACGCGAGTAGCTCAGGAATAAATCGAAACTCACTTTTAACAACAGATTCTCTCAGAGGCGTAGTACGCACTATCACCTTTGTTAGCGATTTCGAAAGCACAACCCCAACCCTACTAGCTATTTGTCCAAAGGTGTTCTTGTCTCTTAGCGTAAATACAGGTGAAACGTTATTCTTAATTGAATGAGGTAATTGCCCATACAGATACTTATCATCGACATAGATGATGTCTTTGGCTTGCTTCCATTTATAGCAGTTCGTTGAGGTTTCAAGCGCTAAGAAATCAATATTCTTAAATATGTTTAGCCTACTGTCTTCCTTCCTATCACTATGGTAAGCATATACTTCAAATAGGAGGTTTAAAATTCTGTGGTATGCACTTTCAAATTCTTTTCCATTCAAAGGTTCCTTATACTTTTCCGATATGTGCTTTAGTATTTGGGAATAATTAGTGAGAGAAAGATCATTTAAGTGTAGAATTCCTAAACTAGAAAAGAATTCTTTTTGCTCGTGGAAACTTCTCGGTAGCAAATTAAAATACTGGCGAAGTACGCTGGAACTGTTCCTTTGATAATCCGCCACTTCAATACCTATCACATTTGACGGAAGAACCGGCTGTTCTGCATTAGGCAACATGATCCATGCTTTTTCCTTTAGTGTCTTCAGGAATAAAGAATAACGAAATCGCTCTGATATACTTAAAGTATGCCATTGCTCCGCCTCCTTAGACCTGCACTTTGTTTTAGGGTGGAATGGGTTGGAGAAAAAATCAACGTAAAACTTCCAATTCTTTATAAGAAATTCGGAAAAGTCCCTGTTCAAAATTTCTGGAAAGTCTATAGTATAGTCACCTTGGATTTGATAAGGCCGACTGTACCTGCCTGTTTTTGAAATAAATGCTTCATTCCTTTCATCCTGCTTGGATAAAGAATATAGCTTGTTTATTATGAAAATTGCCGGCTTATTCCATGCACCTAATTTTAAGAAAAAGTTCTCCCATGCATCTTTCTCTTCATCACTGTTGGCAAATAAGTTTATTGCAACGTATCTACCCTTCGGGTACATTATACTTAGCTTCTGTGACTGAATATATATGGGATTAAAAAGCGGAGGAGCCCACTTCAGGATACCTTCGTTGTCATAATAAGGAAGCAAGACTTTATCCTTATATTCCTCTACGTCGCTTCGCTCTAATTCTAATTGAAATATAGCTTCTATAATTTCTCCTTTGTCAATGCTTTTGTCACTGAATAAGCCACAAAGCCTTTTCAACAGTTCGCGTTGATTGTACTGAATCAACCCTATTCTTTCCCTGGCAGCTTTGGAGTTGTCAATTATAATTGAACGATGGAGGAAACGTACTTTTTTCTTGATAGTGGGTGAGAGCACTAAATCCTTTTTGGACCCTTCATAAAATACTTCATCATTACTACTGTACAGATGATGTCCATCTGCCAGAATGATTTTCTTTCCTGTAAGAGTTAAACTTTGCTCCGCGATGTACTTATAAAGATTTTGAAAAAAATTAATATCGCCTTTTCTAGACTTACATTCCTCTTCGATATGCTCCTTTATAAAATCTAGGCTTAGGTATTCGATATCCAGTTCGCCTGTTAACCAATCACGGACTTGCTTATCATCCACAAAAATAAGCCGTTTCTTCAGAAATGTACCGTCTGGAAAAAGAGCCTCGTCGCATTCGTCAGCTACAATTATCTCATGGGGTTTATAAAATAAGCTGGTTATCTTATCATATATAAATTGGCTCTTGCTTAAGTTCTCTCTTATAATATCGTAGAACAATTTCAGTCTCTTGTCACTACTCCTGTGGTAGCATAAAATTTTAAGTATGTCTTGGGGGAAAAGTTTTTTGGCTTTATCAACAAGACTCACAGAAATGTATTTTGCTATTTCTTCCAATAAAAAATTATTCAGCACTGTGTCTCTGAATCCTTTCCTGTCCGGTGTCACTGTAAAATAGCTGTGGATCAAGAATGAAAATCCGGAATTCTTTTCCAGTGGATAAAACAGATAAAAGTTCGCGTCCTCCACCGGCTCGAACTGCTTCTGTTCATCCAACTTTAAGATTAACTTAATTTCAACTGAGGGGTCATTTTCAAATGTCTTTCGCTCACGCTTGTCAAGCTTTTCCAGTACCCTTTGAGGTATTTTCGCTTTACGACTAGGAGATAAGTCCATGAAATAAATACTCCCAGCTTGGCTTTGCACCTCAATTATCCCTTTCTTACGTTTTTTGATAGAGTAAAAAGCTTCCAATTCCTCTGATGAATATTCTAACGCTTGTAGATCACCCAGGAGAACTATTTGCACTTCATCTATTTCTTCAAAATCATTGTCAATTTTAATGTTACTCACATTATCCTTTAAGGGCAGCTCTATAAGAGTGACATAACCTTCAGGACATGCTTCAATTTTTTTCGAACTATAATGAGGAAAGAAAAATAATGGTATGTTTTCTTCTTCTAGAAGAGCAAAGGTTTTATCCTTAAGTGTTAATGATTTATCAAAAATAATAGAGCCAAACTCTGTTATTATGGCAGGGGTATCAGTAACCTCTCTAACTGCTTTAAAGCCTATACCTTTATGGCCAATGAAGTCTTGACCTTGTTTGTCGCTTTGCCCAATCCTACAAACACTTGTTACGCCTTTATCATCAAAGGCTTGACCAGTATTATAAATCTTTAAAACCCTGTCGCATAACTCAATCCGTATTTTCCCTCCTTTTTCACCAGCAGATTTGCTCGCATCAATAGCATTTTGTACAAGTTCAAATAGATAGCGCCCTTCATAGGATTCTTTCAAATACTCTTCGGCTTGCGAGATTGAAGGCAATACAGATGTATCTGTTTTCGCTGTAGCAGCATAAATTTCTTTTATAATTGATTTGAGTCGCATATCGATTTTATTAATAAGGTGAATCTACTTTCCTAGTTTTAGATAATAATCACCCTTAAAAACAGCACATTATAAAATTAAAGACACCATAGTCATAGGTCTTTAGCTTAAGCCCTAAATTAGGTAAATATAAATAAAATATATTACTATAATTATACAAGTTAGCAATGCTGTGATCAATACATATATTGTAAAATATCATTATATTAGCACATCATAATATATGATAAATATATCATTGCTTTCAGGTAAGTCATACTTAAGATACAAGTTATTGAGAGCAGGCTTTTCACATTGTCTTATATCTTCACAAATTGAACCAGAATACTGACATAATTAATATCCTATGAGCATAGAACAGGGACTTAACCTACGAAGGGAAAATGATAGAAAATCCGAAGCACAACAGTGGTTTCAAAAGCTAATTCAACCAAGTGAGATTGTAGGCGATTTATATTCTATCAACTACGAAACAGCACGTGTAATAATTCATGAAGCGGATAGACAAAAAGTAGGTGGTATACCAAGTCTTAGCTTTTTAATAGCTAGTCGAATAGATGACCCAAGCAATTTGAAGTTTGATTTTAAATCAGAAGATGCATCATTTATCCTTCTTCGGGTTATGGATGCTGCTCCGCTGCCCCAAGATAAAGAAGCTGAAAGAATAAGAGTTGAAGCAGCACAAAGAAATAGTGGAGAAGAAGGAAGGCATTGGGATCAGCCCGGATCAATGGATTTTAAGACTAAAAATTTATTAGGATTTGCTGGAATTGAATGTAGAATAATAGGAACCTTCTTTTTAGAAGCAAATGAGTTCAATAGCGAGACTCCTCTTTGCTTAAAATTTGGTAGTGATATTTCAAATTATTACCCTAATAGAGGGCTAAAAGTATACAAGCCTAATGGTAAAGCTCTAGAGCATATTATCAACTATACTGATCCCGCAAATCTGCAGGCTCATGTTGAAAAGTATGGCAATACTGAAAAAGTAAAACTTGGATTTGTCAGGTATGCCTCAACAAACCGCAAGTACCAGCAAGTTGATGATGTCCCTGTATATATATACCCTGCAGATTTACTTTCTCAAAAATCTGCACTCTTTGGAATGACGAGAACTGGCAAATCAAATACAACCAAAATAATTGCCAAATCAGTTTATGAATTAAGAACTACTGAGAAAAAAGATGATAGGCCATTAAGAATTGGACAAGTAATTTTTGATCCTAATGGAGAATATGCAAATGAAAACATACAAGATAAAGATGGCAGCGGCAACCCCAATGCATTAAAGAATGTTTGGAGAAAAAACAATGCATTGAAGCAGAAAGCTGATGAGTTGAAAGCACTATTTAAGCGTGAAACAAATAGTGAAAAGAAAAAGAAAATTTGGGAGGAAATTAAAGCTGAAGTTGAAAAAGAAGTAGTAACATATGGTATCCTCCCGCATCCGGCTGATCCTTTTAGAAGGTTGATGAAGATCAATTTCTATGAAGAGAGTAATTTACAAATAGGAAAAGACATTATTGATTTCAAAATAGCTGAGCAAGCAGCGCAATACTTTAAAAATTTCAAACAAGTAATTTTCCAAAAGCCAGAAGAAAGGGAATTTGAAAATGAAAGGGAGTTCCAAGGACAAAAAAAACGTTATGAAAGGAGAGTTCTAGTTTATCATGCTCTACTCAATAAAGCAGGTTTCTCCCCCCCCTCCAGAACGGCTAACATAAGCGGAATATTTAATGTGGATTTACGAAATGCTATGATAGGGTATACGGAGAACAGATTTACTCGAAAACAAGGCCTTATCAATGCGGCAGGTCAAACATTAAGTCAAGGTACTGTTTCATGGGACAGTTTAGCTCCTGCTTTTGAAGGTTTATTTCTTTTTATGTCTACTGCTGATTACAATGTATTTAACCAAAATTACATAAACAACAATAGGAATGATGATGGAGAAGATACAACTGGTGAAGGCTGGGCAGAAACAGATTTAGAAAGCTTACTCGAAATGTTTAAATATTCTAAAGCAATTAACCTCATAGGGGGAGTAAATACTCAACATACAACAACAGTGGGAACAGACTATGCCGAGGACATATATAAAGATTTGAAGGATGGGAAATTGGTTATAATTGACCAATCAAGTGGAGAACCTGAATTGAATAAATCATCGGCTAATAGAATTATGTGGCACATCTTTAAAGCAAACCAAAAAGCATTTAGAGATGGTGAGCCAACAATACCTGAAATACTTGTTTACTTAGAAGAAGCACATAATATTTTACCAGCAGGTAATGACTTAGATCTTTCCGATGTGTGGGTAAGAACAGCTAAGGAAGGATCAAAGTATCGTATTGGGATGGTTTACGCTACTCAAGAGGTAAGTAGCATTCAAAAAAACATATTGAAAAATACAGCAAATTGGTTTATCAGTCATTTGAACAACTCTGATGAGACTAAAGAGCTAAATAAATACTATGATTTTGCCGACTTTGAACCATCTATTAGAAGAGCGCAGGATAAAGGATTCTTAAGAGTTAAGACCTTGAGCAATCTGTTTGTAGTGCCTGTACAGGTTGTTAAATTTGAAGTATAAGCTGCCATAAGTATGGGTTTTGAAGGAGAATTTGCGAGCTATGAGCCGTTAAGGCGACTATTAGATAGTGAAAAAGTTAAATCACTACATGATCGTTTTAAAGTTAGAAAGCAAGAAAATGAACCAGAAGATTTTGAAGGATTGCTTATAAAGAAGTCTGACCTTATTGAAAGTGATTTACAGCCTGACTTAGTTCTTGCCATAGATGGAAGCACCCTTGCTGCAAAAGCAGAAAATGGGTTCCCTGGTGCGGAGTTTGGCTATGTAACTCTTGCTTCAGTTCTAATTGATTTAAAACTAATTAAAGAACTAGAAGAAAAAGAGTTCGTTGAACCTAAAAAATTCAGAGAGACGGAGAAGGCTTCAACAATAGAGAGTGTTTTCCCTGGATGTAATGTAATTCTTGATAACGAGCAAGACGCTAAAGCCTCATTGAGGCGCAGTTTGTTTGAAGAGTTAAAAAGCAATACTATTTTTGCTGATGGGGAAACACTATTAGAAACTTATGAGCATCTCTTTAAACTAAAAAGAACTCATTTCTCTGAAAGTAGGCTTCCCCAAAGTCCTATTGAAGGAGTGGAAGAGGATATGACCTATGATTATGGCGAATATTCATGCCCGCATTCTGATAACGCTTTATTTTCAACTGATGCCCTTCGTCTACATGAATTATTAAACCTTGGGGGTAGTAATGGTGAAATGTTTGGGCAAATTATGTCTACACTTGAAAAATTATGGTTAGTTCATATTCTAAGAGCCTTTGAACGAAAAGGGTGGTTACCTACCCTCCGAAGAGTAGCCTTCGTGATGGACGGTCCTTTAGCAGTATTCAGTACATCATCGTGGCTAGCTAAAGTTGTTAGTCTTGAGCTAACAAGAATAAATGAATTACAAAAGAAAATTAATGGTCAAGATTTACTCATTGTAGGTATAGAAAAATCAGGAACTTTCTTTAACCATTTCGCAGAAATTGATACCACAAGAGATGGTATCAATGATAACTTTCCTAAACAATCCGCTCTACTATTATCTGACGGGTATATTAAGAGGAATATTATTTTTTCAAAAAGCACAAAACCTTATGGCCAAGACACATATTTTGGAAGGAAGTTCTTTTATAAAGCATCTTCAGGACAAATAATCGTAGCGGTAGTTACTTGTTTTACTGATTATCAGTCCGATTTAGTTACAGCAAAACCAGACCAGTTTACAAGGCTAGCAGATGTTATGAATTTAATAGATAAATTAGCTTCAAATAGATACCCTAACTCTATTTCTCCCTTGATTTCTGCTCATGCTGAAGCTGCTATACCAATGAATATTGGGAAACGAATATTTGAAGACATTGCAAAGGAAATACGGGAGAAATCAAAATAAATGATAGCTAAGGAAGACGTGCTAAAGGGTTTTAGCACAGCAGAGAGTCGTTGGGCAAGGCTTGGGCCATATTATGCAATGTTCCCATTGGAATTTGCTTTTGACGTTGTAGCAAAATATTCTAAGAAAGATGATTTTATAATTGATCCATTCGCAGGAAGATGTAGTAGCATATATGCTGGTGGAGTATTAGGAAGAACGAGCCTTGGGATTGAGATAAATCCTGTTGGTTGGCTTTACGGTACTGTAAAGTTACAACCTGCAAACCAGGAAGATGTAACTAACCGCCTTCTAGAAATTTATGGTCAAAGAAACTACTTTCGGCGATCTATAGAAAATTTGCCCGAATTCTATCGTATATGTTATTGTGATGAAGTTCTAAAATTCCTTTTAGCAGCAAGAAAAAATCTTAATTGGAAAAACAATAATGTTGATGCAACATTGATGTCTATCTTATTAGTTTATCTACATGGAAAAATTGGTGAAGGTTTGTCAAATCAAATGAGAATGACAAAGTCTATGGGGATGAACTACTCAATTGAGTGGTGGAAAAAGAACAACATGTCTATGCCACCAGAGATCAACCCTTGCGAATTTATACTTAAGAAAATTAAGTGGCGTTATAAGAAAGGAATACCAACAGTAGCTGAAAGTGCGGTTGTTTTCGGAGATAGCTCTAATGAATTGAAGTCAATAACAGAAAGGGCAATAGCGAATGACATAAAGTTTTCCCTACTTTTCACGTCTCCTCCCTACTGGTCAATCACAGATTACCATGTGGATCAATGGCTTAGATTATGGCTATTAGGTGGGCCGAGTAACTCTCAGTCAATAAAAGAAAAACATAAAGGCCGTTTTATAAACAAGCAAGATTATTACGATCTTCTGGACAACGTTTTTGGTCTTTGTGCGAAAATTATGAAGAGCAAAAGTACAGTTTATGTACGAACAGATAAGAGAGAATTCACATTTAATTCTACTCTAGAAATTCTTAGAAAACATTTCCCAAATCATAAATTAACTATAATAGACAAACCGCTAACAGTAGATACTAAAACTCAAACAAAGCTGTATGGTGATAAGTCAATGAAGCCTGGGGAGGTAGATATGATATTAACAAAGTAAATATTGAAATTATAAGAACTTGCTCATCTCTACTATTTACATTATATATTAGTATCTATTTGGTAACCCAGTTTTAATATTAGAACCTAAAACAGCTTTATTTGCCAATATAGCCACTTTCTCGTTACTAGGGACCAACCTCATTATGATCGGCCCACCGGGCGCTGGCAAAACCATGCTGGCCAAACGCCTGCCCTCCATCCTGCCGCCGCTCTCGATGCTCGAAGCCCTGGAAACGACAAAGATCCACTCTGTTGCCGGCAAGCTGGGCGAGGCTACCTCGTTGCTTACTACCCGCCCTTACCGCGCCCCGCACCATACTATTTCGGATGTGGCCCTGGTGGGTGGCGGCGGCAACCCGCAGCCCGGCGAAATCTCGCTCTCACATAACGGCGTGCTGTTTTTAGATGAATTGCCGGAGTTTAAACGCACGGTGCTGGAGGTGATGCGCCAGCCCCTGGAAGAGCGCCGCGTAACCATCTCGCGTGCCAAAACCACCATCGACTTTCCGGCTAATTTTATGCTGGTGGCCAGTATGAACCCCTGCCCCTGCGGTTAAAATACTGCTGAAATTGAGCTACTTGCGGCAAGTAAGTAACATTTCTTCTACATTACAAACCTTATATTTAAATATCGCGTTGTTTCTTCTAAACCTTTCTATCTTTGCATTTCTTTAGGTGCCTACAAGAACAATTTATTTAAATTTTTTACGTTCACCCCCCCCTCGCAATTTGTTGATGAAGTATAATTTTCTTCTCTATATTTTATTTTGTTTATAGAATAAGTAAATGGAACTAAGCTTGCAAAACATAAAGATATTTATTTTTAAGTATCTCCCCTTAATATTTCTTGGGCTTGGAGTATTCTTTATCTACTTATCAGAAGCCTTCTGCTTTACTCCAGTATATTGGAACAACATCTTTGACAAGGTTGGGGTAGCCATATTTTCATCTGGTGTTTTTGCTGCTGTTCTTAAATCGATACAATTTACAGGGATTTTTAGAGAAGAATTGGAGAAAATTATACTTGGAACTGACTTCATAAAAAAAAGGAATGACTTGCCAGACTTATGGAAGAAAGTGTCAAATGCCGTTTACAGAAGTAAGTTTCCTGAAATATCTTCTGAACTCGATGATATAGTTTTGAAAACTTATTTACCTACAGAAAAGCAATACTATTACAAGGACTTTGTCGTCACATTACACATTGAAGAGCTGACGAAAACACATATCATCAAATTTACACAAACTACGAAGTTTTGCGTTATACCCGCAACTGGAGAAAAAACTGTGAAAATCGTGAACGGCGTAGGAATGGATAAAGTGGATAATTCACAAAAAATAGAAGTAGAGTATTTCAAAGTAGATGGAGTGCCTGTAGAACCTATCGTAAAAACAGACGACACAGGAAGTGAAGTGGAATATAGGTTTACAGTAGAGCTGACAGGCAAAGAAAAATACTTTGTGGAGAAGAAAGAAAGAAGAGAATACTCCATCAAAGAAGATAACTATAAATTGTTCAGAGTTAATACATTTACGAAAGGAATGGAAGTAAGTATCAAGCATCCAGATAACTTACGTGTAAGTTTCTTTAACATAGGGTTAGTGAATCATTTTTCTCAGAACCACGTTGAATTTAAAAATTGCGTCAACAGGAATCACAAAGAAGGTGTGATATTACCACATCAAGGTTGGGGAGTTACTTTCAGTAGGAAGTAAATAATTTTGTATATCTAAGTTTAAATCATAACTTCACACACTGTTCAACTACATAACGCTAACCAAACATGAAAAACAGCAAATTAAGAAGAGGAGAAGACGAAACAATTTAATACAATTATTTTCACAAAATATTAACAAAAGGGAAGGCAAGAAGCTTTCCCTTTTTTGTTAATATTTGTGGCTTAGTGTTAGTTAAAGAACTTGTGATAGTATGAACGGTGGCTGTTTCTTTTCAGGATTGCCTTTGGAAATGTAAATTAAGTCAGGGTGTAAACTTGCTTCGTGTTCCTTCTGCATATTCAGGCGGTACTGGCGGTCAGCCAGATAAGATAACAGAGTAATAAAGTTGTGTGCACCTGCCAATTCTTCGTTCTTGCTGCGGTCAGCATACAGGGTGTAGTAGTCATTCCTGTGCTGGAGCACAGCACCCTTTTCAATCATTTGCTGAAAGAGTACGGACGTGTAGGGAATCGGCTCGCCATGCTTCATGGAATCGTCAAAAAACAGTTTTCCTTCTTCTGTTCTTATCTTTTTGCTGTTTATGGCTTCTACCTGTAAGCCGTACTCTACTTTGAAATGAATTTTAAATTTAAAATTCGCCTGCTCCTGCTGTAGTTTATCGTGGCGGTCAAGCAGACGCTTCACGCTCATTGCTCTGTACTGTGCACCAGTGCTGGTTGTCAACTCCATTTCGTTCAGCTTGTCGGCGGTCTGCTGTAGCGTCAGTTTTTCTTCTCTGAACTTCAGTGCCCAATGTAACGCGTTCTTGTTCACCTTGTCCTGCAATGCCTTCTGCTGACGGGCTAAAGAGCCTTTCTGACGGCCTTCCTCTGTTAGGTTAGCCCTGTTGCCTACTTCTTCGCCACGCGCCTTCTTAGCGGCCAATGCGTCCTTTGTGCGCTTACTTATCAGTTCGCGTTCGTGCTGCGCCATAACTGCGAAAATGCCTATGGTCAGCGTATTGGCATCTGGCATGTCGGTGCAGATAAAGTCTACGCTAGATTCCTTCAAGGCAAAGATAAAAGACGCGTTACGGCTTAATCTGTCCAGCTTAGCAATGATAAGGGTAGCGCCCTGCTGCTTTGCATGAACTATAGCCTTTTCCAGTTCTGGCCTGTTGTCTTTCTTACCGCTTTCTACTTCGGTGTATTCTGCCAGTACCTTGCCACCAGCAACGAAGCTGGTAACAGCTGTTTTTTGTGCTTCTAAACCAAGTCCTGATGCGCCTTGCTTCTGTGTACTTACGCGGTAATAGGCTACGTATGTTTTCATGCTCCAAGTACCCTTTTATATGGTACATAGCAAATATAGGATATATTTCACCATGCTGCAACGTTCCGTGCTGCACAGTTATATTATTGAAATGTCTTCTGAAGAATTTTAAATTTAAAAACTTCTCTAACGTCCAATAGAAATATTTAACACACAGGCATAAAAACTTCTAAATATAGAGCCACAGCGTTTAGGTCTATTTTCTGAAGTGTCAGGCAAAGGCGCGTTATACCTGAAACAGTTAAATTATTTAACGGCAACACGCCTTCAATTCTGACCTGTACATGCCATTTTCCCCTGCTTTTAGCACTCTGTGCCTGCGTTTATAACCACGTCTCTGTCTGACATATGTTTGGTTAAATGCCTGTGTCTATGGCCTTCTAAATGTGGCTGTACACGCCTTTTCTGTGACACAACACGTTTAGGTTGTCCATGCTAAAAGTGTGTTCTGTGGACTTTAAAATGGCTTTTGGGTGTGATGTCCATGTACAGTATCCTTGGCATGTCCATGTTATTTCCTGTTGCCTTCGCAACCTGCGCTGCGCTTGGTTCACCGCTTGCGCGGTGCTATGAATTTTAAATTTAAATTATTCTGTTTGTCTGTGCCTGGTCTATGGCATTGTCAATGGCATGTTGAACAATGTACATTCGCTGCGCTCATGTTGCTGTCGCCAGAGGCTCCAGCTTTTATTTTTGCCATTGTTAAATGATTTAATGAACACGCCTGCTTCTGTAATGTATCTTAGGGCGTTGCGTGCTTCTGTTCTTTGACTTTAACAGACGTGTTCATTGTCATATTGTACCTTTTTTCTAATTATAGTATAAAGGAAGAAAAGGTACGGATTAATTGTTTAACTGGTAAGCAAGTTGCTTTACAAGCTTATCGCCAAAGTATGCTACTTCATCTGTGTTGCGGTAGTAGGCAGCGTTGTTCTTAACACTGTTGTACAGTCGTGAATACTTCTTGAAAGTTTCAGGGTGACTTGCTTTCAGGTGCGCAGCATATTTTTGGTCTGACATCGCTACAATCTGGCTGACTTGTGAAGGGCTAAACTCATGTAAGCTACTGTAGTCCAACTCTGCGCCTGTAAAGGTAATATTGTAAAACAGGGCTATTAGTTCTTCTCCTACGGCGGACATAACATTGTAGTCGTACAGTGTGTCCAGTGTTTTTATCTCGTGCTGTGGGTGCCGCTTGTTAAACCAGCGTGGGTTATTGATGCAAAGTTCAAAGTGCTGAAGTTGTTTCTGGAGCACTTCGCGGGTCTGTAATTTGACCTGTTTTGTTTTGTCATAGCACTTGCCGCCGTATTCGCCTTTACTGCCGTTCTCTTCATTACCCATAGTAAAGTGTTTACCATACTTAGCGTTGTGTTTCGCCATGTCAGTAAAGGGATACCTGTCTTTGTAGGATTGCATGTAGCTGTATATCGAAGGCGCTTCAATAGTTACGGAAGCTTCAGCATTGGTTATTCGTAAATCTCTTTCTTTCAAACGATAAACATTTGCTAAATCAGTGCAGGCACGTATAAGGTCGCTTCTATTAAATTCAGAATAATTGTCCGTGTTGTGAAATGTCTGTATTGAGCCGTCAATACGGATTGAATTTGAAAAGACGTTCGTTTTTAAGCCCCTGAAGTTTCGGTTGTATGACTTGTGTATGGGCTCTCCTGTACTTTCTATGTAAGTGCCTGTAAATAGGACAGGGCATTTATTAATAAATGCGTCTCTGTCGTGAATTGTTGCTCGTAATCGTAAGTAATCGTACATTTTCGTTTTTGTTAAATTATTTAAAAGAAAAAAGGGAAAGCATACGCCTTCCCTTCACATGTTTTTCAACTGTGTTTCTTGGCGTTTATGGCGGCTGTCCTACAGCCATTTTTAAATTTAAAATCTGCGTCATTTCATCTTTTTCAATCTACCGAACTCCTGTTGCACTTCCATTTCCATTTTTTCATTCCTGTAACTACCGCGCCTGTAAAGCTTCTTCAGGTCTGACCTCTTGTACCGATTTTCTTTGCCCAACTTGATGTATGGTAACTTTGGTGAACCATCACTTCTAGTTTGGGTACAGTACAAGAGAATTGTCTGTTTCTTGAATCCAGTTAAGACTTCAGCTTGCTCCGTAGTCAGGTATTCTTCATTGTCATCGAACACCAATTCTTCTTCAGGAATACTTACAGCACGCGCTTCACCGACTGACATTTTTAATTTCTCCAAAAGTTGCGGGATGAAATTACTGAACAAGGCTTGCTGCTTTTCAACAGTCTGACAGAGAAACATAAATGCCTTTTCAGCAGGTGAATATACGCTCATGTACCCTTCTGATTCACATGCTTCACTAACTGCTCCAATTTCAGCACGCTGCTCCAACAGGTCTTCCACCACTCCTTGCTCGTGCTCATTCGTTAAATAATTTAAAAAATCAATTCTGGCCTGCGGGTTGATAGTGCTAATAATGCGTGTAAGCGTCTTTTGCGGCTCGACATCATCCCGTATGATGGTATGTAACCACTTATAGTAGTTCCCAAACTGCGCCCCTGTCTCCATTTCCTTTGCTTTTGTCTTTAGTTAATAGTGCAAAATTAGCCTGTACTACACAGTTGAAAGAAAGAAAAGAAACATATTTCCCAAAGACCTATTTATCAATAAGTTACAAAATGAAAAACAGCCAAAACACTATTGAACACTGCAAAACCCTTACTTGTTAAACCATTTTAAATTTAAATAAATTAAATTTTCATTTAATTACTGTGTCCAGCCCTTTCATTGCGCTTATCACGTTCTTTTCGTAAATCTTTGCGTAAATCATAGTGGTATCAATCCTTGAATGGCATAGAATTTTCTGTACAGCCACAATGTTTCCATCCGTGTTCAGCAGCATTGAAGCCAAAGTATGGCGGGCAGCGTGCCATGTAATGCGGCGAGTAATGCCTGCGCTGTAAACCCACTCCCGTAGCGTGTCATACAGGTTGCTTTGATACGGCCACGGGAAAATGTGCTCTTCAGGCTTCCCAGCAACTCCCATCCAGCGTTTGGCATTCTCAATTAAGTACAAGCTGTGCTGCTTGTACTTAGTCTTCTGCGGATGAAAGACGAGCATATCTCCGTGAACATGCTTCCACTTAATGGCTTTCAAATCGCCGATTCTTAGTCCAGTAAAACAGGAGAACAGGAACATTCTTTTAATTAATTCGTTTCCGCACGGGTGTTCTACAAGTATTTTCACCTCCTCTATTGTCAGCATTTCCCTGTGTGGTTGAATTATCTGAATGTTCTTTACCTCTTTAGCGGGATTGTAAGTAAGCATGCCCTTATCAACAGCACGTTCTAATTGCCTTTTGAAGCGCTTGAAATAGATAGCCGAACAATTTTGGCTTACGACACTTAACAGGTAGTCGCGGAAGGATTCCACAAAGGCTTTGTTAATATCCTTGATGCTGCACCTGTTATTGGTGAAATTACAGAAGTGTTTAAAAGAACAATAGGTGTTGCTTTTTGCTCCCCTTGTGCGGAATCGTGCGTCTGCTTCTTCTCTGAAGAGTTCAATGAAATCCGTTCTGGTGTTTTTTACTTTTAAAAAATCATACTCGCCGAATACCAGTTCTTTGTCTTTCTCTGCTTTCAGCATAGAAGCTAACTGGTCGGCTTTCTTGTTGTGGTCTCTCTCTTCCTGCGTTTTCGGCTTCTTGTAACGCCACCATTTCGTGGTCTCTGTTTTTCTTTTCTTGTCCTGTACAATGTCGAGGTAAATCTTTTGTTTACCGTTGCTTAGGTCTCTGTGTCTAATTGTAATTCCCATGTCAAATGTTGTTGATGTTATTTTTTGATGTTGCAAACATACTCGCTGCATTCAGCGCAACATTTAACCTTCAATGAACATCAATGAACATCAATAAACATCAAGGCACGTCAATACGTTAATTTGTGGCTTTCAAGCCTTTATGCCACATTATGTGGCTTTTCTTGAAGCTATGCGTGTTTATGAAATCCCTGTCCATGTGGCTATTATAATCATCCGGACAAAGAATGTGTGTGCGGGCCCGGCGTGGTGCAGCGCTATCTG
This sequence comes from Pontibacter liquoris, assembly GCF_022758235.1. Classification (NCBI taxonomy): domain Bacteria; kingdom Pseudomonadati; phylum Bacteroidota; class Cytophagia; order Cytophagales; family Hymenobacteraceae; genus Pontibacter; species Pontibacter liquoris. The sequence continues at coordinate 46,186 of NZ_JALEBG010000002.1, forward strand.
AACAAAGTGAGCGGCCCTTTGCTGGACCGCATTGACCTGCATGTGGAGGTTACACCCGTAACTTTTGATGAGATGACAGCCAGCCGCAAAGCCGAAGGCAGTGGCCCTGTACGCGAGCGGGTGGTGCAGGCGCGGGAGGTGCAGTCGGCCCGCTTTAAAACGTACCCCGATATCCACTCCAATGCCATGATGCCCTCGCAAATGGTGAAGGATGTCTGCCTGATAAACGAGGCAGGCAGAACCTTGCTCAAGACCGCCATGGAACGCCTTGGCTTGTCGGCCCGCGCCTATGACCGCATCCTGAAAGTGAGCCGCACCATTGCGGACCTTGCTGGAAGTGAAGCAATTAAAATTGAACATTTAGCAGAAGCTATTCAATACAGGAGCTTAGACCGGGAAGGTTGGGCAGGCTAGACCAATGACCTAAAAAACAGCTATTTAACAAAGCGGCGGCCATTCTGGTCGCCGCTTTTTGTTTGCGTTATACCTGCAGGCGTATACATCCGCGAGATCAGCACCCACTAAAAATTGCATTCATATTGTAGACTTAAATTAAACCCGGCCGTATTATGCACTGCAGGCAGCAGACAAGTAAGCTGCCTTTGGAATACCCTTTATTAACTTAAACAGACTACGATGAAGAAGACTCTTTTATTTTTTGTTTTTGCTATTATGACTACTGTTGCGGCACAGGCGCAGATGCAGGCACCCCGCTTTGGCATCCGGGCAGGGGTGAATTACGCTGGCTTTACCGGCGATGAAGCCATTGCCAAAGACCGGCTTTTCCGTTTCCACGCAGGTATTACCTCGCAGTTTGCCCTGACAAGCGATAACTTCTTTTCAATTGCGCCAGAGGTGCTTTTCTCTCAGAAAGGCGCTGAGTCGAAGGACGATGATTACAAGGTAAAGCTAAGCTATATTGATGTGCCGGTGCTGGCCCACATTAATGCAGGTCCGTTATACTTTGAAGGTGGCCCGCAGGTGTCGTTCCGCGTAGCGGGCGACATCGAGAACAATGGCGCAACCATTGTTGATGACTTGGACATGTATAAGCGCACCAGTTTTGGCTATGCTGCCGGCATTGGGGTAGCTACTCCGCTTGGCGTGAGCGTGGGCGTGCGTTACAACGGCGACTTTTCGCAACTGAACGACAACGATGGCGCAGCAGATTATAAGAACAGCGTATTTATGCTAACACTTGGCTACACGCTTCCGGCGCGGTAACCATTTTGTTAGTGTAACATAACCTATGGCATTAAAGCCCGGCCTATAGGTCGGGCTTTTTTATGAACGATATACCGGAGGCGCTTAAACCCGTGAAACTTTTAAACATTTACTCCTTCTATATAGAAACAGGATATATTTTGGCCCGCTTGTTGCTATGCTCTCTTCAGCATGCATGCACAGTAGCAACGGGTATTTCCGGCCCTGAAAATTATTAAGTTCGGAATCAACACGTTGCCTTTAAAACGCGGTTTCTAACAAAAAATCAAGCATTCGTTTATCTTAAAACCAGTATATATTTCGTTAAAAGTTCACAAAAAAATTAAACCTTAATATGAAAAAGCTACTCGTTATGTTTTCGTTTGTGCTGGCAACCTTCACGGCGGCCCAGGCACAATCCGGCTTTGGTGTAAGAGCCGGTGCCAACCTTTCTAATTTGTCCGGTGATCTAAAAAATGAGAACCAGTTTGATAACAAAATCGGCTTTCACGGCGGTATCACGTATAACTTTGGTATTGTAGATGATTTCTTCGGCATCCAGCCGGAGTTGCTTTACTCTCAGAAAGGCTTCAAGAACAGCGATGAAGAGTTTGAAGCACTCGGACAAAAATACCGTCGCGAAGGCAAGGTAAACTATAACTACCTGGACCTGCCTGTATTGGCGCACATCAAAGCCGGCCCTATTTATTTTGAAGGTGGCCCCCAGGCTTCTTATCTTCTGAGTGTGAATAATACTACCAAAACGTATCTGAACGATGAGCTTCAGAACACGAACGTGGACTCAAAAAGCACAGATGGCTTGAAGAAGTTCGAACTTGGCTATGCCGCCGGTGTTGGTTTCACAACAGGTGTAGTTAGCCTGGGCGTACGCTACAACGGTGCTTTCAGCGATTTCGTGGAAAAAGATGTTGACTACGGCAGCTATGGCGAAGACCTGCAGAATGCCCGTCACTCTACCATTATGCTCACGCTGGGCGTAACGATCCCATCCGGCCGATAAGCGACCGATTTCCTTTATGCTAAAAAGCCAGCTTTGCCTCCCGGGCAGGGCTGGCTTTTTTTATTCTGGCTGTTGTATCAACTAATTGCCTGCGGCACAAGTAAAACAAGTAACCTGTTATCGCCTCTCCATACCTGCTATACTATGAAAAAGACATGTTTACTCCTGCTGCTGCTCCTGGCCCCTTTGCTGGCGGCGCAGGCGCAGTTTCTGCGCTTCGGCGCCAGGGCGGGCGGCGGTTTTGCCCGGGCCACCGGTGATTATTCTGACGACATGGACCACCTGGCAGGCTTGACGGCAGGCTTTCTCTTTAATTATGATTTTGTATCGGCACTGGAACTGCAGGCAGAGCTGAGCTATGAGCAAAAGGGCTTTACGTACAACGAGCACGTCCTGAGCCCGACCGAGTATGAGTCGGGCGATATCCGGCTGCATTACCTGGATGTACCTGTGCTGGTGAAGGTGCGCAAGAATGGCTTGTTTGCAGAAGCTGGCCCCTATCTTGGCTACCTGGTAAACGAAGACAGCCACACCGAGCGGCTCAGCAGCCTGGGCGGCAGCGGCACACCGCCCGAGGTGCTGGGCCCCCGGGAATACACCATGGCCGACTATGAACGCTGGGACTACGGCTATGTGGCAGGTATCGGCATTATCATGGACAATGGCTTCTTTGTGACTCTGCGCAATACGGGCGGGTTGCGCTCCTTCTCAAAAGTGCTGAACCAGAAAAATGCCATGTGGCAACTCTCGGTCGGCTTTCTGCGGCCCTCGCGCACCAAAGCCAACCTGATGCGCTAAAAGCAAAAAGAGCCACCTGGTAAACCAGGCGGCTCTTTTCGCAAGAAATCTTTCAGGCGTGTTATTTGCTCATTTCGGCAAAATGCTTGTAAAACAGCGGGATGGTTTCGATGCCTTTCATGTAGTTAAAGACGCCAAAATGCTCGTTCGGCGAATGAATGGCATCCGAATCCAGCCCGAAGCCCATCAGCACCGAGCTCAGGCCCAGCTCTGAGCTGAACATGGCCACAATCGGAATAGAGCCGCCACTACGCACCGGCACCGGCTTCACACCAAATGTATCCTCATACGCCCGGGCTGCTGCCTGATAAGCTACCGAATCGGTCGGTGTTACCACAGGCTCGCCGCCGTGGTGTGGCCGTACAACTACTTTTACACTGGCAGGCGCTATACTTTCAAAATGGCGCGTAAACTTCTCTGTTATCTCATCGGAGGTTTGGTTGGGCACCAGGCGCATCGATATTTTAGCAAAGGCTTTAGACGGAATCACTGTTTTGGCTCCCTCGCCGGTATAGCCGCCCCAGATGCCGTTCACATCCAGTGTGGGCCGGATGGAGTTGCGCTCCATGGTGCTGTAGCCATCTTCGCCGTATACATCGCCCAGGTCCAGTGCTTTTTTATACTTGTCCAGGTCAAAGGGGGCGCGGGCCATTTCGGCGCGCTCTTCCTTACTTAGCTCCTGCACGTTATCGTAAAAGCCGGGGATGGTGATGTGGTTGTGCTCGTCGTGCAAGGAAGCGATCATCTTGCAAAGGATGTTGATGGGGTTTGCCACGGCGCCGCCATACAAGCCGGAATGCAGGTCGCGGTTGGGGCCGGTCACTTCCACTTCCAGGTAGCTCATGCCCCGCAGGCCGGTTGTGATGGAGGGCGTGTCGTTGGCCAGCATGCCGGTATCCGAGATCAGGATCACGTCACCCTGCAGCTTTTCCTTGTTCTCCTTTACAAAAGTAGCCAGGTTTGTCGATCCCACCTCTTCTTCGCCCTCGATCATAAACCGCACATTACAGGTCAGCGTGTTGGTGCGCATCATGGTTTCAAACGCTTTGATGTGCATGTACATCTGCCCTTTGTCGTCGCAGGCACCCCGGGCATAGATCTTGCCGTCCTTTATCACCGGCTCAAAGGGCGGCGAGTTCCAGAGCTCATAGGGGTCGGCGGGCTGCACATCGTAATGGCCATATACCAGCACGGTGGGCAGGTTGGGGTCTATTATTTTCTCGCCATACACGACCGGATTGCCGGGTGTTTCCACCAGTTCCACCTTATCGGCACCGGCTTCCTGCAGCTTTTGCTTTACAAAATCGGCCGTGCGCAGCACATCGGCTTTAAACTTCGGGTCGGCGCTTACCGACGGAATGCGGAGCATTTCCAGCAGCTCGTTTAAAAAACGGTCTTTGTTTTCGGCGATATAGTTGTTCATCATCATGCGTTTGGTTTAATTACAAAAAAGCCACCTTGCCGGGCAGGATGGCTCTTTTTATACTTCTTATGGGGTATACCTGGCCGCGTGCAGCGGCTTGGTTGTTTATACTTGCTTTACCTGCGCCGGCCCAGGTGAATGTTGGCTTTGCTTTCCTCGCCCTGCAACAGGCGGTTAATGTTTTTGCGGTGAGTGAGCACCACCACGGCAAAAATGGCAAACCCGAAGACGATCAGGATCGGGTTTTCGGGATGGAAACGCGGCAGCAGCAACAGAATCGGGAAGGCCAGCGCCGCCACCATCGAGCCCAGCGAAACATACTTGGAAGTGAACAGCACGATCACAAAGACCATCATACAAAGCAGGGCTACCTGCGGCTCAATGGCCAGCATCATGCCCAACAAAGTCGCCACGCCCTTGCCTCCTTTAAAGCGCTCGTACACCGGAAAAATATGCCCTACCACGGCCATGGCCCCAAGTATCAGCTGGTATACCACCAGTTGCTCGGCAGGTATGGCGTTAAAGATAACCAGCAGGCCAGCCAAGGAGGTAGCGAGCCATCCCTTAAAAATATCGATCAGCATCACGGCCGTACCTGGTTTCTTGCCCAGCACCCGGAATGTGTTGGTAGCACCGGAGTTACCGCTGCCGTGCTGGCGGATGTCAATGCCATAGTAGGCCTTTCCTACCCACACCGCTGTGCAGATAGAACCGATCAGGTAGGCGGCAACGCAAAGTATAGCAATCAAAAGTATGTCCATAAAAATATCGTCAATGTTAACCGGATCCGTTGCCAAAAACTGTCTTCAGCACGCGTATCGGCACAATTACAGGTTTGGCAGGAAGCTCAAATATAGATAAAACTTCATCCAAACGCCAAAAATCCTGTCCTGTAAACCTGTATACGGGGCCCTTGGGGTTACTGGTTATTGTTCCCCTGGTCCGTATCTGCTTCAAACGGATCGGCCTTCTTTTTCTTTTTCGCCTTCTTCTCTTTCTTTGGCTGGTCTTCCAGGCGTTCGAAGCTGCCGGCTGGCTCGGTGGCTGCCGGCTGCCCGGCTGTTGCTTTAAACCCGCCTTTGCCCTGCAGGTAGGTGGTGCTGAAGTGCTCCAGGAACTGGTTTTTCTCCATCGGCTCGCCGGCATAAATGCCATAGTTGCTGGTAGCGCCGCGGCTGCCTTTCGACTTGGACTGCACCGCCTTGTTGAACTTGTCGTCCGAGGAAGCCATGGTGAGGCTGTTCTCTAAAAAGCTGAAGTAGTACCAGGTATAAGCGTCTGCCTGCAGGTATAAATTCACCGCCGGCTCGCCGTTCATGTCCTGCCGCATTTCCAGGTAACCATCCATGGCGGCATTGATGTCGTCTTTGAGGATGCTGGCCAAACTTATTTTGCCTTCACTGTACCAGGCATTCTGCTCTTTAGACCAGCGCAAATTTACCTTGTCGAGGATAAGGCTGCGCACCAGCTTTTTGGAGACTTTGGGCAGCGGCACATACTCCGTTGCCGAGCGCGCGGCATACTGGCGCACTTCGCGGTTGCCGATAAATTCGCCGAGCTTGTAGAGCATGGCATCCGGAATGGCAACAGGGGCTCCTCCGCCATCCACTTTCAGGTTACCGGCCATGGCGGTAAGCGCCTGGCTTGGCACGGTCAGATCGAAGGCCATGAAGGCATCGAGTTTGTAGCGGCCGCTATCTACGTTGGCATTCCCGCTGCCCGAAGCTTCTACCTTAAAGTTTTTCATCGGCTGCAGCAAATTCAACCTGCCTTCAAACTGAATGGTGTTGGAGGCTTCGTTGTAGCGCAGCACGTTGCCCTCGTAGGAGTCGGCATACGCGCGATCTGCGCGGCCGATCTTAAACTCGTTTTTGTCTTTGTTGTAAGAGAGCAGCCCATCCACCGTAAACAGGTCCAGGTCCTCTTCTGCCTGCTTTTTCGACACAAAGGTATTGTAAAGCTTGGCCGTGCTGCGCGATACGTGCAGACCGGTATGCAGCGGCGTGCCGTCGGCAGCTTTGGGCTTAACGATCGGGATGCGGACGTTATCGGGGTTCAGTGTGTCTTTCTTGTAAGGGAACCAGTCCGAATCGGCCGGATTGCCCGTAAAGTTGAGCTTCAGGTCACCGTCAAAATCCAAGTATGGCCTGGGCGCATTTACCTGCACTACGCCGCGGTACAGAATGCGCGGGAAGATGTAGAAGGTGTTGCTTTCGGCTATCTGCGATTTGGCAAAAGTATAGATCGGTTTTTTGCGGCCAGAGGGGTTGCCATACGTAAAGTCTGTAAACTTGAGCTGCGCTGCGCCGCCGGCCGCATTCTTATAGTCCAGCAGGGCATTTCCGCTCAGCGCCTTGCGCGACAGCACATCGATGTTGCCGGCATACAGCTTGTGGTATTGCTGCGCCGAGTCGGCCAGCACGCGGGCATTCTTCAAGGTCTGGATCGTGGCATCGGCTGCTACCGCCACCCGTCCGCTGTCGGGCACCACGTATACATCGGCTACCGCAATATAAGGCACACCACCTGCCAGCAGGGTATTCTTTTTCAGGTCGTATTCGCCGCTGGCTGCCATAAACTGCAGGGAGTCCTGTTTGGGGTGCAGCGAGTAAAACCAGTTTTTGCCACCGTTCTCATCGGCTTTCAAGCTTACCTTCTGCTGGTTCATGTCCCAGCGGGCGCTGCTCATCGATGTTTTATACTGTGCTTTGGGGAATTCTATACTTGCCACACCTTTCTGCTCGCTGGCAAAATCCACAATGCCTTTGGTCAGGTCGTAGTCAAAGGCTGTGTCCTGCGCCTTGATGGCAGGTCTGCCCGCCACATCCGATTTAGCGATCATGGTGGCATGGTTACCGCTCAGGCCGCGCTGCTTAAACAGCAGGCTGGGCGCGGTGATGTTGGCCACCGGGTTATCGACCACGCCGCTGCCGTACAAGCCGCCGGGCGAGAGTTTAGCCACTCCCTTAAAGTCGAAGGACTCCTTGTATACTTTCATCGGCTCCTTGGCCGTCTGGATGTACATGGTGTCGGCTTGTGGCAGCCAGTTCATAGAAAAGCCCGAGAGCGACGCTACCGGGTAGGCCGTAGCGCCCACTTTGCCTTCGGCAATGTGCACTGATTTGCCAGTTTTAGTCGTAACAGCGTTTTTATAGTAAGTATAAACCGGTGCCTGCAGCGTTGCCGTGAGGTAGGTCAGCTTGCCCTTGCTCTGGATACCGCTGGAGTTCATCATAATGGTATCGTAGGCCATGCCTTTGCCCCCGTAAGCGGCCAGGCCTTTGGCCGGCGGCTGGTAGTAAAAGCCCAGCGTTTCGTCGGGCATCATCTGCAACTTGGCTTTGATGGGCGGGAAGATGCCTCCCGAGTTAAACGTGCCGTCGAACGCGATGGCTCCTTTGCCCGAGCTCAGCGAGTCGATCTTAAACGGCGGCATATCAAAGTACACGGTGCTGTCGTAAGCGCCGCCGGCCACATCGGGCCGGTTAAACGCTACTTTAGCGCCCGATACCGCATCGAACTTAGGATAGTCGAGCAGGGGCTTGCGGCCCGATTTGTTATCCGGTTTGTTGATGTAGAGCTTGCCCGACATGCTGTTTCCTTTGCCGGTGAGCACCTGGTCGGTGGCTTCGCCCCCACGGGCCCTGCGCCGACGGGACACCAGCGCTACCGTGTCCAGCTTTACCAGGTCGATGGAAAACTCATCGTAGTTAAACTTAAAATCTTTGCCCTTAAAGGCCAGGCGGCTGGCGTAGATCTGCCCGTCGAACTCAATGTCGCGGTTTTTTAAGATATGGATCTCACTCTTGCGGGGCAGAATGTAAACGCTGGCCGTGTCGTTATTAAACGTGATCTTGTCTACGCCGCGCACAGTCAGTTTATTGTCGTCCAGGTTCAGGGTAGCGTTGCGGCCGGAAGGCACCACCGACCTAATCACCAGGTGGTCGTAATCGCTGATATCCTGGGCAGCACCTACGTAATGCCAGGCTTTGGGCTTGAGTTGGATAAAGCCGCTTACGGGGTCATAATCCAGGTAGCCGCTGCGCGAGAGCGTAGAAGCCGCCTCTTTGATGCCTGCTTCGCTGACCTTTGTGTTTTTGGCCACATCGGCTGCATAGAAATCGTTGCGCTTTGCTTTAGCGGCATAGCCTACCAACACCTGCAGCGGGTGGAATGTGGCAACGCCTACCAGTTGCTGGTAACGGTTGTTGGAAAAATACCGCGTCGACTCCAGTTGCACCGGGATCAGGGTTTTGGTATTCAGGATAGAGAAATCGATCTCGGGCTTGTTCAGATTCCAGTGCAGGCGCTCGGCCGTGATCTCCAGTTTATGAAAGGTATCCATGAACGGCGTGCGGGCATAAGGGCCTTTGTCTTTGGTGAGCGTGAGCTCCTGCCGTGGCCGGGAAAAGCGCAGCTGCATGGCCGGGTGCGTAAGCGAATCTTTCTGCTGGTAAATAGCCACCGTGGCCCGGCTGGCAAGTATAAGCGAGTCGGTGATGGTGTAGTTGCGGGCCATGGAGCGGAACTTGCGCTGCCCTGCCTGCGACACCACAATTTCGGAGAGGCTGCCGTCCAGGGGCTTGCTGCCAATGGTGTTGCCCACCAGCGAGAAACCGCCCTTGTAGGCTATGTTATCGCCCAGGGTTTTGAGTTGCGCATCGTTGGTGAAGGAGAAGAACTTGGGGTAGGGATAGGCCCCTGTTTTGCGCTTGCTGCTGATCCACTCCAGGGCGCCATCCACCGGAGCTTTGAGCACGGTCGGGTACGTGACCTTGGCATCCGGAGCCTTAAAGCCGGCAAAGGAGGTGTTGAAGCTATACTTGCCCAGCTCGGCCGATGTCGGTTGCCCGTTAACCTGCCACTCAAAGGTGCCCCCTTCGCCTACAAACAGGTTTGAAGCCAGCAGCAACTGGCCGTGCGTTTTATGGATGGCCGTAGAGTCCCAGGGGGTTACGAAGGTAAAGGTGGCATTCTCCAGTTTCAGGACCGGGCCCGATACGGGAGGCAGCTGCGGCTGAAACTGCTTTTTTATACTTTCCTTGCGGTTTTTTTCGGTCTTCTGCTTGTCTTCTTTTTTAGGAGCGGGGCTTGGGGTGCCCCAGCCATCGTCTTCGTCTTCTTTCACCTGCCCCTGGGCATCTACCTCGTCATCCCAGGAGATATTGTCCCATGCATCTGTTCCACCGGCTGCGGCATCGGGGGCTTTGCTGGCGCCCTCGTAGGCAAACCCGAAGCTGCCACCGGAGCTGCGCAGGCTATAGTAGGTATTCTGAAAGAGGCGGTTGGTGTTCAAATACAGGCTGGCTGCGCTCAGGAAACGCTCCAGGTTTTTGAGCTCTTCCTGCTTCACGGCTTTGGCTACCACCTCCAGCATCTCGTCGAGGGGCTTGCCGCGCAGGTTTTGCTTGTTAACGCCGGCGGCTACCATGGTAAAGAACTGGGCAAAATGCGGGTTGGTGCGCAGGCGCTTCCGGTACATGTCCTGGGCAATGTTGATCACCTCCTGCTGCTGGGCCGGGCTGATCTTCCCGTTGTTCCAGGCGTCGGCCAGGCCGGCGGCCAGGGCTTCAGCATTTTCTACCTTACCCGCCAGCAACATGGTCCGCACATCGGCGATAAAAGCATCCGGCTTATCTGATAACCTGACCTGGTTCTGGGCCTGCGCCGCTACGGCACTAAAGAAAAATAAAAAGAGTAAAAGTTTGTGCCTCATAGCAGAAGGTTAAAAGGTTAGCGAGATTGAAAGAGCGCCGACACCCAGTTGTTCTTTACCCGGTGCGAGGTATAGGCAAGCCCCAGTTCCGCAGCGCGTTCCTGTATCAGGGGCAGGTCTTCGATATAAAAGCCGCTCAGCAGAAGCCAGCCGTGCGGTTTTAACACGGCCTTGTAGGCCGGCATATCGTCGAGCAGCACGTTGCGGTTAATATTGGCCAGGATAATATCGTAAGGCTGGTCATGGGCAATGGTTTCGGCCCCACCCAGGCGCACGTCTATAGCGGCATAGCCATTCAGAGCGGCATTTTCGCGGGCATTCTCCACCGTCCAGTCCTCTATCTCCACAGCCACGATCTGTGTGGCGCCCAGTTCACCGGCCATAATGGCCAGAATACCTGTGCCGCAGCCCATGTCCAGCACGTGCTTGCCCTGGTGGTCCAGGGTCAGCTGGTTCTCGATCATGAGCGTGGTGGTTTCGTGGTGGCCGGTGCCAAACGACATTTTAGGGTTGATGACGATGTCATACTTTGCCTCGGCAGGTTTCTCATGAAAAGAGGCCCGTACTGATACCTTGCCGCCAATAAAGAGGGGCTCAAAGTTGCGTTCCCACTCCTCGTTCCAGTTCTGGCGCGCAATTTTTTGCGTGGTGTAGGTAGCCTGCACAAAGTCGGCGTAGCGGCCGAGTGTGTCGTCCAGAGCCTGCTGGTTATACTTGTCTTCGTCGATGTAGGCGCTGAAGCCGTCTTCTGTCTCCACAAAAGCATCAAAGCCCAGCTCCCCGAGCTCGGCTGTTAAAATGTCCGCAAAATCTGCGTTTACGTGTAAGGTTACTTCTATAAAATCCATGGTGTTGTTATTCGCGGCAAGCGGCAAAGGAACGCACATCGGTAAAATGCACAGTAAAATCTGCCAGGTTTCGGTTATCGGTTACGTAGAGCACGTGGTCGGCAAACGCTTTGCTAGGTGTAAGGTACCAAATGGCCGTGCCATCGGCAAAAAGTTTGTTGTTCTCGCGGTACACGATCATGTTGGCAAAGGCCTCGTCCTCGTTCAGGAAAACAGTATAAGCGGCCTGATTTTTATACTTGGGGTCGCGCTCCAGGTACACCGATCCGTAAATGTTGCAGTAGCCTTTGGCCACCGTGGTTTTGGCAGGAGCTGCCGGCGGCGCCGGCAGGCAAAGCGGCATAAGCGCCAGCCAGAGAGTGAATAGAATCTGCATAGCTTAAATTTAGGCAAAGATAAGTATAAGCCTAACAAAAAAGCCGCCAATATTGTATCGGCGGCTATCTCAGCAGTAAAAAGTTATATTTTGGTAACAAAAGAAAAGGCCAGCCCTTTAAAAGCTGCGTGGTGCCGCCCCGGCCTTACTTTGCCAGCACATACTTCTCGGCCACTACGCCCTCAAACTGCTTTTTCTGCAGCACCAGGGAGTTGCCCGGCTCAAAAAAGTAAGCTAAAGTATAGGTAGGATACTCCGGCATCGGCGGCTTCACCCAGGTAAAGGCAATCTCGTCTTCGGAAAGAACCTGGTAGGTAGCCACCAGCGTAAAAGTGCTGTCGGCGTCCTCCTTTTCATAATAGTTGCCGTTGGCCGTAAACCGCACCTGCTTGCTGCTTTGCACCTCGTGCCAGTACAAGGGTGCGCCCCAATGATCGTTGCTATTCACCATTTTCAGCTGCCAGGTACCCGCCAGGCCCGAAGCCAGGCGCAGCTCGGCTGCATCGTCTTTGGCGCAGGCTGTAATGGCCACCAAACTAAAGAACAGGTAAAACTTGAGCCATGTCTTCATATCCGCTGTTTCGTTTATACTATCCAGACCCCGCAACAGCCCCGATGGTTGCATCTTAGCCATCAACAAAAAAAGGCTGCCGATGCCCCGCACCTGCAGCCTTTTTGCCTGGTTTATACTTGCTTAGAAGGATTTGATAATGGCTACAAAGTCGCGCGACTTAAGCGAAGCGCCCCCGATCAGGCCGCCGTCCACATCCGGTTGCGCGAAAAGCTCCTGCGCATTGCCCGGGTTGCAGCTGCCGCCGTAAAGTATAGAAGTGTTAAAAGCAGCCTCGGCATCAAAGAGGCGCGCCAGTTGCTCGCGGATGTAGGCATGCATTTCCTGGGCCTGCTGGCTGCTGGCTGTGCGGCCGGTTCCAATCGCCCAGATCGGCTCATAGGCTACCACTACCTGGTCGAACTCCTCGTTGCTCAGGTACGAAAGGCTGTCGTGCAGCTGCTGGCCTACAAACTCAAAATGACGGTCGGCATCGCGCTCCTCCAGCGGCTCGCCGCAGCAAAAGATCGGTTTCAGGCCCTGGGCAAGGGCCATTTTCATTTTTTTATACAGGGTTTGCGCATCTTCGTGGTGGTACATGCGGCGCTCGCTGTGGCCTACCAGCACATACTCGGTGCCCACCGATTGCAGCATGGCAGCTGATACCTCGCCGGTAAAAGCGCCACTTTCGTGCTCGCTCACGTTCTGAGCTGCCAGGTGCATTTTGCTGTTGCCCTGCACCAGCTTGCCCACGGGCTGCAGGTACGGAAAAGGAGGCGTTACAATGACGGTTACCTCGCCGTTCACCTCGTCGCGCACCATGTGGTCGATCTCCGACACCAGCGAAAGCGCCTCCTCGTAGGTTTTATTCATTTTCCAGTTGCCTGCAACGATCTTCTTTCTCATGTTCTATAGTTTGATGATGTTATACTTAGTCTGCTTGTTGAGAAGCTTTACGGCAAGATAATAAAATATGGTTTACCTCCCCCTGCCTCCTGGTTTTATTGCGAAAACAACAAATGGGTAGCGTTGGCGCAAGTTTTAGAATGTGTGTCTTTTGATCGTGTAAAGCCGCTGACTTCACTGGGGCTGAATGCCTTAGGGTTACCGGTGTTGGATGATGGTGTTTTTATACCTGCCATTGCTTTAGTAGATTCTAACTACATACCTCTCTGCTAGTTTTTCGCCTCGCCGGCTGGGCCCTACTTTTTTTCTTGATAAAAAAAGTAGGCAAAAAAGTCAAGACGATTTTGAACTCGCTGAACGCTCGAACAAAAAATCGTCAAAAGGGCACCTGGCTTAAGTAATCACTTTGTAGCCTCCAGAGTATAAATCTTCCTGTTAATATGTTCGCTGCATAGCTTACAGGGGTAAATTCAAGTATAATCTTGCCTATCCCTAATCCTGCCTATCCCCTAATCCTGTAAATCCTGATTCAGACAAAATTGCCCCTTTCCACCTTTTGTCATCCTGAAAGGATCTTGTGAGCAAGCTGATCAATCCAAAACTACATCGCTTATACTTCCCAAGTAGCCATTACAGACTCCCCTCCTTAAACTAGCGAGAACGGGAGTTCAAAGCTAGCGAGCGTAGCTCTGACGGGTTAGGGGTGGCTGGAACCGGTACTGCAACGCTTATACTTCAGAAAGAACCAATGACCGAACTCCCTCTCCTGTTCTATGGCAGGCAGAGGTAAAAAAGCCGCAGCAACTTCTGTTACTGCGGCTTTTTGCATAGGTATACTTTAAAATACTCCCGCTTACAATTTCCCTTTCAGAAACCGGGCGGTGTCGTTATTCTCCAGCTTTACCATCTCCTCCGGGGTGCCCTCAAACAGCAGGTGCCCGCCGTTGATGCCGCCTTCCGGGCCCAGGTCTATGATCCAGTCGGCGGATTTGATGATGTCCATGTTGTGCTCGATAATGACGACGGTGTTGCCGTTCTCGATGAGCGCGTTGATGGAGGTGAGCAGCTTGCTGATGTCGTGGAAGTGCAGGCCGGTGCTGGGCTCATCAAAAATGAAGAGGATGTTCTCCTGGTGTGGCTGCGCGCCTTTGGTCAGGAATGAGGCTAGTTTTACGCGCTGCGCCTCGCCACCCGAAAGCGTGTTGCTCGACTGCCCCAACCGGATGTAGCCCAGGCCCACGTCGTTCAGGGGTTTCAGCTTTTCAATGATCTTGGGCTGGTCAGCAAAGAAGTTGATGCTGTCGGCAATGGTCATATCCAGCACTTCGGAAATGCTCTTGTCTTTATACTGGATGTCGAGAATGTCCTGCTTGAAACGCTGGCCGTGGCAGCTCTCGCAGGTCAGGTAAATATCGGCCATAAACTGCATCTCGATCTTCACCTGGCCTTCGCCCTGGCATACTTCGCAGCGGCCGCCCTCGATGTTGAATGAGAAGTGCGACGGCTTGAAGCCCCGTGCCTTGGCCAGCGGCTGGTCGGCGTACAGGGTACGGATGGCATCGTAGGCTTTCACATACGTGACCGGGTTGGAGCGCGACGACTTGCCGATCGGGTTCTGATCTACAAACTCCACATGCTCGATCTTGCTATAGTCGCCGGCCAGCTTGTCGAATTTGCCGGTAGCCTCTGAGGTGCTGCCCTGCAACTTTTGCATGGCCGGGGCCAGTATTTTCCGGATCAGGGTCGATTTGCCCGAGCCGCTTACGCCCGTTACCACCGTCATCACGCTGAGCGGCACTTTCACCGTCAGGTTCTTGAGGTTGTTCTCGCGGGCGCCAACGATCTCGATGGCATTGCGCCACTTGCGGCGCTGCGCCGGCACGGGCACTTCCATGCGGCCGCTCAGGTATTTGGCCGTGTAGGTATCCGTGCTGTTGGTCATCTGCTCAAAGGTGCCCTGGAACATCAGGTTACCGCCGCCCGAGCCGGCCTCGGGGCCGATATCAATGAGCTGGTCGGCTGCTTTCATGATCTCTTCTTCGTGCTCCACCACAATCACGGTGTTGCCGATCTGCTGCAGCGAGCGCAGCACCCCGATCAGCTGCTCCGCGTCTTTGGGGTGCAATCCTATACTTGGTTCATCGAGGATGTACATGGAGCCGACCAGCGCGCTACCCAATGAGGTGGCCAGGTTGATACGCTGGCTTTCACCACCGGAAAGCGTGTTAGACAGACGGTTAAGCGTGAGATAGCCAAGGCCTACGCGTAGCAAATAACCCAGGCGGTTAGCCACTTCGGTTACCAGGCGCTCGGCCACGTTCTGCTCGTGCTCGGTAAGTGCAAGATTCTGGAAAAACGGCTGCACCTGGGTGAGGGGCATAAGCACCAGGTCGGTGATGCTCTTGCCGTTCACTTTCACGTAGCTGGCATCTTTGCGCAGGCGCGAGCCGCGGCACTCAGGGCATGTGGTGCGGCCCCGGTAGCGCGAAAGCATCACACGGTACTGGATCTTGTGCGTCTGGACCTGGATGTGTTTAAAAAAATCGTTGAGACCTTCAAAGTATTTATTTCCGGTCCAGAGCAGTTGCTGTTCTTCTTCGGTCAGTTCGTTGTAAGGGCGGTGGATGGGGAAATTAAAGCGGATGCCGTTCTTGACCAGCGGCTGCAGCCACTCGTTCATTTTGTCTGTACGCCAGGGCGCAATGGCGCCTTCGTACACCGTCAGGCTTTTGTCCGGAATTACCAGGTCCGGGTCGATGCCGAGCACGCTGCCAAAGCCCTCGCAGGTCTGGCAGGCACCGTAGGGGTTATTAAAGCTGAAGAAGTTGACCGAGGGCTCCTCAAACGTCATTCCATCCAGCTCAAATTTATCAGAGAACACGCGCTCCTGGCCATCGCCATACTTGACACGGCACTCGCCCTGTCCTTCAAAAAAAGCCGTTTGTACCGAATCGGCAATGCGGAAAGCAAGGTCTTCGTCGCTCTTGTATATCACCGCGCGGTCGATCAGGATGTAGACCTGCTTGCCTAGTTTCGGCTTTTTCTCTTCCAGCAGCTCTTCTATAAAGTATACCTGGTCGTTGGCGTAGATGCGCGAATAGCCTTTTTGCAGGAGCAGGTCCAGCTCTTTGGCCAGGGTGCGCTCAGGCAGCAGGTGCAGCGGCGCCAGGATCATCACCTTGGCCTCATCCTCCAAAGAGAAAATGAAGTTCACCACATCCGTTACTGTGTCTTTCTGCACCACCTGGCCCGACACAGGCGAGTAGGTCTTGCCGATGCGGGCGTAAAGCAGCTTCAGGTAATCGTAGATCTCAGTACTGGTGCCTACCGTGGAGCGGTTGTTTTTGATGCTGACTTTCTGCTCGATGGCGATGGCCGGGCTGATGCCTTTGATGTAGTCCACGTCGGGCTTGTCCATGCGGCCTAGGAACTGGCGGGCGTAAGAGCTAAGGCTCTCCACGTACATGCGCTGCCCTTCGGCATACAGCGTATCAAAGGCCAGCGAGGACTTGCCGGAGCCGGAAAGGCCCGTAACCACGATAAATTTATTGCGTGGCAGGGCCACGCTCAGGTTTTTGAGGTTATGCACCCGCGCACCTTTTATAATAATGTTCTGGCGGGCGTCGAGCTCGTCTAGGTTATAATCAGGAGTGTATGCCATACGGACAGCGGCGGGTTGCGGCAACAGCTTATACTTACTGCAGCGCCGCAGGCGCCTGTTTTCGCTTTAGATGAATGTGTAAAGTTACGAATAGCTAACCTCATTTAGAAGCAGTTTGTTACACCTGTTGCCAGCCGGGAAAGCGCATCAGGTTATAACACCGGCCGGGCCTAATTGGTTTACCTGTCTAGGGCTAATGCCAACGCTTTGGCCAGAAGGTAATAGGGAGCTGTTCCCAACACCATTTTATACTTTACTACCAACCATGTTATCTGTTTGCTCCATTTACCCGTATGCAGGGATAAACTGATTCATTAAACCACATTTATAGTATGGGAAAAGGAGATAGAAAATCCAGAAAAGGCAAAATTACCAAAGGAACCTACGGCAACCGACGCCCCCACAAGCCGGGCAAAGCCCAGCCAAAAACCGAAACCAAAGAAGCGGCTAAATAAGTAGCAGGTATAAATTGCCTCTTCCGGGCGTTTATACTTGCTGGCTTCCCGTTTCTTCAACCCGCTTTCTCTCACCTTAAACAATCACGCAACGCATCGCTCCTGACCGGGCGATGCGTTGCGCTTTATACTTGCCGGGCTTATACTTGCGCGGTTCCCAGTTCGGGGGTGAGGTGCAGGCGGCGCAGTTTGTCGGCTTTCAGCGCGGTAATGCCTACGACCAAAATCGTCATGATGCCGCCAAAAACCACCGAGGTCACCGTGCCCATCAGCCGGGCTGCGAAACCCGACTCGAACGCGCCGATCTCGTTGGACGAGCCCACAAAAATGTTATTCACCGATGAGACCCGGCCTTTCATGTACTCGGGCGTAAGGGTATGGATGAGCGTGGAGCGGATGATAACGCTGATAGAGTCGAAGGCGCCGCTCAGGGCCAGCAGCAGCAGCGAGAACCAGAAGTTGGCCGATAGCCCGAAAAGGATGATGCACCCGCCAAAGCCCGCCACACACCACAGCATCTTTTTCCCCGCATTCACCGAGATCGGGTAATGGGCCATGAGTACCGCCATCAGCACCGATCCGACGGCAGGTGCCGCCCGCAGAAAGCCCAGCCCCTGCGGACCCGTTTTCAGGATTTCGGAAGCAAAAATGGGCAGCAGCGCCACCGCGCCGCCAAAGAGCACGGCAAACAGATCCAGCGAAATAGCACTGAGAATAACCTGGTTGCCGAACACGAACTTAATGCCCGAGCGCAGGCTCTCCGTCATACTTTGCGGGTTTATGTTTTCGGGCAGCTGTTTGCCGCCGATAAAGGCAAAGGCCAGCAGCGAGAGAAGCACCAGCGTGGCATCGGTCGCGTAGGCAGCCGTCACCCCAAAAAAACCATAGATGAGTCCACCAATAGCCGGGCCTACCAGCGAGGCGGCCTGCCAGGTGGTACTGCTCCAGGTAATAGCGTTGGCATAGAGCTGTTTGTTTGCTACCAGTTGCGGCATAAACGAGAAAACAGCTGGCCCCATAAACCCGCGGGCAATACCGCTCACAAAAATAACCCCGTAAATTGGCAGAGCGCCAAAATGCGCCAGAGCATGGCTGATGTGCAGCGTAAAGGTTAGCAGCGCCAGCGAGCAGCACAGCAGCGCTGTTACCACCACCATAATGATTTTCTTGCGCTCCACCATATCGGCCAGGTAACCGGCGTAGAGCGAGACGACAATAGACGGAATGGCCTCGGCCAGCCCCATCAGGCCCAGCGACAGCGGGTCTTTGGTAATATCGTAGATCTGCCAGCCCACAATAACGGCCTGTATCTGCATGGCCAGCGTAATACACAGCCTTGCCGAAATGTATAGTCTGAATTCAGGAATACGCAAGACCGCATAAGGGTCGTGCCTGCTTGCCGGGTTACTGCTCATCGCTTTCTTCTAACTTGTTATACCTGGGGCACAAAGCTACAGCAATCGCAGATTTACAACAGTACCGCCACACAAAAAAAGCAGCCTGAAAAACATAATTACTGTCTTCTTTTACCGGCAGGATGCCGGGCCCTGAACCAGCATCATAACTTACTGAAGTTCTGACATTAACATGCGAAACACGGTCCTTTACCGGCCAAACCGGTGCCTGCCGGTAGCGCCCTGCATGCTTTCAAACCGGGGGCCTGCCGATACGCATGAGGCAACTGCTTTGTAACCTTTCTGTTAATTTATCGCCTCGGCCGCAACACAAGGTTCGCATTATAAGTATACTTTTTATAGAAACGATTATGCCTCTTCAGGGCCACCGCGTTACGTATCCGGACATATTATTTGCCCCAGATTAGTGTTCTGCATCATTTTTGTTACAGCTGCGGTGTACGTTTTTCTATTTTTCATGAACTGTACTTTTTTAAGCAAACGCCTGTGCGCAGAATTGTTATCCTGCCGGACTATAAGCCGTTTATCCGCTAATTTTTTACTTTATAACACCCAACAAACCTATGAATAGACTGGACATCCGCACCTTGCTGGAGAACATAGAAAAAAAAGTGAACCAGCACGAGATCACTTCTGACGGGGACGTAACCACGCTGATCAACGCTGAGATTGCAGCCGCCATTAACCTGAAGTATAAGAAGGACGCAGGCAACGACGCCATCCTGCAGAACGTGTCCTGCACCACCCTGGAATGTTACCTGGAACACCTGCAGGCGCTGGAGCAGAAACTGCAGAAACCGGCTAACATCTCGGCACAGGGCCTGCCCGTAGAGGAGCGCGAAATTAACCGCCGCCTGCTGCTGATCCTGAACCGCCTGAAAAGCTACAACAGAAAGTAAGCACCGGCCATTC
Source organism: Pontibacter liquoris (assembly GCF_022758235.1). Taxonomy (NCBI): domain Bacteria; kingdom Pseudomonadati; phylum Bacteroidota; class Cytophagia; order Cytophagales; family Hymenobacteraceae; genus Pontibacter; species Pontibacter liquoris. The sequence goes on from NZ_JALEBG010000002.1 coordinate 65,470, forward strand.
TTCGTATAAACCCATCCTTCGATAAGATCCCTTAGCTCTTTCGAAGGATTTTTTATGCCCTCTCCCCGCCTTTCGTGCCAGCGGCACTTCTGCTGCAAAAGCCCGAGCAACTGACCAACATCATTTTTAAACTACTTACCCGGAGTTACTTTTGTGCTGCTGCCCGGCTTTTTATACTATGACTCCTTATACTAATACTATGACTCCTTATACTATATAAAGCGATCATAAAGTATAAGGAGAGCTTGCCTGCTTTTCTGGCATGTGCAAGGACACAAAATACGCAAACGAACCATTCCGGGCGGGCTGTTGTAGTAAAGGCGGCAGCGGGGCTTTCGCTGCAGAACGGGTATAACGAAGTATGCCCTGCTTAAAACAGGCCTGCCGAGTGGCAGGCGCTTACATGATATGAAAAAAGACATCGCAAACGAAGCGGACATCAAGCTGCTGGTAGATACTTTTTATGATGCCGTGAACCAGGACGAGCTGCTGGCACCCATATTTAACGACCTGGCGCAGGTAAATTGGGCCAAGCACCTGCCTGTGATGTATAAATTCTGGAGCTCGGTGCTGCTGGGCACCATGGCCTACAAAGGGCAGCCGTTCCCCAAACACCTGGTGCTGCCTCTGGAGCAACTACATTTCGCCCGCTGGGTCAGCCTGTTTACCCGCACGGTGGATGATCTTTTTGAAGGAACCAAAGCATCGGAGATCAAACAGAAAGCCGGCAGCATCGCCTACATTTTCCAGATGAAGATGGGGCTGCTTTCGGTTTAGCCTTCCTTTTTTTCAGATTTATTTAACCCGGCGCGGCGGCCAAGGATGTTCTATCTGTGACCGCCGCGCTTTTCCAGGGCTGCGGGGCCGCTGAAACTGGCTAAAATCGAGCTTTTAGGTCCTATTTTTCCGCTCCCTTTATACTTGCCGCTACCAACCATAACTACCTGGCTTAACGCTGCTTATACTTAGCAGGCGCTACGGAAAGGCCGTTTCCAAAAAGGTTTTCACTATATTTTAAAAATAAAATTAAATTTTAAGAACACTGGATTAAACTTTCAGCGTATAACAGGCTTAAGTTCCCGGGCACCAAACGCCCGGCAGAGCAGACTTGATACAGGGAGCCACCACATTTTTTTTCAGAATGGTTGGGGCTGGAGTTGCACATGCAAAACCCATTATCTATATTTGATATACACTTCTAATAAAATTTGTTCTTAAAGCTAAACGCCACAATATGATATAAAGCTCTACGTTAAACTAATGTAGCTTTACGATGAATACAACTACCCAGCTGAGCGACTCTGCTTTGGTCTCGCTCTATATCGCAGGTAATGAGAATGCGTTTGAACAGCTAGTAAACCGACACAAGAACAAAGTTTTTACAACCATTTTACTGATTGTAAAGGATACCTATACGGCCGAAGACCTGATGCAGGACACGTTTATTAAAGCGGTCCATACCATGAAAGGCGGCCGGTATAATGAGGAAGGCAAGTTCTCTTCCTGGATCTGCCGTATCGCCCATAACCTGGCGATCGACTTTTTCCGTAAAGAGAAGCGAAGCCCGATGATCACGCTGGAGGACGGCAGCAATGTGTTTAACACGCTTTCGTTTGCGGAAGACTCTGCCGAGTCGCTGCAGATAAAAGAAGATACACATGCCCGCCTGCGCGAGCTGATCCAGGCGCTGCCCCAGTCGCAGCGGGAGGTTCTGATGATGCGGCATTATGCCGACATGAGCTTCCAGGAGATAGCCGAGGCAACCGGTGTGAGCATCAATACCGCCTTAGGTCGTATGCGTTATGCGTTGATCAACCTTCGGAAGAAGATGCTTAAAAACAATATTGTCTATGATAAAAACCTCTACTCAGAATGAATTGATCCAGTATGTATACGATGAGTTGGCCGACGAGGCCCGCCCACAGCTGGAATCAGCCTTAATGCACGATAGTGAGCTGGCCGAGAGCTGCTCTGAACTGTTGGAGATGCAATTCCTGCTTCAAAACGTGGTAAAATCGCCTAGTAAGCGTTCGATCAACAACATCTTAAATTACTCAAAAAGCTTAAGTTTGCAGTCTTAACCGACTGCAAACTTTTTTTATGCGCAAAACTGAACGCTACAAGCTCCTGATCGACTACTTTACCCAGAACTTTCCGGAGCCGGAAACAGAACTTGCCTATACTACCCCCTACGAGCTGATACTGGCCGTAGTGCTGAGCGCGCAGTGCACCGACAAGCGCGTGAACATGGTGACGCCCGCCCTTTTTGAAGCCTTTCCGACACCGGAGCACCTGGCCGCCGCCACCTCTGACGAGGTGCTGCCTTATATTAAAAGCATTTCGTACCCCAACAACAAGGCCAAACACCTGGCCGGCCTGGGCAAGATGCTGGTCGAGCAGTTTAACTCCGAAGTGCCCAGCACCGTGGAGGAATTGGTAAAACTGCCCGGTGTGGGCCGCAAAACAGCCAATGTGATTGTGTCGGTTATCTGGAACCAGCCGGCGATGGCCGTCGATACGCACGTGTTCCGGGTAAGCAAGCGCCTGGGGCTGGTAGCTAAAACCGCCAAAACCCCGCTGGACGTAGAGAGAGAGCTGGTAGCCCACCTGCCCGAGGACCTGATCGCCAAAGCGCACCACTGGCTTATACTACATGGCCGCTACATTTGCGTGGCCCGCAGGCCCAAATGCGAAATCTGCCCGCTTACCCACTTCTGCGCCTTTTTCCAGAAAAACTTCCCCAACATTCCCGACGACCCGGAAAATAAGCTGGGCGGCATATAGTATAGGAAGAAGCGGCTTTGCTGCTTCTTTTCGTTTGAGGCGGCAACAAAAAGTGCAGAAGTTAAAGTATATTTAAACTTCTCCTTGTGCAACAACGGTTTAACACTTCCTATACTATGCGACACCTCTACCTGTTTTTTCTGTTTATACTTGCATGTCCTTTCGCGCAGGCGCAGAACTTATACATGCCGCGCGACGTGCAGCAGGCTTTTAAGAACGGAACAAGATCGCCGGACGGGCAGCCGGGCAGAAACTACTGGCAGAACACCGGCAAGTATGACATCACCATCACGGCCATGCCGCCCGACCGCACCATCAAAGGCAGCGAGCAGATCGCCTACACCAACAACAGCCCCGACACGCTCAAAAGCATTGTCATCCGCCTGACCCAGAACATCCACAAGCCGGGGGCAGTACGCAACAGCAGTGCCAGCCCCGATTACCTGAGCACCGGCACCATCATCGATTCGTTTGCCGTAAATGGCCAGCCACAACCCTGGAAAGACCGCAACGCTACCTGGCAGCAGGTGCAGTTGCCACAGCCGCTGTTGCCACACAGCACGGTGCAGCTGCGCTTTGCCTGGCACTTTGATGTGTCGGTGGAGAGCGGCCGCGAAGGTATGATTGATGCTACCACCTATTTTCTGGCCTACTTTTACCCGCGCGTATCGGTGTACGACGACTACAACGGCTGGGACAAGATCGACTTTACCGACCAGCAGGAGTTCTACAGCGACTTTAACGATTATACTTTGAAGGTGAAGGTGCCGAAGAACTACATTGTGTGGGCGACCGGCACGTTGCAGAACCCGGACCAGGTGCTGCAGCCGGCCTTTGCCCAAAAGCTGCGCCAGTCGATGCAAACGGACTCAGTGCTGCACATTGTCACGGCCGCCGACCTGGCCGCCCGCCGCGTAACCACCCAGAACGCTGTGAACACCTGGACCTGGACCGCCACCGACATTCCGGACATGGCGCTGGGCCTGAGCGACCATTACCTCTGGGATGCCGGCAGTGTGGTGGTAGACGATGCCACTAACCGCCGCGCCAGTGTGCAGTCCGCCTACAGCGCCAGCGCCGCCGACTTCCGCCATGCCGTAAAAGTGGGGCAACACGCGCTCAACTGGTTTTCGCGTAACTGGCCCGGCGTGCCGTACCCCTATCCCAAAACCACCCTCTTCCAGGGGTATGCCGATATGGAGTACCCGATGATGGTGAACGATACCTCGGTGCCCGACCTGACCTTTGCGCAGTTTGTAGCCGAACACGAGATTGCCCATACCTGGTTTCCGTTTTACATGGGCATCAACGAGAGCCGCTATGCCTTTATGGACGAAGGCTGGGCCACCACGCTGGAGCTGCTCATTAACCGCGCGGACATGCCCCGCGAAGCTGCCGATGAATTTTTCCGGCAGTTCCGCGTGTCGCGCTGGATCCACGACCGCTCCATGGAAGAGGACCTGCCCATTATTACGCCGGCCAACGTGCTGAAAGGCACCGCCTATGGCAACAACGCCTATGGCAAACCTGCGCTGGGCTATCTGGCCGTGAAAGACTTGCTGGGCGATGCACTGTTCAAAAAGTGCCTGCACGCCTATGTGGACCGCTGGCATGGCAAGCACCCACTGCCTTGGGACTTTTTCAACACCTTCAACAACGTATCCGGTCAAAACCTGAACTGGTTCTGGCACAACTGGTTCTTCACCAACGGCTACATCGACCTGGCCATACAGGATGTTAAGCAGAAAAGGAAAACCTATACCGTAACGGTGCAGAACATTGGCGGCTTTGCGGCGCCATTTGACGTGCAGGTGAAGTACAGCGACGGCAGCACCGATACTCTGCATCAAACAGCGGCCATCTGGCGCAACAATCCGCAGCAGGCAAGTATAAAGATCCCCACCAAAAAGAAGGTCCAGTCGGTGGCATTGGCGGGCGGTATTTTTATGGATGCCGACGAGGGGAACAACCTTTGGCCAGCCGGGAGCGCGGTGAGTGCGCTGAAGCGTTAGCGATTAGCGGCTGTATAGTATAAAACTCGCGTTGTTATTATAGCTTTATTTATATATTTGAGAAGGTTAGAAATTCTCTTAACTATAGAAAGAGAACACCAGCGAAAGGGCCAATAACCGGAGTAACTCCTTGTATACTATAGTTGTACCAAATTTGAAAATGAATTTATTCCCAACCAAAGAACTAAAGTTTAAACTAATAGATGACCAAGGGGAAACATTGAATCGATTAATGCGGAGAACTGAAAAGTCTGAGAATTTGACTTCTCAAAACACCGATAAGTCATTTCGTGGAATAATAAATGAGAGTCAATTTAAAATAAATTCTTCAGCAATCGGCAAAGGAGCCTTTTGTGTTATGACAGGAGAAATTAATGCCAATACTGGACATGTAAAAGTTGAAATCCATAAAGTTTTTAGAGCCTTATTAAGTGTAATTCTTTGCTTTCCAATCATCGGAATTGTTGCGATGGCCATTAGTAAAACAGAAGACTTTTCAGCGGTTTTAGTTTTAGTTGCGGTGGGGCAAATCTTAATGATTAGATACGCTTTTATTGAACTTGCCTTTTGGTTTTTATCAAAAGAAAGTCTGAATAGATTACGAGATGTTTTAGATTTTGAGTGGATAAAAAACTAAGGCACAACACCAACTTTACGGTAGCTGCGCCACCGCAAAGCCCATCCGTTAACCCTCACTGCAACTAAGAACCACCGAAACCGCACATAAAAACACGACCATGGAAGAAAACATCAGTGAAAGCAAACCGAACCAACCCGGCCCAAGCCCTTTTGCGCAGACGTACTTCCATGGCACAAAGGCTGAACTGAAGCTGGGCGACTTTATCGAAGTAGGCCTCCACTCAAACTATGGGCAAAAGAACAAGGCAAAGTATATCTACCTGACGGCCACCTTAGATGCTGCGATATGGGGAGCGGAGCTTGCTGCAGGCGAAGGACGCGAACGCATCTACCTGGTAGAACCAACAGGCCCGCTGGAGGATGACCCTAATTTAACAGACAAGAAATTTCCTGGTAATCCAACAAAGTCTTATCGTTCAAAACATCCGTTTAAAGTTGTTGGCGAGATTACTATCTGGCAGGGCCACGCTCCGGAACAAGTTGAAGCCATGAAAGCGGGATTAGCAAAACTGAAAGCACAAGGCATTGAAGCAATAGAGGATTGACACAACTAAAGCACATGAACAACTTTGTTCACTCCCTATATAACACTCATACTTTCCCTAAACAAAACCACCCATGGTGAACCTGATCAGAACGGATTCGACGAACGCTGACTTTATAGCGCTGGTAAAGCACCTGGACCAGGACCTGGCCGAACGGGATGGCGAGGAGCATTCCTTTTATGCGCAGTTTAATAAAATCGACAAGCTCCGGCAAGTGGTGGTGGCTTACGAAAACAGAATTCCTGTGAGTTGCGGCGCCCTAAAGGAGCTGGCGCCGGGTACAGTAGAGGTTAAACGCATGTATACGCAGCCGGAAAGCAGAGGGAAAGGCATTGCCAGCCAGGTGCTGGGTGAGCTGGAAGGGTGGGCAAAAGAATTATCTTACAGCAGAGCCATGCTGGAGACCGGGAAAAAGCAACCTGAAGCCATCCGGCTCTACCAGAAGAACGGCTATCACCTGATCCCGAATTACGGCCAGTATGCGGGTGTGGCAAACAGCGTATGCTTCGAAAAAATACTCCGGTGACTATGTTAATGGCGCTACAGCATTATGTTTGCGTCTAAAAGCATCATTTACCCAAGTACTAGTCGCCTTGATATAGGCGTACAGGTACTCAGCAAGTATGAAGCCTTGCTTATACCTGCGCTGCTTAAATCCGTTACTCGTACAACACCTTCTTCTTATCTAATCACCTATGCGTCCTAAAGTATTTGGTAAGCACCCAGCCGGAAACAGGTTAGCCCGGATCGAGCAGTCGCCTAACTACCGCGAAGGCAGCTTTCAGAATCTCGCGCCCACTTCTGTAAACCCCAACAAGGTATCGGCTCTTAAAATGCTGAAGGACTTTGCCAGCAAGCCTAAGACCGTAGTGCCTGGCCAGGATATGCCGGCAGTTAAAACAGACCTGCTCTCGTCCGATCCTGCCAGCCTTACGGTGGTGTGGTTCGGCCATTCGTCCTACCTGATAAGTTACAAGGGTTTTAACGTGCTGATAGACCCCGTGCTGAGCGGAAACGCCTCGCCGGTAGCGCTCTTTGGCAAGCCGTTCAAGGGCACCAACAAGTATAGCCCAGACGATCTGCCCGCTATCGACCTGTTGCTTATTACGCACGACCACTACGATCACCTGGATTACCGGACCATCACCCAAATTGACAGCAAAGTGAAGCAGATCGTCACTCCTTTGGGTGTTGGCGCCCATCTGGAGCACTGGGGCGTAGCGCCAGATAAAATAACGGAACTAGACTGGTGGGATGCTGCGGCCGTGACACCGGAGGTAACAGTCACGGCTACGCCGGCAAGGCACTTTTCGGGTAGAGGGCTGGCGCGGGCAAAAACCCTGTGGACCTCTTACGCGCTGCAACTATATGGCTATAAGCTGTTTATTGGCGGCGACTCAGGGTATGATGCCCAGTTTAAGGTGATCGGAGATCGGTTTCAAGGCTTTGACCTGGCACTGCTCGAGTGCGGACAGTATGGCGAGGATTGGCCTCAGATTCATATGTTGCCGGAAGAAACTGTGAAAGCGGCCAAAGAGTTGCGCGCCGCTGTTTTGCTGCCGGTGCACTGGGCCAAGTTTACGCTGTCGCTCCACGCCTGGAACGAGCCTATTAAACGCCTGGCTGCCGCCGCGCAAAAAGAAAACCAGCCCTTTGTAGCGCCCCGCATCGGGGAGCCTTACAGGCTCGGGGAGGACCACCCGCAGGTAAACTGGTGGGCGTTTGAGTAGCGGTTTAAAAGCAACATACGGGCAATAGCAATACGCATTGGTTATACTTGAGCTAAACCAGTGCTGCCGTACCTGAGTACAGTTCAGTCATCCTTTATTTTTTCCGGCTCACCCACTTGTTTCCTTTCAGCCAGAAGCGCCAGGGCAGCAGGGCATCTTCGCCGGCATAATCCACGCCGATGCGGGGGCCTGCAGCTATACTTTCGGCCGGCAGCGTAAGCCCCTTATCTTCTACCCAGACCGTGTTGCTCGTCAGGTCGGCACCGTATAGTTTTTTATCGATGCCCAGGGCAATACTCAGCACCCCCGGCCCTGCCGTGAGGTTAGGCTTTATACCAGGCATGTTGCGGCGCAGCAGCATCTCCTCCACTCCGGCTTCCGGTTCAATGGCCCGCACCAGCACAGCATCGGCCTTCTCTCTTTCGTTGGTGATGATGTTGAACAGGTAATAAATGCCATATACCAGGTAAACATACGCCACGCCGCCTTCGCTATACATGATCTCGGTGCGTTGCGTGCGGCGGTTGAGGTGGGCGTGGCAGGCACGGTCGTTCTGGCCCGAATAGGCTTCGGTCTCTACGATCATGCCGCCGGTCAGCATGCCATCCACGCAGGTGTAAAGGTATTTGCCCAGCAGGTCCTGGGCCACCTGCACCACATCGGGGCGGGTATAAAATGAGTGAGGAAGTTTCAAGAGGTTGTTTCGGGTATCGCTATTCGTGTTATGGGTATGGAAGTATGGTACGAAACTCCCGCACCTGGGTTTACGGCCCTGTTTAAAGTATAATTCGTAATTATTAATTCGTAATTCGTAATTAAATCCTCTACTTTTGCCTTCAGATTGGTGGCACTAACTACTGCCGTGGTTAGCGCCTTAAAAGGGAAGCAGGTGTAATTCCTGCGCTGTTCCCGCAACTGTCATCTTCACCAAAGGGGTTAGCCCATTACCAACGGCCACTGTGCAGCAACCGCAGCATGGGAAGGCGGGCTAACTGAAGAGAGCCAGGAGACCTGCCAGTCCGACACAAAATTTGTCGTATGCTTTCGGGTAAAAAGCTGCACGGCCCGCGCGTTACTGCGTCCGCTGTCTCTGCCTATACCCTATTGCATGCTTCGGGACGAAAGCAAACAAGTTGTGGTAAGATTCCCTTTTTATCGGTTTACGTTCCTGGCGCTCTGCAGCGGCTGGTTTTCGGCCCCGGCCCTGGCGCAGCAGGATACGACCGCGCACGAGCTGCGAACAGTGGAAGTGTTTGGCAAGCCTGCCGAGGTATTTGCCGTGGGCAGCCGCGTGAGCCAGCTCGACAGCTCCTACCTGCGTAGCCATACTTCTTCCTCGCTGGCCGACGTTCTGCAGAACCGAACGCCGCTCTACCTCAAAAGCTATGGCGTCAGCGGGCTGGCAAGCGTCTCGTTCCGGGGCACCAGCGCCGCACATACGGCCGTGCTCTGGAATGGCCTGAACATTGCGCAGCCCACCCTTGGCCAAAGCGATTTTGCGACCCTGCCCGTTGGCGGGCTGGGCGAAGTAGCTGTGCAGTATGGCGCGGCCGGGGCTACCTATGGCAGTGGTGCCATTGGCGGTGCCGTGCTGCTCACCTCCCCCGGCTATACTTCTGAAAAAGGCTTTGGCGCAGAACTGCAGCAGGATGCGGGCAGCTTCGGGCATTATTTCAGCAGTGCCCGGGCCAGCTTTAACACCGGAAAGCTGCAGGCTGGTGCCGGCCTGTACCTAAACAAGGCGCAAAACAACTTTCCGTATAAAGATCTCTCCCGCTTCGGCACGCCCGAAACACGCGAAGACCACGCCGCACAACAGCAATACGGCTTTACGCAGGACCTGGTATGGCACCTGACACCCCAAAGCCACGTGGCGCTGCACAGCTGGTATACCCAGGGCGACCGGGATCTGCAGGCTGCTATGGGCGCCGCACACAACAACGCCCGGCAACAGGACCGCAACCTGCGCCTGATGGCTGAGTATGGTTTGCATAGCGCCTGGGGCGAGACAAGTATAAAAGCAGGCTTTTTCGACGATTATCTCAAGTATAGCGATAACAGCACTCGCTCCGAGTCAGATGTGGCAACGTACCAGCTGCAGGCAGAGCAAACCTACAGTTATGGGCAGCGCTGGAGTTTACGCGGGGGCATTAATCTGCAACAGTTCCGGGCCGATGCCGATGGGTATGGCCAGCCGGTGCAGGAAAACAGGGCTGCCGCTTTTGCGCTTTTCCGCTACGACCCTACTGCCACGCTAAAGCTGAGCCTGAACCTGCGGCAGGCGTTTGTACAGGGGTATGCGCCCCGCCCCGCTCCTACGCTGGGTGCCAGCTGGGAATTCCTGTCCCACCAGGGCCATCATCTCTACTTAAAAGGAAATATTGCAGGCAGTTACCGCGTGCCTACCCTCAACGACCGCTTCTGGCAGCCCGGCGGGCGCACGGACCTGCAACCGGAACAGGGCTGGAGCTATGAGGCCGGCCTGCGCCATGTATACGCCAAAGGCCCGCTGGTGCTGGAGTCGGAAGCCACTTACTACCACATGCTGCTGGATAACTGGATACAATGGTCGCCGTCGGAGGCGGGGTATTGGATGCCGCAGAACCTACAGAAAGTACGGGCACAAGGCATAGAGCTCAGCAGCCGCGCTTCTGCCAATGCAGGCGAGGTCACCTTTTCGGCTTCGGCAGGCTACAGTTATACCTCTTCGGAGCAGGTCGCCTCGTACGAAGGCCCGCAGGAACTGGGCCACCAGCTGGCTTATGTGCCGCTGCACAAAGCCACCCTGGCAGCCGATGCCGCCTATCATACTTGGTCGTTTGGCAGCAGCCTGAACTATACTGGCCTCCGGTACCGCAACAACTCCAACACCGCCAGCCTGGCAGCCTTTGCCTTGCTAAACCTGTGGGTGGGCAAACAACTGAAGCTGCAAAATAATACGCTGGCCCTTACCGCCCGTCTGGACAATGCCACCAACGCCGTGTACCAGACCATGGAAAACAGGGCCATGCCGCCCCGCAGTTATACCTTAAGTGTCCGCTTTCTAATTCCCTGAGCTTATTAAGACGCATGTAGCAGAACACCAGACAAAAGCTTTTGCTGTCATGACAAAGCAGCTTTCCAGTTACCCTTAATATTCCATACATACTTATTTCTTCATCTATACTTATACCTAAAATGAAAAAGATCAACCTGTTCCGCCGTTACTTTGTAGCCGCTTCCCTCGCCCTGAGCACGCTTGCTTTTACCGGCTGCGATAACACCAGCGACGCTCCGGTCGGCTCCTATGCTGCCGATGGCGTATTTGTGGTGAACGAAGGCAACTTCGGCGCTGCCAACGGCTCCATCTCCTTTTATAACACAGCTACCAAAACCGTCCAGAACGATATCTTCGGGAAGGAGAACAGTGGCCAGCTGTTGGGCGACGTACTTCAGAGTATGGCCCTTTATAACGACAAGGCTTTTATAGTAGCCAACAACAGCAACAAAGTAGCAGTGGTAAATGTCAATACTTTTAAAGCAGAAGGCACAATTGAGGGGCTACAGGCACCGCGCTACTTTGTAGCGGCCACCAACGACAAAGGCTACGTAACCGAATGGCTGGGCTACGACCCGGTAACCTGGCAATATGGCAATGGCCGCGTCTCGGTAATCGATCTGAAAACCAATACCGTTACCAAAACCATAGAAGTGGGCGTGCAGCCGGAGCAGCTTGTCCTGCATGGCGGAAAACTGTATGTGGCCAATTCCGGCGGCACCACCATTTCAGTGATCAACACAACAACCGATGCCGTTGAGGCTACGCTACCGGTTGCCACCGGCCCAACCAACCTGGTGCTGGACCGCAATAACAGTCTGTGGGTATTATCAAGCGGTGTAAAGTATACTAGTAACAACACGGCGGGCGCCCTGAGCAAAATAGACCTGGGCAGCGGCGCGGTAACGGCTTCGTTTCCGTTTGATGACAAAGAGGCGCTGCCAGAAGACCTGACCCTGAACGGCAGCAAAGACAAGTTATACTATAGCTACAAAGGCAATGTATACCAGCAGGAGATCGGTGCCAGCGCCCGCAACACCACGCCCTTTATTGCGCAAAGTTTTTATGGCCTGGGCGTAGACCCGGAGACAGGTTATATCTATGGCGCCGACAGCAAAGGCTTTACGGCGGACGGCACCGTTTCTGTTTTTCAGCCAGATGGTCGGAAAGCAGGCGAGTTCCAGGCAGGCATCGGGCCAAACGGCTTCGTTTTCAGGTAACAGCTGACGCATAGACGTATAAAAAAGGGGCTGCTCCGGTAATGGAGCAGCCCCTTTTTTATACTTGTTTATACTTGCCAGCAAAGCAGCCGGCCACTGCAGGCGCTATTCGTTGTTGCCTCCTTCGGGGCGTTTAATGGAATCGCCCTGCTGTACTTTCCCGTTATTGGCATCATCGGCGTCTTTGTAATACTTATCTTCCAGGTCGGTGGCCGTATCGTTCGCATTCTTGTTTTCGGCACCCACCATGTCGCCGGTATCTTCTATTTTCCCGCGTTCCGTATTGGTGTCGCCGGGCTCAGTGCCTTTGTTACAGGCTACAAGCCCTGTGCTGGCGAGCGCACCAAAAGTAAGGGCCAGCATGGTATGCTTCAGGCTATTTTTCTTCATCATATGCTTCTTTCAGGTTTCACAATAGTTGCTGCTACGGGTTTCTGGTATGCCGCAAGCTCTTGAATGTACGTCCGATGCCATTTTATAGTTGATAACCGGGGCCTGCCAAACCCGTAAAAATAACAGCCGCAACCTTAATCCCATTCGTCATGAAAAAACCCGAACAAAAGCAACCGCTGGCACAAAACACCAAAGACGACTCTTCAGACGCCGATAAGCTACCCAAAGGCAAGCAGGGGCCGCCCCCGCAGCCACGCAATACCGGCACGCCCGGCAACCGTGAAGACGAGGAAGCTGAAAAAGGACATGCCTGATTTCCGAATCTGCTAGCACTTGCCGTACCTTTACCGGGTGACGCCACCCTTTATGAAGAAACCTGCTTTGCCCCGCCCGCTGAAACGCAGGCTGCTGGTTATTGCCCTCATCAGCCTGCTACTGGCCTCGGCGCTGGAGCTGTATACGTTTGGCCTTGCGTCGGACTTTCTGCTGCGCTGGTTCAGGTCTTTCTTTGTTTTTTTTACCCTGATCGCGGTTACGGTGCTGGCCATTATACCGGGTGTGGCCTATGGCGTAAACAAAGCTGCCGGTAAATAAGAAACCTTGCTCCAACAATAAAAAAGGCCCTCGGAAACACCGCGGGCCTTTTCATGAATAGGGTTTAAAGTATGTATGAATAGGTAAAGGGTTAAAGCGCTACGGTCATTTCGGTTGCTATATTTAACGCCAGCGTAGCCGCCAGCGGATTGTTGTTGGTGCCGGCGTTCAGCCGAAAGGTTACCGTGCTGCCGCTTTGCAGCAGGTCCGCCAGCTTTTCGGTGGCTGTGGTATCAGTTACCGGCAGGAGTACCTCTGCCTTGTTTGCCGCTAGGTCGTAGAGGTTCAGGTCTTCAAACGTGGCAAGCGTCTGAAACGAGGTCGAACCGGAGGGAGCAAAGGCTACTTCCCCCGAAATGACCGCATCCTGGCTGCCTTCGAAATCTTTGATGGTGTAGGTCATGTTGGTTACCCGAAAAGAGTCCATGGCTTTGGCATGTTTGCGGTATTCACCTGGTACGCTCAGATTGGTCAGCACCGAGAACTGTTCGGGGGCGCCGGCTGGGCGGTCCATGCGCAACGAGAGGGTCTGGGGCACCTGGATGTTCGTTTTAAACATCAACGTAGCGGCTGCCATGATCAGCAGCACCACAGTAATCAGCATCTGCAAGGTTTTGAAAGGGCTCATGGGTTAGTTATAGAGGGTGAAGAGAAGCGAGCTACATAGTGACTTTGCTATATTATAGCACTTTTTAAATTTTCCTTTGAACACTACAAATATAAGGATGTTTTTATATATTGAAAATATTCTATAAAAAATAGTTATATACCAATGTATTCACATTATTATATATAGTTTATACACTATTTATCAACATATCGCCTCCCCTTCTGTCTGCCTTGCCCCAAAGCAAGTATGGCGCCTACAGGTCTGTATAAGGCTTTTGCCTACATATCTGCCAGCTTTGGCTGCCGCTTTCCCTGCTGCCTTCTACTTGGGAGAAGGCATCCTGCCTGTGGATAACTCTATCGCTCTAACCGCTTGTAAACGCTTCATAACTTGCTTCGGCCCTGCTGCCCAAGGGCGTAACGCCATTTCCTGTTATACTTCCGCGCTACTGAACCAGCGCCGGCCCCGCCGTGTTGCAAAGGAGTAGCACAGAAATTAGCTGCAGAATGCCTATTTTTGCAGCTGCAATTGCTGCATTCCTTATACCTGATGATGCCTTATACTTTGGAGAAGCCAACCATCCTGTTAATTACGCCCCCACTTACGCAGTTAAATACCCCATATCCCGCCACAGCTTACCTGACGGGCTTTCTGACGGGGCGCGGCTATGCCGTGGCACAAGCCGACTTTGGCATTGAACTGGTGCTGCGCATGTTTTCCAGAACAGGATTGAAGCGGCTCTTTAAAGCCATTGAACAAGGCGATTATGAGTTGTCGGATAACAGCCTGCGCATGCTGCGCCTCAAGCGGGAGTACTTAGATACTGTGGAGCCCGTTATCCGCTTTCTGCAAAACAAGGACCTCACGCTGGCCCAGCAGATCAGCTACAGCCGTTTCCTGCCCGAAGGGGCGCGCTTTGACCAGGTGGAGGACGTGGACTGGGCATTTGGCAGCATGGGCATTACCGACAGGGCCCGTTACCTGGCCACCTTATACTTAGAAGACCTGGGCGATCTGATCCGGGAAACCATCTGCCCGTATTTTGCTTTCAGCCGCTATGCCGAAAAGCTGGCGCTCTCGGCCACCTCTTTCGACCCGCTGGAAGAAGCCTTGCAAGCGGAACCCAACCTGGTAGATAAAATGCTGCTGGAACTGCTCGAAGAACGCCTGCAGGAAACAAAACCCGACGCAGTGGGCTTTTCAATTCCTTTTCCGGGCAATTTATATGGTGGCTTGCGGCTGGCACAATATATCAAACAACACTATCCGCACATAAAAACGCTGATGGGCGGCGGCTATCCCAATACCGAGCTACGCAGCCTGAGCGAGCCGCGCCTCTTCAAGTACATCGATTACGTGACGCTGGATGATGGCGAAGGGCCCTGGCTCAAGCTGCTCGAGCACCTGCAGGGCACTCGCCCGCAGGACCAGCTGCAACGCACGTTTCTGCTGCAGCAGGGCAAGGTAACGTATGTGAACAACTGCACCGATGCTGACATTCCGCACGCCGAAGTAGGCACGCCTGACTACACGGGTTTGCCCCTGCGCGACTATTTATCGGTGATCGATGTGATCAACCCCATGCACCGCCTTTGGAGCGATGGCCGCTGGAACAAGCTAACAGTGGCCCACGGCTGCTACTGGAAGCGTTGCTCGTTCTGCGACATCACCCTCGATTACATCAACCGCTACGACGTGGCCCCTGCTACCCTGCTGGCCGATCGCATTGAGCAGCTGATTGCCCAGACCGGCCAGACCGGTTTCCATTTTGTGGATGAGGCTGCCCCGCCTGCGCCACTCCGCGACATGGCCATCGAGCTCATCCGCCGGGGCATTAAGATCTCGTGGTGGGGCAATATCCGCTTTGAAAAAACCTTTACGCCGGATCTGTGCCGCCTGCTGGCTGCGTCGGGTTGCATTGCTGTTTCCGGTGGCCTGGAAGTGGCATCGGACAGGCTGCTGACCCTGATGGAAAAAGGCGTGAGCATTGGCCAGGTAGCCCGCGTAACCGACAGCTTTACCCAGGCCGGCATTATGGTGCATGCCTACCTCATGTATGGCTTCCCCACCGAAACCACCCAGGAGACCATTGACTCGCTGGAAGTAGTACGCCAGCTGTTTGAGAACGGCGTGATTCAATCCGGTTACTGGCACCGCTTTAGTATGACGGCCCACAGCCCGATCGGGAAGAACCCTGAGAAGTATGGCGTAGTGAAAGTGGGGCCGGAGCAAGGGGCTTTTGCTTACAACGATCTTTGGCATGACGATCCGCAGGGCACCGACCATAGCTTGTTTGGCGAGGGGCTGGCCAAAGCCATCTATAATTACATGCATGGGGTGGCACTGGAGGAACCGCTCTCGTTCTGGTTTGATTTTAAAACTCCGCGCACCACGCTAAAGCCTGATCTGATCGGCAGCGCCATTGCGCAACCGCATCGCCCCGACAGCACCCGGCTAAATGCGCGCGTGTTGTGGCTGGGCACCATCCCCGAAATAGAGTTCACGATGATTGCCCGTAAGGGAGAAACCCTGGAGCGCTGCCTGCTTACGTTTTTTGAGAAAGCGGAGGATTTTCAGGTGAAAACTACGGCTATTATTGGGCAGTGGCTGTTTGACATGCTGCCCCGGCTGATGCCTGACAGCCCGGAGGCACTTACCTTAAAGCAACTGGAGGCCAGCTTTCCGGCGGAGGCGCACCTTCGCTTTTCGGAGTTCATGAGCTCGCCTACCTGGCTGGAGCTGCGCGAAAAGGCGCTGCTGCTTTTGTAAACAGCGGTAAGTATAACTGCTCCAACAGCGCGTTCCGCAACTACTCGTTGTGCGGTCCCCGATCGAGGGGCGGCAGCGCATACGAAATGCCAAAGCGCTTGAGGTAATCTTTCAGTGGTGGGAGCCCCATTTCGGCGCGCCGGTTATCTACATGTGGTTCGTCGAGGATAGGATGAAGCTCGTAGCGTTGCGTTTCGGGGTTAAGGCGCACTTGGCTGCCGTAGAGCTGGGGTTTGCCGTTGCCCGCCAGGATGCGGTCTTCCAGCAAGGCCAGGTTTGCTTTGGACACCTCCCCTTTCTCCGCGGCGGCACGCATGAGCGGCACATACTTCTCCTGTATTTTCAGGTCGGCGTGCTGCACCACCAGGAAAACGGCCAGGGTTGCTTTCGGCCCGACCAGGGTTTTGCCAGGCCAGCCATATTCGTCCAGAATGCACGTCACTTCCTTTAGGTTGGCCGCATCCGCTTTGTTCATGCGGCTCTCCAGCATTTTCCACTGCTCCGAAGCCATCCCGTAATTCGCCTGCACAGAGTCGATCATGCGGCGGTATTTCTGGTCCTGCTCAAACACCAGTTCGAGGCGGGCTTTTAAGGGCTGGTTATAATTTGCCTCTATGCGGGCTACATTTTCCTCCAGTTTCCGCACCAGGGCGGGCCAGCGCTTGCCGGTCCGCAGGCTGCTCAGGTCGCTGTCCTGCTTCAGGTGGCTAACGTTCATAAAGCCTTTTTCTATAGCGGCGTTCAGGTACCCAAAGGCTTTCTTTTTGTTTCCGGCTAGGGCCCAGGAGCAGGCGGCGTTGTAGTAATCGGTGCTGCTGCCGGTGCCTTTGCGCAGGGCTTTATCGTAGAGCTTAGCGGATGCTTCGAAATCATTGGCTTCATAGCGGGAATATGCCTCGCCCACAGATTGTGCCCTGCCAGCAGTAACCAGGCAAAGAAAACACAGCAGGGTTAAAAGAAGCGATCGTATCATGAGAGAACAGCGATAGAAATACTGTTGCTACAAAAATATCAAATTATATATAGCAACATACATCTATTTATTTTTTCAAGCTCTTCAATCTCATCTCCTTACCCAGGTGTGCGCTTCATTACCCGCCTTTGCAGAACAGAAAACAGGCTATTTTTCAACACGCATGCAACCCTTTGGCCTGTGTTTGCATCTTGCTCTTAGAAAGGGAAACGCGCTCCTGCCGCTCTCTTTCTGCCTGCCCTATCTTTCCCAAATAAAACTATGAAGTCCCTGGTCCTGTTCTACTTCCTTTGCGGAGTGGAACAGGTAAACCCAGCGCCAGGGCAAAGGATACAACATTATACTTGCCGCTGCATGTACAGATCACGTTGCACATCCTGGCCAAGTATAAACGTCAGCTCTCCTGCTTCTTCAAAGTGATACTTGTGGTAAAAGCGCATCGCCCGCTGGTTGTGTTCCCACACGGTCAGCCATACTACATCATGTCCGTTTTTCCGAGCTCTTTCCAGGCAAAGCTGCATCAGGCGGTCGCCTAATCCCTTTCCGGTCCATTCATGTAAAATATAAAGGCGGCTTATCTGTAAGGGCTTTTGCCCCCGGATTTCGTCAGGTGCCTTGCCAGCATTCAGTTTTACATAGGCGACAGCCTGCTCCTGCACCTCCACGATCACAAACGCGGTTTCCGGGTCACACAGCTCTTCCGTTTGCAGTTCCGGCGTATACATGGTGGGGCGAAAAGCGGCCATGTCTTCTGGCCGGTTATACGCGGCGAAGGTTTCGTAAAAGGTGCGCCAGCCCAGTTCCGCCAGCAGCTCGGCATCGGCCAGTGTGCCGCTTCTGAACTGAAAAGCGTTCGTGTCAGCTGAACTCATCATAGCAAAAGAAATCAAAAGATGTTAAAAAACGCCCCTCTGCAGGATGCACAGGGGCGCTATACTTTACAAAACGGATCAGAAGGATAAGTATAGCCCTGCACCAGGCAGATATGCAGAGGCGCTATCCTGCTCTACGATGCCGGGTTTTATACTTTGAGCGACGGTTAAGGCAGGTACGCTTCCCGGATGGCTTTAAATTCAGAGCCCGTTTTCCACTTGGGCCACACCCCTGCTACCGATAACCGCTTACCTACCTGATAAAGAAGCGTCAAATCTTCCACAGCGCCATCCGCCACATAGCCGGCGTGTACTTCGTCGGATGGTTTGTGGTAGTAGTTGGCGTAAAAGGCGTCTAGCTGCTGCTTGCCATAGGCTTTCCCTCTTTCCACATCGTCAATGCCCGGGCCGATGAATAAGGCTGGAATCCCGATCTTGGCAAAGTTGAAATGGTCGGACCGGTAGTATAAACCGGCTTCCGGGTTTGGTTCGGGCGCCACGTAGCGGCCTACTTTTTTGCCTTCTTCAGCAATGTAATCTTCCAGCTCGGACTGGCCCATGCCAAAAAGCACGATGTCTTTGGTTCTGCCATAGGAGTTAAGCATGTCCATGTTGATGTTGGCCACGGTCTTTTCTTTCGGGAACACCGGGTGTTCGGCATAGTAGGCCGAGCCCCAAAGCCCCTGCTCTTCGGCGGTAACAGCTAAAAACACGATGCTTCTTTCCGGCCTGCCAGGCTGGCTTTTAAACACTTTAGCAATCTCCAGCAGACCGGCAACGCCGCTGGCATCGTCTACGGCACCGTTGTAAATGCTGTCGCCGGTGGCATCTGCTTTGCCAATGCCCAGGTGGTCCCAGTGGGCCGAGTAGAGAATGTTTTCGTCCGGGCTTTTAGCACCGGTGAGCTTGGCAATGAAGTTATGCGACTTATCATACTTTGTTTTCACCGTCATCGCCGTGCTGACGTTCAGGTGCAGCGGAACAGGTTTAGAACCTGGCTTGGATGCTTTGGCGACAAGCGACGTATAGTCCATACCGGCAGCAGCCAGCAGTTTCTTGCCCACCTCGTTCGACACCCAGCCCTCCATGGCGCACTTATAGGTCTCTTTTCCCCTCGAATCTAAGTATAGCTTGGAGGTGTTCCAGTTGTTCTGCACGACCTCAAAGCCATAGCCGGCCGGTTCTGTGCTATGGATAATCAGGCAGCCTTTGGCTCCCTGGCGGGCAGCTTCCTCAAATTTATAGGTCCAGCGTCCGTAGTAGGTCATGGTGCGGCCTTTAAAAACAGCGGGGTCCTGCGCATAAAACCCGGGATCGTTTACCAGCACCACCACTACTTTGTCTTTTACATCCAGCCCGGCATAGTCGTTCCAGTTATACTCGGGGGCCACAATGCCAAAACCGGCAAACACCAGCTCGCTCGCGTCTACCGTTACTGCCGGGTCGGTGCGCCGGGTCCAGATCACGTAATCTTTGCGGCCTTCCAGCTTCAGCTCCTGCTTGCCTTTGATGGTCATCGTAGGGCTGGCGGTGGTATGCACATCCACCATGGGCACTTCCTGCAAATAGCTGTCGCCGTTTCCGGGTTCCAGGCCGAGGGCTTTGAACTCCCGCTCCAGGTAGGCCAGCGTTTTCTTCTCTCCGTTGGTAAAAGGCTTGCGGCCTTCCAGCTCATCTGCCGAAATTTCGCGCAGGTACCGGCCAAAGCTATCGGTGCGCAGCGTAACAGGCGCAGCTGCTTGCGGGGTTTGTTGCGCCATAGCGGCTTTGTTTGTATTAGCCGACTGGCAGGCGGGCAGGAAGCACACAGCAGCAGGCAGGCAAAGCAGTAGCAATTGTTTTATCATGGTGGTCCTGTTTTGTTAGCGGTGTAAAGATAAGCGGTGATGGACATGCATCAAAAAAGCAAGGGGCTGCTATATTCGTATAACAGCCCCTGCAGAAAGTATAACGCGTTAGTCGCGCTTTGATTTAAGCAGTTGCCGCAACTCGGCCAGCTCGTCGCGGTACTTGGCGGCCTGCAAAAAGTCGAGGTCTTTGGCAGACGCTTCCATGAGTTTCTCGGTTTTTTTGATGAGCTTCTCCAGCTCGTCCCGCTTCATGGTCTGGATTACCGGCTCTGCTGCCAGCGACACCTCTCCAGCCCCGGCATACGCTTTTACCTCCCGCTTCTTCATGTCGGCAACGGCTGTTTGCTCAAACACTTCCTCATTCGATTTGAGGATGGTGCGCGGCGTAATGCCATGCGCCTCGTTATAGGCCTGCTGGGTAGCCCGGCGGCGGTTGGTCTCGTCGATGGCGCGCTGCATGGAGCCCGTCATGCGGTCGGCATACATAATCACTTTGCCGTTCTCGTTTCGGGCGGCGCGGCCCATGGTCTGGATCAGCGAACGCTGGTCGCGCAGAAAGCCTTCCTTATCAGCATCCAGTATGGCGACCAAACTTACCTCCGGCAGGTCCAGGCCTTCGCGCAGCAGGTTCACCCCGATCAGCACGTCGATGATGCCCAGGCGCAGCTCCCGCAGAATTTCCACGCGGTCCAGCGACTTGACTTCGGAGTGCAGGTACTTTACCTTGATGTTGAGGCGCTCCAGGTACTTGGCCAGCTCCTCCGACATGCGTTTGGTGAGGGTGGTTACCAGCACACGAGCGCCGGTTTTCACGCGCTCGTCAATTTCTTCCAGCAGGTCATCTACCTGGTTGGAGCTTGGCCGGATCTCGATCTCCGGGTCCAGCAGCCCGGTTGGGCGGATGATCTGCTCGACAATCACCCCTTCGGATTTCTGGATCTCATAGTCGCCGGGCGTGGCGCTCACAAATACCACCTGGTGCATCAGGCTTTCAAACTCGTTGAAGGTGAGCGGGCGGTTGTCCATGGCGGCCGGCAAGCGGAAGCCATACTCTACCAGCGCCACTTTGCGCGAGCGGTCACCGCCCCACATGGCGCGCACCTGCGGCACGGTCACGTGGCTCTCGTCGATCACCATCATAAAATCATCCGGAAAATAATCAAGCAAACAGAACGGACGGGCACCCGGCGCACGGCGGTCGAAGTAGCGGGAGTAGTTCTCGATGCCGGAACAGTAGCCCAGCTCGCGGATCATCTCCAGGTCGAACTCGGTGCGCTCCTTGATGCGCTTGGCCTCGGCCGGGCGGTCTTCTTTGAGGAAGTATTCGTGCTGGGCCACCATGTCGAACTGGATCTCGTTGATAGCTTGGTGCAGCGTGTCTTTGCCGGTCACGAAAAGGTTGGCCGGGTAAATGGTGATAGCCGATTCGTCGGATAGCTTTTTACCGGATGCCGGATCGATGCGGTGGATCTGCTCCAGCTCGTCGCCAAAGAAGTATAAACGGTAGGCAAAGTCGGCATAGGCCGGATAAAGATCTACCGTATCGCCTTTTACCCGGAATGTTCCACGTGTGAATTCGGCTTCGGTGCGGCTATAGAGGATCTGGACAAAGGTATAAAGCAGGTTGTTGCGGCTGTAGCGCTGCCCTGGTGCCAGGTGCAGCACGTTTTTGCCAAATTCCTCGGGGTTCCCGATACCGTAAATACACGACACCGACGCCACCACGATCACATCGCGGCGCCCCGAAAGCAGCGCCGAAGTGGTGTGCAGGCGCAGCTTCTCGATCTCCTCGTTAATGGCCAGGTCTTTCTCGATGAACACATCTGACGAGGCAATGTAGGCTTCGGGCTGGTAGTAGTCGTAGTAGGAAATAAAGTACTCGACGGCGTTGTTAGGGAAGAACTGCTTGAACTCGCCGTAGAGCTGCGCGGCCAGTGTTTTGTTGTGGCACAAGACCAGCGTGGGCTTGCCCGTGTTTTTAATCACGTTGGCCATAGTAAAGGTTTTACCCGTTCCCGTAGCCCCTAGCAGCACCTGTACCGGTTCCCCGTTCTTAATGCCCTGGGTGAGTTGTTCTATTGCTTTCGGCTGATCGCCGGTCGGTTGAAATTCTGAGGTTAGCTGAAAATCCATTCTTCGCTTTTACGGATGAGTAAAGATAAACTATAACATTAAAAACCAGCAGGAAGTTTACCTTTTCTCGCATGTTCTGGTTGTTACGCCGTCTAAAAAAACTACCACAAGTATAAGGGGGCCGGCACAGCGCTTTTACCTGTTGGGCAGGTGCGGCTATCCCGGTTTATACTTGCCATAAAGCCTGCAAGTATAAAAAACCATTCTGCCTGGGTGCTTACTGCAATACAGGGTATCCAGCATGAAAAAGCCTGCCGAAGATCGGCAGGCTTTAAGGAAAATGTCACTCTTCCTAATCAAAAAACAACTTATGTATGTAATAAACTGGTAAGCTTTTTAATTGCCGCTTGCGCTGCTGCACACGCGCGTGATGCGCACGGCAGGGTACATCATGTGCACTGCTACGCAGCGCGGGCTGTATTCCCCATTCAGTTCCAGGGCTACGTTCAATCGTTTTCCGGTCTGCCGGTAGGCCTCAGGCAGGTTATCGGTGGTCACATACCCGGACTGGATCTGGCCCACGTAATCGCCTTTATGGCTTTCGGTTGAGTTTTCCTCCAGCAAGCGCAACACATACCAGCCGTTCTGGCAGTCGGCGCCCACCACTTCGGCTTGCAGGCAGGCTGGTTCCGGCTCCTTTTCGGTGCAGCTTACCACCAGCAGCAACAGGCAGAGGTAGAACAGGGCGAGGTAGAGAATGCTTTTCATAGTTTCATAGTGCCTAAGGTGCCTTACCAGCATGCAAGCAAAACAGCTCACGTAATTGTTTGGTGAAGAAACCAGGTACCGTGGTGCTGCACGCAACACCCCGATACACCGGCAGCTTTCTTCATAGCTAAACAGGTAGGTAGTAGTACAGTATTTTAGTTTTAGGCCGCTGCTCCCGTCAGGCAGCTAAAAGCCATTGGTTTTGATGCTGGTATTGGTTGCCGCCTGCTACATAAGTATAACCGCCCTGCCGCCCCATACTTATACTTGCCGCCACTGATGGCTTTTCTGCTTTGGTTCACCCCGACAGGAGTACTGTAAAAAACAGCAGCGCCAGCAGCACATACCACCCTAAAAGATTGGGCTTGGCAGCAGTAGCCAAAGCAGCCATAAAATGACGCGCCGTTCTCATGGGGCTGTTGGTAACAAATTCCGGCTTATACTATAGTCATGATCCCATTTGGAGGCCAAGGGTTGCAGGAACCCGAAAAAATTGCTGCTATTTACGGCCGCTACCCAACTCATAATTCACGGCCATGTTCAGTCCGATGGTGTAGGGCTTTCCTTGTGGCGCCAGGGTATTGTCCGGCTCGGCCAGCAAAGTGTTAAAGTACCCTCTGAACTCGGGGCCTACTGACACGGAAATGGCATTTGAAAGCCGCTTGCCCACGCCCGCCGACACATTGCCCGAGAGCTGCACCTTGCGGAAGGGTGAATCGTCGCCGCTGCCAAAGTTCACATCACTCACTTCGTTGCTGGAAGCCATCACAGTAGTTTGCAGCAGGAAGTTGGCCGCTACGCCGCTGGCAGCATACCAGTACCAGTCTTTTGCCAGGCGCCCCTGGTATTGCAGCCCAACTGGCAGCGTGAGGTGGCGGTAACGGTAGTTGACGTTGTAATTATCGGTTTTGGAAACGCTGATCGAATCGGTTGGCTGTTTATTATCAAGGACCGTCAGTAAAACGGTAGAGGGATCCAGGGCTACCTGCTCGTTGCTTTGCGGCTTGTTCAGGAACTGCCGGATAATGTAGCTCGATTTGGTACGGGCCGTGTTCTGCAAATACCCGATGCCGGAAAGCAGTTTCCATTTCCGCCCCAGCTTAAAGCCGACTTTGGCATCAAACGAATAGGAAAAGCCCGGGTCTGTGTTGTCTTCGTATTCTTCCCGCGCCTCATTCAGGCTTTGGGTGGCAAAGGCGTTTACAGAAGGGCCACCTTGTGTAAAGCTTCTCATACTTGCCGTGCTCATCACCTGGTTCGGAATGCCGATGTTCTGGTCGAAGTAGCTAGGCGCATAGGCCATTCCCACTGTCCAGCGGCTATCGCTGTCGGAAGCTCCTTTTTTAGCATTCTTGTCTCCGTTCAGCGCTAACACCAGCGCATCCTGTTGGTTCTTGTGCTGGCGGGCCTCTGCAGATAAGATCGTATGGAGCTCCTGCACCGCACCCGCTGCCATTTGTGCCACTGACGGGTTGCGCAGCAATTGCTGCGCCGCCGGCGAGTTGAGGATATGCCGGGTATCGGCAGAAGCTGGCACGGCTGCTATTGCCTGCCGGGCGGTCTGGTAAAATGGCTGCAACGAGGCAAAAGCTGTGCGGGCTTTGCTTCCGGTACTGTTTTCGTCCGGGCTGGCATGGGTTCCAAAGCTGCGTCCGTGCCGGGCAGCTATACTTTCCAGGCTCACCTGGTCGGCCGGCAGATCAATGGTGAAAGCGGTTTGGGAGATGGTTTCCGGGGCGGCAGCAAGTATAACGTCTGGCTGGGATACTATTTTAACACGAGCACCTGCCCTTTTCTCCGGTTTTGCCGGGTAATCGGCCCCCATACTAGCGGGTTCATTTTCGATGCTTTCCGGCAAGGCGGTTTCTGCGCCAGCCGGGACTGCCAGGGAAGCCACGGCCGGGGCCGGATCATTTACTGCCGGCGTTGCTGCCGGCAACTGAACTGCGGCCAGGGCTTGCTGCTGCTCCTCTTTGCTGAAATGATACACGAACAGGGAGCCGGCCAATACAAAT
This sequence comes from Pontibacter liquoris, assembly GCF_022758235.1. NCBI lineage: Bacteria > Pseudomonadati > Bacteroidota > Cytophagia > Cytophagales > Hymenobacteraceae > Pontibacter > Pontibacter liquoris. Next base: position 90,354 of record NZ_JALEBG010000002.1, read on the forward strand.
AATACAAAACAGGCGGCTGCCAATTGCCGGTACAAGACCATGCGGCGCTTGTACACTGCATTTTCCTGCACGGTCAGGTCGTGGTCTATACGTGCCCACAGGTCCGGCGACGGAGTGGCCTCAGCGTCGTGCATCCGGCGCCAGAACTCTTCTTCCAGTGGTCCTCGCTTATCGTTAGCTGCTGATGACATTTTCTTTATAGGTTTCTTCCTGGCGCGTCAACATGCCTTGCAAGATGGCTCTGGCGCGCGAGTATTGTGATTTGGATGTACCCTCGGAGATTCCGAGCATTTCGCCAATTTCCTTGTGATTGTATCCTTCCACCGCATACAGGTTAAACACCATCCGGTAGCGGGGGGCAAGGCTCTGAATCACGCTCACCAGCTCCTCCATCGAATAACCTGACAGGCTATAGGTGTCGGAAGAGATGCTGGCCACCTCTTCGGCTTCGTGCGAGACAGTGAGCAGTTGTTTGCTGCGCAGGTGTTTCAGGGCGGTGTTCACCATGATCCTGCGTATCCAGAACTCGAGCGGGCAATCGCGTTTAAAGTTCTGAAGATGCGCGTATACTTTAATGAACGCATCCTGCATCATATCTTCCGCTTCGAAGGTGGTTGGGGCATAGCGCAGGCATACGGCCATCATCTTTTTAGCATAAAGGTCATAAAGGAGCCGTTGCATGTCGCGCTTGCCTGCGATGCACCCCTCAATGAGTTTATCCTCGTCTGACTTTGGTTTGGAAAAAAGCTTCAAATGCTGCCTGTTTATGCCTTACACAACCTATGAGTCCTGCAGGAGCCAAATGGTTGCAAGGCCCTGAAAAAAAATTATACTTCCCGATGCGCCGGCGCCGGGCTCCCTTTAAAACACGTGGCAAGAAGGTATAAATATAGGAAAATTTTGGAGTTAAAAAGGTTCCAAAACAGACGCTGTTAGGGTAACAGGATTATTTAGCAGAGAAGCGATGCAATAAGGAAAAGCAAAAATAAGATTTCTGGCAGCAGCATCCCACAGCAAAGGCGACGCGAGATGCTAAAAGCAGCAAGCGCAAGTTACCCTAAGGAAAACCTGCGCCTGGTATAGTAGAAGGAAAAGTATAAAGACAGCGGAAAGTGAAATAGGAAAACGGCTTTGCGGCAGCTTATTGCAGGTGCATAAATAAAAGCTTGTAGCCAAGGATGAGCAGCAGCGACGCCATCAGCACCCAGGTATAGCCAATCACGCGGTGGGCAGCAGCCGTGCTCCCGCCCGCTTCGTGCAGCACTTCGTAGGCCTGCAACCGCGCCTGCCCTATCACGTGCCGGGAGAGCAGCTGGTAACATACGCTCACCCCCAGCGTCACAATCACCACATCATCCAGAAAGCCGAATACCGGCGTCAGGTCCGGCACCAGGTCTATGGGGCTGATGCCATACCCGATGGCCAGCGCCAGCAGCAAGCGCACATACCATTTCACGCGGCTGTCGCGGGAGGCCAGGTAAAGGGTATAGATCTCAATATTTAACTCCTGGGCTTTTTGCTTGAGGGTGTGTAGCTGTGCCATGGGTTCCGAAGTTGATTTGTGTCTTTCTACGGAATCCATCCCAAATAAAGTTGCACTAAACCAAATTATTAGCACAATATAAAATTGCACTGCTCCGTTATACCTGATTTGCCCATATCTGCCAGGCCGCCGCCGCCTGCCGGTAGAGCATTTCCAGCCCATTGGTTGTTTTGGCCCCTGCGGCCGCGCATTTCTGCAAAAACAGGGTTTGCTCCGGATTGTACACTAAATCGTAAGCAAAGTGGCTGCTTGTTAGACTATTATAGGGCAGCGGTGGGCAAGCGTCTTCCTGCGGGTGCATGCCAAGCGGGGTGGTGTTGATGAGCAGCCGGTACTCCTGCAGCAGCGCCGGAGTGAGCGCCTCGTAAGGCAGCTCCTGCGCCCCCGCCTGCCTTGACACCGAAGTATACGGAATGCCCAGGCTGTCCAGCGCGGCCGTAACGGCTTTGGCTGCGCCTCCTGTGCCAAACACGAGCGCCCGGCCCTGCTGCGCCACCGGGCAAAACTCCTCCAGCGTACTTTTAAAGCCACTATAATCCGTGTTGTAGCCCTTCAGGCATCCCTGGCTTATTTTCAGGGTGTTTACGGCACCAATACGGGCGGCAGCGGCGTCCAGTTCGTCGAGCAGGGGCAGCACCTGCTCTTTGTAAGGCACGGTAACGTTCAGCCCAAGTAGCTCGGGTTCCCGGGCCAACAGCGCCTTCAACTCGCTTATTTCTGCTAATTCATACAGCTCGTAGCCGGCGTCCGTGATCTGCTCGCGGGCAAATTTCTCGGTGAAATACTTCTTCGAAAAGGAGTGCCCCAGCTTTTTACCTATAAGTCCGAATTTGCGCATGTGGTTCTGATTAGGAGGGCAGGTAAGTAACAAAATTTCTGCCGAAGTATAACAAGTAAACGGGAAGGCCCGTCTCGCAACACCGCTTTCAAAAGCTCCCATCCCTGAAATAGTCGGAAGGAAGTATGACTGACGGGGCTTTCGTTTAAAAGCACGGCACAAGCGGACGCTTGCGCCAGGAAAGAGCCAGGGAACTGTTGCGCTAACCGTGAAACAGCTTTTACCTGCAGCTTCTACCGTAAGCCTTTGCCGGATCTGTTAGAAATAAAAATTGCCCGCCCGGCGATAGTTCCGGGCGGGCAATTTTAAGGGTTGGGTTATCGGTTAGCAGCCCTTCAGGTCAGGATTTTCTTCTTTCAGGAAGTGCCAGAACGTATCGCCGCGCAGCCCCAGCCGGATCGTCTCCAGGGGAATGATCTCCGAAGGGGCGATGTTGCCCAGGTTCACATTGGCGCCAAGCAGCTTGATAAACCATACCTGCTGCGCTTTGATGGGCGCTTCCCAGATAATCTTTTCAAACGGGATCTTGGTCAGGATCTCATCCACCAGGCCGCTGCGGACTTCGCCGGTAGACCGGAACAAGCCCACATTACCACCTTCACGCGCCTCGCCGATCACTTTCCAGGCACCAGCTTCCAGCTCTTCCTGCATCAGCTTGATCCACATGTATGGCGGGATGATCTTCTCGGCGTCTTTTGAACCAACCTCCGACAGCACAGTAACCTGCTCGGAAAGCGTCTGGATATACTCGCACTTTTTGCCGTGGTCCAGCTCTATGGAGCCGTCCGATACTTCGGCAAAGGTCATCTGGTACTGGTCCAGCACGCGGCGGTATTCGTCAAACTGGTTGCGCACGATAAAGGCCTCGAACAAGGTACCCCCGAAATACGTGGGAATGCCGGCTTCGCGGTAGATATCCAGTTTCCTTTTGAGGTTAGGGGTGACAAAGGAAGTGGCCCAGCCTAGTTTAACAATGTCGACATACTCGCCGGCAACTTCCAGGAAGTCCTCCGTTTCGCGGATGCTCAGGCCTTTGTCCATGGCCATGGTAAAGCCTCTGTCACGGGGCTTCGCCTCACGGCTGGGCAGGCTATTCAGCGTATAGTTCATGTTTTTTATTTGCGGTACTGATCAATTAATCGGGCTAATGCGCGCTGCGACTCCAGCTCCGGGAAGAACTCAAACAGCAGCTTATGCTTATCGAAGTCCAAAATTAACGCATTTTCCAAATAATTGTAAGCTTCGCGGTATTTTCCTGCCGAAAGCATGTACGCGCATGCCCTGTAATATAGCTCTGCTTCGTTTGGCTGCAGTTCTATGGCATTTAAAATAATATCGGTGGCCTCCTCAAAGTTGCCCTGCTCAAACAAAATAATGGACCAGTTGAGGTAAATGTTCTTGTCGTTGGGCTGGATTTCGGCGGCGCGCTCATAGCTGTCCAGCGCCGACACCACGTGCCCGACCTGGTACTCTGCCGCTGCCAGCGCCATCCAGTACTCGGCACTGTCGTCGTAAAGCTCTACCGCTTTTTTAAAGAAGTGCACCGCCTCATGCCATTTGTTCTGGGCATCCAGAATTACGCCAATGCCAAACCAGGCCTCATCCATCTCCGGGTCCAGGTCCACGGACTTCTGGTAATACCGGCGCGAGAGGTCCCATTGGCTCAGTTTCTCATAACACTCGCCAATATTGCAGTATACTTCTGCCGACGGCGAGCCCTGCTCCAGCATGGCATTAAAATGCTCGATGGCTTTGGTATACTCCCCCAGAAACACATAGGCGTTGGCCATGTTGTTGTAGGCGGTAATAAAATCAGGTTTGATGAGGGTGGCGTATTCGTAAGCGGCAATGGCTTTGTCGTAGGTACCGATCTTGTTGAGCACGTTGCCCAGGTTAAACCAGGCCACATACGAGTATGGGTCGTTGTCTACAAACTCCTGGAAAAACGGCAGGTGCTCGCGCAGGGTGTTGGTCACCTCCATGCAATACACGATTTCCTGCATCGCCGCTTCGTTCTCCACGTTCAGCACAATACATTTTTTATAGTACTTGATGGCCGAACTGAACTTGCCCCAGCTTTGATACGCCAGCCCGATATTAAAGTAAATATCGTCGCGCTCCGCATCGTAGGCCATGGCCTTTTTAAAATGATCGATGGCATCGCGGTATTCGCCGCGTTGCGTAAAGATGATGCCGCGCGTAAGCTGCACATCGGGGTTGGCGGGCTCCACTTCGGCTACTTTGTCGATCATGCCCATGGCCTCTTCAAAACTGCCCGACATGGCCAGCAGCTGCGCCTTGTCTATCTGCAGCTCCGTGGAAAAAGGGTACTGCGCAATGGCAGAATCGCAGGCGGCCAGCGCCTTCTTATACTCGAAGCCGGCCGTATAGTGGTCTATAATAAATTCAAAATCTGTCAGGTCAAAAAACACCGTTTCATTGCTTCCGAGCATCTGCTCGAAACGCTGTATCAATTCCAGCTCCTCGCTGTGTTCTTCAAAGTTATCTTTCATCTCCAATATCCAACAAGCTGCATATTTATAGCAGCCTACGTCATACTACATTTTAATGCTGCAAATAGTTTAGTCCGGCAGGCCCTGCGGCACCTTGTCGCCCGAAATATTTTCCAGCAGCTGGCCGCAGCTCCAGGTAATGGTTTCGGAGAGCGGCCGGAAGGCAATACCCGTGGCTTTTCGTACCTTTTCGTTGCTGAACAGGTGGCTTTTGGCCGATACGCGGGCCGTATCTTTGGTGATCAGCGGCCGGCTGCCGGTCAGCCACGAGCGGGCATGCTCCAGGCGCCATACAGCCTCTGCCAGCCAGGGCGGCACGCGCACCGAAGGCGCCTTGCGGCGCAGGCAGGCAGCCGCCTGGGCAAAGAACTCCTTGTAGGTCATCTGTCCCGCATTTAAGATAAACCTTTCTCCGGATATATCCGAGAATGTGAGTTGCAACATGGCCGCCACCACATCGCGTACATCTACAAAATTGGCGCTGCCAACCGTATAAAAGGCATTTTGATTGTATACATACTTAAACAGCTGCGTGCTGCTCCGGTTCCAGTCGGCCGGGCCCAGCACCACCGAGGGGTTTACGATCACAGCATTTAACCCTTCGGCCACACCGCGCCATACTTCCAGTTCGCCCAGGTATTTGGAGCTGGCATAAGCGGCGTGCTCCGCGGCAGCATCCCATTTGCTTTCTTCTGTCAGGACACGGGCATTTTTTGGCCTTCCTACTGCGGCAATAGAGCTGACGTGGCATAGCTTAATGTCCTGCTGCTCCAGGCAGGCATCCACTATATTGGCGGTACCTTCCACATTCACCTGTTTGAGCAGTTCGCGGTCCTGCGGCGCATAAGACACCAGCCCGGCACAATGAAAAACATAATGCACACCCGCCAGAGCGTTGCGCAGGAAAGCCGGATCAAGTATATCACCCTCCAGCCACTGCACCTGCGCGGCACTGCGCAGCGCCGGCACCTGGTTCCGGTAACAGGCTTTTACGGCATGCCCTTGCTCCAGAAGCGCCTCAATTAAAAAGCTGCCGATAAGGCCGCTGCCTCCTGTAACAAAAACCATGGTGCAGATTATAGGTATAGAGAAAATTTATAGCTGGCTGTTGCGGATAGGCAGTGCCAGCGCCTTGGTCAGGTGTTTGCTGTAGAGTACCTTCTTCAGGGATTCAATGTGCCGGAGGCTGTGCGTGTCGGACCCCAGAAAGTCGACAAGCCCCTCGTCTATCAGCCGCTCGGCTACTTCTCTGGCCCCCGGCGAGTAATAGCCCGTGAGCGAGTTGAGGTTAAGCTGAAAAAGTACGCCAAGATCATGCAGGCCGGCCAGCTCCTCATACTTGCCATAAAAATAGGTATAGCGCTCCGGATGCGCCAGCACGGGCTGGTAGCCGTTGGCCTGCATCTGGAAAATGGCCTCGCGCAGGTTCATGGGTTCGTTCAGGAACGAAGTTTCGAACAGCAGGTAGTTGTCGCCAAAGGTGAGCAGTTCCTCCCCTTTCTCCAGTTTATCCAGCAGGCCTTCGTCCAGGTAGTATTCGGCGGCGCAGCCAAGTTCCATTTCGATTCCGGCTTCAAGTATGGCCTCCTGCAGCAGTTGCAGCCGCGCGCGTATGCCTTCGGGCGTGTTGCGGTAAAAGTCGCTCATCACGTGCGGCGTCATGATCAGTTTGCGGTAGCCCATGGCCTTTAGCGCCGTAATAAGTTCCAGCGAGCGTTCGGGGCTGTCAGCCCCGTCATCCAGGCCTGGCAGCACATGCGAGTGCATGTCCACGCCGATGGCGCCGAGCGACTCCTGCTGTACCGGACTGCTACCAAATAGGTCCTGCAAAAACTTTATCATTTCCTGCTGCTTCGCCTTTTTAAATGCCTGCTGGCGACAAGCCAGAGCAAACTAAATTCAAAATAACACAATAAATCAACCCTATCAAAATACTTACCCGCGCCAGCCCGGCAGGTTACATCCGGCACGTGACTGGGTGGCTTATTACCCGGAATAAATTGGCTGATTCGAAGCAATTATATAGCTTTGTAAACATCTGGTATTGTGTTGCCGTTATAACGCACGCAATACACCTACAAAACATACATGGAATTAAAACAAACTGAAAACCAACGCATGATAGCGGACATGATCCGCGACTTTGGCGCCAAACATATTAAGCCTAAAATGCGCGAGTGGGACGACAGCCAGGAATTTCCGGTGGACGTGTTCAAGCAACTGGGCGAGCTGGGGCTGATGGGCGTACTGGTACCTGCCGAGTATGGCGGCGCAGGATTCGGTTACCTGGAGTACGTTACAGCCATAGCCGAGCTGTCCAAAATCGACGGCTCGATCGGGCTTTCGATGGCGGCACATAACTCGCTTTGCACCGGCCACATTCTGCAGTTTGGCAACGAGGAGCAGAAAAAGAAATACCTGCCAAAGCTGGCAACAGCCGAGTGGATCGGCGCCTGGGGCCTGACAGAGCCTAACACCGGTTCGGATGCGGGCAACATGCGCACGGTAGCCGTGCCCGACGGCGACTACTGGGTAATTAACGGGGCCAAGAACTTTATCACACATGGCAAGTCGGGCAATGTAGCGGTTGTGATTGTGCGCACCGGCCAAGTGGGTGACTCGCATGGCATGAGTGCTTTTATCATTGAAAAAGGCACAACGGGCTTTAACGCCGGCCGCAAAGAAGACAAACTGGGTATGCGCGCCTCCGAAACCACCGAGCTCATTTTCCAGGACTGCCGCGTGCACCAAGACCAGATGCTGGGCAATGTGGGCGAGGGCTTTATCCAGGCCATGAAAGTGCTGGATGGCGGGCGCATCTCTATTGCCGCGCTGTCGCTGGGCATTGCGCAGGGCGCTTTTGAGGCGGCCCTGGCCTACTCGCAGGAGCGGCAGCAGTTTAACCAGCCGATCTCCAGCTACCAGGGCATCTCCTTCAAACTGGCCGACATGGCTACCGAAATCGAGGCGGCCTCGCTGCTGACCTACCAGGCAGCCGATATGAAGAACCGTGGCCTGAACGTGAACAAGGAGTCGGCGATGGCCAAGCTGTATGCCTCGGAAGTAGCGGTGCGTACCGCAAACGAGGCCGTGCAGATATTTGGCGGCTACGGCTTTACCAAAGACTACCCTGCGGAGAAGTATTACCGCGATGCCAAACTGTGCACCATTGGTGAGGGAACAAGTGAGATACAAAAACTTGTTATAGCCAGAGCCATCCTTAAATAAAACTGCTGTAAGCGCTTTTATAGGCTCTTTTGGCCTTTAAAAGCAGGTAATTAACTGTTTGCGATAAATATTTAGGCAAATTGTTGATTTTGTAGCAAAACCTTATGTAAATTTGCAACCCTAAATCCTAAGAGAAGCGAGAGATAATATGATCATTGTAAACGTAAAAGATAACGAGTCTGTAGACCGCGCGTTAAAAAGATTTAAAAAGAAATTTGAAAGAACTGGTGTTCTGAAAGAGTTGAGAGCCAGAACGTTCTTCGAGAAGCCATCTGTATCTAAAAGAAAGCAGAAGGAGCGTGCCGCTTACAAGCAGCAGATGTACGCCAACCTAAACTACTAGTCTTTCTACCAACATATCTTATTTTTCCATACTTTAGTATATCTGAGTTACTCATCAGGTATACTAAAGTATGGATCTGTTTTTTAAGTACCTTCAATACGAGAAGCGGTATAGCCCGCACACGCTTACCTCTTACCACACCGACCTGGGGCAGTTTGCCCGCTACCTGCAGGAGGTCTACCAAATTACGGATGCGGCCGAGGCCGACCACACTATCATCCGGTCGTGGCTGCTGACGCTGGTGCAGCAGCACATCAAACCCCGCTCCATTAATCGGAAAATTGCCTGCTTGCGCTCCTACTACCGCTTTTTACTGGCCCAGCAACGCGTGCCGGTAAACCCCATGCTGCGCATCAAGGCGCCCAAAGCCTCTAAAAAGCTTCCGGGCTTTGTGCCGGAAGAGCCTTTTAACACCTTTCTCGACAGTTTTTCTTTTGAAGCCAATTTTGAAGGCCAGCGCGACCGCCTGATCCTGGAATTTCTATATGGCACGGGCATTCGTCTGGCCGAGCTGCTCCACATCGAACACACGGATATCGACACGCATGCCAAAACCGTACGCGTGCTGGGCAAAGGCAACAAAGAACGTATTGTGCCACTTAACGACTCGCTGCTGGAAAGTATAGCGGCCTACCTGGAGCATAAGAAAAGCGAATTGCCTGATAACAATTCCGGAAAGCTGCTCGTTACTAATAAAGCTCGTCCCCTTTATCCAAAGTTCGTTTATCGCGTTGTAAAAAAGTACATCAGCTTGGTTACCACATCAGAACATAATAGTCCGCATGTGCTGCGACATTCTTTCGCAACCCACCTCCTCAACAAGGGCGCTGACCTGAACGCGATAAAGGATTTACTGGGGCATGCCAGTCTGGCGGCTACACAGGTATACACGCACAATTCCATCGAAAAGCTGAAACTCATTTTCGAAAAAGCGCATCCAAAAGCATAAGTTTAACCTTTAATTGCAAGCACTATGAAGTTACAAATGTATTCCGTCAACTTTGACGCCGACGAGCAGCTGAATTCTTTTATCCAGCAGAAGGTGAATAAACTGGAAACGTTCTATGACAGGATAGTAGACGGAGAGGTGTTCCTGAAGAATAATAACAAAGACGGCATTGATAACAAGACCGTGGAGATCCGGTTATTTGTGCCGGGCAGTACGCTCTTTTCCCAGGAAGACGCCCCTTCGTTTGAGGCTGCCGCCGATGCTGCCGTTGAGGGAATGCGCCGCCAGCTGAAAAGGCACAAACAAAAGCAAATGACCCATTAGCCGACACAAAGCTTCGGATATATAGTATAAAACAGAACGGCCTGCTAAAAGTAGCAGGCCGTTCTGTTTTAGGTGGCATCAAAAGGCTTTTACCTGATGCGCTGTGTTTTGTGTCTGATAAATTACAGGCTGAATTCCTGCTTGATTTTGTCTACGTAGTCCAGCTTTTCCCACGTAAAGGTTTCGAACTCCTTTACCTCCTTATGGCCATTGCGGCTTATTTCCACTTGCTTCACTCCCGGCGTTCTGCCCATATGGCCGTAGGCGGCTGTTTCGGCAAAGATCGGGTTCTGCAGCCCATAGCGCTGCACAATGGCATACGGACGCATGTCAAACAGCTTGCTCACCCTTTCAGCGATCTCGCCATCGTGCATTGTGTTGCCCTGCGCATCTTTTACATGGGTAGAGCCATAGGTAGTTACATACAGGCCAACAGGCTTTGCTACGCCAATGGCATATGCCACCTGCACCAGTACCTGATCGGCTACGCCGGCAGCTACCAGGTTCTTGGCAATATGGCGTGTGGCATAAGCGGCTGAACGGTCTACCTTAGAAGAATCCTTGCCCGAGAAGGCACCACCACCGTGGGCTCCTTTGCCGCCATAAGTATCCACAATAATCTTACGACCTGTCAGGCCGGTATCGCCGTGGGGGCCACCGATCACAAATTTACCTGTCGGGTTAATATGATAGGTGATATCATCGTTAAACAGCTTCTGTGTGCGCTCCGGCAACAACCGGAGTACCCGCGGCATCAGGATCTGGGCCACATCTTTTGAAATTTGTTGCACCATCTGCTCCTCGGCTGCATTCTTGGCTTCGTTGCTGTCATTCTCCGGCAACACAAATTCGTCGTGCTGGGTGGAGATCACAATCGTGTCGATCTTTTCGGGCACGTGGTTGTCGCTGTAGCGAATGGTTACCTGCGATTTGGCATCGGGGCGCAGGTAGATCATCTCCTTGCCCTCTTTGCGGATGGCAGACAGCTCCTGCAGCAGTAAATGCGAAATGCTGAGCGCCAGCGGCATATATTCGTTCGTCTCGTTTGTGGCATAGCCGAACATCATCCCCTGGTCACCGGCACCCTGGTCTTCGGGATTAGCCCGCTCTACGCCCTGGTTAATATCGCTGGATTGCTCATGTATAGCCGAGATCACCCCACAGGCATCTGCATCGAACTTGTATTCTGATTTTGTATAGCCAATGCGCTTGATCACATCGCGCGCCACTTTCTGCACATCTACATACGCATCGGTTTTCACCTCACCGCTCAACACGACCAAGCCTGTTGTCACCAGCGTTTCGCAAGCTACTTTCGACTGCGGGTCCTGCTTTAAGAATTCATCTAGCAGCGCATCAGAAATCTGATCGGCTACTTTATCCGGATGTCCTTCTGATACTGATTCAGAAGTAAATAAATAAGGCATTTGATTAGGGGTTTAGGTACAAAGTATAAACCAGCCGCACCATTGGGCAGCGATTACAAAGCTAAGACAATTCTAGCATACTTAAAATAATGGCCTCACAAGTATTAGGCCAACACCAGGATGCTCCCGCGCATACGGATTTGGCAGCAACTGAGATGCCCTGATTGCTTATTTCAGGCAGAAAACCTTTTATTAAAGGCCGCGTTTCAAAGGCATTTAACAATATTCTTTAAAGCTTTTTACATGAAACGGATTTTAACCCTCCTGATTATACTTACGCTCTTTTCCGGGCAAGCTTTTTGCCAGGACGACTCTCCTTATAAGACCAGCTTAAAAGTGGATGCCCCGGTGATTGTGGCCGGCATGGGGCTGAGCTACTATGGCTTAACCCTGATGATGGACAAAGAAGGACTTTCGGAAGCCCAGATCATGAACCTGCGGAAAAGCGACGTAAATGGCTTTGACCGCTTTTCAGCGGGCTGGCACTCTGACCAGGCAAAGAAAACCAGCGACATTCCCTTTTACAGCTCCTTTGCCGCCCCGGCGCTGCTGCTGCTCAACGACAACGTCCGCAGCAAAGCCGGACAGGTACTGGTGCTTTATGTAGAGACGATGGCAGTAACAGGCGCTATCTTTACGATGACGAATGGCAACGTGCCGCGCATTCGCCCCCTGGTCTATAGCAACGAGGTGGCGCTTTCTGATAAGAAAAAAGCGAACGCCCGGAATGCCTTCTTTGCCGGCCATACGGCTGCGGCGGCCAGTGCCTCTTTCTTTGCGGCCAAGATCTTTCATGACTTCAATGTGAGTTCCAGTGCCGAGCCCTATGTATGGGCGGCGGCGGCGGCCGTGCCGGCCACGGTGGGTTATCTGCGCCTGAAGGCGGGCAAGCACTTCCTGAGCGACAACCTGATCGGGTATGCGGTTGGGGCTGCCTCCGGTATACTGGTGCCGCAGCTGCACAAAAAAGCCAATAAGCGGGACATCAGCCTGATCCCTGTCTCCTCGCCGGAGTATAACGGGGCAGTGCTGACGTATACTTTCTAAGAGACACCATAAAACAAAAGAGGCACTCAGTTGAGTGCCTCTTTTGTTTTATACTATGGTATGCTTAATAACCAGGGTTCTGCTCCAGTTTAGGGTTCGCCTGGATATCTACCTGAGGAATAGGAAGTATGGTTTTATTAGATCCATAGGCCTGAGCAGCGTTAGATCCGTTAGCAGGAATATCTTTCTTATTTCTAAGCAGATCGAACATTCCATGTCCTTCAAAGGCCAGTTCTCTTCTTCTTTCAAGCAGAATGGTATTAACAAGCGCATCCTTAGTAGGCACATCCAGCAGTGTAAGCTCTGTAGCACCGGCTCTCTTGCGAATTGAATTCAGCAGATCAAGCGCTTCCTGGCTCGGAAGATCGGATTGCTTGGCAAGCGCTTCGGCCTTGGTTAATACGACCTCAGCGTAACGGATAACAGGTACCCACTGGGTGTTATCTGTATACTTCAGCGTCCAGGCTTTTTTCTTGGCATCAATTGTTACCAGAGAGGCTTTACGCAGGTCGTTCAGCTCTTGCGCTCCAAACAGGTTCAGGTAAGGTGTTACCGAGATATCGCCGCGCTTAACCGGAGAGTAGTGCTGACCAAGCGAGTTGTTTGTATTAGGGTTATCCCCTTGGTTGTGCGCTACAGAGAAGATCGACTCTTTTGTTGTGTAGTTAGTGAATATCGTAACAGGAGAAGGGTTAAGAACATAACCTCTTGCTTTTACTTTATCCGCATACTCAATAGCCTTTGCATTATCGCCTTTATATAAATATAAACGCATTAACATTGCTTCAGCTGCACCCTGAGTGGCACGGGCAACATCTCCGAAGTTATTGCCGGCACGCGTTGGAAGATTATCAGCACCAAATTTCAGGTCTTCCTCTATCTGAGCATATACCTGGGCAACAGTGCTTCTTGGTATCTGAGCCTCTGGAGAGAATGCACTTGTAGCATCAAATGCTTTCAATGAGATCGGAATACCAGCGTGCGAACCATCAGCAGAGAACGTATAAGGCTGCGCAAACAGGTTAACCAGGTACCAGTGGTTTATCGCTCTGATAAATCTTGCTTCAGCTTCATACTGCTTAGCTAATACATCAGAAGGTACTTTGTCGCGGTTTGCTGCCAATGCCTGCATGAACTGGTTAGCTGTATAGATCGCTCTATAACCGCCCGTCCACGCTGCCGTAACAGTACCGTCGTTCGATAATGTATTGAATAAGCCAATACCACCAAAGAACGTGGCAGGATCTGTGTCAGCACCACGTACGTCTGAATAGATCAGCGCACGGCCACCCAGGAATTCAGCATTCTGGTTGTCGTCGTACATACCCACTACAGCTTTCTCGATCCGGTCAGGCGTAGAGAAAACAGCCTCCGGAGAAAAATTCTCTATTGGCTCTTTTTCGATTACGTCGCAAGACACTGAGGTAAAAGCAAGTGCTCCCAGCAAGAGTGACGCAGTAAAATTATTTTTTATTTTTTTGTTCATGGTTGTAATAAAATAAATTAGATACCAACATTTACACCAAACGTGAAGCTACGAGCCTGCGGAATAGAACGGTTATCAACACCGTAGGCAATGTTCACGTTTCTGTTCGTGTTAACTTCGGGATCAGATCCAGAGTATTTGGTCCATACAAAGGCATTTTGTACTTGTCCATACACACGGATATTGTTGATACCAAGCTTAGATACTACAGCAGAAGGCAGGTTATAACCAAGGCTCACCTGACGTAATCTCAGGAAGTCGCCATCTTCTAACCATCTGGTTGAAGTACGGGTAGAGATGTTATCCTGCAGGTACAATCTTGGAACATTTGTCTCATCACCTGGTTTCTGCCATCTGTCCTTAATCTCAGCAATGTTGTTATTGAGATAATTGGTCATCAAGCCGGCTCGTGTGGTGTTCAGGATCTTGTTGCCTCCGCTGTACTGGAAGAACACACCCAGATCAAAGCCTTTATACTTGAAGGTGTTATCAAAGCCACCGAACCATTTCGGATATGGGTTGCCTGCATACACAGCATCGTTAGCAGTGATGTCTGAAGTCTCAGTACCATCAGCCAGGTAATACTTCTTTGTAGCCGGATCATACTGCTTCAGCACACCATCTTTGTCCAGGAACTGTGCGTTACCATTGGCTGGGTTTACACCTGCCCAACGGATCAGTTTGAACTCCCCGATACCATACCCAACAGCCGCTTCGCTTGAACCACTAACTACTGGTACATCGTTGTAAAGGCTGGTTACTTCGTTCTTCACAGCAGAGAAGTTGAAATTGGAGGTCCAAGAGAAACCATTATTTTCAATATTTACTGTGTTGATCGATAGCTCAACACCTTTGTTGTACATAGAGCCAATGTTTGTGCTTACTGCTGCACCAGGGATACCAGTAGTTCTAAGTACCGGAGCTCTCAACACAAGGTCAGAGATGTCGTTATAGAAGTAGTCGAATGTAACGCCAATGCGGTTGTTCAATACAGACATATCGAAACCGATGTCCAGTTTCGTAGAAGTTTCCCACTTAAGATTTGAGTTACCAACCTGCACCGGGCTCAAACCGTTCTGCTCAGCATACAGGCCACCACCGTATAGTGTTCTTGATGCAAAATCAGCGATATTGGAGTTACCAACCACACCGTAACTGGCACGCAGCTTCAGATCGTCCAGGAACTCGAACTGGTGCATGAAGTTTTCTTCAGAAATTCTCCAGCCAATAGAACCGGCAGGGAAATAACCACGCTTGTTATCCATACCAAAACCAGAGAAAGCGTCCGCACGGAAAGCAGCCTCAGCATAATACTTGTTGCCGAAATCGTAAGACAACCGGCCGAAGTATGAATCAAATCCGTTATGTGTTCTGCTACCGTCAGCACCAAGCTGCTCAGAGAAAGTACCGGAAATGATATCTTTGAAGAACGGATCAGCAAAGTCGCCTGCGTAAGCACCGATAGAATACTGATCAACCTGCTGGTACTCCAGACCAGCTGTTGCTGAAATGTTATGCTGCTCTGCAATCAGTTTATTGTAGGTAGCATAGTTTGACCAGTTCCACTGGTTACGACGCAGGTTGTTTGTCTGCACAAGGCCGTTGTAGCTTCTGCCAAGGCCGGCAATACGTGGGTCGCTGTACTGGTCTTCGAAGTTGTCGATGTAATCAATACCATACTTTGAAGTCACTTTCAGATCTTTGATAGGCTGTACTTCGATGTAAGCATTACCTAAAATACGCTGCGACGTGTTGTTGTTACGCTGTAACTGAAGGTTAGCCAGCGGGTGGTAGAAGTTATTGAGCTTGTAGGTGGTGTTGTTCGCACCATCGCCCAGCAAGCCAAGGCTGTTCAGGTAATAGAAGCCATCATTGCCATAAACAGGCACGTTAGGAGCAGCGTTGAAACCAGCTACACCAGCACCTGCCAGGTAACCTTCAGAAAGGATACCATTGTTAAGAGACTTTGTAAAGCTGGTGCTGAGACCTGCTTTAACCCAATCCTTTGGAGTAATATCGATGTTCAGACGGGCACCACCTCTTTTGAGTCTGTTGCCTTCTGTAACACCCTGCTGGTCAGCGTAAGTAGCAGAGCCATAGTAAGACGCTTTTTCAGTACCACCGGAAAGTGAGAGCTGGTGGTTCTGTACAGTACCTCTTCTGAAGATTTCATCCAACCAGTCTGTTCTGTCCGGAACACCATCTTCATTCAAGTCTACGTTACCAGCGATTATGCTCTTAGGATCACCAGCACCAAAACGGTTTGCCGCTTTTTCGTTTTGAATCGCGATATAATCATCACCATTCAACATATCGGGTCTGTTAACTACTTCATGGAAGCCGGTATAGTAGTCGTAAGTAATTTTTGAGGTACCTGCTTTACCTCTTTTTGTTGTTACCAGGATAACGCCGTTAGCTGCACGCGAACCATAAAGCGCAGAAGCAGCCGCATCTTTTAGTACTTCTATAGACTGAATGTCGTTCGGGTTCAAGTCGGCAAGCGGGTTGTAGCGCGTACCGTTACCGCTGTTGAAGGAGTTCAGGTTTGACACCTGTGCCATTGGCACACCGTCAATTACATAAAGCGGCTGTGAGCTGTTAGAGATAGAGCCAACACCACGTACACGTACTGTTACGCCATCCGCCAGCACACCACTGGTATTCGTGATCTGCACACCGGCTGCGCGGCCAGCAAGAGACTGGTCGAAACTTTGTACCGGCTGGTTCTCAATGGTAGATGCTTTGATGCTGGTAATAGAACCTGTCACATCTTTCACTTCTTTCACACCATATCCTACAACCACCACTTCCTGCAGCTGCTTGTTGTCTGTGCTCAGGGTCACATTAATTGTGGAAGCATTTCCGATTGCTCGTTCCTGGGTTGTATAACCAATGAAACGAAACTCTAAGGTGCTACCATTTGCTGGCACATTGATTGTGTAAGCCCCATCTACACCAGTAGCAGTTCCTACAGTGGTTCCTTTAACAAGGACTGCAACGCCTGGTAGCGCATCCCCGGTGGCTTGGTCAGTCACCTTTCCTGAAACAACCCGGCTTTGTGCCCACGCCTGACTAACAAGCGTTAGGAACATAACCAAGCCTAATAATAGAACTTTTCTCATAAAAGTAAAATAGATTGATTAGTAAAATAGTAGATTATTTGTTTCCAAATATAGCCCTTTGCCATTGGCAAAAGAAGAAGGGTGTAAAAAAAATCAAGGCTGAAACTATAAGGTGCTTTTTTTACAAGAAATCGCGATGCTCCCCACTAACAACACACTTACTTTCACTGACTTACCTATACACAAAACATAATTGCAATATTCTCCCTTAATGTCATACCATTAATTTTCCATACTTCAACCAGACAAAAAAAATACTTAAAACCTTCTTTTTATATCCTCGTAAAACCGAGGTTTTAGTTTTAGACACCTCTCCAGAATAGCATATTCCCGGTATTACAACCGTAATGCACTACAAAACAACTCTCCTCTTCAGGCATAAAAAAGCGTGCTACCGAAGAGGTAACACGCCTTTTTTATGCGGAACAAGTATAAATTACTTCTTCTTCAGGTTCTCTTCAAACAATTTATACACCCGCTTATACTCGTCTGTCCAGCTCGAAGGCTCCACAAAACCGTGGCTCTCCACAGGGTATACGGCCAGTTCCCAATTCTCTTTGCCCAGTTCGATCAGGCGCTGCGACAGGCGTACGATATCCTGGAAATGCACATTCGTATCTACCATGCCGTGGCACATGAGCAAGGCACCTTTCAGGCCCTCGGCGTAGTAAATAGGTGAGCTTTTGGCGTAAGCCAGGCTGTCTGTCTGGGGCGTGTTCAGGATGTTGGATGTATAGCCATGGTTGTAATGGGCCCAGTCTGTAACCGAACGCAGGGCTGCGCCGGCGGCAAACACATCGGGCTGTGTGAACATGGCCATCAGCGTCATGAAACCACCATACGAGCCGCCATAGATGCCAATGCGTTTCGGATCGACGCTATACTTGCTGGCCAAATACTTAGCGCCATCCACTTCATCGTTTAAATCTTTGCCGCCCATAAACTCATAGATGCCCGTGCGCACGTCGCGGCCATACCCTGCACTGCCCCGGTAATCGATATCCATTACTGTATAGCCCTGGTCGGCCAGAAAGTTATGGAACATATACTCGCGCTCGTAGCTGCTCCACCATTTGTGGGCATTCTGCAAGTAGCCGGCACCGTGCACAAAGACCACAGCTGGGCCGTTTGTTTCCAGCTTGGCAGGGCGGTATACGCGGGCGTATACTTCCTGCCCGTCGCGCGCTTTAAAGGAGATCACTTCCGGATCGCGCCACGCATACGACTCGAATTCTGGGGTAGTGGAGTGCGTCACCTGCTTTGGCTTCGCACCCTTTTTATTGTCCATCACATACAGCTCCCAGGGTTTGTTGGTGTAGGAGTAGCGGATGGCCAGCGTTTTCTCATCCGGCGACAAAGTTACCTCGGAGGCACCCGGCAAAGTGGTGAGCTGCACCATGTCGCCGCCCTGCACCGGCAGCCGGTAAAAATGCTGCTCGCCCGGATGCACCTTGTTGGCGGAAAAGTAGAAGTGCTTTTTATCCTTCGATAACCGGACGGCCGATACTTCATACTTGCCGCTGGTAAGCGCCTTTTTCTTGCCTGTAGTAATATCAGCGGTATAGAGATGGGCATAACCACTCTCTTCAGACTCGAACCATACCTGCTTATTATCAGGCAACCAGCCAATATCACCCGGGCCGTAGCTGATGCCCGGGCCGTTGATCCAGGCATCGTCGTGCTGGCGGTCCAGTACGGTCAGCTTGCCTGTTGCGGGCTCCAGCGTCATGATCCAGCGGTCCTTGTTATCTTCTGAGCGGGCCACCACCACGGCATGCTTTCCGTTTTCTGACCAGTAAGGGCCATAGATCACCGTTGGCCGCATTTCCGGCTTTTTTGCCTTCGTGTCCAGCTCCTTTGTGGCCGATGCTTTGGCTTTCTGCGCCTGCAGGTAGGCCGGTTGCTCGTAAATGCCTTCCACCTCTTTCATCGTCACGGCAAAGGCGGTGTCGCGGCGGGTGTCGTACACATAAAATTCAGACCTGGTTTGTGCGTCGCCTACTTTGGTGCGGGCGTTAATATCTTCGGTGTAGCCGGAGGCGGTCACATAATTTGGCACAACTGCCACTTTCGCGTTTTTGGGGCGGCTGATCAGCTGGTAGGTTACAAACTGCTCGTCCGGGCTTAGGGTCACGCTGCCTACGGCTTTGTCCTCGAGGTAGATCTCTTTGGGCCGGGTGGGCGTATCGCGCTTCTGCTGCAGCTTTTGGGCGGCATTATCCTGCTCGCGCTCGCGCACTACCTGCAACAGGGCCAGTTGCTGCTCCCGCAACCAGACGCGCTGCGGGTCTTTGCTCTCCGCGGCAGGCTTGCTGCCTTTCCGGAAATCGGTTAGCTGGCGGGTCTGGCCGTTGCTGATGTTCCAGGCAAACAGGTTACTGTCCTTCAGGTACACTACTTTCTGCTCATCAAAGCTGAAGCTTGGGCTGCTTTCCCGTTCCACGGTAGCAGTTACCTGCTGCGCTTTGCCCGACTTGCTATCATATAGAAAGATATCGCCGTTCTTCTCGTATACTTTGCGGGTTTGAGCCCGGTTATAGTTGCCTTCCGGTGCGGGCAGCTTGCGCCGCTCGGTGGCACTCACTTTCTTCAGGTTCTTCCCGTCAGCCGATACGCTGTAGAGAGAGTCCTGGCGGTTGCCTTCAGGGTTCCAGTCGAAGTATATTTTTTTGCCATCTTCTGCCCAGAAGATATTACTCGGAGAGGTTCCCTTCCATTTTGTGTCGCGCATTACTTTCTCCACGCTGAGCACCATTTTAGTGTTCTGCGCCTGCAGTGCCCCACCGCACAGCAACAGCCCGGCCATGAGCGCCATGGCTCGTTTTTTCAATAGCATCATAAATGTTTATAAGGGTGATTTGATAAGTAGCGAAGTATAAGGTAGCTGAAAGATTATGCAGAAGCCGGCTCAAGTATAAGTTGGCAGTTACCCCGGCCTGGAAAGTATAAAAAGGACATGCAGCAACAGCTTTTTATACTTCGCAGGCAGGGGCTACCGGTTTATTTTGCCTTCTGCTTCTTTGTTTTCGTATTCGCAAAGGCCAGCGTCGGATGCTGCTCGTCAAAATTGGTCAATCCCTGGTAGAAGTTGGCAAAGGCCAGCAACTGCGCCTCGCCAAAGAGCTTGCCCATAAACGTGATGGTGGTCGGCATGCCATTCTTCTGGAAGCCGTTCGGCACCACCACACACGGGTGGCCGGTCAGGTTGGTTACCACCAGGTTTTGGCTGGCAAAAGAAGGGCTGATGTAGACATCCACATCCTTGAGCTTTTCCTGCATTTGCTGCACCAGCAAGGTGCGCACACGCTGGGCCTGCAGATACTCTACGGCAGGCACAAACCGGGCAGACCGAAACAGGTTAGGCCAGGCATTTTTATGTTGCTGCACCAGCAGGCTGTCGCGGCCGCTGCGGGTCAGCTCATCAAAGGCTGCCGCTCCCTCCACCGAAATGGTCAGGGCCAGCTCGCCTGCCGGCAGGTCGGGTAGCTCCAACGGCACCAGCTCGATGCCGGCATCACGCAATACCTTTAAAGCAGCCCAATCGTTTTCCTGGAAGCCATACTTCTTCTCAAAGTCCTGCTTGAGGTAGCCCACGCGCAGCTTCCTGGGGTTTATACTTGTGTTATAGTTGAACGGCGCATCGTATACGGAAGGATCCTGCCCGTCGGGGCCGTAAATGGCGTTGAACACAATGGCGCAATCTTCTGCCGAGCGTGCGATGGGCCCGATCTTGTCCATCGACCAGCTCAGGGCCATGGCGCCATGCCGGCTCACCCGGCCAAAGGTAGGTCGCAGCCCCGTGGTGCCACAGGCGGTAGAGGGCGACACAATAGAGCCCAGTGTTTCGGTGCCAATGGCAAAAGGCAGCAGACCGGCAGCCACTGCCGACGCCGAGCCGGCCGATGAGCCACTGGAGCCTTTGGTGATATCCCAGGGCGAGCGCGTTTTGCCACCAAACCATACATCGCCCATGGCCAGCGCACCCAAGGTGGTTTTAGCAACCAGTACTGCCCCGGCGTCCTGCAGGCGTTTTACAACCGTGGCATCTTCGTTAAGCACCTGGTCTTTGTAAGGCATCGCGCCCCAGGTGGTTTTATACTTGCGGGTAGAAAGCAAATCTTTTACCCCGAACGGAATGCCGTGGAGCAGCCCTTTATACTTGCCTGCCTTTATTTCCTGGTCTGCCTGGCGCGCCTGTTGCAGGGCCAGCTCGTCGGTAAGGGTAATGACACACTCGAGCTTAGGGCCATACTTCTTCAGGCGGTTGAGGTAAAAAGTGGTCAGCTCTACAGACGATAGCTGCCGGGTGCGAATGAGCTGTGCCAGTTGCGGAATGGTATAAAAAGCCAGCTCGTCCCTGTTTTTGGGGAGTTTCACGTTGTCAGGCGTCGCTACTTCAAAGGCTTGGCGCTGCTGCTCGAACGTATAGCCTACCGGGATGGGGTTAAACACCAGGGCAGGCGCCACATTATTCGGCAAAGGCACTTTGCGGATAGCCTCGTAGCTCTTCCTGAAATCCTCCACCTCCGAAGTGGCAGAATCGAGCTGCGCGTCGGTAAAGTGCAGCCCCATGAGTTTCTGGGCATCCTGCAGCACCGCAATGGTTATTTTATCGTCTGCCAGTTTGGTTACAAAGGCCCCGGAAACAAAGCAGGTTGCCCCCACAAGAACATAAAGTTTATACTTGTTCATAGGTTATGTTAGATCATTTGTAAAACAAAAGAGGAAGCTGCTGCTCCCCTCTTCCCGTATACAGCCGGTATCATTTCCCGGCCCGGCCCATATTTATATTGCAATATAGTGTTCCGGGCTGCTACTTAAAAGCGAACACCTTTATTGCAAGGAATTATAGTAGTTGATGAGCTGCGCCAGATCCGCATCTTCTTTCAGCCGCAGCTTATTTTTTTTGATATAAGCATCCAGTTCGGGTGCTTTGTCGGCCAGTGCTTCCAAAATCGATTTCCGGTCATTTTTAATATTCACCAGTTGTTCCTCCCGGGCGATATAGTAGGTGACCACCGGCAGTATGTTTTTTGTGATGGTGGCTGAATTATAGGCTTTCTCCTCCCGGATCACCTTGTTGGTCCGTTTCAACAGGTCCACTTTGCCTTCGGCCAGCACTTCATAAAAACTGGTTCTGGACGCTCCTTTTATACCCGGGTAGCCATTGCGAAAAACGGCCTCCTGGAGGGCGCCATCTTTTAAGTACGTGATGGTGAACCCAGCCACAGACTGAACGATCTCGAGCGTTTCGCCAGCCTTATTCCGGAAAAGCGGGATGTCCTGCACCTGGTCATACTTCAGATCCACATCCGGATATGTCTCGCCGTTAGCAAGCTTCACGGTGCCTTTGCGCCATTCGTCCTGCAGGTAAGGTGACCCAACTACATTTTCATACTGGCCCACCCGGATAGGCCTCCCGTTTACTTCCTCCAGAAAGATCTGGGCCCGACAAGTATAGCTGGTGAGCGTGCTGACAGCCAGGACCAGGAATAGGATAGATAAAGATTTGCATTTCATGTCACGTATCGTTAATCGTTCTGATGATAAGCCACTCGTTGATAATACAATATACAAAAGCTGCTTCAGATTTTATTGATAGCCTGTGTCGTTTATAAGGCTGCAGCAAACTATTGCCACTGACCCTGACATGTAAAAACCCCACCGTTTTACAACAGCAGGGTTTTTAGCAGCTTGTAAATAGCGCAAAATGCTGCTATTCACCTTTTATCAGTTGAGGAAATTACCAGCCGGGGTTCTGTTCAATATTCGGGTTGGCTGTGATCTCATTTCGCGGAATAGGCAGCACCCTGATTGCATCGGTATACGGCACTACGTTAGGTGATCGCTTTCTGCCGGTGATGTCTGCCTTCAGGCGGTTCAAGGTAGCAAAGCGGTCGCCTTCAAAGGCCATCTCTTTTCTTCGCTCCAGTATGATATCGTCCAACAGCTGGGTGCCGGAAGAAGTATACTTTAACTCAGGATCGCGCTCTGCTACCAGCGTATTCAGATATTCCAGCGCTTTGGCTTCATCGCCGGTGCGGTAAGCAGCCTCGGCAGCGATCAGGTATACTTCCGACATGCGTATCACCACTTTGTCGTCGATGTCGCCGGAGACTGCATTATACTTGGTCACAATGTAAGCCGGGTCATCGCTGCCTCTTTCTCCCACCGTAATCAGTTGCCGACGGATATCGGTTGAATCGTAGGTTTCATAAAGCGATGGCGTGGCCAGGTTCTGTCCGTATCCCTGCTGGTTGAAGTAATATGCATATTCATCTACGCCATTGTTCTCTGTTTGCGTAGCCGATACCTCGAACAGGGACTCCAGTCCTGCTAATTTTGTGGCGTCGGTTTCAGCCCAGTAGGCCAGCACCGAATTGTATGGCAGCAACTCAACACCACTATCTTTAATTACTTCTTCGGCATACTGCAGCGCCAACGCATTATCTCCTTTATACAGGTTCACTTCAGCATCCAGCGCTCTGGCTGCATACTTGGAAAAACGGATAACCGTAAGGTCGGGCGACATCAGCGTGTAGGCATTTGACAAATCCGACTCAATCTGCTCATAAACCTGGGCTACCGTGGCGCGTGCTGGTTGGGCATTGTAATCATAGGCCGTCAGCACAAGCGGAACGCCCGGATGCGAGGCATCGGCCGTTTCGTTATAGGGTCGAGCAAAATTCCTTACCAGCTCAAAATAAAGCAGCGCTCGGATGGCATATGCCTCGCCTTTATACTGGTCGATAGCTGCCTGATCCGTAACGGTTGGGTTAGAATCGATAATGGCATTCGCCCGGTTGATCACATCATAAGCCCCGGACCAGATATCGGTGATATCGCCGTTATTGTTGAGGAAGTTATAACTGGAGAAGCCGCCGAAGTAACCGGAGTTAGACGTAGCCACATACAGGTTATCCGCCAGCATATCGCCCATAACAGGCAGATAAGTGCCATATAGGTTAACGGTAGCAAGACCTGCATACGCGCCTCGTAGCGCACTCAGCACATCATTATCTGTCAGCAGGGCCTCATCAGCATTTATACCTGTAGAGGGGCCCTCATCCAGGAACTCATCTTTGCACGAACTGAAACTACCTACCGATAGCAGTCCGGCTAAAACCAAAATTTTATATCTATTTTTCATTCATCTGATTAATTAGAAGCCAACATTAACACCAAAAGTGACTGTTTTAGGAACATTGATATCGAAATTTGTTGTGCCGCCTACGCCACCTGCTTCCGGATCGTATGGCAGTTTGTCGTCCGCCACCCAGGTCCAAAGGTTTGCTCCACGGGCATACACTCTCAGGCTCGACATTTTAAGCCGGCTCACGATGCCCTGTGGAATAGTATAGCCCAAGGTCACATCGCGTAAGCGGATAAAATCACCTTTGTTGAGGATCTTATCGGATACGGCGCGGAATCTGTAATCATTGTCATACGACAGCTTGGACACGCTGGCCTCGTCACCTGGCTGCTGCCATCTGTCGAGCTGTGTGGCGCGCTGGTTATAAGAACCCAGGAACCAACCGCCACTATTGAGGTATTGGTAGTATGGGTCATAAATATAGTTGCCGAAGTTGTAGTAGAACAAGGCATCCAGCGACAATCCTTTGTAGGTGAGGGTAGTACCGGCGCTACCAAACGCTTTCGGCAAAGCAGATTTGCCTGTTAACGAGTAGGCTGCCTTGGAATACGTTTTGGTTGTTTCTGCTTTTGAAGCATCTGTATACCAGGTTGGCATTCCGTCTGCCGGGTCTACGCCCGCCCACAGCGGCATGTAATACTGGTAAACATCCTGGCCCACCTGGCGGATAAAGGGCGAAACCTGCTGCTTATCCACGCTTAGTTCTGTGATCTTGTTTTTGTTTTTGGAAAAGTTAAAGCTCAGATCCCATCTAAAATCACCTACCTGCACCGGGGTGCCTGAAATAGCTAATTCAAATCCCCTGTTTCGCATGGCGCCGATATTCTCTAACCTGCTTGCCCAGCCGGTGGTTAACGACAGCGGCCGCTCCAACAACAGGTCTGATGTTGCTCTGGAATAATAATCCGCACTCAGGCTCAGTCTGTTGTTAAAGAAACTGGCATCCACGCCCACGTCAAAAGGCTTGTTCTTTTCCCAGGTCAGGTCGGCATTACCCAAAGACGATGGCACAGCCGCCACCGAGCCCCCGTAGGTGCTGGTGTACGAATACAACCTGCGCCATACATAGTTACCGATGCCGGCGTTACCATTCACCCCGTAAGAGGCTCTTAACTTCAACTGGTTTATGAAATCCAGGTCCTGTATAAAGCTTTCTTGATCCATGTTCCAGCTGGCACCTACCGACCAGAAGTTACCATACTTGTTATCGGATCCGAAACGGGAAGAACCGTCTCTTCGGAAGCTACCCGACAGCACATACTTGCCTTTGTACGAAATATCGCCCAGGGCTAACATAGAGGCAAACGAGTAGCCTTCGTTCGCGCCATTTGCCGTGATCGGAGTTGCGCCAACAGAAGGCACAGTAAAGTCCGTGTTCTGGGGCATGTTCTCGGCATAAACAGAGGCTGTGTAAATAGAAGACTTCTGCGCTTCGTAACCACCTTTCAGGTTCAGCAGCCAGGTATTGTCTTTGTTGATATCCCAGGTATAGTTCAGCAGGTTTGTCCAAACCCAGTTAAAATAACGGGTATAGTAGCGGGTAGAGCTTCCCTGGGTAGACTCCGCATCCCCATAGAATGGGTTCTGATAATTGTCTTCTTCCAGGCTGTTGAAGTCAATACCATACTTGGTGGTAAAGGAAAGCCCTGGCAGGATCTTATACTCGCCGTTAATGCTACCAATGGTCTTCAGGATATTGCTATTGTTCTTATCCAGATCGGCCAGGAGCAGCGGGTTGAAGGGCGCCTGCGGACGGGAATCCAGCGCCAGCGAAGGCATCAGAAACAGCGACGCCATCACCGGGTTAGCAAAGTAGCCACTGTTAAGCGGGCCTTTTTGCGTCGAGTTGGAGAAGAGCAGGTTCGTACCAAAAGACAGCTTGTCGTTAAGCGTGTGCTGCAGGTTAAGGCCTGTGGAATATCTTTCGAATTCAGACTTGATCACCGTGCCTTCCTGGTTATAATAACCGCCAGATACGCTGAACTGCGTCTTCTCGCTGCCACCGGTAACAGCCAGGTTATATTGCTGTGTATGCCCGGTACGCTTGGTCGCATCTTCCCAGTTGGAGTTGATAGCAGGGTCTAGGCCGAAGTTCTCGTTTAAGAAATCACCGATATTCTCCTCGTTTAGGCCATAAGCTTCCCAGTAGCCATCATTCTTTAAGGCCTCTCCTAACAGTTCGATGTTTTCAGCAGTGGTCAGCGGGCGTGTATTGTCGTTGTAGTATGCTCGTTTCGATACGCCATACTCTGCATCCAGGCTAACTTTGGTCTTGCCGGCTTTACCGCTCTTGGTCGTGATCACAATTACACCGTTGGCAGCTCTGGAACCATAAATAGAAGCAGCAGAAGCATCTTTCAGCACGTTAATGCTTTCAATGTCATTTGGGTTGATGCCTGCCAATGCGTTGGCCGTGGTCGTGTTCCGCGACAAGTCGCCTGAGTTGATCGGCACCCCATCCACCACATACAGCGGCTCTGAAGAACCCGTGATGGAACCGATCCCTCTGATGCGGATCTGCTGCGCAGAACCCGGTTGCCCGGAAGCGCCCACCGATTGCAAACCCACTACGCGGCCCTGCAGCGCTTTATCCACCGAAGCCATCGGGATGTTCTCGATCTCGGCTCCTTTTACCTGTGCCACAGCGCCCGTATTCTGCAGGGTATTGGTTGTGCCATAACCTGTAATGATAACCTCGCTTAACTGCTTGTTATCCACGCCCAATGCAACATTCAGCACAGTGTTGGTGCCGATTGCCACTTCTTTGGTGCTGTAGCCAATATAGCGGAATATTAAGGTAGTAGCTTCTGCGGGCACATTCAGGGTATAGCTGCCGTCTGCACCGGTAGCCGTACCGGCTGTAGATCCTTGCACAATTACGGAAACACCTGGCAGCCCCTGGCCAGTTGCTTGGTCGGTTACTGTTCCCGACACTGTTTTGCTCTGCGCCATCGCCTGTTGCAGCAAGGCGAACATCAAAGCAAAACAGATTAGTAGACTTCTTTTCATACTAGTAGTTTTGGTTAATTAAAGATAGAAAAATTGGAATATAAATATTTATGCTTAATAAGATGCTATTCAAAGGTAAATAAGAAAAAAATGAATGCAAACAATATTGTACAACATAATTTGAAGAAGTATACGCACAACCAGCATATAATGTAACCTATAAATGATTATTTAAATTGAAATACACCAATTGTAGCCTATATTATTTATATACAGATAATTAGTTATACTATATAATATATAAATTTTAGACTATACCCGAGTTTTAATATAATTTATTTAATATATATAATTATAACATTACTTTTACTGCAGAATCGCTTAATAGAACCATTTAAAGATGATTACCACACAAACAGCGAGAATGACGCAAAAGGTGTAGCTACGACCACCATACTTTTATGAGCTCATTCTTCAACCTGACAGTTGGTAGGGAGCGTGTGATCTTTGCAGAAATTTTTGCAAACCAAACAGAAAGGACAAGCGGGGCGTGCGGGCAATACTGCCAGGACGTAGCATTTGCCAGGCGGGCTTTAAATTTTGACGGGTGTATTCCGCTTATAATTGATTCAACGAACAGATAATCCCTATAAAAAAAGGAAGGGGTAGACAAACTGTCTACCCCTTCCCGGATAAGCTTAATTACAATTTCTAGTAACCTGGATTTGGTTCCAGCGATGGGTTGATGTCCAGCTCGCGTTGCGGAATTGGCAGGATAGTGATGCTATTATTCCGGCATACTTAGGTTTTTAATTTACTTTATGCCAGGTTATGATTCCTTAATGTAGGTGCTATAGAATATATTGTTGGTGAAAACACTACCAATGGCTACTACCAATGGCTGGAAGCAATCAATTCTTTCCAGGAGAATTCGTCTAGCAGATGGGAAAAAAACTCCCAAACTATTTTCATAGCCTGGGAGTCTCCTAATTACATACAATCCGATAACTAGTATCCGTCATTCTGAGTGATGTTATCGTTTACATCGATCTCGTACTGAGGAATTGGCAACTGGAACAGCGAGCTTCCAGCAGGGATACCTGCAACGGCCGGCGCTGCACCGGTACCATCTATTCGGTCACCAGAAGTAGAGCGCTCTACTGGTAAGCCAAGGCGCTTCAGATCAAAGAAGCGGTGTCCTTCGAAAGCAAGCTCTAGTCTTCTCTGCTTCAGAATTGCATCATATAAATTTTGACCTGTTTCAGTAGCTGTTGCTGCATTAAAGTCTGCATAACGGTTGCTTCTGATCATGTTCAGGTCATTCAGCGCCTTGTCGTACATGCCCAGGTTGTAATAAGCTTCCGCTCTGTTCAGGTACACTTCCGCTGTTCTGATTACTTTTACATCCACTACGTTCGCGTTGCCCGAAGCTCTGCCAGCGTATTTCTTCACATAGTTAAAGTCAAAGCCGTTAAACTTCGTCTGCCCGATGTAAACATTCTTACGCACATCAGATGACGTGTACTCGTTAACCAGCTCGAACGTTGGCGTGTACTCAGGACGTACACCAGCAGGGCTTGCCTGTCCATAACCAACGCCAACTGGTGTAGCGTCCGCATCAACAATCTTCACTTTAAACAGCACTCCTTTTTCAGAAGCATCCATCCATACGGCAGGAAATTCTGCAATGGAAGCTAAGCCGTTTGCTGCCGGCACTGCCTGTAGCGCGGCAGTAGAAGCATCTGCTGCATTTTGCCACTGCCCCATGTACAGGTAAACTCTGCCAAGCAGGGCATTAACCGCAGCTGTGTTCAGGCGTCCTAAACCATTTGAAGCTCCAATCATTGGCGCAGCAGTAGTAAGGTCGCTCACCACATTATTGTAAGACTCTTTCAGTGACGTTCTGGAAGGCAACTGGTTAGGATCTGTTGAAGTTACGTAAGGCACACCCAAATTAGAGTCTGTAGCGCCTTCGTATCTTGCCGCAAACACACGAAGTAAATCAAAGTGAGCAAGTCCTCTTAGAGCCAGGGCTTCTGCTTTTACGTTGTTCTTGAAATCACCATCCGATAGGTTATCAATGTTCTCAAGAATGAAGTTGGCTCTGTTGATAGTAGTATAGGCATCGTTCCATAAACCACCCCATGTGCCATTCGGCGTATAGTTGTAGTTGAAGTAAGTCTGCTGAGACTTTCTACCTTGTGAGTTAATAATTAGATTATCGGCTAGAATATCTGGGGTAATGATCATGGAGCCAGCATCCTGCCCACCATAATAACTAGAACCTCTCAATCCTGCGTATGCACCTCTGATAGCATTACTAAAATCAGACTCTGTTTTGAATGCCTGCGGAGTACTAATCGAGTTATACGGCTCAAGCATCAATTCATTGTCACAGCTAGCCAGTGGTAATAAACCTAAGGCTAACAGATATAAAAATCTTTTCATTATTTCTTTAATTTACTTTAACCGTTAATTAAAAGCTTACATCAACACCGAAAGAGAACTGACGTGTTTGTGGATAGCTGTACAGAGAAGCTTGTCCTACCTGGGTAAGTCCAGATTCCTCACTTCCGTAACCTACCTCAGGGTCGCCGAAGTAATGCGGATTGTAAGTCAGCAGGTTCTGGCCTTGTACATAAACACGCAGCGACTGCATCTTGATCTTCTCTGTCAATGCTTTGGGCACAGTGTAACCTAATGTCAGGTTTCTCAGGCGCAAAAACGAAGCTTTTTCAAGGTAAAGGTCTGTTGTATAAGTAACATTCTCTCCATTTGCAGCCGGTAACACGTTTACATCACCTGGTTTCTTCCAGTAGTTCAAAGCATCGGTGCTCAGGTTCTGGTAGTAAAGATCTCCCCAGGATACCAAGTCATTCTTCACATAGTTCAGTGCATAGTTTCCTGACACGAAGTTTGCATTAGCAGAGAAATCGATCCCTTTCCAGGCTATAGTAGTACCAAACCCACCATAGAATTTAGGGTTCGGGCTTTTCCCGTCCAGGATAACCGCATCAGATGAAGAATACGTTTTTGTAACCTCGCCATCTTTAGAATAGTACTGTGCTTCTCCCGTTTGAGGATCTACTCCTGCATAGCGTACTAGTTTGAAAGTCCCGTAAGCATAACCTGGCCGAAATACACCAATGCCGTTCGTTACAATTTCTTCCTGCCCTTCGTTCAGTGTCTTCACTTCGTTTTTGTTGAAAGTGATATTACCATTGAATGACCAGGTAAGGGAGCTGTTTCTTATGATGTCAACATTCAAAGCAGCCTCAAGCCCTTTGTTCTGAACAGAACCGATGTTTCTTGTTACTGTAGAGAAACCCGTTGTTCTGGAGATAGGGGTATTCAGGAGCAGGTCTTCAGTTGTTTCATTATAGTAGTCTAAGCTAACAGCAAACCGAGACTTGAACAGTTCAAAATCAAGACCAATGTCTCTCTTAAGTTTGCTTTCCCAAGAAAGTGCTGGGTTAGCTACCTGGCTAGGAAATGATGTCAGCAAGTTGTTGTACTTGCCAAATCCGTAGAGGCCCAGCGACTGGTAATTGCCAATACCTGCAAAGTTGCCTACTGTACCTACTGATGCTCTTAACTTCAATACAGTCAGCCAATCATACTGCTGCATAAAGTTTTCCTGTGTTACCAGCCATGAAGCACTTGTAGACCAGAAAGTACCGTACTTGTTATCAGAACCGAATCGGGAAGAACCGTCTCTGCGCAGGCTCCCTGTTAAGTAGTAACGTTTGTTAAAGTTATACTCCAGGTTAGCGGCTAAAGAAGAGATTGCCCAATCTGCAGCTGTAGTAGAGTTTGTACCTGTATTGGCAGCTCCGTTGTCTTGTGTGCTCAGGTTACCATTTGCAAAGCCTTTCTTAGACAAAGAGTAGCTACTAAACTGGTCTTTCTGGAATTCCTGAAATAACAGAACACCGAAGTTATGCTTCTCACCCACGTTGAACTCGTAACGAGCAGAGTTGATCCAGTCGTAAGCGAATTCTCTTGATCCGTTATCAACTTTAGTACCTCTTGCAGTTGGGTCACCTACATATAGGTCCAGCACAGAGCCTGGCTTAAGGAAAGATGTTCTAGAATAGTCGTTTAAGGTCAAACCCAGTTTTGAAGAAAGTATTAAACCCTTCAGGGGAGTAACATCAACATTAAAAGAGTTCAAACCGCTCATATACTTACGCTCTTCAGGGTTATTCTCCAGGGCTTCTAGAATCGGAAATCCCTGGCTGGTGTAGTTAACGGAACCATCCTCTAAATAGGCAGGCTCATATGGGTTGTAAGCATAAATAGCATAAAATGGGTTTTGTGCATTGTAGCGGTCTCTTAGCTCATTAGTCTTAGTATGACCCAATGTTAACGCATTACCTACTCTCAACCAGGATTTTATCTGCGAACTTACATTTAAGGTACCAGTGTATCTGTTGAATACTGAACCTTTTGTTAATCCTTCCTGGTCATACTTCTGCAAAGAGAAGTAGTAGTTTGATTTGTCTGTGTTACCACCAAATGAAAGCTGATGAGATGTGATCTTACCGCTCTGAAGGATATCATCTTTCCAGTCGTGGCTTTGTGCGATCAAAGAATTCCAACCAGCCTGCCGCTCTGCATCTGTAATGTTAAACAAGTTTGCAGTGTTAGGGAAGTCATTACTCTGCAGGTAGTTTGAAAAGTCAGAGTTTTCGTATCCCAGATCATATTCATACTGCAGTTTCTGTGCAGCATTCATCATGTCAAAGTTATCCGGAATTTTTTCGTTCACACCCGTCAAGAAGCGGTAAGTAATCTGCCCATTTGATTTAGCTCCGTTCTTGGTAGTAACCACCAAAACACCGTTTGAACCTCTTGCACCATAGATTGAAGCCGCAGCAGCATCTTTCAGCACAGAAATGCTTTCGATGTCGTTTGCGTTTATGCTGGTAAAGAACTGATCCGCCATGTTATCTGGGATCTGCACACCATTTACAACTAATAGCGGATCATTGCTACCACTGATAGAGCCTGTACCTCTGATACGGATAAAGGCATTAGCCCCTGGCTTACCATTAACAGCTGTTACCTGCACACCTGCTGCTTTACCTTGCAATAACTGGTCAATAGAAGGGTTAGGTCGTTGCTCCAGTTCTTTTGAGTTTACAACAGATATCGCTGAAGATAAGTCTTCTTTTGTTTTAGTCTGATAACCTGTTACCACTACTTCTTCCAGCTGCTTGTTGTCAACACCAAGCCCTACATTGATCGTGCTTTCATTGCCAATAGGACGCTCCACGGATTTGTAACCAATGAAACGAAAAACCAGGGTACTGCCATTAGCCGGCACGTTAACCGTATACCCACCATCTGCACCGGTAGCTGTCCCTACTGTAGTTCCTTTCACGACAACCGATACTCCCGGCAGACCTTGTCCGGTTGCCTGATCGGTTACTTTCCCCGACACTGTTTTGCTTTGCGCCATCGCCTGTTGCAGCAGGGCGAACATCAAAGCCAAACAAATTAATAGACTTCTCTTCATACTAGTTGTTTAGATTAATTAAATAAGGTTAGAATAGTTGTAAATCAAATATAGGTAGGAATATAACTAATGCAAAAAAGGCATGACCTGCTTTTTTATCTCCAGAAAAGCCCCATACTGCTTTTATACAATTAAGCCCATCATCCTTACACGGCATACGACCGCATTATTTCGCCTTATCAATTACAATATATGCATTTACGGATATATAATTTTAAAGCAACATACCGCCATGCAGCTATATTACTAATTTCTTACAAGAAGGAGCCTCAGTATTCGAAATTAGCAATTATAAATTTACCGCGGCAACGCTTCCCCAATCAGTGAAGAGCTTAACCATAATTTAAATTAAACCCTAAAATCAAAAAGTAGGCTCTTCATCCCCATGGAAAGTAATACGCCTGATCTTCAGGACAAACGCCTTGAAGGAATAGCCCTTTATAGAGGCCGCCTTATCGCTTAAGGAAAGGCAAACATGCGCAAAAGCCGGGATGCCTCCTACAAGCCTACTCTTAGCTCGCACTACAAAAGATCCAAAATAAAAATATTGCATTATAAAACAGCAGAATTTTCAGGGGTATACTTTCCAGAGCAGGGCAGCTATACCTACTGTTATAGACGCTCCTACGCACTACCCACGCAGCTTTTTCAAGCACATGTTTTTGCCCTCCTACTCGTAGACAACCGGCTGCCAGGCTCTCCAATTTAAAAGCTTTATTTACTTGTAGCAGCCGGCTATAGTATATAAAGCGTATACCTTTTATCTTGCGCTAGCATCTTACTCTTTCCCTCATATGTACCAACACTCCCGAAGGGCAGCTCTACTGCTTCTTTTATACTGCTTTCTTGGCCTTTCAGGAGTTGTGCAGGCAGTAGCAGGCGGCAACACAACCGCCAATGCCC
The DNA here is from genome assembly GCF_022758235.1 of Pontibacter liquoris. NCBI lineage: Bacteria > Pseudomonadati > Bacteroidota > Cytophagia > Cytophagales > Hymenobacteraceae > Pontibacter > Pontibacter liquoris. The sequence continues at coordinate 123,700 of NZ_JALEBG010000002.1, forward strand.
TGTTATGGCAGATAGAAGGCAATGGCCTACAGAAACCGTCTTACCTGTTTGGTACGATCCACGCCATCTGTCCACAAGATTTTGTAATGCCCGCACATGTAAAGGCAAAGCTGCAGGAAGCCGAGCAACTGTCATTGGAAGTGGATATGGACGCGCCCAACTTTATGGCCGAGATGATGCAGCACGTGAAACTGCCCGAAGGGCAAAGCCTGCGGACGTTGTTTTCTTCCGAGGATTACCAGCTTCTCTCCGAGCACTTCAGCAAAAGCACAGGTATGAATATCCGTTACCTCGACAACATGAAGCCGTTTATGCTGCAGTCGCTGCTGCTGGCCGAGTTAACCGATTGCCGGGCCGAATCCTATGAGCAGCACCTGCTGGACATGGCGCATGCGCAAGGCAAAGAGGTGATCGGCGTGGAAACCGTACAGGAACAGCTGCAGGCCATGGACCAGCAGTCTGCCGGAGCGCAGACAGCCATGCTGCTGAAGACGTTGCAGAACCTGCCCGAAGCTAAGGCTTCGTACCGCAAGATGGTCGCCTTATACCTGGCCCAGGACCTACAGGGATTAACCGAGCTTACCCGGGCGGAGATGGACCCGGAGGAGTATACACAATACGAGCAAACCTTCCTAACGAACCGCAACAAGCGCTGGATACCCGTAATGGAGCGAGAGGCAAAGATCCATAGTACCTTCTTTGCTGTTGGGGCTGGGCACCTGGCAGGCGAAAACGGGCTATTGAACCTGCTGCGCAGCCAAGGCTATACTATTACGCCTGTGCAGTAATTGCCTTCCGCTTCAGCAGGAGGTTATTAAGCCATCAAGTAGTGCCAAACCTTGCTGCTATCCACAAAGGTAATTTGCTGCCCGGCATCTTATGAAGCGGCAAGGCGTTATACCTTTATTCTGAAATGCAGCCTGCTATGAAGACCACCATCCGCTTGCTCCTGTACTTTTGCCTTGTGTTCGGGCTCGGCAATGCAGCCGTTAAGGCGCAGGCCATCAGTTCCTGTGCACTTGCGCGTGGCAGCGCTTCCGGCCAGCGCACAGCCGTCGTATCGGCGGCACACCAGCGCCTGATGAACCAGTATGATGTCACTTTCTACAAACTGGACCTGCAACTCGAGCGCAACAGCACCTTTATTGCCGGCACGGTGACTATCAATGCCAAAGCAAAAGCCGGCGGGCTCAGCACTTTTGCCTTGGAGCTGCACCCGAACTTCGCCATCGAACGCGTAACCGCAGGAACCCAGGTATTAGAAAAGGTAACCCGCAACGGCAGTGAAGTGACTGTTGCATTTCCTGCCGCTGTGCCGGCCAATGGCGCAATCTCCGTAAGTATAACTTACAGCGGCAATGCGCCAGCCGATGCCAGCGCAGCCATCGGCAATGGCTTTAACACCGCTGTGGAGCCGACATGGGGCAACCAGATTACCTGGAGCCTGAGCGAACCCTACGCCGCCTACGAATGGTGGCCCACCAAACAGGTGCTCTCCGATAAAGCCGATTCGGTGAGTGTGTTTGTCACCACCAGCGCCGACAATAAAGTAGGGGCAAACGGACGCCTGACCCGCACCGTGGACCTGCCCAATGGCAAAAAGCGATACGAGTGGAAGTCGCGTTACCCGATCGCCTATTACCTTGTTTCGGTAGCTGTTTCCAATTACGAGGAGTATGTAACGTATGCCCGACCGGAAGGCGTTTCGACGCCCATCCCGATCGTGAACTATGTGTACCGGGGTGGCGCGCTGGACAAGTATAAAGCGGAGATCGATCTGACAGGCCCCTTCATCGAAAATTATTCGGAGCTGTTCACGCACTACCCCTTTGCTGCCGAGAAGTATGGCCATAGTATGGCACCCATTGGCGGCGGCATGGAGCACCAGACCATGACCACGCAAAGCACTTTCGAGTTTACCCTCACCGCACACGAACTGGCTCACCAATGGTTTGGCGATAATGTAACCTGCGCTTCCTGGCAGGACATCTGGCTCAACGAGGGCTTTGCTTCTTATGGCGAATACCTGTCGTTGCAACGGTTCCGGCCTGCGCTGGCCCGGGACTGGATGGAGAACGCCCATACCTATGCTTTTCAGAAGCCTGACGGTTCTGTGCTGGTTCCCGATACGGCCAATGTAAACCGCATTTTCGATTACCGGCTAACTTATAAAAAAGCGGCATCGGTGGTACACATGCTGCGGTTTGCCATTCAGAATGATGCGCTCTTCTTTGAGGCCCTGCGCCGCTACCAGCAGGAGTTTAGCGGCCGCACCGCTACCACTGCCGACTTGCAGCGCGTATTTGAGCAAACAACGGGCCTATCGCTGGGCAATTTCTTCGAACAATGGTATGCCGGCAACGGCTTTCCGCTGCTCGCGCTGGAATGGAACCAGCAGGGCGCTTACGTGCTGCTCAAGGCAAACCAAACGGGCAGCAGCCAAACACCATTCTTCCAAACCGATGTGGAATACCTCCTGCACACCACCACTGGCGACACGACCATCCGGGTAACGCAGCAGCAGCCCACAGAAACTTACGTGCTGCAGGTGCCCGGCACAGTTACCAGCGTGGAAGTGGACCCCGGCCGCTGGCTGCTGCTCCAGGTAACCCAGAACGTCCGCAACCAGGCGCTAACTGTGCCGCAGCAGGAACTAGCTATACTTTATCCCAACCCAACAACGGGCGCCCTCCACTTTGATCAGCTGAACTTTGCCCCCACCATCGCCGAAGTATACGACCGCCTGGGGCGCTTGGTAAAACGGGTACACTTAACCGCGCCGGCCAGTCCGGAAGTTACGGTGCAGGAGCTACCCGCCGGCGTATACCTGCTGCAGCTCTCGAACGGCACCCTGCAGTACCGCAGTAGCTTTGTAAAGCTATAACGTAGCGCTACGGCCTTCCGAAACCCTGCATCATGCCGAGCACCTGCTGGGCCACTTTCACATTATACTCAAAAGCCAGGCGCTTGTGGTTGATGATGTCGATGACGGTGCCGATGAGGCAAATGCCGCCGGTGAAGAAGTAAAGCAACCCCATGCCAATCTGCCCCAGCAAAAAGCGGTGAATGCCCGCCACACCAAAAAAGCCAATGATGGCGGTAATGAGCACCAGTTGCGGCTCCTTGCGACGGGCCCTATAAATGTTGGCAAACTGCTGCGCTTCCGAATCGGGCATGTCGCGTACCAGCGTCTGCACGTACGCCATTTCATCGTGCTCCAGATCGGGCATAAAATGTAGAATATTAGCCATGGCTATAAGGTTGGTTTACTTGTTTGAGATAGGAGAAATGCCAGCGCACCAGTTTTATACTTCGCCCCACGAGCAGCACCAGTGCCGGCCCGCCCAGCGGGTGCGCCTGCCACGAAGCCTGCCACTGGCCATGTAGCAAAAAACTGATTGCGTGGCCCAGGCCGCAGCCCGGGCAGAAATTAAAACCGAACCAACTCCACGGGCAAAAACTGAACAAATGCGCGCCATCTGGGTCCATGCATGCCAGCGCGCCAAGCCCTGCCATCCATAGCACCGCCTCCGTAAGCGGCGCGCCGCGTTTTCGCCATACCCTAGCCTGTTGCCAGAAACCCATCGTTGCCGGTTTTAACTTAATGATCCCTCTCCCGTAATGAGATTATTGCCACATAATGTATGACAAATTATTTACTTTCAAAAACTATACGTCTGCAAAAGAGAATATTACCCCTGCTGCTCCTGCTGGGGCTTGGTAGCTGTTACCGCCTGACGCCCTCTTCGGGTGGCGGCCAGGGCCATGTTCGCATCGGCGCACGCCCCGTTTCTCCGGAAGCCATCAGCCTGCCCGCCGGCTATAAAGCAACCGCAGTGGCCACGGACCTGACCTTCCCGACAAGTATAACGTTTGATGCGCAGGGCCAACCATACGTTATCGAAGCCGGGTACGCCTATGGCGAGGTTTTCCTCACGCCAAAGTTGCTCCGCATCGAACCTGATGGCCGCCTGACCACCATCGCCACCGGCACCAAAAACGGCCCCTGGACGGGCATCACCTTTTATAACGGCAACTTTTATGTAGCTGAAGGCGGACAGATGCAGGGCGGCAAGATCCTGCGCATCACTCCTCAGGGCAATATCACGGCGCTGGCCGAAAACCTACCCACCCTGGGCGACCACCACACAAACGGCCCTGTGGTAGGGCCAGATGGCATGTTATACTTTGGCCTGGGCACGGCCACCAATTCCGGCATAGTAGGCCCCGACAACTATGACTATGGCTGGCTCAAACGGCACCCGGACTTTCATGATATCCCGTGCCAGGATGTTACCCTCACGGGCCGCAACTATACCAGCCAGATCCCATTAGCAGGCACAGAGGGGCAGCAAACCACCGGCGCCTATTTGCCTTACGGCACGGCTGCCACCCAGGGCCAGACCATCCAGGGCAGCCTTCCCTGCTCCGGGGCAGTGCTGCGTCTCTCGCCGGAGGGCGGCCCGCTGGAACTGGTTGCCTGGGGCTTCCGCAACCCCTTCGGACTGGCCTTCTCACCTGCCGGCCAGTTGTATGTAAATGATAATGGCTACGACGTCCGGGGTAGCCGCCCGGTGTGGGGTGTTGGCGATTACCTGTGGGCGGTGCAGCAAAATACGTGGTATGGCTGGCCCGACTTTTCAGGAGGCCTTGCCTTCGACGGGGAAAAGTTTAAGCCACCGGGCAAAGAAGCACCGGCGCCGCTATTACAGGCGCACCCGAACCAACCACCCAAACCGGCTGCAACCTTCGGGGTGCACTCCTCCTCCAATGGCCTCGACTTTTCAACAAACGCCTCTTTTGGATTTCCAGGGCAGGCCTTTGTAGCACAGTTCGGCGACATGGCTCCCCAGGTGGGTAAAGTACTGGGTCCTGTTGGCTTTAAGGTTGTGCGGGTGGATGTGCATACAGGCGAGATCACGGACTTTGCTGTGAACAAGGGCAAAGAAAATGGCCCGGCCTCCAAGCTTGGAACAGGCGGACTGGAGCGCCCTGTGGCTGCCAGGTTCTCTCCTGACGGGCAAAGCCTGTATATCGTGGATTTTGGTGTGATGAAAGTGACGGAGAAGAAATCGGAGCCGCAGCAAAAAACAGGCGTGATCTGGAAAATAATGCGCACAGAGAAATAAAAACAGAAGCGATGAAATTAACCAGCCTCCTGTTACTGCCATGTTTTATACTGCTGCTGGCAGCGTGCGGCACTGCCCGGCGCGGCACCCCGCTTTATGCACCTGTCTCCACATCAGAGCCTGCCATAGCAAAGGGTGCCATCGTTTTTGATACGTACTGCCACAAGTGCCACCCCGGTGGCGAAGCGGGTCTGGCACCAGCGCTCAACAACAAGCCGGCACCCGGGGTTGCCATTCGCTTTCAGGTGCGGCACGGCCTTGGCGCCATGCCTGCGTTCAAGGAAACTGTTATCTCGGACGAGCAACTGGATAACCTGCTGGCCTATATTAAAGCCCTGCGGAAAGCGAAGAAAGAAACGCCTTCATAAAGAATAGCAGCTCTGCCAATGCCATACATAACCATTTATCAAACAGCACAGTAGCGTTCCATCATACTTTCTGCCATGTTTCAACCTCCCATGTTAATTTATGATGGCGACTGCAGTTTCTGCAAATACTGGGTGCGACGGTGGCAGCATCGCACCAAAGACAAGGTACAGTATGTGCCCTTCCAGTCGGTGCCGGATGGCTTTCACGACATCAGCCGCGAACAGTTCCGGCGCTCGGTGTGGCTGATCACGGCAGACGGCAGAAAGCTGCACGCAGCGGCCGCGGTGTTTGAGCTACTGGCTATGGGAGGGCAGCATGGCTGGAACCGGGCTTACTACCAGGTGCCGCTGGCCAACAGGTTATTTGAATTCGCCTACCGGGTGGTTGCCAACAACCGCGACCTGTTTTATAAACTCACCAAGCTGTTTTTTAGGGATGCCAGATCGCCCGGCCCTTAGACCTGTTGCTACTGCTTTGCACCGTGGCGTGCTATAATTTATACTTATGCGAAGAGTTATACTTTACATTGCCGCCAGCCAGGACGGCTACATTGCCCGCCCCGATGGTAGCATCGACTGGCTGGAAGATGCCGCCTATGCTTTAGAGGGAGTTGATTTTGGCTACAGCGCTTTTATGCAGTCCATTGACACAACGCTGATGGGCCACACCACCTACAAACAAGTGCTCGGCTTTGATGCGCCTTTTCCGTATTCTGACAAGACCAACTACGTTTTCAGCCGTTCCGCTCACCCCGACACAGCCCAGGCGCATTTCGTGCACGAAGACCCGGCTACCTTTACCAGGCAGCTCCAGCAGCTTCCGGGCAAAGACATCTGGCTGATTGGCGGCAGCGAGCTCAATACGGTACTCCTAAATGCAGGACTTATCAACGAGGTCATCATCACCACTATTCCGGTTATACTTGGGCAGGGCATTCCGCTGTTTGCCATCGGCGCGCAGGAAACAAAGCTACACCTGCACCACAGCCGCAGTTACCAGAACGGGTTTGTGCAAACCAGGCTGGAGGTGCAGTAAACGGCTTTGTTTTGTAAAAAGCTCCCCGGAACTCTTACCAGGGAACGCTACCATTCAAAACATATAAGATCTATGGTGTAAAAGCTGGCCGCCATACGGACAGATCGACCAGCCATCACTCCGCTATAATTTTCCTGGAATAGGTTTTTCGGAAAGGAGGCAACTGGGATAAGTTATTTCATTTCGCAGCGTCTCTTCCTGCTTATGCTTTCGCTCCACCCGCTCATCATCCAGCATCTCCTGGTTCACTACATCGATGAACTCTCTGGAATAATCAAAGCTTTCGTTTACTGTCTTTTCATGTTCATCTCCGGTGTTGAAGAAAATATCCCGCAGATGGTTTCTACCGCTTCTTCTTGATCTCATTACATACTCCTTTCTTGTCTTGCGGGCGCTTTATACAGCACCTGTTCTTGTTAATATTGTACCGTTTATACTATGTTATACGAATTTTATTCAGGACAGGACTGCCATAAGCACCGGCTTTTATAGTATAATTTTGAGACCAAAAAACAGAACATCAATATTATACAAATGATTGAAAATCAGTATATTGCATTTAATTATAACTTATCAACTCACTATTAAGTCATTGCAGGCAGGAAGTTCACTGTAGCCGCAGCTACTTATATTGTTTTGCACCGCTAATCTTTAGCTGAAGTATGGACGCCCGGTAGCCAGGCCATAGCAGCCGCAGCCTATTTTATGTATCTTTGCGACGTACTTACCAGCTGCCGCCCTGGCAAAAGGTGGGGCTTAATTCATACTTATCTTGGAGAACAAAACGAAAAACCAGCTACGGGCACTAAGCATTTACCAGATTGTGGGCGGGCTGCTGGGCATTGCCTTTACCTTGTGGGTACTTTTCCACGGCGAGCTGGAGGTCACGCCTCAGGTACTGCGTATTTCGCTCTTTGCGGCAACCTTATACATCGTATCCATCCTTTGCGGGCGCATGCTCTGGCGTAATCCACAGCGCGGGCTTGCCTTCTCGCTTGCCAACCAGGTGCTGCAGGTGATTTATTTCACGTTCGGGAGTTATGGCTTTCAGTATGTCGCGGGCCTGCGCATTGGCCTGGGTTTCGATATGGTGGGTTCCTGGACCTTTAAGTTCCGGCTGGCGCTTTCTTCGTTCCAGTTCATGCTCGGCACCGACACGGGCCAGAAGTTTATCGGCATCAATTTGGTGGCCTTGTTTCTTATCTTCTGGATGGAGCGGTTGCTGGAGGATGTGAAAGCAACTGATAAAGTATAAGCAAGCAGCTTATCTTCCGCTCCTGTAGGCCCTTACTTCTCCTATACTTGCAGCTGCCCGTTCTTTCGGATTTATAATCTGAAAGCAACATTAGTATAAGGGTTTGCAATCCGATTCTATACTTATTTTCTGCCATTTCTAAACCCAATCACAGAAAGCGGATAGCAAATCCTTACAGCAGTGCTTCGGGATTATAAATCCCGAAGAGCGTTATACTTGCGCTAACACAAGTATAAACCGGCTACTTCTTTTTCTTGGCCTTGGCCTTTGCTTTTTTGGCTTTGGCCGCTTTCAGCTTCTCGTCGTTTTCTTCGGCTTCTTTCATTAGCGCACGCCAGTCGTAGGTGGCATCGGCACTAAAATCTATGGTTGCTTCGTAGTCGTCTTTATCTACCTGCAGCACCTTGATGTCTTTGGTCAGATAGGTCTGGATCTCGTCGAGGATGGGTTTTTCTTCGGGCGCACAGAAGCTTACGGCAATGCCTTTTTCCTTGCCGCGGCCCGTACGGCCAACGCGGTGCACGTAATTTTCGGGCTGCTCCGGCAGGTCGTAATTCACCACGTATTCCACACCGGGTATGTCGATGCCGCGGGCGCTCACATCGGTGGCAACCATCAGCTTCACCTCGCCGCTCCTGAACTTTTTCATGGCCTCGTTGCGGGCTTTCTGATCTTTGTCGCCGTGGATGGTGATGCTCTCGATGCCCACGCGTTCCATGGCTTTCTGCACCCGCTCGGCGCGTACTTTGGTGCGCACAAACACAAGTATCTTTTTATCCGGATTCTCTTTTACCACGCGCTCCAGGAAAAAGCGCTTGTCGTCCATGCCCACATACATCACCGAGTGGTCAACGTTTTTGGCCACAGGGTCTTTGGGCGAGATCTGGATGCGCACCGGCTTGTTTACTAGCGAGTAAGCGAGCTCTTTGATCGTTTCGTTGATGGTAGCCGAAAAGAACAGCGTCTGGCGCTGGCGCGGCAAGCGCGTGATCAGCTGGCGGATGTCATGTATAAAGCCCAGGTCCAGCATATGGTCGGCCTCGTCGAGCACGAGTATCTCCACGCGCTCCAGCCGGATGTGGCCCTGGCTCACCAGGTCGAACAGGCGGCCGGGCGTAGCTACCAGCACATCAATGCCTTTCTCCAGCTTGGCAATCTGCGGCCCCTGCTCCACACCTCCAAACACGCAGAAGGTCTCCACGCGGGTATGGCGGCCTATCTGGTTAAACACCTCCGTAATCTGCAACGCCAGCTCGCGGGTGGGCACCATCACCACGCACTTAATGCCATCCTCGCGGTGGCGGTTTTTGCGAAGCTGTAAAATGTCGAGCACCGGAATGGCGAAGGCGGCCGTTTTGCCCGTGCCTGTCTGGGCAATAGCCAGCACATCCTCCCCTTTCATGATGGCAGGAATGGCTTTAAACTGGATATCAGTGGGCTTGGTGAAACCGAGCTTGCTCAGGCTTTTCTTTATTTCGTCAGAGATGCGGTAATCGTCGAACTTCATGGTGCTGCTGGTGTTTAGGGTGGCCTTGCTTATACGTACGGCAAAAGCCGGCTGCAAAGGTACGGGGTTTTTGTTGATTGCTACAGGCTAAAATCAAGCAACTCAAAACCGCTACAATCAACTCCCGGCGCGCCAAAGCATGGGCCTGCAGGTAAAATCCGGTCAGAGTCGCCTTTTCCGGGCACTTCCAAGGGGCGTTTACTGTTGAAGTCTAGCATGACCAAACTGAGTATACCCGTGCTAAAAAACCTGTTTCTTTATACCCTGCTTCTGATGTTTGTTTTGTCCGGCTCGGGCTGCCAGTCAGAAGCCATTGCCCCGGTAGCCGCCGCAGAAGCACCTGCCAAAGAGTACCTGGTTTCGTCGGAGCTGCTTGCCAGTGTGCCCCAAAGTATGCTGCGCGCCCTTGCTTCTTCCGATGGCTACGCAGCCTATAGTAACGACATCCGGTATGATGTGGCAGTATACAAGATCATCTACTATACCACCTACCAGGGCAAAGAGATCAAAGCCTCAGGGCTGGTTTGTGTGCCTCAGGGCATGCCCACGCCGGCGCCTGTGCTAAGTGCGCAGCATGGCACTATCTTTACGCAGCGCGATGCCCCGACAAACTTTACCGATCTCTCCGGCTTCGAGCTCTTCGCCGCTGCCGGCTACGTTACCCTGATCCCGGATTATATCGGTTTTGGCGCGTCAAAACAGATCTTCCACCCGTACTACGACCAGCAGCACTCGGCCCTGGCTGTGGTCGATATGATCAAAGCAGGCGAGTCGTTCTGCCGCCAACAAAACGTAGCGATAAGCGATAAACTGTTTCTGGTGGGGTATTCCGAGGGTGGCTATGTAACGCTGGCAGCACAAAAAGAGATTGAAACGCACCCGGAGCACGGGCTAAAACTAACGGCGGTTGCGGCCGGAGCAGGCGGCTACGACCTGACGGCCATGCTGAGCGGCGTAGCCTCGGGCAAGCCTTACCCTTACCCGGCGTACCTGGCCTATGTGCTGCAGGCCTACGACTATACTTACAACTGGAACAGGCCTTTAACGGACTTCTTTCAGGCTGCTTATGCTCAAAAATTACCTACCCTTTTTAACGGCACCAACGGCGGAAGCGCTATCAACCGGCAACTGACCACTGATCCGCACCAGCTTTTCGCGCCCGCCTTCTTTGAGGCGCTGCAGAGCCCTTCCGGAGAGCTGCCGCTAAAGCAGGCGTTGCAGGCCAACAGCTTTCAGGATTGGGTGCCACAAAGCCCGACACGCCTTTACCATGGCACCGCCGATGAGATCATTCCCTTTGAGAACTCAAAGCAGACCTATACCCGCTTTATTGCCCAGGGAGCCCGGCATCTGGAGTTTATCCCTCTGGAAAAAGGTACACATGGCTCGTCGCTGGTGCCTATGCTGCAGTCGCTGGTGCCCTGGATAAAAGGGTTTTAAGCTGCCGCATAAAGTATAGAAACATGCGTTCTAAAGCATTTCCCATACTTTATACTACCCTTTGTGCCCGAACCAGCTTTGCACCGAAGCGGCCAGCTTCGAAAAGTCGCTGCCGCCGGTGCCATAGGTATCGTAGGCAAATTTGCAGATGATGCCGCTTACCACAACCAGAAACAGCACCCGCACAAAGCCGGTGCCGCGCTTCAGGGCTGTACGCGTGCCCAGCTGGGAGCCGATTACGCTGCTGATGGCCATCGGGATGGCAACTTCATAGATAATAAATCCTTTGTAACCGAAGTATAGCAGCGCCGACAGGTTGGTGGCCACGTTCACGACTTTGGCCGCCGCCGAAGCAGCCAGGAAGTTGAACCCGTAGAGGCCGATAAAAATGAAGATCAGGAAGCTGCCGGTACCAGGGCCGAAAAAGCCGTCGTAAAACCCGATAGCCATACCCAGCCCGATGCCGTAGAGCGTTTCTTTGGCGGGCGTGAGCCGGGGGGCGTGCAGAGAGCCAAAATCTTTCCGGATAAACGTATACACCGCCACCAGCACCAGCAGCACAAAGATGAGCGGTTTCAGCAGGTTGGCATCGATGTGGGCTACCGCCCTGGCCCCCAGAAAAGAAAACACAAAGGCCGCCCCCGCCGCCGGAAGTATAGCCAGGTAATTGATTTTAACGCTGCGCACGTAACGCACCATGGCCGAGGTGGTGCCGGCAATAGAAGCCAGCTTGCCTGTGCCAAAAATGGAGGCCACCGGCACGCCCGGCAGGAAAACAAACAGGGCCGGCAACTGGATCAGGCCGCCTCCGCCTACCACCGAATCAATAAAGCCTGCCAGAAATGCGAAAAGACAGAGGTAAATAATTTCCTGCACCCAAATGTAACTTTAAAATTAAAATCCTGTTAAGCCGTTTGTCAGGGGAAAAGTGGCGCAAGATAATGGCTTTACTATCTAAAATAAAACTTTGCACGTAAAAGTGCCTAGTATAAAGGAGCTGAAAAAGCACAGCTTACAGCATGCCTGTATCCTGCTGATAGCCTGACAGTTGCCTTTAGGCGTTACTGATCAACTCAAACAAGGTATAACTCTAATCAATATCTAAACATTGTGATAAAACGTTTCTTATTATACAGCTTGATTTCCTTGCTTACGGTGGCCGGCTCAGCCTGCCAGAAAAACGACCCGGGGCCTGATTCGGACGAATGGACGCCGGAAGCAGAAAAGAACCTTTATGTCTCCTCCACCCTGCTGGCCAGTGCCTCGCTGCCTGAACTGCAGGCTGCTACTACGCAGGACAATGCGCTATACCGCAATGAGGTAAAGTATGACGTCGACATTTACAAGCTCGTATATACGACGACCTACCAGGGCAAAGCCATTCAGGCTTCCGGGCTGGTATGTGTGCCCAAGGGCATGAGCACGCCGGCGCCTATACTTAGTATGCAGCACGGCACCATTTTCGCGGAACAGGAGGCTCCGAGCCATTATGAGCGCCTGTCGGACCAGCAGCTGCTGGCATCGGCCGGTTACGTAACGCTGATCCCTGATTACATCGGGTTTGGGGAGTCCAAGCAGATCTTCCACCCTTACTTCGACCAAAGGCACTCTGCCCTGGCGGTGATCGATATGATCAAAGCGGCAAAACTATTGTGCAAGGAAAAAGACGTAGCCCTGAACGATAAACTGTTTCTGACGGGTTACTCGGAAGGCGGCTACGTAACGCTGGCCGCGCAGCAGGAGATCGAAACCAATGCCGTACACGGGCTGAAAGTAACGGCTTCGGCGGCAGGTGCCGGCGGCTATGACGTGCTAGGCCTGGTGGGTATGGTTACCTCGGGTGTGCCTTACTACTTCCCCGTGTCTATTGCCTATCTGCTGCAAGCTTACAACTACACCTATACCTGGCACAGGCCGTTAACCGACATGTTCCAGAACCCTTATGCCTCGGAGCTGCCCAAGCTTTTTAACGGCGTAAACACAGGGATGGCTATCAACGAGAAACTGCCGCAGGATATCCGCAAGCTACTTTCGCCTACGTTTTACGCCGCATTGCAGGATAATAGCCAGGAGCTGCGCCTCAAGCGGGCACTTTACGTGAACAGCTTCCCGGAGTGGACGCCGCAAAGCCCTACGCGCCTTTATCACGGCACAAACGATATCATCATCCCGTTCCAGAACTCAAAAGAGACGTACCAGCGCTTTGTGGCTCAGGGTGCCAAGAAAACAGAATTTATTCCGGTAGAGGATGGCACGCACGAAAGCGCTTACAAGCCCATGATGCAGTCGGTGGTGCCGTGGCTCAAATCCTTCAGCAGCAAGCAATAGTAAGTTCGCTATAAGCAAAGCAGGTGGTGGTAAGTGGTCATAACAGGCCGCCTACCACCACTTTTTCTTTGTATACCTGCTTCTCGCCGTTCAGCCCGCTCAGCTCTATGTAGAAAAGATAAGCACCTATACTTGCTTTGGTTCCATCCTGGCGCAGGCCATCCCATTGAAAAAAGCCTTCGGCAGCCAGCAGCTCATTGCGCACCAGTTTCCGGATCTCCCGGCCCTGTGCATCAAAAACCGTAATATTCACAAGCAGGCCGGGTTGGCCGGTGCGGTAGTTGATGGTGGTAAAATCCTCGAAGCCATCCTCGTCGGGCGAGAAAACGTCGGGCGCGATGGCAAATACCTGTTTTGCCTGCACCTGGCCCTGCGTTTGCGAATTGCGATAGCCGGGCGTGGCCAGCACCGTGGTAGCCGCCGAATGAAAATTACTGCTGATACTTGGCCCGTCTAGCCGCACCCGCTCCAGCGAAACCCCGTTCACATCATGGATTAAGGCAAAATGCATTTTTTCGGTATAGCTAAAACGGTCAGCGGTGCCGCCATCGGGTTGCAGCAACACCACTGTTCCCTCCTCGTCGGGTAAGGCGGGCAGGGTAGTCATTTTCAGAAAAGCTTCCGCTTTGGCTGCCGGATAGTTGCTTTTGATGTTAGCAGGATCTGAGGTGAGCACCACGTACTGGCCCGGGGCAAGTATAAACCCCTGCGTGGTGATGGTTCTGGCGCTGGCAACGCTGTCGCCGGCCGTATTGGCTAGCTGCCAGCTGCGCAGGTCCAGGTGCTTGCTGCTGCGGTTTACCAGTTCCACAAAATCCACGCCACCAGGCCGCGGGTTAAACAGCACCTCGTTGATCACTACATCGCCGGGCTCCGGGGCTGCCGGCAACGCGAAGGTAAGCTGCAGGGGCTGGCCGGCAAGGTTGCCGGCACAATCGGCAATACCTGCTGCCGTAATAGTATAAAGTTGATTTTCCTGCAGCGGCGTAGCTAAGGCAAGTATAACCTGCTCAAAAAGCGGCCCCGTCACCTGCACACCCGTTATACTTATACCTGGGCTGATGCGGTAGTTGCTTAGACGTGCGGCCTGCAAGCTATCCAGTTTTTCGTTGAAGGTAAGGAGCAGCTGGTCGGCCGCTGTGGCAGTTGCTGCAATCAGGGCAGGCGGCATATGATCGGGATTGGAAGCTGCTACGGCATTGGCCTGTGCGGGCGTGCCGCCGGCAGCGGCAGTCGAGGCAGCCCAGTTCACGGTACCAGCGCAGGGGTTGGTTACATCGATCATCTCCAGGCTCCAGCCGCCTTCCGCTTTGTCGGGATCTTTGTACCACGAGGGATCATACTTTACTGCATAGATCAGTTGGCCGCCGGGCCGGCGCAGCTGCAACAGTTCGCCGCTGTTGTTGAGGCCCGGGAAGTTGCTGATCCCGATCACCTTGCCATACCTTGTAAAATGCTGCACCTGCGTATTCGGCACGACCACCGCATACTCTCCGGGCAGGAGCTGCACATCAGGCAGCGTAGCCGTGGAGGTAGCATCAGAAAAACGCACGCCTTTCATTGAGAGCTCCTTAGCAGTCGGGTTGTAGAGCTCGATGTACTCCTGTGCCAGCAGCCCCACAGCCGGCGTTTCATCGGCCATGATCTCGGTGATGAGCAACTCGTTGTAGCCGGGCAGCACGGCAGCAGCTATACTTGTAAAATGCACGTCGAGCGGGGCCGCCAGGCTGTTGCCATGCAGGTCTGCCAGGTCAGCGATACGGAGCAGGTTGTCGCCGGCGGGGAAGCTTTGGGCAAATACCAGCCGAATAAGCTCGGGAGCCAGTAGTTCTGCTAAAACCGGTTTTATACTTCCGTTTAAGGTATAACTGGTTACCTGCTGCGCCTGTTCAGGCTGCAGCGGCTCGTTAAAGCGCAGCGTCAATTCCTGCGGACCTGTGGTTAGCAACTCCTGCAGCACAGGCGGCTGGGTATCGGTAATGCGGAAATCGTCGAAGTAAAAGTTGTGGCTGTTGGCTGCACTATAGGTGAGCAACACGCCAAAATAGCCGCCGCCGGGGTACGTGGCATCGGTGGCAGTGCCCTGGCTGATATATTGCTGACCGGTGCCGGTGCTATCCAGCTCCAGTTCCCAGGCATTGGTTATACTTCGGGTTACGCGCACGCGCACCGGCTGGCCTGCCATCGTGCCGTCCTGCCCGTCGATGAGCATGACAGCCCGTTTGCCGGCATCTTTCCGGAATAAACTGACCTCGTCGGATGTGCCGCCCAGGCGCACAAAGTAGCCACTAGTGGCAGTGCTTTTCAGGTCTGCGGCATTGGCTGCCAGGAAAACATCGGCATAATTCCCGGAGGAAGTCGCCAGTTGCAGGTGAGCCCAGAACTCCCACGTAGTGCCTGCGGCGGTTTGCACCGGCGTAGCAAGTTGCAGCGTAGTGCCGGTTACAGCCGGCCCCTTGCTTTGTAGTTGCCCCAGCGCATTTACGCTAAAACTGCTGCTATCACCTGCCCACTTGGGAGCTTGCGTGAAGTTGCCATCTGAAAACGTTTCCTGCCATTGCGCCTGTGTAAGCAGCGGCAAAAACAGCAGCAGCAAAAGTAACCCTTGTTTCATAGGCAGAAGCATGCGGAAAGCCAGAAAAACGACCGGCATTTACTTGCTGGCTTCCAGTTTGTCGCGGCGCGTTTTCAGCTCCCGCCAAGTGGTTAGTATGATTCCCTCCTGCTGCAAAGCCGCGCGAAGAGCCGGGTCCAGCATGGCCTCCAGATCACCCTGGCGGCTAGGGCCTGAGTCTGATATTTTGGCAAATACCTCCGTCGGATCTGTGCAGTGCATAATGACCATGGTCAGCCCTGGTTTCATCTGGTGCAGGGCTTCTATGTAGCGGGCGGTTTTCATTTGGCGCATATTTTCCGGTGTAACAGGCGTGCCGGCGGGCAGTTGCCAGTCGTAAGAAGTGTTGTGCAGGTCGTCGAGCACAGGCAGTCCGGCGTTCCAGAGCATCTGCCCTACCGCTTTAGTCTGTGCCAGCACCGGGGGCTCGGGCAGTTGCTGGCCTTCAGTATACTTACCGGCCTGCATGAGCTGCGCTTTGGCCTGCTCGCGGAACTGTGCTCTGAGAAAGGTGTTGTGCCCTCCCGGGAACATTACCGGAATATGCGCCTCCATTCCTACTTTGATATACCGCTCCAGGAATGCCGGGGTGGCAAACAGGGTGCCCATGTGCGAGTCGAGGTGCGTGGGTTGAAAGCCCATGCTGCGGGCCCGGTCCAGTTGTGCCCGGATCTCCTGCTCCACTTCATCGGCAGACGCATGTTGCACCACCTGGCTCACCTCCGGCCATAGGGCGCCTTCCGGATCTACCAGGCCGGGAGCGGCGGGCTTGCCCACCAGCGGCCCCAGCGGTAATCGCGCCACTCGGAGGTGAGCGTCAGGTGCAGCCCGGCATCTACGGTTGGGTGCTGCTGCAGGTAATGCACAAAGCCCGGCACCCAGGGGCAGGTCATCATCACACTCACCGAGCTTGCCACGCCCTCTTCCAATGCCCGGATCGCGCCCAGGTTCGAATCATACGACATGCCGGCATCGTCGATGTGCAGGATCACGACGCGGTCGCCTTTCTTCCAGCCCAGCTTTTCGGCGTACGTCTGTTCCTGCGGCACAGCGGTGCGGGTGTTTGTCTTTTTCTTCTGTGCGCTGGCTTCCGGACCGGCAAGCATACAGCCCGCAAACAGGAGTATAAAGAGCAAAGGCAGTGATCTGAGCATAATGCAGTAAGTTAAAGGGGGACAACCGTTTATACTTCAGAAATATAAACAATTTCAGGACACAACAGGAATATTTTCAGTTACGGACATTCTAGAAAGAGGTTGGTGCCCGGCTAAGGTGGCTTCAGGCGAAACCGCCTGCCTGCAAAACAGCCGCTATACTTTTGTAAAAATTATCGGACAGTCTGAATTTTGCTGAAAACTTTCGAAATTGCATCCGCATGCCTGGCGCTTGCCTGTACCTGCAAAAAGAGCTGACCAAGCCTTCAGCAGCAACCACTTGCCCAAATAGCGAAGTATAGACTGCTTGTCAACGGTGTAGAACTTTTACAGGCGCCTAGTCGGTTAGCTAAACAGCCGGATTAAAATGAAGCGTTGAAAACAATAGTTTAACAATCAGCCATTAAACAATTAAACACATACCCTAAATGAAAGTAGCAGTAGTAGGCGCCACCGGATTGGTAGGCGGCGAAATTTTGAAAGTACTGGCGGAGCGCGACTTCCCGGTAACAGAGTTGATGTTGGTTGCTTCTGAGAGATCTGTTGGTAAACAGATGGCGTTTAAGGGTAAACAGATAAAGGTTATCGGGATGCAGGACGCGATTGCGGCTGCCCCGCAAATTGCCATTTTCTCGGCCGGCGGCAGCACCTCTACGGAGTGGGCTCCGAAGTTTGCCGAAGTAGGCACGGTGGTAGTGGACAACTCCTCGGCCTGGCGCATGGACCCGACCAAAAAGCTGGTGGTGCCCGAAATAAACGCCAAAGAACTGACCAAAGCCGATAAGATCATTGCCAACCCGAACTGCTCTACCATCCAGATGGTGGTGGCCCTGAACAGGCTGCACCAGGAGCTGAAGATAAAGCGTATTGTGGTGAGCACCTACCAGTCGGTAACGGGCACGGGCAAAGCGGCCGTAGACCAGCTGATGAACGAGCGTGCAGGCCGCCCCGGCGACATGGCGTATCCGTACCAGATCGATTTGAACGTGCTGCCGCACATCGACGTGTTCCAGGAGAACGGCTACACTAAAGAGGAGATGAAGATGATCCTGGAAACCAAAAAGATCATGGGCGACGACTCAATCAAGGTAACGGCTACAGCAGTGCGCATTCCGGTAATGGGCGGCCACTCCGAGTCAGTAAACGTGGAGTTTGAAAAAGACTTTACGCTGGACGAAGTATACCGCATCCTTGAGGAAACAGAAGGCGTGAAAGTAGTGGACGACGTGCTGAAGCTGATGTACCCGATGCCCAAAGATGCCCACGGCAAAGACGAGGTATTTGTTGGCCGCGTACGCTTGGACGAAACCCAGCCCCGCACCGTGAACATGTGGATTGTGGCCGATAATCTGCGCAAAGGCGCTGCGACCAACGCCGTACAGATTGCCGAGTACCTTGCAAAGAACGGATTGGTGTAGGTTTTCGAGACACAAGTATCAAGACGTAAGACACAAGACTTTTTTCGATACTATTGCTTTTCCGGACTTCCTAGTACGGAGGCTGACTGACGGGGACTTCTTAGTCCCCGTTTTTTTATTGGTGGAGAGCAGCAAATCCTCTTCGTTATACTTACCTGTCATGGTATACTAGTGCGTGATTATCTTGGCTTCAAATACTAACTAATCAGAATATATTACTATCTTGATGTAGTATAAAGCTGGTATAGCTGTTCTCAACTGGCTTTACCACTTACACACATAATGCAGATAACCGTCATAGTGACTGTTATACTATAGTTAGATACAAATCATAATCTATGAAGCTCATTCCAGTCATAGGGTTAGTGCTCCTTCTTGCGTTTCAGAGCTGCAGCACGACAACAGATGAAACAGAAATTTCAGCCGAAAAGTCTGTGCTCGTTAAGATGGACGAGAGCATGCATGGTTTTGATTTAGTAAACAGCCTTTCTAACTCCTCTCTTATTGGCTCTAAAACCAATAAGGTGCTTTCTACAGACACTATCAGCGACAACTTATATCTTACCCAATACATAAGCGGAAACAGGTTTTTAGGTACAGTTATCTGGACGATAGAGAATGGGGACTTCAACCCATTATGGCAGGAAAAGGATAGCAGCGACTTTCCGCCCCACACGTTCTCATTCGTGGACTTTAACAATGATGGCAGGAAAGACCTAACTGTATTATTCGGACAGGAAGATGTCTATGGCACTGATGTCTATTTAAACCAGTCTGCCAAAACATATAGCAAAGATAACTTCAAGCTTGCTTACCAAAATTGGAATGACTACTTGGTAATAGTGGACATAGATGGCGACGGAGTGCCCGAATTACTGGATTCTGGTTATGAAGGAACTGAGCATGTTGAAGGCCCAGAGTTCTTTCTAACCGATGAAGTACGAGAGAGAATACATCAAAAATATGATGAAATAGCTCATGTCAAAGGAGCCAACAACTTCCATTTCAACATGCCAAACCACTTTAAGGTTTTTAACTCCTTCCTATTAGACAGCATAAAGGTTGTAGGCTTTGAAAATGGTGAGTTTGTTGATAAAACCTGCCGTTACCAAGATTACCTTGACTGGAGGATAGCTATTTTAAAACAAATGAAGTCTGACGGCAGAAATGACAGCAAAAGAATTGAAGGCTTAATTAACTATCTTGAAAAGAAGAAAATCTGTATCTAACACGGTACAGGCTCCATACTCGGCTACGCCTCACACGCTTCCTGTACGAGACCGTTGTGCGGCATTAAAATAATAATCTAAAAAATAAGAAAATGGCAGATTGGATATTTAATAAATCTGGGAATGCGACAATGATTTATGACAGTGATTGCATTAGAAACAATCGTGGGCAAGTTGTTGCATGGCTATACGGTAACAATATATATTCACTTTCTGGGCAACATAAAGGTTGGTTTGACGGAGGAGTCTTTTATGATTCTAATAATAAAGCTATAGGATTTCTTTCAAACTCAACCGGCTACCTTCCATCAAGACCAGGAATTTCAGGAAGGCCCGGTATGCCTGGGTTTTCGGGAAAACCTGGAAGAGCAGGATTTAGTGGAGTGCCAGGGCGCCCTGGATATGGAGGTTGGTCAGTACATAATTTTGAAAATTATTTTTAATAGCCAACTGAACCTTAGCAAATGAATACTAATAAAATAGTTTCCAACATTGTAATCGACAGTGACACAACTAATAATGGAATGATTGTAGGAAACATTCTCGTGTCAAATAATTCTAAATTTATCTTGTCTGGAATGGTAAATGGAGATATTCAAATAGAATCAGGTGCAGAATTGGTATGCCATGGAATGATTAATGGAAATGTTTTAAATTATGGTAAATTCAAATTATACGGCACCCTCAATGGAGAAATCACAAATAAAGGTGAAAAGTATATAGATATTAATGCTTCACTAAACAAGAAATAACGTCGCACAACATTGTGTAAAAGTCATGCCACGGCCGACGGCCTTGCACGTCTTTTACACGAGACCGTTGTTAGCGTTAATTCAAAAAATATAATATGAGATTTTATACATACTTATTTCTAACATTGCTAATGTTTGGCTGCCAGAACTCGGCCGCGGACAAAAATGCAGAACCTGAAATTACTAATACAAGCAAGGCTAATAGTTTGCCCCCTCAGAAGTCTGAAACAAAAGCTCAAGTCCCCGCATTAAATGAAGAATACATAAACTGGGATTCTGTCAGAATAAATGGAAAGCTGCCCATGGTTACCAAAACGACGGCACTTTTCAACCTAATAGGGAAACCTGACAGTATCACCGACCCCAACATGAGTGATGTTTGTGTTTCTTATTATTACAAAGATTTCAAGTATGCTTATCTAAATAATACCAAAATTGAAATCTACGGAGACACGGCTGTTGTCAGTTCCTTAGACTTCAGAAAGGGATCTGAATTGAAACTTAAGACGCCAACGTATACCTTTGACAAAAACACATCTTTGGAGTCGCTTGAGAAATTTTTTCCTGTTTCCGTAAAGGAGAAGTATGAGTTAAATGTGTATGGGATTGGTAAAACCGTGGCTGTCAGTATCCCCACATCAAAAGAACCGTCTGACGACTCTTGGCTACTACTCTTCTTGAATGGAAAACTAATCAGGTTAGATTATTACCTGCCGTGTTAAAAGTCTACAGCTAACCACACTTAAAGCGCACTCAAACGACTTATACTTACATGAAAACCGAGAAAGAAAAGATGCTTGCCGGCGAGTTGTATGATGCGCTCGACCCGCAGCTGTCGAAGGAAAGGACCCGAACCCGGTTACTGCTGAAAGCACTGAACGATAGCCGCGAAGACCAGGATGAAGAACGGGCCCGCATCCTGGAAAAGCTGCTCCCGCAAGCCGGCGAAGGCCTCTGGATACAGCCGCCCTTTTACTGTGACTATGGCAGCAATATCGTTACCGGCGAGAAAGTATTCTTCAACTTCAATTGCGTAGTGCTGGATGTGATGCAGATTAGTATTGGCAGCCGCACGCTTTTCGGTCCCAATGTGCAGATCTACACCGCTACGCACCCCATGAACTACAAAGAGCGGGCATCAGGGCTGGAGTTTGCAAAACCAATTGTGATCGGCGAGGATGTATGGGTGGGCGGCAGTGCCGTTATTTGCCCTGGCATAACCATCGGCGACCGCAGTGTTATCGGTGCCGGCAGCGTAGTGACCAAAGATATCCCCGCGGATGTGTTTGCAGCTGGCAACCCCTGCCGCGTTATCCGCCCGGTTTCTCCGGATACCAAGCACGAAGTATAAAGGTCATTTGGCTTTGCGCTTGCTGTAGCAGAAAAGGAAATCAGCCACCCTCAACAGCGCGGCTATACTTGCAGGCGCCATCCTTTTACTTTGCAGCCACCGCCTCATCAGGGCACTTCTGCCCGATCTGCTCCCGCAGGTTCTCCACACAGTTTACCGGAATCAAGGTATAGGTGGCGGTATCGCCGCGGGCGCAGTATTTGAAAGTGGCAAAGCGGGTGCGGCTTTTGGGATATACCCAGCGGTCCTGGTTGCAGCCATACACCACCAGCGGGAACTCGCGGTAATTATAATCCACAAACGAGGCCACTTTGCCCTGGTGCACAAACAAAAGGCGGCGGCTTAGCTGCGGCACTGGTTCTCCTTCCCACCGGAAGCCGATGGCATCGCTGATGACGCGCTTATCTTCTCCCGCCTGAAAGTAGTAGAGCGTGTCCCATTCAAAATCTGTCAGGTCAGCCAGCTGCACCTCCTTATAACCTTTCGAACCAACCTCACCATCGGTAACGGCCGTTTGCAGGTTGTCCAGCAGCTTGTTGTTGCTGTCTGAGCAGCTCAGCAGGGTCAGTACAGTCAGTAGAAGCAGCAGGTTCTTTCGCATAAGGTATAGGTTGTAATATAGAGATGTACGTTAGCGGCTGACACCCGGCCCAGGGCTTGTGTGCCCGTGCGCGCCGGCAGGTATAAATTGTGGCTGCATACAGCCCAAGTTAACTAAAAATCTACCCGGTTAAAAATCTACCCCGTACAGCCATTCCATCTGGCTTTGTTCTACCTGCCGCGGCATCAGCCGGAACAGCGCATCACGGGCGCCGGCCAGCAACGGGTTCTGCCACTGTGATACAGCCCCTAACATCCTCGATAGCCGGATAACCTTGGCGGTGCGGGCCAGCCGCCGCCGCTCATACCTTACCAGCGCCTTGTCTATACGTGTTTCCTGCCCCAGGCATTGCCCCAGCACCACGGCATCTTCTATGGCCTGGCAGGCGCCCTGGCCCATGTTGGGCGTAGTGGCGTGGGCTGCGTCGCCCAACAGCAGCACCCGCCCGTACGCAAACTTTCGGAGCGGTTTTAAATCGTAAATATCGCCCCAGATGAGCTGTTCAGGCCTGGCAGCAGCCAGCACAGTGGGCACCGGCGGGTGTACGCCGGTAAAGTGCTGCGCCAGTTGCGCCGGCGTGAGTTGCCGCATCCGTTCATTCGCTTCGGGCGCATTAATGCAGGCGTACCAGTAAATGCGGTTGCCTGGCAGCGGCGCCATGCCTACGCGGCCCTGCGGCGCCCAGGTTTCGGCCGATATCATCTCGTTGAGCGCTACTCCCGGATTTTGAATCACAGCGCGCCAGCAGGTATAGCCGGCATAACGGGGCTTGCTTTGTGGCACCAGTTGCCGGCGCACCACCGAGTTAATGCCGTCGGCAGCGATCAGCAGGTCGGCGGTAGCCTGGGTGCCGTCTGTAAAGGTCACGGTCACCTGTCCGTTTTGCTGATCTATACGTTGGCAGCGCTTGTTCAGCACCAGCGTACCGGGTTGCAGGTGCTGGTGGAGCACGGCGTGCAGGTCGGCCCGGTGGATGACGAAATTATTGATGCCATACTTGCTACTCAGGGGCTGGGTATCCATGTTGCTGATCACCTTGCCAGCAGCATCAAACATGACCAGGCTGGTGAGCTGCTTGCCTCGCGCCACCACCTCTTCGGCCACGCCCAGGCGCTGCAGCCCCTGTATGGCATTGGCTGCCAGGCCTACGCCGGCACCCACGGGTTTCAGTTCCGGCGCCACTTCGTAAACCGTGGTTGTGATCTGTTGCTGCTGCAGGGCAATAGCTGCACACAAACCGCCAATACCTCCTCCTATAATGATGGCTTTCATTTTATACTTAGTAGTGCTACATGATTAGTGCTTGGGTAGCCGCTAGCCTATACCCGCACTTCAGTCTCCTGCTGCCTGCCGAATACCTTGGCGATCCATTTTGGAAGGAAAATGGAGCCCAGCACCAGGTACGGATAGTAGGTAATGAGGCGGTAGAGCACCACCACAATGCTGCTGTAGGCACCCAGAAACAAGCCGAAGAAGCTCGGAAAAGCCATCTCCACAATGCCTGCGCCGCCCGGCGTAATAGCGATCAGCATCACGATCCAGAAAATGAGGTTGCGGGAAATGATGAGCAGGTGTTCGCTCAGGCTGATGTCTACAAAAGCGGCAATAAGGCAGTTTAGTAAGAAATAACGCGCGCACCAGACAAATAAAGTAGACACGATCGCCTTGGTCCAGTAGCCGGCCGTATTGCCTTTCAGCTGCTCGGAAGCCCAGATAATTTCATTGCCGTGCTGGAAAGCGCTTACCCGCCACTTGCGCAGAAAACGGATAGACGTTATTTTGAGCAACAGCCATTTAAAAGCACGGGGCCGGATAAACAGCGCATAGATCATCATAAAGGTATACACTGCTATCAGGCCGTAGCTGATGTAAAAGGCCGCTTTGAGTTGCGAAATATAGGAAGGGTCCAGGCCAAAGGTAGGGAACACCTCTCCTTGCGTGGCCAGCAGGGCAATGGGTGCGGCCAGTATAAAGAACATGTTATCGAGCACGGCCGTGAACATGACGTAAGCCAGCGACTTGCCCAGCGGAATGCCTTCTTTGTTAAGGATGATGGTCGCCACCGTGGTGCCGCCCACCACCGATGGGGTAACGGCCGAGGCAAATTCCCAGAGCATGATCACATCGATGCTGTTGCGCCAGGTCAGAAACTTGTCGGTGAGGTGGCGGATGCGGTACATGTAGCCGGCATCGCGGATGATGAGCACCACGATGGCGGCCAGCAGCCAGCCCCAGTGCGCCTCGGTAATGCCTTTCAGGTCGTTGAGCTTATCATCCTTGATAAAAAGCCAGGCCGTAGCGGCAAGTCCCAACAACACTGGTATCAGGATCTTAACAGGGCTAAAGCTTTTTAATATGGTCTTCTTGTTCTGGTCCATGTAGGTAGTGCGGCTCTTTGCCTGCGGCGCGGCGCAGGGCAAAAAACAAATTAGGTTGTGCCGGGTAAGTGCTATACGAGGCTTACCGGGCATTTAACCAACGATTGTGCTGGCTATTCGACAAACAGTTGTGTTACCTGGGTGGCCTGCCCTTCTGCCCTGGTAATAATAAAATCGTTGAAGCCCTCGCCTACTTCCACGCCAATTATGTTGAGCTGCAGCATGTCGAGAATAGCCAGGAAGTTGAAGATCATGCCTATTTTGTCCGGGAACTCGGCAATGAGCTGTGAGAAAGCGAGCTGGCGGCGCTGCTGCACCATGTGCAGAATAATGTCCCGCTGCTCTTCCAGGGTATAAGGGTAGGTAATAACGGTATGCTTGGGCCGGTTCTGCTCTTCCTCGTAGCGCACCATCACTTTTTCGAACACCCGCATGAGCTTGTACAGGTTCAGGTCCTGCAGCTCGTACTCAAAGTGGTTGGCATTGGCAATCTGCTGCAGCTCAGGGTGTATGTTGCCGCGGTTTTCCTGGGCCATGCGCTGCTCCTCCATCTGGGCCAGGTCCGGAATAACGCTTTTATACTTTTTATACTCCAGCAGGTGCTGCACCAGTTCCTGACGGGGGTCAATCTCGTTGCCTTGTTCGTCTTTATCGGCGCGCGGCAGCAGCATTTTCGCTTTGATGCGCATCAGCGTGGCGGCCGTAAGGATAAAGTCGCTGGCTACTTCGATGTTGAGCTGCTCCAGCTGCCGGATATAGCCGATAAACTCGTTGGTGATCTGAAAGATCGGAATATCGTGGATGTCCAGCTCATCACGCTCGATAAAGAAGAGCAGCAAGTCAAAGGGCCCCTCAAACAACGGTAATTTAATCTCGAAACTCACCTTTATACGTCTTAATAAGCAAATACCATTAAAATGCCGGGCAGCATCAGCAGAAGTATAAGCCAGGTATAAATCGCTGCCTGAGGATTTACTGGCCTGTTGCTATTCTTTCCTCCTGCTTCCGTTACACACCTAACGCTGCGCCGTCCACAAAATTAATCTTTTTCGCCAGAATGCGCCTATGGCTGCCTAAAGCCTTGCCCCTCACCGATGGACGGCCTCCTTCAGAACAACTTTTACATCGCGCAAGTATAACTTTGCACACCCCGGTCCGGAGGCTGTGCATTTGAGAGGCAGGCCCGAACGGTTCGCAAAGGCAATAATATAGTTTATACTATATTTCAGAACTTGAATTAACCGGCTGCGTAAGTTGGGAAAGGCGCTAAAAGGGCTGCTAGTTTTTTTTATTTTATTACCTTTACAAATTGGTTGAAAGGGTATGATTTCTGCTTTGCCGGAGATCGTAAACTAAAGCTGATTTATTTTGTTAGAGGTCTATAAAGACAATTCTATGATCATTAAACCCGGAGAGCTGCTCGCCTCTATTCAATCACCTGCCGACCTTCGGAAATTAAAGCCCGAAGAGCTGCTGCAGGTGAGCCAGGAACTACGGCAGTATATCATTGATGTTGTTTCCATCCATGGCGGTCATTTTGGGGCCAGCCTGGGGGTGGTGGAGCTCACTACGGCGCTGCATTATGTCTATAACACACCCTACGACCAGCTGGTGTGGGATGTGGGGCACCAGGCCTACGGGCATAAGATCTTAACGGGTCGCCGCGATATTTTCCATACTAACCGCAAGTATGGCGGCATCTCCGGCTTTCCAAAACGCAAAGAAAGCGAATACGATACCTTTGGCGTAGGCCACTCCAGCACGTCTATTTCGGCAGCCCTGGGCATGGCGGTCGCCTCCAAGTATAAGCACGAGTTTAACCGCCACCACATTGCCGTGATCGGCGATGGTGCCATGACGGGCGGCATGGCGTTTGAAGCCCTGAACCACGCCGGCGTAGCCAACGCCGATCTGCTGGTGGTGCTCAACGACAACTGCATGAGCATTGACCCGAATGTAGGCGCACTCAAAGAATATTTAACCGACATTACAACCTCCCGCACCTATAACAAAGTGCGCGACGAGATCTGGAACGTGCTGGGCAAAATCAGCAAGTTCGGCCCCAATGCACAGCACATCGCCTCTAAAGTGGAAAGCGGCGTTAAAGCTACCCTGCTCAAGCAAAGCAACCTGTTCGAGTCGTTGAAGTTCCGCTATTTCGGCCCAATCGACGGCCACGACATCAACCATCTGGTATCGGTACTGGAAGACTTAAAACACATTCCGGGTCCGAAAATTCTGCATTGCGTTACCACCAAAGGCAAAGGCTTTGCCCTGGCCGAGAAAGAGCAAACCAAATGGCACGCGCCCGGCACGTTCGACAAGATCACGGGCGAGATCTACAAAAAACATTTTGACACGCCGCAGCCACCCAAGTACCAGGATGTGTTTGGCCATACGATGGTAGAACTGGCCGAGCAAAACCCTAAGATCATGGGTATTACCCCGGCCATGCCGTCGGGCTGCTCGCTTAATATCATGATGGAAGCCATGCCCGACCGTGCCTTTGACGTGGGCATTGCCGAGCAGCACGCCGTTACGTTTTCAGCTGGTTTAGCTACGCAGGGGCTGGTGCCGTTCTGCAACGTGTACAGCTCATTTATGCAGCGCGGCTATGACCAGGTGGTGCACGACGTGTGCCTCCAGAACCTGCACGTGGTGTTCTGCCTCGACCGGGCCGGTTTTGCCGGCGCCGACGGCCCTACCCATCACGGTGCGTACGATATTGCCTTTATGCGCTGTCTGCCCAACATGGTGGTATCGGCTCCGATGAACGAGCAGGAACTGCGCAATTTAATGTATACGGCCTCACAGGACGGCGCCGGTCCGTTTACCATCCGCTACCCACGTGGCGAAGGCGTGATGCCGCAGTGGCGCACCCCGCTGGAACTGATCGAAGTGGGCAAGGGCCGTACGGTGCAGGAAGGCGAAGAAGTGGCTATCCTGACCTTTGGCCACATCGGCAACTATGCCGTAGATGTTTGCCAGAAACTTGGTTACGAGGGCATCAAACCGGGCCACTACGACATGCGTTTTGCCAAGCCACTGGACGAGGAACTGCTTCACCATATTTTCAGCAAGTATGACAAGGTGATTACCGTGGAAGACGGCTGCCTGCCCGGCGGTTTCGGAAGCGCAGTGCTGGAGTTTATGGTCGACAACGGCTACACGGCACAGGTAAAACGCTTGGGCATTCCGGATGCGATCTTCGAGCACGGCTCCCAGCTGGAACTTCAGAAAGAAGCCGGCTTCGATCCTACCGCAATCGAAAACACCGTTCGCCAACTGCTGGGCGTGCCGGTGAAAGTATAGCGTAGGTTTTAGACGTTAGATTTTAAATTTTAGATAAAAGGTCTCACAGGTGTTATACTTGTGAGACCTTTTATTTTGTCTGAATCAGGATTTACAGGATGAAAGGATGGACAGGATTTCTGTTTGAAAAACTAAATAATCATAGTTGATGTCGTATAGGACTTCATGCAGTTGGATGATTTCACATTTAAAATAATTGGCTGTGCCATGAGAGTTCATAACACTATGGGCAATGGCTTTCAGGAAATAATTTATCAGCGATGTTTAGCGATAGAACTGGAGCATGCCGGGTTAGGTTTCGACCGGGAGAAAGAACAGACAATATTTTACAACAAAGTTGAAGTAGGTAGCCGCAGAGCTGATTTTATAGTTGAGAATAACATCGTGGTTGAGCTTAAGGCGCTAGTAAACCTGGAAGACGTACACCTGGCGCAGGCTAAGAATTATGTTTTTGCCTACAACATGCCCGTAGGTCTTCTCATTAATTTTGGAGCAAGCAGCCTGCAATACAAAAAGATATTCAACAGCAGGTATAAAGGGTAGTAGAAGCAAATTTTAACTCCATTTTATACTTTTGAAGATCATCCTGTTCATCCTAAAATCCTGTAAATCCTGATTCAGACAAAAATGGCTAACACTTACCTCGATGCCGGTACCGGCGACGCATTGGTTTTTCTGCACGGCTTCTGCGAGAGCAAAGAAGTATGGACGGACTTTATGCGCCCCCTGCAGCAACAGTTCCGGACCGTTGCCCTCGACCTGCCCGGCTTTGGCGCCAACACCCATGCCGTGAGCAGCTATACGATGGAAAGTATGGCTGATGATGTGAAGCGGCAGTTGGACGAACTGGGCATTCAAAAGTATTTGCTGATCGGGCACTCGATGGGCGGCTATGTGAGTATGGCTTTTGCGGAGAAGTATGGCCCGTTGCTGCAGGGACTTTGTCTTTTCCACTCCTCCGCCCTGCCCGATACCGATGAGAAAAAGGAAAACCGCGACAAAACCATCTCCTACGTGGAGCGCCATGGCGTCAAGAACTTTATCAACCCGTTTGTGGAGCCTCTTTTCTACCGTGAAAACCGCGAACGCCTCAAACCTGAGATCGAGATGATGAAGGAAATTGGCCGTGCTACGCCAAAGAAAAGCGTTATAGGTGCTCTTGCCGCCATGCGTGACCGCCCCGACCGCACCGATGTGCTGCGTGCGGCAAAATTTTCGGTGCTGTTTATCTTTGGCAAAGAAGATGCCGCCGTGCCACTGGATAAAGCCCTGGAGCAATGCCACCTACCCGGTAACAGCATGGTATACTTCCTGGAGAAAACCGGCCACATGGGCATGTTCGAGCGGACATCCGAGACCCGCAAAGCCATCCAGAAATTTGCCGAAACGATCTTTTAAGTTAGAAATTTAAAAGTTAAAGAGTTAGAAAGTCATCTTCCCTTTTTAACTTTCTAACTCTTTAACTTCCCAACTTTCTAACTCCTCTTATGCCGCCATCGCGTATTCTGCCTGTTATCGTCTTTTCGCAGTTTGCAGGCACCTCGCTTTGGTTTGCCGGCAACGCGGTTTTGCCGGAGCTGCAACAAGCGCTGCAACTGCAGCAGGATGCGCTAAGCTTGCTGACCTCGGCGGTACAGTTGGGCTTTATTGCCGGCACCTTCTGCTTTGCCCTGCTTTCGCTGGCTGACCGGATGTCGCCGCGGCTGTTGTTTTTGCTGTGCACTTTGCTGGGCGCCAGCGCCAACGCACTTGTAGCCTTTGCAGCAGATAGCCTGACCACCGTGCTGCTCCTGCGCATGATCACAGGTTTTTTGCTGGCCGGCATTTACCCGGTCGGCATGAAGATAGCGGCAAGCTGGTACAGTGGCAAGCTGGGCAAGGCCATCGGATACCTGGTTGGTGCGCTGGTGCTGGGCACGGCTTTTCCGCACCTGTTGCGCGGACTGGGCACTTCGCTGCCGTGGCAAACCATGCTGGCAGCAGTAAGTATACTGGCTGCCCTGGGCGGTGTGCTGATGTATTTGCTGGTGCCTGACGGGCCATACCTGAAAAAAGGTGCCGCTTTTAAGCTGAGCAACATGGCCGATGTATTTAAAGCCCGGGACTTTCGGGCGGCAGCCTTTGGCTACTTTGGCCACATGTGGGAGGTTTACACGTTCTGGGCATTTGTGCCGTTTATACTTGCCTTTAGTTTACCGGGCCTGCCTGCGCAGCAACTTTCAGTTTACAGCTTTGTCGTAATTGCTACGGGCGTGGTGGGTTGCATTGGCGGCGGCTACCTGTCTGAGCGCTGGGGAAGTGCCCGCGTGGCCTTTGTGCAACTGCTGCTGTCGGGGGCCTGTTGTGTGGCAAGCGCCTGGCTGCTGCCTTTGCCGGGCATGGTGTTGCCGTTCCTGCTGTTCTGGGGCGTGGTGGTGGCCGGCGACTCTCCGCAGTTTTCGGCGCTTTCGGCCCAAACGGCTCCTGCCAGGCTGGTGGGTACGGCGCTTACCCTGGTTACATCAATCGGCTTTGCCATTACCATTGTCAGCATTCAGCTGACTGGCTACCTCCTCACAATGTTCGCGCCCACGCAGGTCTTCAGCCTTCTGGTGATCGGCCCGGTGCTGGGGTTGTGGCGCATGCGTGCTTTGCTGCAAAAGCAAGCGGCATAAAAAAACGGCAACCTGCTTTTACACAGGCTGCCGTTCATCGAAACCATTAAGCTATACTGTTTTAGCTGCAATAAGTTACTTTGCCTCCATCACCATCTCCGAGCCATCCGCCGCTTTGAGGCGCATTTCATCATCGGTCAGCTTTACTACTTCAAATGTTTCCGAGTGGCTCTGTCCCTCAAAAGTGAGGCTCAGCTGCTTGCCGGCCTGGTCATAGGCCCACGTTCCTGTCTGCAGGGTAGCACCGCCGCCCATGGCAAAGCGACCGTCCGAATAGAACTGCATGTTCTGCGCTTTTTCCGCATCCGACAGCTTTTCTTTATCACCGGAGGCATTGGTCTCTTTGGCGGCGGTCCAGGTTTTGCTGTTCGGGCCGGAGATCATACTTTCGGTTCCTACTTTGTCTTTATTACCGCAGCTTACCAGCAGCAAAGTATACAGGCCAAATAATAAGCCCGCCCAGTAGCGGTTAGGTGTTGCTAATCTCATCTTGTTCATAGTTTTAGGTTATACTTCATTCTCATATCAGGCCATCTGCCTCTTGGCGGCGGCCTGTGTGTGATTACGGCTAAAACATGCACATAGTTAAGTTGCCTGCCCCGGGCAAAACAATGTGGAGCACTTGGCGTACTATCATAAACAACTGGCAGGTAAAGGCTTGCCAAATAAACAAACCTTTGACATAAAATTTATTTCATATGGGATTACTTGATTTTTTTAAGAAGGGAAAAGAGGAGCCTGTTAAGACAGGCAATCCGAACATCTCGCCCCAGAAAGGCACAGCCACTTCAGGGCAAATGCCGGGCCAAACGGCTCAGAGCATGCCGTCTACGGCTGATACATCCGCGCACAACGACGTGTACACCGTGCAGAGCGGCGACTCGCTTTCCAAGATCGCCAAAAAACTGTATGGCGATGCCAACAGCTGGCATAAGCTTTACGATGCAAACAAACAAACCATTGGCGACAACCCCGACCTGATACGCCCGGGACAACGCCTGGACGTTCCCAGAAAGTAAACATTTATCTAAAAAAGAAAAGGCCGGCGCTATTTTATAGCGCCGGCCTTTTTGATTTATTGCCTGACCAAGATATAATTTACACCAACTGCCAGGCCCAGGTCTCTCTCTTTAAATGCCGATTCGGAGGCAGCTATCCGGTTGCTGAGGGGCACCTGCAACTGCCCCCGCAGGGTTACGCGTGGGCTGAGGCCGTACTGTACCTCTACCGGCAGGTATGCGTTGAATTTACGGTGATACCGGTCGTCGTAAGTTTTAGCCAGTTCTGCTTTTGCAATGCCTGCCATCTTAAAGTCCTGCACGGCCATAAGCGAAACATACTTGTATGTAACGCCGGCTCCGGCACCCAACGCCAGTTTGTCGCTGAGGTGGCGCAGGTATACGGCAGTGGCACCAATTGCCAGGTTACCATACCTGGTTTTAACGTTTGCTAAAGGGTTCCTGTTCTCGTCTGTCATGGTGACTTTGCTTCCGCCCTGCCGTTCTATTGAATGCACTAAGGTAAGCTGCAAAGTTGCTTTCTCAGAAACAGGCAGCTGCACCCAGCTCCCCAATTGGAGTTGCAGACCCGGAGCATAGTTAAAATCAGCGCCTGCGCTGCTGCTGCTATTGATTGTTTTAAAAGCTCCCAGGCTACCGGTAAATCCATAAGTAGTTGTTTGGGCTTTGGCAGCAAAGGCTGCCAGCAAGGCTGCTGCTAGTAAAAGTTTCTTCATGCGCTTAGCGGGCTTTAATTAACCGATACCTACTTACTTTGCCCGAGAGCCTCACCTCGCAGATATAGATCCCTGTGGGCATGTTGCTAAAATCTACCTGCACCCGGTGGGAATTACTCTCATCAGGCAGCATAATCTTTTTGGTATACTTGCCTTTCTCATCAGAGAAATAAAGCGTAGCCGCCTCTCCCTCCGCTGCCTGTACTTCCACAGTTACATCCTGAAAAAAGGGGTTAGGATAAATGGAAATAGACGTTTGGACAGCAGACGTACCCAAAGGGGCCAGATACGAATAAGGAAGTTGCGTGATACCGGAAAGATCAGGTTCTGGCTCATTTTGCCGGCATGCGCAGCAGAGCAGCAAACAGCCTAGCAGATAAGGTAAGTAAGGTTTTGTTTTCATCTTATAATATTAGAAAGTATAAATATAAAAAAAGTCCGCCAGACCTTACAGCCTGGCGGACTTTTAAAATCAATACGTATACTTTCTGCTACTTAGAAACGCTCGTCGGCAGCAAAAAAGAAGTTGCCTTCGATCTGCGCGTTCTCGTCAGAGTCAGAGCCGTGCACGGCATTGGCTTCGATAGACTTGGCAAATTTCTTACGGATGGTGCCTTCTTCAGCCTGCGCCGGGTTTGTAGCGCCGATCAGCTTGCGGAAATCTTCTACAGCATTGTCCTTCTCCAGGATCATGGCTACGATCGGGCCGGATGACATATATTTTACCAGGTCACCATAGAAAGGGCGCTCTTTGTGTACTTCATAAAATTTTCCGGCGCGCTCTTCTGATAGCTTTGTTTTTTTCATCGCTACGATACGGAAGCCGCCTTCCTCGATCATCTGGGTAATGCCGCCAATGTGGTTATCCGCCACTGCATCAGGCTTAATCATTGTAAATGTGGTGTTTCCGGCCATGGTTCTTGAATGGTTAAGGGGTTTACTCCGAATATAAAGATGCAAAAGTAGCGCATTTCGCAAAATTATAGCATACTTTTAGGTTATACTTTGGTAAACAGCCGCTGCGCAACCAGGCGTATTACCAGAGAGTGGCCGCTTCTAAAACCCCGGGTCCTATTGCTTTAGAAGGAAATTCTTCTGAAATTTGCCGCCTTATATCCTTATTACTCAGAGGATTCATATTTACAGTATGCACGATATTAATGCTCTGAAAGAGCTTCTGAAAGAGCCTAAAGAGGTGATGATCACCACACACCACAAGCCTGACGCTGATGCACTTGGCTCTTCGCTGGGCCTTGCCGGCTACCTTAAAAAGAAAGGCCACCGCGTTACCGTGATCACCCCTTCTGACTATCCTGGTTTTCTGAACTGGATGCATGGCAACGATGACGTGCTTGTTTACTCCGGGCAAAACGATGAACTGGTACGGCGCATCGTCAACGAATCGCAGGTGATCTTCTGCCTGGATTTTAACAATCTTTCGCGCATCAACGAAATAGGCGAGTATATCCGGCAGGCCAAAGGCACCAAGGTGATGATTGACCACCACCTGCAGCCTGAAGGATTTGCCGACCTGGCGTACTCCGACACCAATGCCGCCGCTACGGCCGAGCTGGTGTACGACCTGATAAAGGAGATGGGCGACGGCGACTTGATCGATACCAACATCGGCGAATGCCTGTATGCCGGTATTATGACCGACACGGGCTCTTTCCGGCACCCGAGCACGTCTAAAAATGTGCACCTGATCATTGCCGACCTGCTGCACATTGGCGTGCAGACCTCCAACATTCACCGCCTGATCTATGACAGCTCCACGGAACTGCGCCTGCGCTTTCTGGGTTATGCCCTTAAAGACAAACTGGTGGTGCTGCCTGAGTATAAGACGGCATACATTGCCATTACCAAAGAAGAACTGAAAGCCTACGACTCAAAGACCGGCGACACCGAAGGCCTGGTAAACTACGCCCTTTCTATTG
This sequence comes from Pontibacter liquoris, assembly GCF_022758235.1. Lineage (NCBI taxonomy): Bacteria > Pseudomonadati > Bacteroidota > Cytophagia > Cytophagales > Hymenobacteraceae > Pontibacter > Pontibacter liquoris. The sequence goes on from NZ_JALEBG010000002.1 coordinate 157,898, forward strand.
AAGGCATTGTGTTTGCAGCCCTGATCATCGACCGCTCGGAGATGGTGAAGATGTCGTTCCGCTCGGTAGGCAACTTTTCGGCCAATGAGTTTGCCCGCGATCATTTTAACGGTGGCGGCCACAAAAATGCAGCCGGCGGCATGTCGCTGGACAGCCTGGAGGCAACCGTAGCAAAGTTCGAAAGCCTGCTGCCCCTCTACCAGGACAAACTGGTACACGCAGTTTAATTAAAAAGTATCAACCCAACGAATAAATAAGCTAATGTTATCTAAAACCCAATTATTGCTGCCAGTATTAGCTGGTGCCCTGATGTTGCAATCCTGCAACAAAAAAGACGAGTTTTATACTTCGGCCGACGGCCTGACTTATAAGATTTATGAGAAGAACGAAAAAGGCGCTTACGAGAACAAAGGCGAAGTGGCCAAAGGCGACTCGACCGGTGCCAAAGTAGGCCAGGTGGTAACCATGCAGATGCTCTACAAAAATGAAGCAGACTCTGTTTTGTTCGACTCGCATACCCAGAAAGTGCCGTTGATGATCCCGGTAATGGAGCCTTCTTTTAAAGGTGGCCTGGAGAATGCCCTGATGATGATGTCGCCTGGCGATAGCGGTGTGTTCAAGATCAGCGCTGACTCGCTGTTTGCCAAAACATTTGGCGGCCAGCCGATGCCTCCGTTCATCAAGCCTGGTTCTAAAATGACCTTCTTTATCAAAGTAGACAAAGTACAGTCGCAGCAGGAGGCCATGGCCGACCAGCAGAAGATCATGCAGGAGCAGATGGTTGCCTCGCAGGCACATGCCAAAGAGCAGCTGAAGATCGACGATGCCAAGATCCAGCAGTACCTCAAAGAAAAGAACCTGGCAAACGCTAAAAAGACCGATGCCGGCGTTTATTACATTGTAACCGAGCCAGGCAAAGGCGCTGACGCCACTGCCGGCGACAAAGTAACCGTACACTACAAGCTTTCTTTCCTGGATGGCAAAGAGCTGGAATCATCGTACAAAGGTGGTCAGCCGTTCTCTTTCACGCTGGGCCAGGGCCAGGTAATACCAGGCTGGGACGAGGCGCTTCAGAAACTCAACAAAGGCAGCAAAGCCATTCTGCTCATCCCGTCTCCGCTGGCTTACGGCGAGCAGGACCGCGGACCGGAAATGCCCGGCAACTCTATCCTGCGTTTCGACGTGGAGCTTGTTGACGTGCAGAAATAACGAATCCTTTAAATACCGTTTACCATGTCCTTCCCATTCATCAACCTGCAAAACGTAAAAGCAAGCTCCCTGCTAAAGGCGCTTCTTTTCCTGGTGCTCTCGGTTTCGTTTGCTTCCTGCGGCGACACGGTAGACCCGTATACGTTTGACGTAGAGGGCCAGAAAAAGCTCGACGAGCAGACGATCCGCCAGTATTTCCGCCTCAACAAAGTGGATACCACCGCTGTGGTGCGTACCAGCAGCGGCTTATACTACCTGAACGATGTGCCCGGCACAGGCGTGCAGATAAAAGCCGGAGACGAAGTAGAGGTACACTACATTGGTAAATTTGTGAACAACGCCACCTTCGACTCATCTTATGACCGGGGAGATTCCTTTTCGTTTGTAGTGGGTGCCGGCCAGGTAATAAAAGGCTGGGACGAAGGCCTGCAGCTGATGAAAGTCGGCGAAGAGGCCCACTTGTTTATCCCCTCACACCTGGGCTATGGCCCACGCGGGCGAGGTTCCGTACCGCCAAGTGCCGTACTGATATTCGAGATCAAGGCGATCAGTGTAAAATAGCTACCTGCTATACCTGTAAAACAACAAAGGGCGATACGGAAGTGTCGCCCTTTGTTGTTTTATACTTTGCCGCTTTATACTTCCTTTATTCCGCCAGCACCTCCGACAGGATGGCCAGCGATTTTATTTCGCCTAACCGGTCTACGTGCAGCTGGTAATAGCGGATGAGCACCGCCAGTAGTTCGCGGCGCACTTTGCCGTTCGGAATGCCGGCCTGCTCCGGCTGGCGCAGCAGCTGATCGAAATAGTCTTCGTACGCCTGCATGGCCAGCATGGTCGGGGCCGACGTAGCACTCTGGGCATTGGCTGTAAAGGCTACCTGCTCCACAATTTCGGCGCCCGAGCTTGGCCCAAAACCCAGGTGGGAGCTGAGCTGCAACAGAAACACCAGGTGGAAGTTCTCATACCCCTGCCGCTGCTCATCAAAAAAGATGATGGCATTATACAGGAAATGAAACAGGGCTGGGTTCTCCTCCTCCTCCTTCACCGTGCGCGACACCATCTCGGAGAGAAATAACAGGATGCTGCTCTTGCGGATATCGAACGGGATAGTAGAAAAGGCATAAGCCGATTTATACTCTGAGATGCGCGTAATACCGCCTTTGTGCGAAGTATAGACCACCATGTCGAGCAGGGTGAACGGCTGGAACAGGGCCATGCGCGAGCCGCTTCCTTTTTTGCGCACGCTGTTTACAATATACGACTGCACGCCTAGTGCCTCGGTGTATACTTTGGTGATGATGGATGACTCCCGGAACCGGATATAGTTGAGGACAACGCCCCTAGTTTTGACCAGCATAAGTGATTAGACGCAAGTATAAGTCAATTGGATGTCCTGTTTTTGTTGAAGAACTTCTGGACAAAGGACTCAGGACAAATAACGTTATTTAGTTAGATATAAATCGAAAGGTAACTTGATATGCGGCAATATTATCCCGCTTTGAAGGGGGATGTTTATACTTGCGGCCATACATGCAGAGAGATCATGTAGCACGCGTTTTAAACTTCAGTACAGAGCTGCATTTGCAACTGCTTTTTATCCCCTTACCCCCTTCAAAGCGGGACTCGTTTTGCACAAGCATTCTCTCAACGCATACTTCTGTTATACTTCCCCGGCACCTTGCAAGTAGGGCTTAGTGGCTATTTTCATACCTGGTTACTCCAGCACCGCTATTTTGGTGATACACGCGTGGCCGCCTTTCCCGTCCGAGCTCATCACCAGGTATACGCCGGCTTTTACACGCTTGCCGTTGTAATCGCGCACATCCCAGGCCAAAGTGCCGCCGGTAGCATGCGTTTTATACACCAGCGTGCCCGTAATATCGGTAATACGCACATCGGCATTGTTGGGCAAGCCCGAGACACCCACCATACCTGTGTAATCGCGGCGCACCGGGTTTGGGAACACGTAGGCACAGGCAGGGGGGTTTTCGGTGATAGTGGCTTCGGCGCGGTACGAGGCAATGCCAGCATCAGTGGCTACAAACACTTCGCCGGACTGGTGCTCTACCGTTACCGACTGCACCTTATCGGAAGGCAACGGGCTATTCTGGGTTGTAAAATGCCGGATCAACTCATCACCGTCGGGGCTGAAAAGCCAGAGGCCGTTGTCGGTGCCCATCCATTTGCGGTTGGCACCGTCCACGGCTATACTTCGCACCACCTGTCCGTCCAGCAGCGGCCGGCGCGCAATAATTGGGATACGGGCATCGTAGGGCTGCGTCTCAAAAACAAAGCCCGGGTTATAGTATACGCCCACGCCGTTGCCGGTACCTACCCAGATATAGCCCATCAGATCTTTGGCTATACTATACACAGCGCCATCGGGCAGGCCGCCGTTCCCCTCCCCCACTGAAAGCGTACGCACGCGGTTCTCTTTTTCATCAAAAACCACCAGTCCGGTGCGGGTATTCCGGTAACGGGCAATTGAAAGCCACTTCACGCCAAAATCATCCACCAGCACCTGTTCCAGGTTGGTGCCGTCGGGCACGCCCGGCAGCGTAAAAGATTGCCAGGTAGCATCGGGGTGCAGCACATGCAGGCCCGGCACTTTGGGCAGCTGGTTCCGGTCCACGACCCATACGTTTGCATCCTGATCTACCGCCACGCCCGTAATGCGCACACCGTCTGCTGTTCCATTGGAAGCCAGCAGTGGGCTGTTGGTTTTATCGTAGCGTTTGTTCTGCTTTAGGCCGCCCCAAGCAAGCAGGCCATTGCCATAGCTCCCAATGTATAATTTGCCGGTACCCGGGTTATAGACAGCATCCACCAGATCCGTGGCCGGTGCCAGGTCCTTAGGTTCAGGATATAAGAAGGAATTATAGTTCTGCCAGGTGCCACTGGCATATTCGTAAATGCCATTGCGGTTGCCGAGGGGCAGGTAGTTCTGATCATAGCCGCCACTCAGCGCATACACCTTTCCGGCGGCAGCATACACCCGGAAAACATCGCTGGCAAAGGGGCCGTTCGGTGCAAAGGCGGTGGCATTTCCGTTCAGGTCCAGGCGCACCAAGCCGTGGCTTGCGTCTGCTACCCATACTTTCCCGTCAGCTCCGGCCACCGCTGCCTGCGGGCTTTTTAACAGGTCAGATGCTAATGTTACCCGCTTCCCGTCAGGCTGCAATACCGTCACACTGCTGGCGCCGGTAACTACCAGGTAGCCAGCCCCGGCTGAAACGTTTGCCATAGCTGTGCCCAGCGTTGCCACCGGCTCCCACTGCTTGCTGCTAAGCGCGTACACGCCTTGTGCATTGGTGCCTGCATAAAGAACCTGGTTATAGATGGCGAAGCTGTTAACCTGCGCCGCTGCGGCAAGGCCGTTATTCAGGGGATTCCAGCTACGAAAATCCTGCAGGTTTGTACCCGAGAGCTGTGCGGCCAGTATACCTGCGCCGGTGGCCAGGTACAGGCTATCGTTGCGGATGGCGGCCGCCTGCACGTTTACTGCCGTGCCCCCGGGCCCCAGGTTACTGTACGTTTCCCGGACTTCCAGCTGCTGTAAATCCAGCACCACCACCCCGAACGAGCAGGACAGATAGGCCAGTTTGTTGTGCACTAGTATGCTGTTGATGGCCTTGGGGCCCGAAATGGCTTTGCGGTAAATGTCGCTGATGTTGCTGATCTCGTTTCCACGCAGCAGGTCGATGCTGGTGCTCTTGTAAGCAATGATGAGCGTGCCCGTGGCTTCATCATACTGGATGGCGCTGATCTGCTGCTCGTGCAAACCGTCTGTTTTTGTGATGGGCTGCGTGGCGTTGAATTCTTTGTCGTAGTAGAAAAGCCCCTGCTGGGCGGCCAGGTATACTTTATCGCCGGCGTAGGCTACAGCTTTGCCTTGTTGGTAGGGCACATGCAGCTGCCAGGAGCCAAGCGGCAGGCGGCTCTGCGCCAGCACCCGCTGCCCCCACAAAAGCCCGGATAGCCCCAGCACCAGTTGCAGCAGCACCGGTAGTTTTTTAAGCTGAAGCAGGAGGATGCTTTTCACGGGGCGGTGGTCAGTTTACTTCTTACCCCTGAGGCCTTCCTGAAAACAGTGGCGGCAGCGGGCTTCATACGAGTCGGTTTCGCCCAGCAGCACCTGTGCTTCAGAAGCAGCGCTACGGAACGAGTAGGTGGCAATATCGCCGCACTGCACACAAATGGCGTGCACTTTGGTTACGTACTCAGCCACGGCCATCAGGGCAGGCATCGGCCCGAAGGGGTTACCAAGGTAATCCATATCCAGGCCGGCCACAATCACGCGTACGCCGCTGTTGGCCAGCTTTACGCATACTTCGGCCAGGCCATCGTCGAAAAACTGAGCTTCATCTATCCCCACTACATCGCAGCTGCCGCCCAACAGCAGCATATCCTGGGCAAAATCAATGGGCGTAGAGCGGATGGCATTGTCGTTGTGTGATACCACATCCAGGTCGTGGTAACGCTTGTCGATGGTAGGTTTAAAGATCTCCACTTTCTGCCTGGCGATCTTGGCACGGTTCAGCCGCCTGATCAACTCTTCGGTTTTCCCCGAAAACATCGACCCGCAGATCACTTCTATCCATCCTCTCCTGTGGGCGTGGCTTTTATTGCCTACGCGGGGTTCTATAAACATTTAATTTGGTATATGGCTTAATGGCTGGTTGTTGGTTGTTGGTTGTTAAATTGTTGAATTGTTAAATGGTTGGTTGATTAAATTGCTGGATGATCATCCTCAACACTTTCTAGCTCCTTACCTTTCTAACTTTCTAACTCTTTAACTTTCTAACTATACTTGAGGTGTGGCAATTGCGTTTGTTTCGGCACGCGGCCGCTCGCATTGCCGCTCTCTAATGTACACTGGCACGTCAATCGCTCGTTATCTTTCAGGCGGCCTTTCTCACGGTAGCGGCGTTCGCTGTCCGTAAGCGGGCTGAAATGCGCCAGGCCTTCCTTTACGATGATGCGGCAGGTAGTGCAGCGGCCTTTGCCTCCGCAGGCGTGCATCCAGTCGATGCCCTGGGCCTGAATGGCACGAAGCAGCGTTTGCCCCGGCTCCACCGTAATTTGGCGGCCACCGAGGTTTTGCACTAACAACTTTGGCATATTAATTTTATATCTTTACAGACGAAGGAAAACCCAATGGAAGACAAATATAATCAATTACACCTGGAACGGTACAGCAAACAGCTGGCAAATCTGCTATGCGACCGTCATTTTGCCTCTTACGATACGCTGAATGGCCCTCAGCTGATGGGCTTTACCCCCGTCAAGCAGGTTAATCTTTTCGTGATAAAGGAACTGCTGCTCCGCTGGCACCACGAGATGGCTAACCTGCGCAGCCCCTACTTCGATTATGAGCACGAGGAGGTAAAAGAGGCTTTGCTGCACTTTATGAACGTGCTCTCGCGCAAGATCCTGATGAAGCGCAACGCCTTCGAGCCCCTGCTGCAAAAGGCCATTTACGACACGTTTCTGGTAGTGCTGGACCCGGTAAGCACATTCGAGGAGAAATTCCTGCGCATACAAGAAGAGATCACCCTGCCCAAATTGCAGGAAAACCTCAAATACATTGATATTGACAAACCGCTGTTTGCGGGCTTTGTGGAAACACTTTCGCCTACAAACCGCGACCGTGACTATATCCTGAGCCGCTTCCGGCTGTATGTGAACGCCAACCAGGGCAGCCGTACCACGTTAGATGAGCTGGTAACCCGCTTTGCTCCCCTGCTGCCCCTTACACCCGAAGAACTGACCGGCAAGAGCGCCACGTCCGCACCAGCCATACCTGCTAAGCCTACCCCTGTTGCCCCTGAGGAAGAAAAAGACGTAGTCGCGCCTATTCACACGGCGCAGCGCGAGGCACCGGTGCCGGTGCGCCCGGCGTATACATCGGCCAAAGACGAGACGGAGGACGAAGAGGAGGCCGAGGCAAACAAGCGCCCGACCCTGAACGATAACTTCCGGAAAGCAGCGGCGCCAGCCTCGCTGGCAGATGCCCACAGCAACCGTAGAATCGAATCGCTGAAAAACTCCATTTCCATTAACCAGCGTTTCAGCTTCATAAACGAATTGTTTGAAGGCGACAACCTGACCTACTACCAGGCCATCCAGACGCTGGATGCGATGCAGAGCGCCGCACAGGCGCACCAGTACGTGCAGCAGCAGCTGGCTTCTAAGTATGACTGGAGCAGGAAACAGGAGCATGTCCAGAAATTGCTGCGCCTGATCGACCGGAAATTCGCTTAACAGGCACCTCTTTCATACAGCGCCCCGGCTTTCCGGGGCGTTTTTGTTTTTACGGCTTTTTACTTAGTGCCAGCAGGATAGCGGCGGCTGTTTCAGGGGCATTCACAAAATCTTCTGAAACACACGCAAAGAGGCCACGTACGGAGTTGGAAATAAGCATGTGAAACATTAATTATGCAGCTGCTTTGCCGGATGCTGTTGCCGGCAAGGCCTGAAATGGCGCCAATGCTGCCGCTCTTACAGGCCCTGCCGCGACACAAAGTGCACGCACGACCGTAACTATTATTATATTAACCCTATTATCAGCCATGAAAGACGATTTGGATTATGACGACGACTTCGCTTACAACAACTTTGATGACGAAGAAGAGGACGACGACTTTGGGATGACGTTTGAGGAGGATTTGTACCTGATGATAAGGGAAAAACTCCGCGACACCATTCAGGAGTACAAAGGCAAATACCCTTTGCTGAAAAAACTGGAAAATGCGGTAAGTTCCTTTAAAGTGAACGCCAAGAATACCGATGATTCTAAGTTTTACCCTTTGGCGGCCAAGTTGCTAAGCGAACACATCAAGCCCCTGACAGAGGAATCGGAAGAAATTCAGGAGATTTACGACAACATGCAAACCGACATCACGCGCTTTAAGAACCAGCGCGCCCATGGCTTCGAGGGTGATTTTTACCTTTCAGCCTAAAACCATATTTCTACCCAGCTTATCAAAAGGCCCCTCCGGTTGCAACCCGGTGGGGCCTTTACTTTTTTGCTGCGCACAACAGGATACCGATTATATTTATTGAAAGCCTGTTAAAACATTGGTTAACCGGTTTTATGACAAAGCCGTACATATAGTGCAATTATCCATAGGTGCTTGCAGAGTAAAAGTATATATTTGCATGCAGCACAATGAATGCAACCATTTGGTGGCTTTTGGAATCTTGATTATGAACCTATACCGAAAGCTGTGATACTGACGTGCCTACGCTACCCAAAACATATCAAACTTAATACCCCTTCAGCCATGGTTAATACTAGGCTTTTAGCAGGGGAGCAATACCTGATTCAAACAGTGGATAAAAGACTGGCGCTTACTACCCACCGTGTTATTCAACGCTTTGCTCCCTGGTCTTTCCGCAGAAACAAATTCCTGTTTCTGGAAGATATTGAAGCATGGAAAGTAAAAGCCACCGGCAACAGCCTTTACCTCTCGTTAAGCATTGCCTCTGCCCTGGCTGTTTATTTCAACGATTCGTTTGCCTTGCTGAGCGGCTTTTTTATTACCCTGTTTCTGATGACGCGCTACCGCCGCATCCACATTTTTTCGGCCGACCAGGTATTGGTATTGCCGCTGGAAGTGGAAGAAAGCCACGCGAGCAGCCTCATAGAAATGGTGCGGCAGGCACAACAAGACCGCATTAACCGGCTAAAGCAAACGGCGCCCGAAACAGCAGCCCAGCCGCTGGAGCAACCGGTTTATAGTTTAAGCGCCTAGCCCGGCGCTTTTTTTCTGCCCTCCGCGCCTGTAACGCAATAACTTGGCATCAATGTCGTATTATCGCTATCTTTCGGTGTTTATAGTCCGGATACAGTATGCTAGCAGATGAATTGACGTACCAGAACAAAGTGAAGGCGAACCAGCAGAAGATTAAGCAGGTGCTAAGTGAAGTGGGCAAAGTGGTGGTTGGCCAGTCGTATATGGTCAACCGCTTGCTGATCGGCTTATTTACCGGCGGCCACATTTTGCTGGAGGGCGTGCCCGGCCTGGCCAAAACACTGACCATCAACTCGCTGTCCAAAGCTTTGCGCCTGGATTTCCAGCGGATCCAGTTCACGCCCGATCTGCTCCCCTCCGACCTCATCGGCACGATGATCTATAACCAGAATGCCTCTAAGTTCGAGGTGAAGAAGGGGCCTATCTTTGCCAACCTCATCCTTGCCGACGAAGTAAACCGCTCGCCGGCCAAAGTGCAGTCGGCGCTGCTGGAGGCGATGCAGGAAAAGCAAGTAACCATTGGCGAAACCACCTACGACCTGGATCTGCCGTTCCTGGTACTGGCCACGCAAAACCCCGTGGAGCACGAAGGCACCTATCCCCTGCCTGAAGCACAGGTAGACCGCTTTATGATGAAAGTATACATCGACTACCCTAAAAAGGCCGATGAACTGGAGATCATGCGCCGCATGGCCAACATGTCGTTTAACGACTCGGTGAATAAAGTGCTTTCCAAGCAGGATATTTTCGACATACGCAACGAGATAAACCAAGTACAGATCTCCGAAACGCTGGAGCGCTACATCATCGAGCTGGTGTTTGCCACGCGGCGGCCGGCCGAGTATGACCTGGCTGATTTTGCGCCTTACATTCAGTTTGGCGTATCGCCGCGCGCCAGCATCTCCCTGAACCGGGCTGCCAAAGCCGTGGCCTACTTTGACGAGCGCGATTATGTGCTGCCCGAGGACATCAAAGAGGTCGCGCACGATGTGATGAACCACCGCATTATCCTCAACTACGAAGCAGAAGCCGACGGCATCGCCACCAAAGATTTTATCGAAGCCATCCTGCGCAAAGTGCCGATCAGCTAACGATCAGCTTACTTAACTGGATTTATACTTGCCTAACACATTTCTGCAGGGCCGCAAAGCTGGCTTTCGGCTGGGTGCTTATACTTGCTATACTTCTCCTCACATAAAAGAGCCCGCCATACCTGGCGGGCTCTTCGCAAACCGGGAGACTAAGCCGATCCGCTCAGACTGCACCGAATGTTCTCACCCATACATCTGCAGCCTGTATCTGTTTGAGGGATTAATAATCCGCGTTAACAGGATCAAAGTTAGTCCAGCCGGCAGTCCAGTCAGTTGCACCGAAAGCGCCTCTGTAGGCCACTTGCTCAAAGCCTGCCAGTCCGGTAAAGTCAGCACCTGTTAGCAGCTCAGAACCGGCACCAGGCACAAAAGTCGGTGCACCAGCCTGCTTAAACGAACCTTCTACTTTCATATCGGCATTGGCTGCTTTCTGCGCGTTGTTGTTGCTTGTGAACCAGGCATTGATGTCGAACTGGTTATCCTTCACGTTTAGCGGAGTAGTCGAAGCAATGATCACGTTGTTCTTGAACTGCAGTGTGTTGTTGGTGGCGTTACTTGCCGTAGCCACACCATCCAGCAGCAAACCTTTTGGCCAGCCTGCAATTACCGAGTTGTAAACCGAAATACTGCTGTTGCGGCGGATGTGCATGCCACTGGCGAACTGTGAGTTAACGGTAGTGGTAGGCGTAGCCAGCGGGCCGAACAAGCTCACATTGGAGAACCTGGCGCTTGTCACCGGGCCGTTGGTGGTGCCTTTGCTATCGTTGTCCGACTCAAAACCGTTGGAGCTCGATACGTCGGCCACATTCGGATCAGCGATCCCTACCAGGTACTGCAGCGTGCCGGAGTAACCGTTGTCGGTATCGAACATGTCGTCTACATTCTTGTAAGCGACCAGGTGTTTGGCATTCACGTTGCCCCCAAACCACTCGAAAGAATCATCGCCGCTATAAGATACTTGTACAAAGTCAATCTCTGTACCGCTACCCACGCCGCCCAAAGTGATGCCGTTGATCTCGTTATCGGTCTGGTAAGCAATGCCGCCAAACTCCACGCGCACATACTTGAGCACGCCCGAGTTATCATCGGCTTTGCTGCCCCCATACATTCTGTCTACGCCACCCTCGATGGCTGCGGAGCTACCCAGGTTTACGGGCGCATTACCCAGTATGATCAGGCCGCCCCAGTCGCCGGCTTTGCGGGCACCTTTGGCTTCGTTGGAAGTGAAAACGATCGGCTTATCGGCAGTACCGCGAGCAATAATCTGCGCGCCGCGCTCGATGATCAGAGAGCCTTTTGTATTCTTATCGCCTTTGATGATGGTGCCTGGCTCGATGGTTAGTTTGGCAGGCGCCTGCACGTAGACAAATCCCTTCAACAAGTATTTCTTGTCTGCCTTCAGCGTCATGTCAGCTGTGATATTGCCGCTAAGCTCCACCACACCGGTTGTCTGATCGATCGGTGTTACCGTGTCGCTGTCGTTCTTGTCGTCGCAGGATACGGTGGCTACACCTAAAAGAGCCAGTAATAGTAATGTGCTTCCTTTTTTCATCATTTTCATGGTTATAGGTTGTTGTCTTGTTTGATTATAGTTGCTTAAAATTTGTAGTTAACCCCGAGGGTGGAGTAGCTGCCGCGGCGGAACGTTGTGTAGTCATCATCCACACTGCTGATCCTGGCGTCGTTGTTGGAGTCCTGCACGAGCCTTACTTTCTGGTTCAGAATGTCCTGAATGCCCGCTTTAAGTTCCAGGTGGCGGCCGATGCCTTTTGTAATGGAGAGGTCGAGCACGTTGCGCGGCATTTCGTACACCGACGGCGCGTCGTTATCGCCTACCGCGAAGATGCGCTTGCCGATCACGTTGTAGAGCAGGTTCACCTGCAGGTCTTTCGCATCGTCCTGGTAGTAGATTCCCGCATTCACAATGAAAGGCGACTGGCCATACATGGCTCTTTCTTTTGCCTGGTTTTCGGCTTTATTCCCCAGGTTTATTTTGCTGTCGATCAGAGAAGCGTTCAGCACCAGGCTCATGTTCTGGATCAGGCTGCTGTTCGAGAGATTCAGGAACGACTTCCGGATCTCTGTCTCGATGCCGTAGCTCTGGGCACTTTGCGCATTATTCGTTTCGAAGATGGAATTGCTGGAAGAGGGCAGAATGTAGGTCTCGATCGGGTTTTTGAAATACTTGTAAAAGGCTCCGAAGGAGATCATTTCAGTTGGGTTCGGATAAAATTCGTAGCGAACGTCCGCATTGTGGATGGTGGCTGTGGTGACATCCTCGTTGCCCTGTATCTCGGCATTCATCTGGAAGTCGTAGTAGGCAAAGGGTGCCAACTCCCGGAACTCCGGCCGGTTCACGCTCACGCTGTAGCCACCACGCAGCAGGGAACGTTGCGTTAAATTATAAGTAGCGTTCAGCGATGGCAGGAAGCTGGTGATTGGGTTATCTACTTTTACCGGCACGCCACCGAAGCGGGTAGTCTCCAGTTGCTGGCGGTTATACTCTACCCGCACCCCACCGGAAAGATTCAGCTTGTCCTGCACCGGAAGCGACCCTCCTATATAAGCGGCTACCAACGTATTGGCCGCATCGTAACGGTCGGTCGGGTTGGTGCCTTCTTTCAGGCTGAAGCCCGTGGCTGGGTTAATATTTTCCTGTGTGAAGAGCTGCGAGAGCGGCTGTGTAAGCAGGCTGGCGTTGAACTGAGAAGGGTCCGCTACGGTATAAGCCATCCAGCGCGCGTCGAACGTTCTGTCTTTTCGCTCGGCATACACGCCGGCCCGAATCTTCGGCTGGTTTTCTGTTAAGGTATCTCCCTTGGTAAATTTATGCTCTACCTGCGCGCTCCCGATAAAGGCGTTCTCATGCAAGTCAGAGTAGAAACGGCCCGCGTCAAACGTAGAAGCTGCGTAGGGGATCACCCATTCAAAAGGATTCCCGGTGCCGGCTGCCCGCTGCGACCGGATTCTTCTGTAATCGGGTTCGTTGCGGTTGGTATAGTTGTAGCCTGCTGTCCAGGTATAGGTTGTTTTATCGTCGTTTCGATCGTGGGTGCCCTGTAACTGACCGGAGTAAATGGTGCGGCTTTCGTAACGTTGCGCCACGTTCTGCACGTCTACGTCGTTGCTTTGCTGGTAACCGCTTCGCTCGATCACCTGGCTCTGACCTAGTTGGTTGAACAGGTTCCGGAACTCGAGTTTATTGTTGTTGTTCAGCCGGAACGACCAGTTGCTGATCACGCCCAGTCGGGCATTCTGGCTATACTCCTTGTCCAGGTACTGGTACTCAGTACGCTGCGATGCCGGCATACCTTCGTACCACTTGTAGTAGCGGAAACGATTCACCTTGTTGTACTGGCTGGTGTTGCTGTATGAGATGGAGGAGATATTGCTGATGTCTATACTTCCCAGGTCAAAGCGACGGTTGAGGCCCAGCGAAAGGCGCAGATCCGGTATGGCACCGGCCTCTTTCAACCCCCAGTTATTGCTCAGTTTCCGGGCGATGTTGGTCAGCTCGTTGTTACTGACGGTGTTCAGGTTGCCTGGAAAAGAAGAAGGCAGCGCGCGTGTTCCGTCATCAAAGCCCAGGAAGTCTGTTTTGCCGCCGTTGTAGGTCTTGAAGTTCTGGAAGGTGGTGCCGCTCCGATAACCGCCTGTTATCCCCAGGCTGGTGGTGTTTTCATCAGCAAAGTTCTTGGTGTAGATCTTGATCACGCCCCCGCCAAACTCGCCCGGCAGTTCCGGCGAACCCGACTTGAACACCAGGATGCGGTCCAGCACGCTGGTCGGCACCACATCAAAAGAGAACGCGCGGGAATCAGTTTCGGTACTTGGCGTAAGCGCGTCGTTGAGCATCACCGTGTTATAGCGCTCACTCAGACCGCGTATCATAATGTAGCGGTCGTTCATCACGGTTACGCCCGGTATGCGCCGCACCACCGCCGCTGCATCCCGATCCAACGATTTAGCGATCTGCTCCCCCGACACGCCACTTACCACGATCTCGCTTTGTTTGAGATCCTTCATCAGCGCCATTTCCGTATTGGTCTGGCGGGTGCCCACAATAGAGACCGTTTGGATCAGGGTGCTGTTTTCCTCTATCTGCACGTCGAGCGTGGTTGTTTTACCAGCCTCTATTTTGATGTTGGTTTGATCGGCAGGCTTATAGGAAAGGGAAGAGATGGTTATCGAATAGATCCCGGCTTCCAGGGGCAGGCTATACTTGCCCTCCATATCCGTGGCCGTTCCTTTAGCGGAGCCTTTGATAAAAACGACGGCGCCAATGATGGCTTCGCCTGTGGTTTTGTCGGTTACCTTACCAGCCAGCGTGCCTTGCTGCGCAAACCCGTATAATGTAGTGGCAATTATGGTGAGAAGTGTAAATAGGAATTTCATTGCGTTACTGTGTTTTAGTCTCGCTGCAAAAGTAGCGGCCACACATTAGGCAATGATTATGAAAGCATTACGATACGGTTAAGGATCAGCCCGTAAAATTAAGTATAGGTTAACGCTATATTAAGGATAGTTTATGCAGCCGTTACGCCAGCATTACGCTTCCGGCAAGCAGCTGTTCCGGTAAACGATAAACTACTGATTTATACTTGGATGCCGATTTATAAATAATAGCCAATCAGGCGATTTATTAACAGTAAGTTAACATTACAGTAATTAACCGGTAACATGATTGCGCTTACTTTGCACCGTAGTTTAAGATCAGCAAGCAGCCTGACTACCTGCTTGCTGCTACTACAGGAACAGGCGCCGCTAACAGATATGATGGGCGCTGCGCTCCGGCAAGTATAAAGGTCACGACATTGGCTTATTTCTCACCTAACCTATTTGTATCGTGCAAAAACAATTACAAAGAGCCTGCATGCTGCTCTTTCTTTACTTCTCGTTCAGCGCTGCCCAGGCACAAAGCGTGAACAGCTCCAAGTTTGGCAAGGGCCTGCAGTTTGTAGCCGCCGATTCTTCTTTCAGCTTTAAAATGAGCACGCGTTTCCAGCTGCTGTATGCCGGCAACGCCGATGAAGGCAGCAGCCAGTGGAACGATGGCTTTCAGGTGCGCCGCGCCCGCCTCAAGTTCGAGGGCTTTGCCTACAATCCGGCCCTCACCTATAAAATAGAGCTGGGCCTGAGCAACCGCGACATTGGCGGCGAACCGTTAAAGCAACAGAGTTTTGCCAGCAACATCGTCCTCGACGCGGTTGCCCGCTGGCAGGCCACGCCCCACCTGTCGGTATGGGTTGGCCAGACCAAGCTGCCTGGCAACCGCGAACGGGTGGTTTCTTCCCAGAAAATGCAGTTTGTAGACCGCAGCTTGCTCAACTCCCGCTTTAACCTGGACCGCGATATGGGCGTGCAGCTGCACCACGAGCATGAAGTAGGCACCGTTGTGCTGCGCGAGATCGGCTCTGTGGCCATGGGCGAAGGCCGCAACATCACGTCCAATAATACCGGCGGCTACAACTATACGGCCCGCTTTGAGGTGCTGCCTTTCGGCGAGTTTGAAGGAGAAGGCGATTATGTGGGAAGCGACCTGGTGCGCGAACAAACACCCAAACTTTCGCTGGCTGCTTCTTATAACTACAACGATGGCGCAATCCGGGAGCAAGGCCAGCTGGGCGATTTCCTGAGTGCCCCGCGCGACCTGCAGACCGTCTTTATAGATGGTATGTTCAAATACCGCGGCTTCTCCTCCATGGCCGAATACGCCACCAGCAAAGCTTACGATGGGCCGGTTGTGAGCCGGAATGCGGATGGTTCTGTAAACGAGGCTTTCGTAACCGGCCAGGCCTTTAACGTGCAGGCAGGTTACCTGCTGAAGACGAACTGGGAAGTAGCCGGGCGCTATACTTCTTACAACCCTGCGGCGGCAACCATGCGCTCGTCAGAAAAACAATACACGCTGGGTTTGTCGAAGTATATTGTAGGCCACAGCCTGAAGGTGCAAAGCGACCTGACGCTGACCGATGTGCCGGCTGAAGACAACAACTACCAGTTCCGCCTGCAGCTGGAGCTGGCTTTATAGGCCAGGCCAAAACTTAACAATTAGTTAACAGTGCAGATGCGGAAATGGCTCAGCACTACTCCAACTTTGCATTACAGATCCGGGGCTAAAACAATACAAAAAGCCAGACCCGCCATAAAAAATACAACTGCCTGAGCTCCATCAAAGTATACTTGCCTTAAAGTATACCGGTAGCGCAAGATCAGTTTTCACTACATGCGTATAAAAACACAATTTAAACACAAGCACTCTATGTTAAACCTGAAGCTTAGTTCTACACGATTTAACCTGGCGTTGCTGCTGGGCGGCTCCCTGCTACTGGGTGCCTGCGGCGGAAACCAGAAAGAAGAAGGCAACGCTACGGCCGCAACCGGCAGCATCGAAATAGACGGTTCTTCTACCGTATACCCTATAACGGAGGCGGTTGCAGAAGAATACCGTGCCGAAGCACCGGACGTGAAGGTGACAGTGGGCGTATCGGGCACAGGCGGCGGCATGAAAAAGTTTACGCACGGCGCGATTGATATTGCCAATGCCTCGCGCGGCATAAACCCGGCCGAAGACAGCATTGCCAAAGCAAACGGTATTTCCTATATCCAGATGCCGGTGGCCTTCGATGGCCTGACAGTAGTCGTAAGCCACGACAATGACTGGGTAAAAGACATTACCGTGGCCGAGTTGAAAAAGATCTGGGAGCCAGCTGCGCAGGGCACGATCAAGAAGTGGAACCAGATCCGCCCCGAATGGCCTAACAAGGAAATCCACCTCTATGGCCCGGGCGTGGAATCGGGCACCTACGATTACTTTACAGAAGCTGTGGTAGGCAAAAGCCACTCCAGCCGCGGCGACTATACTGCCTCTGAAGACGACAACGTGCTGGTGCAGGGCGTAGCAACTGATCCGCTTGCCCTTGGGTTCTTTGGCTTTGCCTACTATGAGGAGAATCAGAGCAAACTGAGAGCCATACCGGTAGACGACCAGAACGACAGCAATGGCAAAGGCGCCATACTTCCGTCGCAGGAAACAGTAAAGAACGGCTCATATGCCCCGCTTTCGCGCCCCCTGTTCATTTATGTGAACTCCAAGGCCGTACAACGCCCGGCGGTAGTGGACTTTGTAAACTTTTACCTGGATAGCGCGCCCGAGCTGAGCAAAGAAGTAGGGTATATCCCAATGCCGGCCGAGCAGTATAAAGAGCAGCAGCAGAAGTTTGCCGATTTTGTAAAGAGCAACAAAAAGTAAGTTATCCGTCTGATTTGTCACAACACAAGTATAGCTGCCGTTGCGGGAGCTATACTTGTGTTTAATTTATTAGCAGCTTGAGAGCATCAAGAGTATCAGAGAAAATTATTGAGGGCTTGCTTTGGTTATCGGCCATCATCACGGTCCTCGTTACCATCGGCATCATATGGGTGTTGCTGTCGGAGTCTGTCAGCTTTTTCAGCGAAGTGTCTATCATCCGATTCCTGACCGAAAAGGAATGGACGCCGCTTTTTGCAGATAAGAAGTTTGGTATTATGCCGCTGGTAGCCGGCACGTTCCTGACCACCGCCATTGCTATTGCCGTTGCGCTGCCTGTCGGCCTGACCATTGCCGTATACTTAAACGAGTATGCCCACGCCAGGCTCCGCCAAATTGTAAAGCCGATGCTGGAGATCCTGGCCACTATCCCGACGGTAGTGTATGGCTTTTTTGCCCTGACCGTGGTAACACCCTTTCTGCAAACCTTGATCCCGGGTTTGGCCGGTTTTAACGCGCTTTCGGCCGGCATGGTCATGGGCGTGATGATCATCCCGATGATTTCCTCGCTGAGTGAAGATGCCATTAGCGCAGTGCCGCGCTCACTGCGGGAGGCGGCTTATGGTATGGGTTCCACGCGTTTGCAAACAGCCTTTGGGGTAATGGTGCCGGCAGCTTCGTCAGGCATTATTGTCTCGGTGATCCTGGCCATTTCCAGGGCAGTAGGCGAAACCATGATCGTGGCCATTGCCGCCGGCCAGCAGCCGCGCCTCACGCTAAACCCGCTGGTGCCCATCGAGACCATTACCACTTACATTGTGCAGGTAAGCCTGGGCGACGTAGGCCATGGCTCGCTGGAGTATAAAACGATTTTTGCTGCCGGTATCACGCTCTTTATTTTTACGTTTGCGCTGAACAACCTCAGCTTCTGGATCAAAAAGAAATACCAGGAAAAGTATGACTAACTCCGATATCAACAGGTTTAAGGATAAAGCCTTTCAGGCATTCGGCATCTTCTGCACCTTTCTGGGGCTGCTGGTGCTGGCTATTTTTCTGTTCAACATCCTCCAACAAGGCCTCAGCCGTATCGACTGGGACTTTATTACCAGCCTGCCCTCACGCCGGGCAGCACGGGCAGGTATACTTACTGCCTGGTCCGGCACCCTTTGGATCCTGGTGCTTACCGCACTAATCGCTTTCCCGATAGGCGTTGGCGCCGGCATCTATTTAGAGGAATACGCTAAAAAAACCAGGCTGGCAGATTTCCTGGAAATCAACATTGCCAACCTGGCCGGTGTACCTTCCATTATTTATGGTTTGCTTGGCCTGGAAATATTTGTGCGCCAGATGCAACTGGGCAGCAGCTTGCTGGCAGGCGCCCTGACGCTCTCGCTGCTGGTGCTTCCTATTATTATTGTAACGACCCGCGAGGCCATTAAAGCGGTGCCCGGCAGCATCCGCGATGGTTCCAATGCGCTGGGTGCCTCCAAATGGCAAACCATCTGGCATCAGGTATTGCCGGCTTCGTTTGGCGGTATACTGACAGGTATCATCCTCTCGCTTTCCAGGGCTGTGGGCGAGGCGGCGCCGCTGATCGTGATTGGCGCTCTGGCCTATGTGCCTTTTGTGCCTTCCTCTCCGATGAGTGCCTTTACGGTGCTACCCATCCAGATCTTTAACTGGACCTCACGGCCGCAGGCTGCTTTCCAGAACAATGCGGCGGCAGCGATCATTTTCTTATTGTTAATCACCTTTTTGCTGAATGGGATTGCCGTATATTTACGCAACAGGCAGCAAAAGAAAATCAAATGGTAAAATCTCCCATGAGTAAAAGAATTCATAAGCTGGAAGCCGTTAATTTAAATGCCTTCTACGGTAGCTTTCATGCCCTTAAGAATATCAACATTGGCATGGAGGAAAAAGCGGTGACCGCTTTTATCGGTCCCTCCGGCTGCGGCAAGTCCACTTTCCTGCGCACCTTAAACCGCATGAACGATTACATTGAGGGCTTCCGGGTAGAGGGAAACGTGTTGCTGGACGGCAAAGAAATTTATGACAAGAGTATACGTGTAGATGAGCTGCGCAAAGAGGTGGGCATGGTTTTTCAGAAGCCCAACCCTTTCCCGAAAACAATTTATGAAAACGTTGTATACGGCCTGAAGATACAGGGCATTAAAGACAAAACGGTACTTGCCCAGGCTGCCGAACGG
Source organism: Pontibacter liquoris (assembly GCF_022758235.1). Taxonomy (NCBI): domain Bacteria; kingdom Pseudomonadati; phylum Bacteroidota; class Cytophagia; order Cytophagales; family Hymenobacteraceae; genus Pontibacter; species Pontibacter liquoris. The sequence continues at coordinate 177,417 of NZ_JALEBG010000002.1, forward strand.
TCGCTGAAGCAAACGGCGCTTTGGGAAGAAGTGAAAGACAAGCTGGACAAATCGGCCCTGGCGCTTTCCGGGGGCCAGCAGCAGCGCCTTTGCATTGCCCGAGCGCTGGCCATCTCGCCTTCGGTTATACTAATGGATGAGCCTACCTCGGCCCTGGACCCGATCTCAACAGCCAAGATCGAAGAGCTGATCTATGAGCTCAAAAACGAGTACACCATCGTCATCGTGACGCACAACATGCAGCAGGCCGGCCGGGTAAGCGACCAGACTGCCTTCTTTTACATGGGTGAGCTGATCGAGTATGCCAAAACGAAGACCATGTTTACCAGCCCCAAGCACGAGCGTACGCAAAACTATATTACCGGCCGCTTTGGTTGATAAGTATAGCGTAGCAGGCTTCTGTTTATAAACCATTATTACCTCAAACTACAAACAACAATGCCACAGATAGATACTGAACTAGAGCACCTGAAAGTAAAACTGATGGAAATGTGGGATCTGGTAGAATACCAGATGCAAAGTGGGCGTGAAGCGCTGTTGAACAAAGACCAGGAGCTGGCCAATAAAATAATAAAGCTGGGCAAAAAGGTAAACCAGTATGACGTAAAGATCGACCGCCAGTGCGAGAACTTCTTTGCCCTGTTTACTCCCGTGGCGGTGGACCTGCGCATTGTGCTGGCCATACTTAAGATCAACGCCAATATTGAGCGCATCGGCGATACGGCAGAGGGCATTGCCATGCATGTAGAACGCCTAAAGGCCCCCCTGAACCAGGAGCTGGTGCAGCAAACCAATATCCTGACCATGTATGACGAAGCGCTTAAAATGCTGGCCGACTGCCGCATTGCCTTCATGAAGAATGACACGGAGTTTGCCAAGCAGATCATTAAGCGCGACAAGCTGCTCAACAAGATCAACCGCCAGGCAGACGCGATTATAGCCAAATACCTGCGCTCCAATATCGAAAATATTGAAGAAGGGCTTATCGTCCTCTCCATTATAAAGAAGCTGGAGCGGGTGGGCGATCAGGTTACGAATATTGCCGAAGAGATCATCTTTTACCAGGATGCCAAAGTGGTGAAACACAAAACCAAGGACAAGAAAAAGAAAAAGGGGGAATAAACTGCTGATTGTCAACCTGTTTAATGGATGAATGGTTAAATTGTTAGATGTTTGAATTGTTAGTTGCTGATTGTTAGTTGCTGATTGTTAGTTGCTGATTATTGAAATTGCCATACTTCCAGATCAGCGTATAAAAGCACGGGCCACTGCGGCTCGTGCTTTTATCGTTTTGGGCAAATCAACACGGGCATTGTTCCTGGCGGAAAGGTCTGTGAACGATCGGACAACGTATGGCCTGCCCAAGCATAGTACCCGTTTAACAATTTAACCATCCAGTAATCAACAACCAACAATTTAACAATCAACACCCAACAATAACCAAATTTGTGCCCTACCTTTGCGGCAAAAGCGAGGCACAATGCTGTTAAAAGAAGTTTTATACTTGATCCGGAAGGACCTGGTGCTGGAATGGCGCCAGAAATATGCCTTTAACGGCATGCTGCTGTATGTGAGCAGCACTGTGTTTGTGTGTTACCTTAGCTTCGGGCTGCGCGCCATCAGCGGCCAGGGCATGGTGCCGGTGTGGAATGCTGTGCTCTGGATCATCCTGCTGTTTACCTCGGTCAATGCCATTGCCAAAAGCTTTATGCAGGAAAACCGCGGGCGGCTGCTCTACTTTTATGCCATCGTAAGCCCGCAGGGCGTGATACTGGCCAAAATTGCCTACAACACGCTGCTGATGCTGGTGCTGGCCCTGATCTGCGTAGTTTTTTATGCCGTGGTGCTGGGCAACCCGGTGCAGGACGTGCCCATGTTTCTGCTCACTATTCTGCTGGGTGCTGTCGGCTTCTCTACTTCCCTAACCATGATCTCGGGCATTGCCTCCAAAGCGGCCAACAGTGGTACGCTTATGGCCGTGCTGGGCTTTCCGGTAATGGTGCCGATGCTGCTCATGCTCATCAAAATGTCTAAAAACGCGCTGGACGGGCTCGACCGGGCTGCCAGCCTCGACGAACTACTTACCCTGCTTGCCATAAACATGATCGTTGTCACTGTTTCTTATATCTTATTCCCGTACCTTTGGCGTTCATAATCCCTGGCACTTTAGGCGCTGGATTTCAGATAATAGGCAACAGATTTTTAGGTACAGGGCATGAGAAGGGAAGAAGGGGAAATGAGAACAGCGCAAAAAGGATTAATAATCCGAAAGGTTGAAACACACCGGGAGCATTTATTTGTTCTGAAAGAAGTAAACTATTTTGTATCTAAATGCTAGTGTCTAACATCTAATACCTAAGTATGAAGAACTGGTGGAAAATATTGGCTGTGGTGCTGCTGCTGTTTACCATAATAGCCGGTTTCCTGGCAGAGGTACCGCGGCTGGCCATCCTCAACGAAACCATCCGGAACCTGTTTTTCCACGTGCCCATGTGGTTCGGGATGATCATTATCCTGCTCGTATCGGTTGTATACTCTGTTAAATACCTGCGCAACCCCTCCATTAAAAACGATGTAGTGGCCTACGAAGCGGCCAAAGTAGGCATTCTGTTCGGGGTGCTGGGCATTGTTACCGGCATGGAATGGGCCCGCTTTACCTGGGGCGAGTTCTGGAGCAACGACCCCAAGCAGAACGGCGCCGCCATCGGCCTGCTGATCTACTTTGCCTACCTGGTGCTGCGCAGCTCTTTTGCCGAGCAGCAGCAACGCGCCCGCATTAGTGCCGTGTACAACATCTTTGCCTTCTTCGCCCTGATCCCGCTTTTGTTCATTCTGCCGCGCCTCACCGACTCGCTGCACCCGGGCAACGGCGGCAACCCCGGCTTTAACTCCTACGACCTCGACAACCGCCTGCGCATCGTGTTTTACCCTGCCGTGATCGGCTGGACACTGCTAGGCGTGTGGATCGTCAACATAAAATCCAGGTTAGAATTACTGAGACATCGCTTATATGAAACGCTTTAAAATCTTTGCCCTGTGGTGCTTTATACTTTGCGCCACCGCCGGCATCCCGCGCGCGCAGGCACAACAAATGACAGAAACCGAGTTCTCGGCAGCACCGGCCGCTGACGCGGGAAACGTGGAAATGGCCGATACGCTGCGCCAGGACGGTAAAATTTACGTGGTGGTTACGGTGCTGGTCACCATTATGGCCGGCATTGTGGTTTACCTGGTAAGCTTGGACCGCAAAGTAAGCAAGCTGGAAAAGCAGTTGAAAGACGACTACGTGAACCGCTAAACAGCACAAATAAAAAGAGGCGGCGCAAGGGATTTTTATTCTCCTGAAACGTGTTAGCCTAGCAGCAAAAGAGTATCCATACTATAAAACAAGATGAAAAAGTCACACATCATCGGAATCGTTATCATCGGGCTGGCCATCATGATCATCATGTCTACTGCCGGCGATGCCAGTACGTACGTTTCGTTTGGCGAGGCCATTGAGCGCGCGCACGACGGCGACAACAGCAAGGTGCACGTGGTGGGCCGCCTGAAGAAAGATCCTCAGGGCCACATCGTAAACATGCAGTATGACCCCGTGGCAGATCCGAACTACTTTTCCTTTACCCTGGTGGATACCAACCGGGTAGAGCAGCGCGTGGTATACTATAACCCCAAGCCGCAGGACTTTGAGCGCTCCGAGCAGGTGGTGATTACGGGCAACATGCAGCAGGACGTGTTTGTGGCAGACAAGATCCTGCTCAAGTGCCCGTCTAAGTACGTAGAAAAAGATATTAACAAAACCGCAAGCCTTTAAATAGTTTAGAGTTAGAAAGTTAGAAAGTAAAAAGAGTTTAAATAATGGCTCCCAACTTTCTAAGCTTCTAACTCCCCAACTTTCTAACTTATTCTGATGATAAATACGCTGATTGGGGACATTGGCCATACCAGTGTGATTGTAGCGTTTGTAGCTGCCATTGTATCCTCTCTTGCCTACTTTATGGCGGCGCGCACCAAAACGGAAGCCACCGGTGACACCAGCTGGCGCAACCTGGCACGCGGCGCTTTTTACGTACATGGCGTGGCCGTGCTGATGATTGTCTTCAGCTTGTTCAACATCATTTACGAGCACCGCTACGAATATTATTACGCCTGGAGCCACTCCTCCAACCACCTGCCCATCCACTTTATGATCTCCTGTTTCTGGGAAGGCCAGGAAGGCTCTTTCCTGCTGTGGATCTTCTGGCACGTGGTACTGGGCGTAACGCTGATGAACGTGGGCAAGAAGCGCAAAGAATGGGAAGCCCCCGTTATGGCCGTTTTCTCCTTCGTGCAGCTTTTCCTTACTTCCATGATCCTGGGCATTGTGATCGGTGACGTAAAGATCGGCTCCTCTCCTTTTATCCTGATGCGTGATTTTATGGCGGATGCCCCGGTGTTCAAGATGGACCCTAATTTCCTGCCGCAAGATGGTACCGGCCTGAACCCGCTGTTGCAGAACTACTGGATGGTGATTCACCCGCCTACGCTCTTTTTGGGCTTTGCCGCCACGCTGGTGCCTTTTGCCTTTGCTATGGCCGGCCTCTGGAAAGGCAAGTTTACCGAATGGGTTAAGCCAACGCTGCCCTGGGCACACTTTGCTGCCGTATCGCTGGGAATTGGCATTGTAATGGGCGCTTACTGGGCCTATGAAACGCTGAACTTTGGCGGTTACTGGAACTGGGACCCGGTAGAAAATGCGGTATACATTCCGTGGCTGGTGCTGGTAGGCGCTATCCATACGATGGTGGCGTTCCGCCGCAGCAAGCAGGGCCTGCGTGCCAGCTTTATACTTGTGATCACGTCGTTCCTGCTGGTGCTGTATGCTACTTTCCTTACCCGAAGCGGTATTTTAGGCAATGCGTCGGTACACTCTTTCACCGACCTGGGGCTTTCAGGCCAGCTGTTTACCTACCTGGCTGCTTTTGTAGTGCTGGCGGTTGGTATGCTGGTATATAACTGGAAAAAGATCCCGGCTACGGAAAAAGAGCTGACAACGTACAACGGCGAATTCTGGATATTTATCGGTGCCGCGGTGCTGTGCCTGGCCTCGTTCCAGGTGCTGGCCACTACGTCCATCCCAGTCTACAACTCCTTTATGGGCTTTATCGGCATCGAAACAAATGCCGCCCTCCCCGCCGACCAGATCGCCCACTATACCAAGTTCCAGTTATGGGCAGGTATGGCTGTGGCCATACTCTCGGGCATTGGCCAGTTGCTGTGGTGGCGCAAGGTAGATAAAGCCAGTTTCTGGGATGCCATTACCATGCCGGGCATGCTCACGCTGCTGTTCTCCAGTCTGATTATCATTCTGTCGAATAAGTTCGCTATACTGCCCTTTAAGCTGGACAATCCGGTATACATTGCCTTGCTGGTGGCGTCGCTCTTCTCGGTGTTTGCTAACCTGAGCATCATACTTGGCCTGATCCATAAAAAGGTTTCCTTATCGGGTGGTGCCGTGTCGCACATCGGTATTGCGCTGATGCTGATCGGTATCCTTTTCTCGTCAGGTTATTCCAAGATCATCTCGCAGAACAACTCCGGGCTGCTTTACTCCCGCGAGCTGCCGGAAGACATTAACCGCGACAACGTGCTCTTGTGGCGCAACCAGGCCGTAGACATGGACAAGTATAGCGTGAGCTACCGTGGCAAGTTCTTTGAAGTGGCTGGCATGCCGGGCTATGTGAACCAGGAGATCCTGTTCCGCACCAACGACGAGTACAAAGCCATTGCCCGCGCCCAGGTGAAAGTAAACGGCAAAGTATACTATAACATCGGCGACACGCTGGACCTTGAATCGCCGGAGAACACGTATTACGAGCTTGAGTACAAAAACCGCGAGACCGGCAAAAGCTTCTTGCTCTACCCGCGTGCACAAGTAAACCCTAACATGGGGCTGCTGGCCTCACCCGACATCAAGAGCTTTGCAGACCGCGACCTTTACACGCACGTATCCTCTATTGCACCAGAAGAAAAAGAGTGGAGCGCCATAAAGGAGTATGATATTGCCATGGGCGATACCATTGTGCTGAACGACTACATTGCCGTTTTCCATGGCGTGGAGATGATCAACAAGGTGCCGGGCGTAGAACTGAAGAAGGGCGACGTGGCCGTGCAGGCCGACATGCAGATATTGGGCGAAGCCAAGAGCTACCACGTGCATCCGCTGCTGATCTTTAAAGATGGCATGGCCGGTTATTTCCCCGAAGAGGTTGCTGACCTGGGCATGCGCGTCACGCTGCTCAACATTGACCCTGCCAAGGAAAGCTTTAAGATTGGCGTGAACACCACCCAGCGCGAGTGGATCATCCTTAAAGCCATGGAAAAACCATTCGTGAACATTCTCTGGATCGGTACCCTGATCATGGCGCTCGGCTTTACCATGGCCATTGTGCGGCGCAGCAAGGACGGCGTTCCGGTGGCCAATGCCGCCCGCCCCGACAAAAAGCGGAAAGCACAGGTTGTGTAAGCCATCCCAAGTATAAACAAAAAAGGCCTTGCTGTTATGCAAGGCCTTTTTTGTTTACCTTCGTTCCGTGCCGAGCTGCCTATGAATATTTTTGTCATCCCTTCCTGGTATCCGTCAGAAGACTATCCGATCAGCGGCAACTTTATTCCGGAGCAACTATGGGCCCTGTCACGATCTTATCCGGACCTAAACATAGGCGTAAGCCTTTGGGGGCAAAAAGACAAAGCCTGTCTTTTGTGGGCAAATGAACCGCTGCAAAGTATAGCCAAGATAATTCGCGCAGCCAGAACGCCCGTTACAATAAAGAAAGCAAACAACTTCAGAGAGTATGTGAAGCCCGCATTTACGTGGAGCAGAAAAATACTGAATGGAAATAAACGTAACATTCTCCGGGCTAATCTTTATAATCTCCGGGCATTTGAACGTGACTATGGGCCGGTGGACCTGATTCATGCGCATTGTGAAGATCCGGCAGGGTATTTTGCCATGAAGTTAGCGCACAGGGTGCAAAAACCTTACTGTATTACAGAACATATGGGCCCTTTCCCAAGCTGTTATACGACCAACAAGCACGGCAAACTGACGGATGAGCATCTGCTGCCTTATACTTTGGCAAGCCCCAACATAGCTGTCAGTCCTTTCTTATCTGCTGAAATGGAACGCCACAACATTCGGACAGTGGTGGTGCCGAACTTTATTGATGAAAACATTTTTAAGCCTCACAGCAAATCCAGGCAGCCGGGTCAAACATTCACCTTTTTCACCCTGGCTGATATTCGTACCTTAAAAGGGATCGATCACCTGCTTTATGCCATAAAGCTTTTAGCCGATGACGTGCCAGCTATGGCGTTCCGGATAGGAGGAGACGGGCCGCAGCTGAAACAATACAAAGCGCTTGCCCTACAGCTCGGCCTAACAGAAAAAGTAACTTGGCTGGGAGAAATTTCCAGAGAAAAAGCGGTGGAAGAATTTCAGAACTGCGATGCCTTTGTGCTTCCCAGCCTCTACGAATCCATGGGTATTGTTTACATCGAAGCCCTGGCCTGCGGCAAACCCATTATTGCCACGAGATGTGGCGGTCCGGAAAGCACCGTTACGCTACAGAATGGGCTGCTAGTGGCAAAAAACAATCCCGAAGAGCTCGCACAGGCTATACGGCAATTGGCTCTTAATTATAATAGCTACGACAGTAAAGTGATCCGCCAGGACTTTCTCAACCGCTTCTCTGCAACAGCAGTGCTGCCCCGGCTGGTAGAGCTTTACCAGCACATCATCGAAAACCACAAGGCAAAACCATGAAAATAGCGTTTATCGGAGCTGGCAACGTGGCCTGGCATTTGGCGCAGGCGCTTGCCGCAGCAGGCCACCAGGTAGTGGCCGTTTGTAGCCGGCAGGCAGAATCAAGCCAGGCACTAGCGCAGGTGCTTCCAGAAACCAAATCAGTAGCCTCGCTAACCGAACTGGCTAGTATGGCCCAGGATGTTATACTGGTAGCGGTGCCCGATGCGGCCATTGCCGCTGTGGCCGGGCAGCTGCAGGTGCAGCCGGGCACGCTGGTAGCCCATACGTCGGGCTCACAGCCGCTGGCGATACTGGAAAGTATAAGCGGCGCCCGCACCGGTGTTTTTTACCCGCTGCAGACCTTTTCCAAAGCCAAAGCGATTGACCTGAAAGAAGTACCGCTGTTGGTAGAGGGGCAGGACGAGCAGACCGTACAAGCGCTGGTGCAACTGGCGCAAAGTATAAGCAATCAGGTGCAGCAGGTTACCTCCCAAACAAGAAAGCAACTGCACCTGGCAGCGGTGTTTGCCTGTAATTTTACCAACCACCTGCTGGGCATTAGCCGGGAGCTGTTGCAGGAAGCCAGCCTTCCGTGGCCCCTGTTGCAGCCGCTTATCCACGAAACCATAGCCAAGGCCCTGCAGCACCCGCCCTTTGAGGTACAGACCGGCCCCGCCATTCGCCACGATGACAATGTACTGGCCGAGCACCTCCGGATGCTGGACGCACACCCAGGCTACCAGGAGCTATACCGGCAGCTTACCCAAAGCATACAGGCTACAAAAAGATAACCATTTTACAAGGCCGGGTGTTTAGCAACAAGGGCTAATGTGTTGCAATCTTTTGATTCGGGAGGCGGCCTTTGTAACTTGCAGCCAAAATTGAACAGACATGAAAGTTGTAAATATAACCTTTAAATTTGCCGACGGCTCTCCGGACGAGTCGCACCCGGCGGTGGAGGGCGAATCAGTACTGGATGTAGCGTTAAACAATGATATCAAGCTGCAGCATAACTGCGGCGGCGTATGTGGCTGCAGCACGTGCCATGTATACATCGAGGCCGGCTCAGACGACCTCCCCGAGATATCAGATAAGGAAGAGGATTACATCGACCGCGCCGTGGACCCGCGCATCAACTCCCGCCTGGCCTGCCAGTGCGTGGTGCAGGGCAACGCAGACGTTGTTGTTACGATTCCGGAACAGGATTTTCTGGGCCACTAGTCTAGTTTGTTGCATGGCTGAAAGGTTAAATCGCCGGGCATCTCAGGCCCGAAATCCTAACCATTTCAACCATTCAGCCCTATAACCATTAAACCATTTACAAGATGAACAAGAGTTATGAGCCGCCAATAACCTGGAACGACCACGAAGACATTGCAATGGCTTTGTACGAGAAGTTCGGGGATGATTTCTCAGAATCAAAAATTTACCGCATCCGTTTTACCGAGCTGCTGGATTGGATCCTGTCGCTGCCTAATTTTGAGGGCACCCGCGAGCAAGCCAACGAAGGGCACCTGGAGCAGATCCAGTCGGCTTGGGTGTATGAGTGGCGCGACAACCAGGACTAAGGTTTTGAGCGCTTTGCGGTAACAAATTAAAAATTTTCTATACTTTTAAAGGTCCTTTGTTTCAAAGGGCCTTTTTATTTGTGAACTATGTCCATTACGCAACCAGACCTCTCCAACATTTCCACTTTTATTTTTGATGTAGACGGCGTGCTGACCGATGGCCTGCTTTACTGCTTTGCCGATGGGGAGCAGGTGCGGGCCTTCAACATCAAAGACGGCTTTGCCATAAAGCATGCCCTGCGGCAAGGGTATAAAATTGCCATCATCTCGGGCAAGAACGAGCCCGGCGTGCGCAAACGTCTCGAGCAGCTCGACATTGAGGATATCTTTTTAGGAGCCGAAGATAAAGTAGACATCTTTGAAGACTACCTCTACATGCAGGGCATTCATCCGGCTACGGTGGCTTATATGGGCGACGACATGCCTGACCTGGAAGTGATGCAGCGCTGTGGATTGCGCGCCTGCCCGGCCGATGCCGCCGAGGATATCAAGGCCATTTGCACCTTTGTATCGACCAAAGCAGGGGGCAAAGGTGCTGTAAGAGAGCTGATTGAGCAGATCATGAAGGCGCAGGACACATGGTAATTCCGTCATTACCATTTTTCTTCAATTAAATATAAAATTTCTCTTAATTCGCTCTTGCGTATATAGAATATAATTTCTACATTACCGATGGATTTTATTACCAATAATTAGTCATCTTTATGAAAACAGGAAAAGTAAAGTTTTTTATTGAGTCCAAAGGCTTTGGTTTTATCACTGAAGACGAGACAAATGAGGATTTCTTTGTACACGTAACCGGCTTGAACGGAGTTGAAATTCAGCAGCACGACCGCGTTGAGTTTGACACCCAGGAAGGTAAAAAAGGAATCAACGCTGTTAACGTAAAAAGAATCTAACGATAGATAGAATACTTTAGCCGTTACAGAAAAAAGCTCCTGTTCGCCGCAGGAGCTTTTTTTGTACCTTGTGTTTTGCGCCCCGTACCGTAACTTTATACTTTTCCAGAAGCGCACCTTATTTACGTGAAAGCCTATTTAGCCCTTATCCGCTTCCCGAACCTAGTGCTTATCGTGCTGAGCCAGGCGCTGGCGCAGGCGTGCCTGCTGGTGGCGGGCGTAAACTGGGGCCTGGTAACCCGCCCGGGCTTTTGGGCGCTTACGTTGTCTACCGTTCTTATCGCAGCCGCCGGCTATATCATCAACGACTATTACGACATCAAGATCGATGCCATCAACAAACCCGGCCGGATGCTGGTAGGCAAGGCTGTTCGGCGGCGCCCGGCCATGTTTGCCCATATGGTGCTTTCTTTTTGCGGGGTGGCCATTGGCCTGGCGCTAGCCCTGCCGGTTGGGCTGATTAACCTGGGGGCCGTGCTGCTGCTGTGGGGCTACTCGGCCAGGCTAAAGAAAATGCTGCTGGTAGGCAACGTGGCCATTGCTCTGCTCTCGGCCTCCATGCTGCTGGTGGTAGCCGTTTACGACAACTCGCTGAACAAAATAACGCTGGGCTATGCGCTTTTTGCCTTTCTCATTTCCCTCATCCGCGAGATCATCAAAGACCTGGAAGATGTGAAGGGCGATGCCTCTTTCGACTGCCGCACGCTGCCTATTGTGGCAGGCCTGCGCAACACCAAGCGGGTACTCTTTCCTTTGCTGGCCCTGTTCCTGGTTTTTCTGCTGGTGGTGGTGGGGCACCCGGCCACTCCGTTGCTGTTTGACGGCTACATGCTGTTGTTTGTGCTGCTGCCCACCATCTGGCTGATCGTAAAACTGATCCGTGCCGACCGCCGACGCGACTTCGCCTACTTAAGCAATCTGAACAAATTCATTATGCTCACCGGTATCCTCTCCATGCTGCTGGTGCGCTAACAACACGATGAGCCGCTGCCAGGGAAATGCACCAGGCGCTGCCCCGAACAGTTTATACTTTGATACGCGTATAGAGAAGTATGCCGCATGCGCTGCTGCCACTTTAACGTATAACCCGCTGCCCAATGACCGGACTACCTAAAGCTGCCGAAGACTTCCGTATACTTGTTTCCTCGCCGGCCAGGTTCCGCCTGTTCATGCTATCCCGACTGCCGATGGCCTACATGGCGGGGCTGCGTGTCGTCTCCCTTACCGATGAGGGCGCCACTGTCAGCGTCCCGTTCAAGTATCTGAACAAAAACCCGTTTGGCTCTATTTACTTTGCCTGCCTCAGCATGGCCGCCGAGCTCTCGACAGGCGTGCTCTGCATGATGCATACCTACAAGGCAAACCCGGCCGTATCGATGCTGGTGGTGCACATGGAGGCTGATTTTACCAAAAAAGCCGTAGGCAAAATTGTTTTTACCTGCCCGGATGGAAAGCGCGTGCAGGAAGCGGTGGAGCAAACAAAAGTGACCGGCCAAGGCATTACCGTACATACCACAAGTATAGGCCTGAATGCGCAGGGCGAACAGGTAGCGGCCTTTCGCTATACCTGGTCTTTGAAAGTTAAAAGCCCCGCGGCAGCCTAGGCCCCGTTGCCAAAAGCCGTTTATACTTGTACCTTGCACCTCTTACCACCTGCTTTGCCCTATGAAATTACGCGCCATCTGCACCGACATCGACGGAACATTGCTCAACAGCGACCGCCAGTTGTCGCCGCGCACGCTTGCCACGTTCAGACAACTTGGCCCTGCTGTGCCCGTGATCCTGGCTTCCTCGCGCATGCCGGCCGCTATGCGCCACCTGCAGCAGGAGTTGGGTATTTTACACCAGCCGCTCATCTGTTTTAACGGGGGCTATGTAATTTATTATGAGGATGGGAAGTCTGACCCAATACAGCTGGACTCGGTACAGGTCCCGGTAGGCGTTTGCCAGGAGATTGTGGCGCTGACGCATGGCACCGACATCCATGTGAGCCTTTATGAACGCGACAACTGGTATGCCCCGCAGGATGACGAGTGGACTGAAAAGGAAGCGCGCGTAACCAAAGTAACGCCTGAAATTACCCCGCTGGCTCCCATACTTGCCACCTGGCATCAGGCAGGCATCGGGGCACACAAGCTCATGTGCATGGGGCCTGCGGATCAGATCGAGACCTTGCAACAGCAACTCAACAACTCCTTTGCCAACCAAGTGCATGCCTACCGCTCCAAAGATACTTACCTGGAACTTGCGCCCCGGGCCATTTCCAAGGCCACTGCCCTGGAGCTGCTGCTGAAAGCGCGCTTCGGCATTGGTATGCACGAGGTGATAGCCTTTGGCGATAACTACAACGACATTGCAATGCTGCAGGCCGCCGGCATGGGGATAGCCGTTGGCAATGCCCGTGACGAGGTGAAAGCTGTAGCTAACGCCATTACAGCCGACAGCAAGGAAGACGGCGTAGCCCTTGCTATTGAAAAGTACTGGCTATAACGCCACATACTTGTACAGACGGTTGCTGTCTGCAAGCCGCTCATCACCCATGTGCTTTCATGGAAATGCCAGACACTGTTATACTTACCATATAAATTTGTATATTAGCTAAACAAAGTATAGCTATTATCAGAAAACAAGTATAAACCTTAGGCCCGGCAGTATGCAGCACGCAAAACCACTTTCCAGAATCGTTGCGCTTTTTACCTGTGTTTTTCTCCTCTCGGTAACGGGCGTTCTGGCCCAGGGGAAAGACAAACTCACCCTAAAACCTACCGAGGGGAAGCTGCCAGCCTCTGTTAAAAAGCAAGCCTATTATTACCCGGCGTTCAAGAGCGGCCAGGTCAGGTTTGTAAACGGCGTAAGCACTTCCAGCTTGCTCAACTATAACAGGCTCAACAGGGAGGTAGAGTTTATCGATGCAAAGAAAGATACCCTGGCCCTGGCCGACATGCAGTTTGTGCAAACCATCACCTTTGAAACTGACACGTTCTACTACAACCCCAAAGACAAAGCCCTGCTAAAGCTGGTGGCCAGTTATGCCGGGGGCAACAAGCTGCTGGTGCAGGAGAAGTATGACCTGACCAACATAAAGAACGTGGGCGCCCTGGGCATGGAATACAGCACCACTTCGCCTACCAGCTCCAGCAGCAACCAGGTGCTGGGCGATACGCAGAACAGGCTGAAGCAGAATGAGACGATGGTATACTCGCTCAAAAACGATTATTATTTTACAGATAACGCAGGCCGCTTTGTGCCCGCCAGCAAAGCGGGTGCCCTGAAGCTTGCCCCGCAACAGAAAGAAAAGATCAAAGCCTACCTCCAGGAAAAAAAACCGGATTTTAACAGCGAAGCCGACCTCCGCACCTTTCTTGCATTTGTGGCAGGCCTGTAAGGTTTGTTTTAACTTATAGTATAACTTGCCGGTTGTTGTGCTTTTTGCAACCCGGTAAAATAACGCATACCCATGAAAGACCTAAAGAAATACTTTATCGTACCTGCCTCTCCCGAGGAAGTATACATTGCCCTTACCAACCCTTATACCATCCAGCTCTGGTCCGGCGACAAGGCCGAGATGTCCACGGAGGTGGGCTCGGAGTTCTCGCTGTGGGACGGCAACATTGTAGGCAAAAATCTGGAATTTGAAGAAGGCAAAATGATCGTGCAGGAGTGGTACTTCGGCGACCAGCAGGAGCGTTCCATTGTCACTATCAAGTTACACCCCCACAAGCAAGGCACCTCGGTAGAGCTGCGCCACCTCAACATTCCCGACCAGGATTATGAAGACATTGCCGAAGGCTGGACACACAGCTATTTCGGTTCGCTCATCGATTTTTACGAGGGAGAGTAGCCACGCGCCTGCCTCCTGCCGGTAGTCGCTGCAACATATTCTGCACCCTGGTTTATGGCATCTACAGCCAAACCTGTTATATTTGCTGCTTCATGCCAAGCTTATACTTTTGGAACGACCAGAAAAGAAGAATATAGTCATTTTTGCTTCGGGTTCGGGAAGCAACGCCCAGCGCCTGCTGGAGTACTTCGAGCACCACCCGCACATCCGTGTGGCTGCCCTGTTCTCTAACAACCCGAACGCGTATGCCCTCAAAAGAGCCGAGACCTTCCACGTCCCGGCTCTTTTGTTTTCCAGAGAAGCCTTTTACAAAACCGATACGGTACTGGAGCAGGTGCAGCAATTTAAACCGGACCTGATCGTGCTAGCCGGTTTTCTGTGGCTGGTGCCGCAAAACCTGCTGCAGGCTTATCCTAACCAGATCATCAACATCCACCCTGCCTTGCTGCCCCATTATGGTGGCAAAGGCATGCATGGCCTGCACGTGCACAGTGCCGTGGTGGAGGCTGGCGAGCCGGAATCGGGCATCACCATTCACCGCATTAACGAGGAGTACGACAAAGGCGAGTTTATACTGCAGGAGCGCTGCCCGGTGCTACCCACCGATACCCCCGAAGCGCTGGCTGCCCGCGTACTGCAGCTCGAGCACAAGCACCTGCCCCTGGTGGTAGAACAGCTGCTCACCGAACAGGAAGGACCTAAAAACAACCGTTAACCTATACTTACATGCAACCCGTTAAAATCAAATCCGCACTTATCTCGGTTTACTATAAAGACCACCTGGAGCCGCTTGTAGCGCTTCTGAAGCAGCATAATGTCACCGTTTATTCTACCGGCGGCACGCAGGCATTCCTGGAAGAGCAGGGCGCCGAAGTGATCGCAGTAGAAGACCTGACTGCTTACCCGTCTATTTTCGGTGGTCGTGTTAAAACCCTGCACCCCAAGGTATTCGGAGGCATTCTGCACCGCCGCGACAATGAAACAGACCTGGCGGAAAGATCCCAGTACGAAATTCCGCCTATCGACCTGGTTGTGGTGGATCTATACCCGTTTGAGGAAACCGTGGCCGCCGGTGCTTCGGAAGCCGAGATCATCGAAAAAATTGATATCGGGGGCATTTCGCTCATCCGGGCAGCCGCCAAGAATTTCAAGGATGTGCTCATCGTCTCCTCGCGCGAGCAGTATAAGGACGTAGTAGAGTTGCTGCGCCAGAAAGATGGTGCAACCGAACTACCTGACCGGAAGCGCTTTGCAGCCAAGGCATTTGATGTGTCCTCGCACTACGACACGCATATTTTCAATTACCTGAACGGTGGCCAGGAAGAGCCAGAGCAGGCCTTTAAGCAAAGCCTGCGCCAGGCAACCCCGTTACGCTACGGCGAAAACCCGCACCAGAAAGGCACGTTCTACGGCAAGCTCGACGAGCTGTTTGAGCAGCTTAACGGCAAACAGTTATCCTACAACAACCTGGTAGACGTGGATGCTGCTGTAGCCCTGGCTGCAGAGTTCGAGGAGCCGGTAGTGGCAATTCTGAAACATACCAATGCCTGCGGCGTGGCCACCAGTGACACGGTGAAAAAGGCTTACCTCGACGCGCTCTCTTCCGACCCTGTATCGGCTTTCGGCGGGGTGATCATTACCAACAGAACCGTGGACCTGTCTGCTGCCGAGGAACTGAACAAGTTGTTCTTCGAAGTGCTCATCGCCCCGGCTTTCGACCAGGAAGCACTGGACCTGCTCAGAACAAAGAAAAACCGCATCCTGCTGAAGCAGAAGCCGGCAGAACTGCCTACCAAGCTGTTCAAGACCTTGCTGAACGGCGTGATTGAGCAGGACAAAGACCTGGCCACCGAAACGGAAGCCGACTTTAAAACAGCCACCAAACGCGAGCCAACAGCACAGGAAAAGAAAGCCCTGGTATTTGCAGCCAAAGTATGCAAGCACACCAAGTCCAACACCATTGTGCTGGCTACCGACAAAATGATGTTCTCCAGCGGCGTAGGCCAGACCTCACGCGTGGATGCCCTGCGCCAGGCGCTGGAAAAAGCCAAAAGCTTTGGCTTTGATGTAAGCCAGGCAGTGATGGCTTCGGATGCCTTCTTCCCCTTCCCAGATTGCGTAGAGATCGCTGACCAGGCGGGTATCAAAGCGGTGGTGCAGCCCGGCGGCTCTATCAAAGACCAGGACTCGGTTGCCTATTGCGATGCCCACAACATGGCCATGGTAATGACGGGCGTGCGCCACTTCAAGCACTAATTTTTTTTGCATGCCATACTTAATGCCCCGGCCAGATCAGGCCGGGGCTTTTTTATACTTGTTCAGCTTGTAAGTAGGTTGTAATGAGGCCCAAGCAGCTTGCCCGGCTTCTCCTGCCCCGCCGCCTAAAGGCGCTGTTTTTTGCTTTTTCAGGGCTTCGGTGGCCTGCCAGATAAAGTATGGCGAATTCAATTTTGCACTCCTCCGGCCGTTATAGGGAATAAATAAACCCAGTTGGGTTATAAAAAAATATATTCCTGTTGCAGAATAGCTTCGGGTGTATTAATTCTGCTGAAATTGACTAATTTTGCACCAAGTTTTTTACTTGCGATATTGTATATTTAAAATATAATAAGGCAATGCAGGCCTTAACTTCTTTAAAATGGGACTATTTAACTTCTTAACCAGTGATATAGCGATCGACCTGGGAACGGCCAATACGCTGATCATCCACAACGATAAGATTGTGGTTGACGAGCCGTCTATCATCGCCATTGATCGGACCACCGGTAAAGTGATCGCCATCGGCCGCCAGGCGCAGCAGATGCATGAGAAAACACACGAGAACATCCGCACCATCCGCCCGCTAAAGGACGGGGTGATTGCCGACTTCCATGCGGCAGAAGAGATGCTCCGCGGTTTGATCAAAATGATCGACACGGGCCGTCGTCTTTTCCAGCCATCCCACCGCATGGTGATCTGCATTCCGTCCGGCATTACCGAAGTAGAGAAACGCGCCGTGCGTGACTCTGCCCAGCATGCCGGCGCCAAAGAAGTATGGATGATCCAGGAGCCCATGGCGGCTGCCATTGGTATCGGCATTGATGTGGAGCAACCTATCGGCTCTATGATCGTGGACATTGGCGGTGGCACCACCGAGATCGCGGTGGTAGCGCTTTCCGGCATTGTGTGCGACCAGTCGATCCGCATTGCCGGCGACGTGTTCACCAAAGACATCTTAGATTATATGCGCCGCCAGCACAACCTGCTTATCGGAGAGCGCTCTGCCGAACGCATTAAAATTGAAGTGGGCGCTGCGCTCACCGAAATCGAAAACCCGCCGGCCGACTACGAGATCCGCGGCCGCGACCTGATGACGGGCATTCCGAAGGTGATCAAGGTTACCTATCAGGAAATTGCTATTGCCCTGGATAAGTCGGTTGCCAAGATCGAGGAAGCCGTGCTGAAGGCGCTGGAAATTGCACCGCCCGAGCTTTCGGCCGACATCTATGACAACGGTATCCACCTGACAGGCGGCGGCGCTTTGCTGCGTGGCCTGGACAAGCGCCTGGCAGCCAAAACAAAGTTGCCGATCCATATCGCTGAAGATCCGTTACGCGCCGTAGTACGCGGCACAGGCGCTACCATCAAAAATATTGAAGGCTTTAAAAACGTTCTGCTGACGTAACAGCGCTGCATGCGGAATCTTTTTGCATTCATATACCGGTTCCGCGCGTTCCTCGTGTTCCTGCTGCTGGAGGTGCTTTGCGTGTACCTGATCGTGCGCTATAATACGTACCAGGGTGCCGCCTTTTTTAATTCGGCAAGCAAGTATGTGGGGCAGGTGCTGGAGTTTCAGAGCGGCGTAACCGATTATTTCCGACTGGCCTCTATTAACAACACGTTAGCCCGCGAAAATGCGGCCCTGCGCGAGCAGGTGCTGCGCAAAAAAACCGTGGCCCTGGCCGACAGTACTGGAAAACTGGATACGACCTACTATGCTCCATCCGATACCGTCCGGACGGTGCCCTATGTGTTGCATGCTGCCCG
The DNA here is from genome assembly GCF_022758235.1 of Pontibacter liquoris. NCBI lineage: Bacteria > Pseudomonadati > Bacteroidota > Cytophagia > Cytophagales > Hymenobacteraceae > Pontibacter > Pontibacter liquoris. The sequence continues at coordinate 195,537 of NZ_JALEBG010000002.1, forward strand.
GGTGATCAACAACTCGGTGCGCCGCACCAACAACTACCTGACGCTCTCGGTGGGCACTGCCGACGGCGTGCAGCCGGGCATGGGCGTTATGTCGGCCAAAGGCGTGGTAGGGCGCATCAAAACAGTTTCGGAACATTATTCTACCGTTACCTCGCTGCTGCACTCGCAGTTACTGATCTCGGCCAAAATCAAGCAGAGCAATACCTTTGGCACCGTTAAGTGGCCGGGTGGCGATTACCGCACCGCAGTGCTGGACTACATTCCGCTGCACGTGAAACCGGTAAAAGGCGACACCGTGATGACCAGCGGCTTTAATACCGTATTCCCAGAAGGCATTATGGTGGGCACCATCAGCTCGGTGCAGAAAGAGCAGGATAAAAGCTTTTATACGATCCGGGTAAAGCTTTCAGTTGATTTTGCGCAGTTATCCTATGTGTATGTGGTGGAGAACAGGCAGAAAGAGGAGCGCGAGAATTTAGAACAAAACGCAGGTATACTTCCAGATGAAGAGTAGGTTCGGCATTAACAATATCGTGCAGTTTGTACTGTTTGTAGCCCTGCAGATCCTGCTGGTAGATAACCTGGTGCTTTTTGGCACAGGCTTCTGCTTTATATACGTTGCCTTTCTGCTGTTTCTGCCCCTTCATGTCAACCGGGTGCTGCTGCTGTTTCTGGGTTTCCTGGTAGGCTTTTCGGTCGATATTTTTTACGACACAGTAGGCATACACGCGGCGGCCAGTGTGCTGCTGGCTTTTTTAAGGCCACTCGTTTTGAACCTTCTCACGCCACGCGATGGTTACGATACCAACGATTCTGTGAACATACACGTAATGGGGGTCCGCTGGTTTCTGGCTTATACTTTTATCTTGCTGCTGGCACATCATGCCGCTGTTTTCTTCCTTGAAACGATCAGCTTTGCCGAAGCAGGCTTTACGCTGGTAAAGATCCTGTTCAGCACCCTGTTCACGGGCGTTGCCATGGTTATTTTACAACTACTGTTCTTCCCGGCAAAAAGGGCAACCAGAACACGATGAAGTACTTAGAAAACAGAAAATACGTAATTCAGGGCATCTTTCTGCTGGTTGGCATTCTCTACGCCTTCCGCCTTTTCTACATCCAGGTAATAGACAGCAGCTACAAACAGGCGGCCGAAACCAATGCCATCAAAACTGTTATCCAGTATCCTTTCCGGGGGTTGATCTACGACCGTAACGGCAAACTGCTGGTGCAGAACACGCCCGTTTACGACCTGATGGTGATCCCGAAAGAAGCCAAAAACGTGGATACCCTGCGCCTGTGCCATCTGGTCAATCTGCCACTGGAGGATGTACGGATGCGCCTGAAAAAAGCCCGGGCCTTTTCGTATGTGCAGCCCTCTGTTTTCTACCAGAAACTAAGCACCCAGGAGTTTGCCCAAATCCAGGATAACCTGATCGATTTTCCGGGCTTTTATATCAATGCCCGTACGGCCCGTGGCTACCCGCACAACAGCCTCTCGCATGCACTCGGGTACATTGCCGAGATTAGCCCGAGGCAGTTGGAAGACTCTACCTACAAAGGTTACCGTCCCGGCGATTATATCGGCAAAAGCGGCATCGAGCAGGAGTATGAGCAATACCTGATGGGCCGGCGCGGCGTGAAGTATAAAATGGTGAACGTGCGGGGCATCGAGAAAGGCTCGTTTAAAGACGGCGCCTACGACACCCTCTCGGTAGCGGGCCAGAACCTGACCAGCACCATTGACCTGGACTTGCAGGAGTATGGCGAGTTCCTGATGAACGGAGCCAAAGGCAGTGTGGTGGCCATAGAGCCAGCCACCGGCGAGATTCTGGCGTATGTGTCAGCCCCTTTCTATGATCCGAACCTGTTTACGGGCAAAGATTACGGCAAGAACTACATGATGCTGCTCACCGACCCGAACAAGACCATGTTTAACCGCCCTATTATGGCGAGCAACAACCCGCCGGGCTCTATTTTTAAGCTGGCACAAGCGCTGGTAGCCCTGCAGGACGGCATTATTACCCCGCAAACCGGTTATCCGTGTAACCAGAGCCTGGTTAAATGCGCGCACGGCCACCCGGCGCCTTCCAACCTGGCACTGGCTATCAAATATTCGTGCAACCCCTATTTCTACCAGCTTTTCCGGGCAGAGATAAACCAGGGCAAATCGCCCAACACCTTTAAAGATACAGCCCTGGGCCTGGAACACTGGCGGGAGCAGATCCTCAGCTTTGGCTTCGGTAAAGACCTGGGCGTGGACCTGCCCAATGAGAAAAAAGGCATTATCGCTTCGCAGGCCATGTATGACCGGGTATACGGGCAGAACCGCTGGAAATTCTCCACCATCTACTCGCTTAGTATCGGGCAGGGAGAACTCGGCGTTACCCCGCTGCAGATGGCCAATTTTATGGCGATTATGGCGAACCGGGGCCACTACATTGCACCACACCTGATCAAATCGATCGGCAACAACGGGCGTCCGCTGCCGCAGTACCAGGAGGAGCACCATACCACCATCGACAAAAAGCACTTTGAACCGGTGATACAGGGTATGGCCGACGTAGTGGCCTCGGGCACAGGCCGCAACGCAAACCTGGAGAAACTGGGCATTGTTGTTTGCGGTAAGACCGGCACGGCCGAAAACCCGCAAGGCAAAGACCACGCCGTGTTTGTGGCTTTTGCCCCACGCGATAATCCGAAGATCGCCATTGCCGTGTATGTGGAAAACGCGGGTTTTGGCGCCCAGTCAGCTGCCCCGATCGCAGGCCTGATGATAGAAAAGTATTTAACAGACTCCGTGTCTAGAAAACCGCTGGAAAAATGGGTGTTGAGCAGAAAGTACTTGGAGATAGAATAGTAACGCCGCAGAGCAGGCGCTCCTCCAACCGTATTCTCCAGAACATCGACTGGGTGATGATCCTGCTGTATGGGCTGCTAGTAGCCCTGGGCTGGATGAATATCTATGCGGCCGTGTACAGCCCTGACAACGTGGTCAACATCATGAGCTTTGATATCAACTCGGGCAAGCAGCTCGTGTGGATCGGCGCTTCGCTGGTGCTCATACTCATCCTGCTTGTAGTAGATTACAAAGTATACGAACACCTGGCTTATCCTATTTACGGCGGCATTATACTATTGCTCCTGGTTACGTTGGTCATTGCCAAGCCCATTGCCGGCTCCCGCTCCTGGCTGGATCTGGGGGGCGGCATACGCCTGCAGCCTGCCGAGCTGGCCAAGTTTGCTACCGCGCTGGCGGTTTCCAGATTCCTGGCAAGCGTTAACCTGCGGCATCAGAACCTGAAAGATCAGATGCGCCTGGCTGCGCTGACGCTGCTGCCGCCTATGATCATTATCCTGCAGAACGAAACCGGTTCGGCGCTGGTGTTTGCCGCCTTTGTGCTGGCTTACTTCCGCGAGGGCATGTCGCCGCTGATCCTGATCGTGGGAGGCACTGCTGCCGCCATCTTTATCCTGACGCTGCTTGTACCCAAGCTATACCTGATCATTGGCATCACCGTACTTATGGCCCTGGCCACCTGGCTGGATTACCGCCTGCTGCGGCGCTTTAAAATGCTGATCGTGCTGTGGCTGGCCGTGGTGGGCATGGTGTTCAGTGTCGATTATTTTGTAAACAACGTGCTGCAGCCGCACCAGCAAAACCGTATTAAGGCGCTTATTAACCCGGAGGCGGACCCGCTGGGCTTTGGCTGGAACGTGACGCAATCGAAAATTGCGATTGGCTCGGGCGGCTTCTGGGGTAAAGGCTTTCTGGAAGGCACCCAAACCAAGTTCGACTTTGTGCCGGAACAAAGCACCGACTTCATTTTCTGTACCATCGGCGAGGAACATGGCTGGCTGGGCAGTACCATCCTTATTGGCCTGTTTATGCTGCTGCTGGTGCGCATCGTGTATGTGGCCGAGCGGCAGAAATCGGTATTCGGCCGGACCTACGGCTATTGCGTGGCCTCTATTATCTTTTTCCACTTTCTGGTAAATGTGGGCATGACGATCGGCCTGGCACCGGTAGTAGGTATTCCGTTGCCCTTTTTCAGCTATGGCGGCTCTTCGCTCTGGTCCTTTACCATCCTGCTCTTTATCCTGATCGCCATTGACGCGAACCGGAACCAGGAGCTGGTCCGCTAGCATGCGGCCCTGGTATAAGCACTGAAAGACGAAACAGCTAAGCAACCTGTGGCCGCTGCAGCAGCGGCAGGTATAGGATAGGCAGCGTTTTTATTTGTAAACATTAATGGTATATTTAAGGTATACCTGAGCTCGTAAATCGTTACTTATTCTTTGTTGCCCTATGCCATTTGAGACCATGTACAAGTCGGACTTTTACCAGCTGGAAGCTGACTTTGAACGCGGGTTGCTCAAGGCTTTATGGTTAAGGCCGGTAAATGAAAATGAGTTAAAAATCGGCGGCATGAAGCTCTACGAGGTACTGCGCGATACAAAGCTAGAGCGGGTAGTGGCAAATGCGCAGTCTATGACAGCCCTTACCACCGAAACCAAAGAGTGGATGTCAGCCTCCTTTTACAAGCTACTCTCGCAAACAGAGCTAAAAAAACTGGCCCGCGTGCTTCCTGTTAATTTATTCCATCAGCTAGCGCTGGAGTCTGTTATTACGCGGGCCGAGGCTTTAGGCAACATACAGTTTCAGACCAGGAACTTCTCTGACCAGGAAAGCGCCCTGAGCTGGCTGTTTGCGTAAGCAGCAGGCTATTAATCCTCCTGCAACCACTGCAAGGCTCTTTCCTCATCCGCAAAGGTATCAAACATCTGGAAGTGCAGGTCTGCCTTCGTTTCTGCCAGCACCTCATCGGACAAGTCTTTTAAAATGGTCTCCCGCTTTGTATTGAAGTTACCTAGCCGCGCTACTTTTTTCACGCGGGTTTGCACCAGGTCTCTTCCCAACTGCGCATTCAGCGCCCTGTACTCCTCATCCGAAACCGCCAGGTTGTTGCTCCTGGAATCGAACAGCACCTTTTTGATATCGTAACCCCGGATCACCTCCAGCAGCTTTTCAAACGAGTACAGTAGTTCTGCCCCGGACGCCGCCCTTACATTCGGCCACCGGACCGTCAGGATATCGGTCGCCACATCATAGGTGAGTTCAATAAAGCCGTTTTGGTGAAGTATCATACAAAGTATAAGCAGGTAAATGCGCCGTTGAAGATAAACGAAATACAGGAGAATGCCGAAGCGAGGGCCTTGCGCGTTTTCCTGCGTGCCATACTTTAACTGCTACAGGAATGGGCAGGGGCATAAAAAAGCCGCTTACACGTAAGTATAAGCGGCCGTTGTAGCATGACTAAGGTCAGAGCACCCCTTTTACATTAACTTTCTATTATCTTATTAATAATTTGAACGTTAGCAATTCCAGCTCTTCTCTTGGATGTTGCTTGGGGAACACCGAATAAGAACTGCTTTATTTCTTAGTTGCCTGTACACTAATTCGTGAATCTATCATTGTTGACTCATAGTCATAAAGAGACAATTCAAGAACATTATTCTTTATTTCACCTGATAAACTATGAGTGCAGCCACACCCTCTTGCAGTCATTAGGTAAAATAATTTGTTCCCAATCACTTGCACCTCGTTGTACTGTCTTCTGGATCCGATAGGTAGCAGAACAGTAACGACTACTTGTTCACTGTTATCAGTGCTTCTTACAATAGCAACCTGCACATCCTTATAAATGGTATCCTTTCTTGTAAAAGTGTGCTTATAATCCATATAGTTATCCTGCGCTTCCCCAGTGTAGTCGCCAACATACCTTTTAACATAGACTTCGGTAAATTCCTCATGTTTGTCTTTGCAGGAAAAGAAAAGTACGACTAGCACCAGCAGGAGGCAACGCTGCCTTATAACTTGTACAGAAGTAGTATTTCTCACGCTTTGGAGCAAGGCAGCAATTATTTTCATCGTGTTTTGATCAGGTATTGTCTACCATAAATATACTATAATTAAGATATACTAAACTGAAATAACAAAATCATGAGATGGTATGAAATGAGAAAGCCCGCTTAAGTCTTGCTTAAGCGGGCTTTCTTTACACTTCTTTAGATAAGATATAGTACCAGGAGCGGGAATCGAACCCGCACGGACTTGCGTCCACAAGATTTTAAGTCTTGCGTGTCTACCAATTCCACCATCCCGGCAACCTTCGGGCTGATCCCGAAGAAGTGACGTTAAAAAACAAAGACGTTGTTTAGCACAACGTCTTTGTTTCATTTTTGAGCGGGAGACGAGGTTCGAACTCGCGACCTCGACCTTGGCAAGGTCGCGCTCTACCAACTGAGCTACTCCCGCTTTTAGTCATTTCCTAAATCGTTGTAGTGATTTAGTGATGCAAAGATAGAGACAAAATTCTTCTTGTCAAGAACCTGCGCTAAATTTTTCTTCTTATTTAACGCTTTAAGCTGATTTTCAGGCAGAAAATTTTCAATTTTTCTTTCCTGGCGCCTGCTATGCCCCAAATAGCGGCCGCTTCCCACAGCCTGCGGCTACCTGAAAGCGGCCTTTTTCTGGTCATCCAGCAGCAGCTTGAGCTCATTTAGCTTCAGGAGCGCCTCTACCGGCGTGATGGTGTTGATGTCCAGCTTGTCGAATGCTTCTTTCACACGTTCCAACTGCGGGTCGTGCAGCTCGAACATGCTGAGCTGGTAATTACTCTTGGGCGCCGTTTTCATTTTCTGTTCCGGGGCCTGCTCGGTCACTTTCTCCTGCTCCAGGTGGTGCATGATCTCGTTGGCCCGCAACACCACGCTGTTGGGCATACCCGCCATCTGCGCCACGTGTATGCCGAAGCTGTGCTCGCTACCGCCAGCCACCAGCTTGCGCATGAACAGGATCTTGCCGCCGGCCTCTTTTACCGACACGTTATAATTCTTTACGCGCGGCAGATCTTCGGCTAGCTGGTTGAGCTCGTGGTAGTGGGTAGCAAAAAGCGTCTTGCCTTTATACTTGGGGTGGTTGTGCAAATGCTCCACAATGGCCCATGCAATCGAAATACCATCGTAGGTACTGGTGCCCCGCCCGATCTCATCCATCAGCACCAGGCTGCGGTCCGAGAGGTTGTTCAAGATACTGGCCGTTTCGGTCATCTCCACCATAAACGTCGACTCGCCCCGCGACAAATTATCCGAAGCGCCCACACGGGTAAAGATCTTGTCGATGATGCCGATGCTGGCTGCCTCTGCGGGCACAAAAGCGCCGATCTGCGCCATGAGCACGATCAGCGCCGTTTGCCGCAGCAAAGCGCTTTTACCGGCCATGTTCGGCCCCGTAATGATGATGATCTGCTGCTGCTCGTTATCCAGAAATATATCATTGGGCACATAGGTTTCTCCGAGTGGCAGCTGCTTCTCGATTACGGGGTGGCGGCCTTTTTTAATGTCGAGCACGTGGCTCTCGCTTACCTCCGGCTTCACATACTTATTGGCCAAGGCGATGTTGGCAAAGGAGCTCAGGCAGTCGATTACGCCGATCACCCGGGCATTTTGCTGTACCTGGGCCACATAATCCAGGGCCTGCAGCACCAGCTCGTTAAACAAGCCGAACTCGATGGCATAAATGCGGTCTTCGGCGTTGAGTATCTTCTCCTCGTAGGTTTTCAGTTCTTCGGTAATATAGCGCTCGGCATTTACCAGGGTCTGTTTGCGTATCCAGGAGGCAGGCACTTTGTCTTTGTGGGCATGCGTTACCTCCAGGTAGTAGCCAAATACTTTGTTAAAAGCGATCTTCAGGGAGCTGATGCCGGTATTTTTCACTTCCCGCTGCTGCAGCTGCGCCAGGTAGTCTTTGCCCGAAAAAGCAATGCTGCGCAGCTCATCCAGCTCGCTATCCACGCCGTCGTTGATCATGTTGCCTTGGTTGGGGAGCATGGGAGCCTCGGGCTTCAGCACGTTCCGGATCTCCTCGCGCAGCCCGTCGCAGGGAGCCAGCTGCGCCGCCAGCTTCTGCAGCGCCGGAATATCGCTTAAAGCAAGGGAATTCTGTATCGGCACGATGGCATCCAGGGCTTTGGCCAGTTGCACCAGCTCGCGCGGGTTCACGCGGCGCACCGCCACTTTCGAGATCAGCCGCTCCAGGTCGTTTATACTTCTGAGGTGCTGCGTCAGCTCGTCCAGCAGCTCCCGGTGCTGCGTGAGCGCTTCCACAGTGTCGAGGCGACGGCGGATCTGTACCACATCTTTCAGCGGCAGCACCACCCACTTTTTAAGCAGGCGCGCGCCCATCGGCGTTACCGTCTGGTCGAGTACTTCGATCAGCGGCACGCCCTCGGGGTGCTGCGGGTAAAGCAGCTCCAGGTTACGCACCGTAAAGCGGTCGAGCCACACATACTTGTCTTCCTCCAGCCGCGAGATGGTGGCGATGTGGCTGATCTCGTGATGCTGCGTTTCGGAGAGGTAATGCAGGATGGCGCCGGCCGCAATAATGCCTTCGCGCATGCCTTCAATACCGAATCCTTTGAGGGAAGCGGTCTTAAACTGGCGCGTGAGCTGCTCGTAGGCAAAGTCGTAGCCAAACACCCATTCTTCCAGCGCATAGTAGCGGAAATCTGGGCCATAGCTTTCAGTAAAGGTTTCTTTCTCGCGTTTGCAGAACAGCACCTCGGCCGGTGCCAGGCTCTGCAGCAGCTTGCCGATATAATTCCGGTCGCCCTGCGCGGTGATAAACTCGCCGGTGGAAATATCCAGGAACGACACGCCGGTCTCGGCCTTGCCAAAGTGCACGGCCGCCAGGTAGTTGTTGCTGCGGCGCTCCAGCACCTGGTCGTTGAAAGACACGCCCGGTGTTACCAGTTCTGTAACGCCCCGCTTCACAATGCCTTTTACCGATTTGGGGTCTTCCAACTGGTCGCAGATAGCCACGCGCTCGCCCGCCCGCACCAGTTTAGGCAGGTAGGTGTCGAGGGAGTGGTGCGGAAAGCCCGCCAGCGCTATTTCAGAAGGCGAGCCGGCGCCGCGCTTGGTCAGCACAATGTCCAGTATCTTGCTGGCCTTGACAGCATCCTCGCCAAAAGTTTCGTAAAAATCCCCTACCCTGAATAGCAGCAATGCCCCCGGATGCTTCGCCTTGATGGCGTTATACTGTTTCATCAGCGGGGTTACGGTGCCTGTGCTTTCTGCTTTCATACTATATTTCTTAAGCTATACTTTTATAGTATAGGTAATGTCAATTTTAAATTATGTTACTCTTAGCTGGCTTTTCGCCTCGCCGGCTGGGCCTTCCTTTTCTCCTTGATGAGAAAAATAGAGGGCCCCTACCCCCGTAAGCAAAAGAATCAAGACTATTTTAAACTCGCTGAACGCTCAAACAAAAAATCGTCAAAGGTGCACTTGGCAGAAGTTTCTGCTTATACTTGTTGCTCTTCCGGACTTCCAAGCCTGGGAGCTCTCTGCCGGGGACATCTTGTCCCCGTTTATTGCTAACGCGGACATGATGTCCGCAGCAAGGCACATTTTCGGACATGGATATCCGAAACACCAAAACACCATTTAACTATCCGACCATTCTACTTCTAACACCCAAGTATAAACTATAAGTTTGATTTTAAAGCAAACAGCCGGACCTTTGCAGCGGCAAAGCACGCCTGGTTCTTTGTCTTTTATCAAACTGTCCTTTGTCAGCAAAAATGCGAAAACTCTCGATGGATGACCTGAACCGCGACTCGGTTGAGACATTCAAAAATAAGAAAAAAATACCGTTAGTCTTGGTGCTCGACAATGTGCGCAGCCTGAATAATGTAGGATCCGTATTCCGTACGGCCGATGCATTTATGGCTGAGAAAGTATACCTCTGCGGTATTACGGGCACGCCCCCACACCGCGACATCGAGAAAACGGCCCTGGGCGCCACCGAATCGGTTGCCTGGGAGCACGTGCCCGACACGGTGGCGCTGGCAAGGCAACTACAGGCCGAAGGCTATAAGATCTGTTCGGTGGAGCAGGCCGAGAACAGCACCAAGCTGAACGATTTCCGGCCCGAGCCTGGCGTGCATTATGCATTTATACTTGGCAACGAGGTGTTTGGCGTGGAACAGGACGTCGTCAGCATGTCGGATGTGGTGCTGGAGATCCCGCAGTTTGGCACCAAGCACTCGCTCAACATCTCGGTCGCTACCGGGGTGGTGGTCTGGGATTTTCTGAGCAAAACACTCACGCAGCAGGTATAAGCGGCGTAGCCCTAGCGCGCCAACCTGTCTCCTGCTGCTGCTTACCCGCGTTATTCTGGCCGCCGGCCACAAAGTTCGGCCAGGAATTAAACCTATGGCTTTCTGAACTGTCGTACTTCTGTATCAGGCGAGCGCAGGGGCTCAGTTGAGCCCCTGCGCTGCGCCGGCACCTGATTCCGCGACACCCCTAAAGCCCGCTTATCCTATGAAAACAACGTTCTATCCGCTCTCCTTTTCCCTGTTTCTGTTGCTTATGCCCCAGTTATTGCTTGCCCAGGGCAGCATTTCGGGCACGGTGGTGGAGGGCGCTACCAAGGCGCCGGTGGGGTTTGCCAACGTGGTGCTGCTCACCACCCAGGATTCCAGCCTGGTAACCGGCGCCACTTCCGATATAGAAGGGAAGTTTGTGCTGGAGCATGTGCCCTACGGGCAGTTTATACTTCGGGTGTCGCTGGTAGGCTATCCGCGGCGCTTTGTTCCGAATATTACGGTTTCGGCTGCTAGCCCGCAGGTGGCCCTGGGCCAGGTAACCATGAAAGCCTCGGCCACGAAACTGAACGAAGTGCAGGTAACCGCCGAGCGGGGGCTGGTAGAGTATAACCTCGACAAAAAAGTAGTGAACGTGAGCAAGGATATCGCGGCGCAGAGCGGCTCGGTGGCCGAGGTGATGCAGAACATCCCTTCCGTTACGGTCGATATCGATGGCAACGTCAGTATGCGGGGCAGCTCTAATGTTACTATCCTAGTAGATGGCAAACGCACCGCGCTGGCTAACCTGAGCCTCGACCAGATACCAGCCAACCAGGTCGAAAGCATCGAGCTCATCACCAACCCTTCTTCCAAGTATGACCCGGAAGGCACCTCCGGCATTATCAACCTGGTGCTTAAGAAAGAGAAGAAAGCAGGCCTGAACGGCTCGGCCTCTGTTACAGCAGGCACCTACGACAACTATAACGGCTCCCTGTTTCTGAACTTCCGCTACAATAAATGGTCGCTGAACGGGGGCTACGACTACCGGCAGCGCTCCCGGCCCGGCACCAGCAATAGCTTTACCACCAACTACTACCGCGATAGTATCGCTGAAAGTATAGACAGCACCAGCTTTCGCCAGCAGCATAGCAAGCGCAACGGTACCGACATCTCCCATAATTTCCGCTTCGGGGCCGATTATGCGCTTACGCCAAACCATACCTTGTCGGCATCGGCCCTGTACCGCACCGGCACCGACAAGAATAAAAGCGATATCCTGTACCGTTTCCTGGACGAAAACCAGCTGCTGTCCAGTTCCAATTCCCGCTATACGTCCGAAACCGAAGACGAGCAGTCCATGGACCTGACGCTGGGCTACCGGCAGACCTTTGAAACAAAAGGGCAGGAACTGACAGCCGATGTGGTGTATACGACCAACGTGGACGACGAAGAAAGTACCTTCAGGCAGGACGATGGTGCGCCGGATAACCTCCCACAGTTGCAGAACACCCTGACAGACGATGCCCACAGGCAGCTGACGATGCAGGCCGACTTTGTGCGCCCCTTTTCAGAAGACAGCCGCCTGGAAGCCGGCTACCGCAGCTCGCTGCAACGCCTGGACGATGACGCCCGCTTCTTTGATTTCGATTTCGGCACCAATGCCTACGTGTATAACACCAATCAAAGCAACCACTTTGTGTACGATGAGCAGGTGCATGCCCTCTATACCAACTATAGCAACAAGTTAAGCAGCAGTATTAGTTACCAACTGGGGCTACGGGCCGAGCAGACCATCACCCGGTCGAACCAGCGCACGCAGGACCTGGTGTACGACAAGAACTACTTCAGCCTGTTTCCGACCTTTTTTATCACCAACGATTTCGACAAGGACAACAAACTGCAGTTCAGCTACAGCCGCCGCATTAACCGGCCCCGCAGCCGCTTTCTTAATCCGTTTGTTGATGTGTCGGACCCCTATGATGTGGACTATGGCAATCCCCGGCTAAACCCCGAGTTCATCAACTCGCTGGAGCTGGGCTACCTGCGTTACTGGGGCAACTCCTCGTTTAACCTGACCACCTTCTACCGCCGCACCACCGACCAGATACAGCGCTACCGCATTTCCAACACCGTGCTGGATGCCGCAGGCCAACCTTTTAACCGAAACGAGACGACGTTCATCAACCTGTCCAGCAACTCCTCCTATGGCGTGGAAGCAACCCTGACGCAGGCCTTTACCAAATGGTGGCGCATGAATGGCAGCGTATCCGGCTTCAGAACAGATCTGAGCGACAGCCAGGGCGACACAGAACTGAGCAACAGCCAGCTAAGCTGGGATGCCAAACTGAACACGACCGCCACAGTCTGGAAGAACCTGGACATACAGCTTTCCGCTTTTTACCGGGCGCCCATGGCCACCATCCAGGGCCGCATGGAGCAAATGTTTAGCACCGACCTGGGCCTGAAAAAAGATGTGCTTAAAAAGAAAGCCACCGTGTCGCTCCGCGTTACGGACCTGTTTAATACCCGCCAGTTCAATTTCATCTCATCCAGCCTGGCTTTCAGGACCGAGAGCGAGAACAGGCGCCAGAGCCGCATTATTTACCTGGGCTTCACCTACCGCATCAACAGCGATGATACCCAACGCAACCGCAAACCCCGCGACGAACAGCAGGAAGGGAGCGATGAGGAAATGGGGTATTAGCAATAGTATGAATTGCCTCAGCTGCCGTAGCGTTTGTTCATAGGCAGCTTATGTTATGCCATTTTTTGAAGAGAGTTTGGTTGTAATGGCTTTGCAAGTATAAGGGGAGTAGTACCGGGTCCAACCACCCCTACCCCTTCTTGTTTAAGGAGGGGAGCTTGTAGTTACTGCAGGTAAGTATAAGTGGTGTAGTTTTGGCCTTACGAGCTTTCTACCAAGATCCTTTCAGGATGACAAAAAGGGGAATTGTGTCTGAATCAGGATTTACAGGATTAGAAGATGTACAGGATTTTACTTGAATTTACTCCAGTAGACACAGCAGCCAGAGCATTTATACTCTGAAGGCTACGAAGTGAACACATGACCCAGGTGCAGTATTTGACGATTCGATGTTTGAGCGTTCAGCGAGTTTCGAATTGTCTTGATTCTTTTGCTTACGGGGGTAGGGGCCCTCTATTTTTCTCATCAAGGAGAAAAGGAAGGCCCGCCGGCGAGGCGAAAAGCCAGCAGCATGCAATTAGGTTTGAGTATAGCGATGCGCTTCGGGCAAGTGTTAAACACCGTTTCCAAACCACTTCCTCCCTTTTCTCCGTATCTTCCCCTAACCAACTAAAACATACATGCCCCATACTACCCGCCTCCCCATCATCGACCTGCACTGCGACCTGTTAGTATACCTGACCGATGTACCCAACGCAGACATGAACAAGATAGAGGAGATTGGCTGCGCAGTACCCGCCCTGACCGAGGGCAACGTAAAGCTGCAGGTAATGGCTATTTACACTGCCACCGAGATTGGCAGCACCCGCTATGCCGCCCTGCAAAGTGAGATGTTTAAAGAGCTGGCCCAAAGAGATAACTGCCTGACAGCTGTTACCGACACGGCTGATTTGCAGAAGGCGCTGCAAAGCGAGGGCATTGGCATGATTGCCGCCGTAGAAAATGCTGCTGGCTTCTGCGAGGAGAGCGAACCGCTGGAGGAGGGTTTTAAGCGCCTGGAAAAGATCATTGACGATTGCGGCCGACTACTCTACATTAGCTTAACCCACCATACCGGCAACCGTTTTGGCGGCGGCAACATGACCACGCAGGGCATTACGACCGATGGTCGCATGCTGCTCGACTACCTGCACGGCCGCCGCATCTGCGTGGACCTCTCGCACACCAGCGATGCCTTGGCCCATGACATCCTCACCCACATCGACACCGAGCGGCTCGATATTCCGATCATTGCCAGCCACTCTAATTTCAGGCCGGTGTGGGCACATAACCGCAACCTGCCCGACGAACTGACCCAGGAGGTCATCCGTCGCAAAGGGCTGATCGGCATGAACTTTCTGCGGGCATTCCTCAACACCTCCGACCCGGATGCCGTGCTGCAACACATCTACTATGGCCTGGAAAAAGGGGCCGGAGACTGCCTCTGTTTCGGGGCCGATTACTTTTACTTTCTCGACTCTACGGATAAAGAGCGCTTCCCATATTACTTTACAGCACACGAGCAGGCGGGCACCAGCTATACTTATATTCTGGACCAGCTGAAAGAGCGGCTATCGAAAGCGCAGTTGGAAAAGCTGGCTTACAGCAATGCCCGGCAGTTCATCGAGCGCCTCTGGGCTTAGGGCAAGCGCATCAAAAACAGCCTGCCTGCAGTACCGGTTTAGCGGGTATAATTAAATTTTTTTCTCCTTCTTAAATTTTTTTATGCCCCTTTTGGCAAGGTTATGCGCGGTATAGCAGCGCCTGCATGCCGCGCTACTTAAAAAGCTTATTTTAAATCAATTATATAATCAACCCATAACTCCACGCGGCCTAATCCGTATGGCAGTTACCACCGTTGTTAACATCCTGTAGCATAGCTTCCGCAACTGCGATGGATGCTATCGCTTAATTTTCTATATAGAAAGTTTGCCATACGCTTAAAACCTGCGTATACAACTAGAAGCCCCTGTACTGCGCGGTTCAGGTAGCTATAACTTTTTGTACATACCTAACCCGAACAGCCCATGGATGCTCAGGAATATTCGCCGCACTACGTACAGATAAACGAGCTATACATCGACACCGTCGTGATAGATGAGACGGAGTTTATTACGCTCTGGTGTTTTACCGTGCTCGACGACGAGTATAAATTTGTGTACCTAGGCTGTGATTTCACGCAGTTCAACCAGATCCTGATTGCAGCCGGCGACAAAGGAAATGAAATAGCCCTGCACATTGCCAACATCCTTAACCAGCCCTATGAGGCCCCTACCCTTATCCCGATCAAGGAGCAGTTCGACGAGTACCTGGAACTTACCAACCACGACATTATCGTGTATGAGCCGCTGGCTGTGGAAGACGATCTGGAAGAATATGACGAAGAGGACGACGATCTCCCGATCGAGCAGCTATTTGGCGGCAAGCAGAATAAAACAAAGCAAAAATACCTTATTTACCAGCTCGACAAGCTTTATCCTTCCAAGATTTTTGAGCCGGAAAAGATCGTGAAAGAAGACCTGGCCGAATGCTTTGAAGACGACTCGCTGGAGTTGGCGCAGCTCTACTACGATTACCTGAATGCCCTGGAAAACGGCTATGCCGAAATGGAAGCCCGCCAGGTAGCAGGCCTTGACAAAGAGCTTTTCTTCAGGATGGCCCGCAACGCCGCCGAGCTCTGGAAATAACCCTCCTTCTACTTTATACTTACTAACCCAGCCTGATCCGGGAAACTGCCGACAGCTGATTTGGCTGGCGCCACGCCCTGCTGCCGCGGCACAAGTCGTGTTTGCGCGCTATATCTGGCAAGGGGCCGATGGCCTGCCAAACTCTTCTTTTACCGGCCCCCTTATACTTGCTTTATACTTTCCGGGAGATAAACGGAAGCCCTTATAACAACGCATCACCGGGTAAAACAGCACGCCTGCCCGGGCGCCCGAACCCGAAGTACTTGGGTGCTGATTGCATAACATAATCGGCTAAATTTTTCAGGATACTTTCCTATCTTTAGACGTCAGACTTACCTATACCTTTCTGTATGAACAAACAAGTGCTTTTTCTGCTGGCAGCGGCATTCGCGTGCGGCACGGCGGCAGCGCAGAAACAACCTATGACCACCGATGCCGGCCTGAACCTGGTGCAGCTGGGCAACGCCGTGCTTTCGCCGGACGGCAAGACGGTTATTTACGAACGCTCGGACCTGAACTGGGGCAAGAACAAACGCGAAAGCAGCTACCACCACATTGCGGCCTCTGGCGGCAAAAGCTACCGCTACCTGGGTGAAGACGGCGGCTCGGACCTGGCCTACTCGCCCGACGGCCACTACATCGCCCTTAAGCGCAAGGTGGACGATAAGCAACAACTCTTCCTGCTGCCTACTGCCGGCGGCGAGGCCACACAGCTCACCCACCACGACAGCAGCGTTGGAAAATACATATGGGGCAAAGACAGCAAGCGCCTATACTTTGTGGCCGATGTGCCCCGCAGCAAAGCCGAGCAGAAGCTGTACAAGGATGGCAACGATGCCGTGTTTATAGATGAAGGTGCCAATGGGCAGACAGAAGGATCCTGGCAAAATATCTGGGTCTTTGACCTCAGCACAAAAAAAGCAAAGAAACTGACAAAGGGCGAGCTGCTGATCAGCGATTTTGATGTGGCCCCGGACGGCACGCGCCTGGTGTATGCCGGCCGCTCTGAGAACCGCCGCAACCAGCGCAACTTCTCCGAGCTATACCTGCTGCCGCTCTCCGGCGACACTGCCGCTGTGCAGCTGACAAACAACAAAGCCCCGGAAAGCGACCTGAGCTGGGCTCCCGACGGCAAGCGCGTCGCCTACATGGCGGCCGACGACAAAACCTGGGAGTTGCGCAACGACAAGATCTGGCTCCTGGACCCGGCTACCAAACAACACCAGCTGCTATCGGGTAAGTTTGAGGGCAACATCAACAGTTATTACTGGACGCCCGATGCCAAAGCCATCCTGTTTACCGGGCAGCAACGCACCAACACCAACCTTTACCGCATCAACGTGGCCAAAGGCGAGTATAAGAACCTGAGCAACCAGGCCGGCACCTGGCGCATGCTCGACATCACGCCCGACCGCAGCAAAGCCATCTTCAGCTTCAGCGATTACAACACGCCAACAGACCTGTATGTATCGGAGACAAGCAAGTTTAAACCCACCCGCCTGACCGACCTGAACCCGCATTTTGCTGACTCGCTGCAGCTGGCAACCGCCGAAGTGATCCGCTGGAAGAGCGAGGACGGGCTGGAAGTGGAAGGCCTGCTATACTTGCCGGCAAACTACCAGAAAGGCACAAAGAGTCCCTTGCTGCTGCACATCCACGGTGGCCCGGCCGGCTCGTTTACCAACTCCTTTAACCCGGCATACCATGTATGGGCCAGCCTGGGCTACGTGCAGCTCACACCCAACGTGCGCGGAAGCAGTGGCTACACCGATGCACTGCTGCGCGGCAACATGAGCGACATTGGCAACGGCGACTACGAAGACCTGATGAGCGGTGTGGACAAACTGATTGCGGATGGACTGGTAGACAAAGATAAAATGGCCGTGCGCGGCTGGAGCTACGGCGGCATTCTGGGTGGCACCACCATCACCAAAACCAACCGCTTTAAGGCGGCTTCGCTGGGGGCGATGGTTTCGGACTGGGCATCGGAGTATGGCGTGGGCTTTAACCACGACGTGCGCCTGTGGTATATTAAAGGCACGCCCTGGGAAAACCCGGAAGGCTACCGCCAGCGATCAGTGCTGACCAACGCCAAGAATATCCAGACGCCGACCATCCTGTTCCACGGCACCAGCGACGTAACGGATACCGAAATGCAAAGTATGATGCTCTTTACCGCGCTAAAAGATATGGGCAAAACCGTGCGCTATGTGCAGTTTCCGCGGGAGCCGCATGGCTTCAGAGAGCCACGCCACCAGCGCATCCGCGATCTGGAAGAGATCAAGTGGATACAGAAGTATACCCTGGGCCAGGAGTGGCAGGCACCCGCGCGCAAAGAGGACGCAAAGAAAGACGCAGAGAGCACTCCCGCTGAAGCCTCCTCAAAACGCTGAGCTTTTTAACTGATCCTAAAAAGAGGAAGCCTGTTACAGCTTCCTCTTTTTATTTCAGGCAACTTGGCATTAATGTTTTGGGCATATACAGCTATGGACGCCACGCGCTTGTGTTGTGCTGTAGATTTAGTATTACCCTGGCGCAAGCGTCCGCTTGTGCCTTGTAGCTGGCTGGGCACAAGCGGACGCTTGCGCCAGAAATGGCCCTAAATTACTGGTTTCATGAGCAGCTTTGCATTTTGGATTTCCCGCCTGCTGCAATTCACCAAAATTATGGGCCAACGTGCCCGACTGCTATACCGCACCGCTTTGTTTTAATAAGTATAACTTTTCCGAACCACTGTCAGGTTGCTTGTGCTCCCCTGCTCTGCGATAACGTGGGCTTGCTTAGGCTGCTTTACAAGTTGCTGCGGCAAGCCAATGCTCTGGTCGTAGAGGTGAAGCGTGAGTGGTGAGGCGGGTTTCAGGCGCAGTTCCAGCGTTACCTGTTTGCTGCTTGGCAAGCCATGCAGGCGCATATAGTATACCGGGCCGGCATCCGTTTGGATGGGGCTAAGAACCAGGTGCTCGCCGCCTATACTTGCTTCCAGAAGCGCACCGGGCGCTTTCGGCTGCAGCACCAGTTCCAGGTGAGCGGCTCCGCGCGGGGAAGCCAGCCGCAGGCGCAGCAACCGCACGGGGCCTGCAACCGAATCCTGCAGCACCTGGGCTGTGGGCGCCGGCAGATCCAGCACCTGCGCATCGTTCTTTAAGTAGGGCCATACGCCCTGCGGGTACATTTCTTTTAACGGTCCGGTAACAGGGTGCGGAAAGAACTGCCGGTTCCAGTCGTCGGTTGTGGTAAAGGCAGAAGCCCAATAAGCATGGCCTGTATCTTTGTTAAGGTAATAGCTTACATGGCTGTGCAGGGGGCGTTCGGCAGTGGGCTGCTCGTGGTACAGGGCAAAGGCGGTAGTGGCTAAGCCCAGCAGCAACAGCACCACGGGCAGCAGTGGCACACCGCGCCAGCTAAAGCTGCGATCCAGCAGCACAACCAGGGGCAGAAGCAGCCCGAGCAACAGCACAAAAAGCGCCACCGTGCCCATCGGGAGCTGCAGGGCAAACGCCACAAACACCACCTGCACAATGGGCATCACCAGGACAATGGCCGGCACCAGCCACAGCAACATTACCAGGCCAAAACGCCGCCCCTGCTCCTGGTGCCATCTCAGCAGAAATACCAGCAGCATGCCTGCCAGGGCAAACAGCAGCGGGAAGAGCAACAGGTACGTAGCGGAAGGAGCTGTAATATAAACCACCAGCAAAAGCACAAACCAAAGTATAAACGCGCCCATCAGCAGTGCATACAACCGTAGCCAGCGCAGCGCTACCCAGCTCAGCAGCATAAACAGGCCGGCAGCCAGTAACAGGTAGGCACTAAAGAACAGATCTGCGCTGTAAACGCCATTAAACGAATGCGTATACGGCAGCAGCTTCAGCACCACGGCATTAATAGGCCAGAACAACCCCACAACGACAGCTAGCAGCAGAAGGTACACCAGAAAACCGCCTATACTTTGCCCGATCGTCAAGGCCCGGCGCTTTATGCCTGCCAGGAGTGTGGCTACCAGCAGCACCGCCACCAGCCCTACCAACGGCAGGTTTAGCCCAACCGGGTACTGCACCACCCATTTGCCCGCAGCGTTAAAAAAGACTTTATCCGGGGCTTTGGTCTGCGCCAGCGCCGCATTGCCGAATTGGCGGACAAGGGCCAGCATGTTGCTGCCGTGCTGCTGCAGGCTGCCCTGGCTCAGGTTTTCCGGCGCATCGGTAGCTTTATGGTAATGCACAAAGCCGCTGATAAAAGCCGCATTCAACCCGGTAAAGCCCGCATTTTTGAAAACAGTGAAATCTGTGTTATTGGGCATGCGGCTATAGATCTCGTAGGCCAGCGAGTTGATAAAAGGATAAGGCGCTGCCCGGGCATACTGTTGGGCGATCCATCCGTTGCGGGGGCTCAGCTCGAACGTCATGCTGGGGCCGGCGTTGCCGCGGGCTTCCAGGTTCAGCACCAGCGCTACGTCCTGTAGCCAGCGATGTTTGAGAAACGCCTGCGCGCCATACAGGCCATACTCCTCGCCGTCGGTGAGCAGCACAAGCACATCGTGCTGCAACGGTTTGCCCTGCCGCAGCGCCCGCACCGTTTCCAGGATAGCCGCCACACCGGCCCCATCGTCGCCGGCGCCCCGCGCGTTGGGCTGCGAGTCGTAATGGGCCATCAGCAGGATAGCTTTGCCACTTGTGCCAGTGCCTTTCAGGCGGCCTACCAGGTTATATACATGCCCTACATACCCCGCGTCCTCTACCGGGTTGCGCGCAAAGGTATCCTGCACATGCGGCTGCAACCCCAGCGCCTGCATCTGCTGCAACAGGTACTGCCGCACACGGGCGTGGGCCGGAGTGCCCATGGCATGCGGCTCCCGGGCTATCTGCCGCACATGCACCATGGCCCGCTCCGCCGAAAAAACGGTGGTTGGCGCGGTAGCTGGCACGGGGGCAGGGGGCTGCAGCAGGTGTATACTTAGCCAGCCCAGCCCAAGCAGGGCAAGCAGCAGGAAAGCAGCAGGCAGCGGGCGCATCATACGTTTGTTAGTTGGGAGTGAGACCATCACATGAAGTATAGATCTCTCTAATATAGTGATTTGTTATACTTTATACTTACCCCTGAAACTACAAAACCAGCGCGGGCACCACCTGCCTTAGGTGGTGCCCGCGCTGGTTCAGGCAAAAGACTTTGATAGCGGCCGCTTACACGTTGCGTTCCGCAGGAGTTTCCGGCTCGGGCTCCAGCACTTCGTTCTGGCGCAGGACAACGGGCGGCGTTTTCTTGCGCAGCTTCATGTTTAGCATTTCCACCAGCAGCGAGAAGAACATAGCAAAATAGATGTAGCCTTTCGGGATGTGCAGGTGCAGGGCCTCCAGTGTCAGCATAAAGCCGATCAGGATCAGGAACGCCAGCGCCAGCATCTTTACCGTCGGGTGCTTGTTTACAAAGTCGCTCACATACTTGGCAAAAGCCAGCATAATACCCATGGCCAGAATCACGGCAATGATCATCACCAGCACTTCCTGGGCCAGGCCTACGGCCGTCAGGATAGAGTCGAAGGAGAACACGATGTCGATGAGCACGATCTGCACCAGTATCTTGGACAGCGTGGTGTGCACTTTACCGCCGCCATGCTCTTCTACCTCGCCTTCCAGCTTGTTGTGGATCTCGGTGGTGCTTTTGGCCAGCAGGAACAAGCCCCCGGCAAACAGGATGATATCGCGCCACGAAACGGCAAAGTCCTCGGGTGTAAATGGCAGGTCCAGCGTAAACAGCGGAGTATTGGCACTCACGATCCAGGAAATACCCAGTAGCAGCAGAATCCGGAATACCAGCGCCAGCGCCAGGCCGATGCGGCGGCCACGAGCCTGCTCCTCGGGTGCCAGGCGGCCCACCACAATCGAGATAAACACAATGTTATCGATGCCCAGCACCACTTCCATAAAGGTCAGGGTCAGGAGGCTTATCCAGGTATCCGGGTTGGCAAATATTTCCATCATATAGGAGTTGATCGTTTAAAGCCGCCAGCCTGCTATCCGCAGGCAGTTACTCGACAAGCGAAGATAGCTTTTCCTGAATAAAGCCGGCAAGGCGCCCGACAGACGCCCGCCCATACCTTATTTATAACTAGTATAGCCTGTCAGTTAGCTTTTCATGTTTACGAACTGCAGCGGCATGCCAATCTCCTCGGTGTTGGCGCGCAGGGCGGCGATCACCTCCTGCAGGTCGTCGATCTTTTTGCCGGTTACCCGGATGGTTTCGTCCATAATGGCGGCCGATACTTTGGCTTTGCTGTCCTTGATGATCTTCATGATCTTTTTGGAGGCTTCCTTGTCGATGCCGGCCTTTACTTTCAGGTCGCGCTTGGTCATGGCGCCCGACTGGTAAATATCCTTGGAGTAATCGAGCGCGGTGGCGTCCAGGCCTTGCTTCACCATCTTGTTCATCAGCACGTCTTCGGCATGCTGCACCCGCATTTCGTTTTCCATGCTGATGTGCACCTCGCTGGCTTTCTTGTCGTATTCCAGGCTGCCTTTGGTGTCGCGGAAGTCGTAGCGGTTCATGATCTCCTTGCGCGCCGTGTTCACGGCGTTATCCATTATCTGCGGGTCTACTTTACTTACAATGTCGAACGATGCCATAGTTTTAGAATTAAGCTCAAATTAAGTTTTACACGATTTAAGAGGCACAAAGTTATTTTAATTATTGGAGGGTTAAATTGTTTAATCGCTAAATTATCTGCCTGTTAAATGGCTTAATGGTTAAATGGCTAAATTGCTGCACGGAAGAATAGAGAATGACAAGCGGCGTTATTTTGCCAGGATGAAAGGAAAAACCCGGAACCCAATACGGGTATACTTCACCCTTAAAACCGCGAAGAAAACCATTTAACCGTTAAGTCCTTTAACAGCTCAGCCTTAAAGAAATGACCATTATAGCCCCTGCCACCCCCGAGGAATTTGAACAGTATTACCTGCTGCGCCACCAGACCCTGCGCGAGCCCTGGGGCCAGCCAAAGGGCAGCGAGCGCGTGGAAGATGATGCCACCGCCGTGCATGCCATGCTAATAAACGACGAGGGCGAGGCGCTGGGCGTTTGCCGCCTGCACCTGAACACACCGCAGGAAGGGCAGCTACGCTTTATGGGCATCCGCGCCGACCAGCAGGGCAAAGGGCTGGGCAACCTGCTGCTAGCCTACATGGACGAGCGTGCCCGCGAACTGGGCGCCACCACCATGGTGCTGCACGCCCGCGAAAAAGCTGTGAACTTTTACCTCCGCAACGGGTATGAGGTAGTAGAAGCATCGTACCTGCTGTTCGGCTCCATCCAACACTACAAAATGGCCAAGCAGCTATAAGCCTGTTTGCCATGAAGAAAAGTACCAAAACCCTCCTGAGCCTGGGTGGCCTTTTTATCGGGGCTGCCCTGGTGAGCAGTTGCAGCACCACCAATGCCCCGCTCCAGACGGTGCCCGCCGTAGACCTGGACCGCTACCAGGGCCGTTGGCACGAAATTGCCAAACTGCCGCAGCGCTTCGAAAAGAACTGCTTCTGCGTGTATGCCGAGTATACGAAGCACCCCAAGGGGCATGTGGAAGTATACAATTTCTGCCGCAAGGGCAGCCCGCAGGGCAAGGTGAAGAACATCCGCGGCAAGGCTTTCCCAGTGCCCGGCAGCCACAACAGCAAACTGAAAGTGCAGTTCTTCTGGCCTTTCCGGGGCGATTACTGGGTGCTGGAGCTGGACCCCGATTACCAGCACGTGCTGGTGGGCTCGCCCGACCGCGAAAGTCTCTGGCTGCTGGCCCGCACCCCTGTGCTGGAGGAAGCAGTATACAACCGGCTGGTGCAAGCCGCCAAAAGCAAGGGCTTCCTCGTAGCCCAACTCGAGAAAATGGACCAAAGCTGTTATAAGTAGCTATCTTTCTGGATTTTATACTTGCCATACGAGTTGCTTCGTGTCTCGCTTTTAGGGGCAATATTCGGTGGGGGCACCTGCAATGTATTTCGGCAAGCCCTTAAAACTCCGGGGTGAAGGGAAAGGCTACGCCATACTCGCTCAGACATACCTTTGCCACACATCTTTTGAAATCAAGGTACGAACTCAGCGCCACATCCAGTCGCCGCCCGGGCACAAAAGCAGCAAGCCCACGGAAATCTACACCCACATCACCAACTCTGGATTTGAAAGTATTGTGCGGCCGCGTGACACGCTTAGGAAAAATTATATATTAGCAAAATAATATACTACGGATGCTGCTAAAGCGGTAAAAAGCTGAAATATCACCAGTTAAACAGGCTTTACCACTTACGCACATAATGCCAATAACCGTCACAGTGACGGATATACCATAGTTAGGGTAAATTTAAATATGAAAACATTTCCAACACACTATCTTTTCTGGCTGTTCATGGTCTTCTTTGGCTGCAACATTGGTAGTGAAAATAATCACGATGAGCAGTTCATTGTATCTGTTGGAAATAACAAAGAGCCCTTACCTGATGAGCTACAACCGTTTATACCAGAAGGCCACGTTCCTATGTTGCTTGAGAGGGGGGACTTTAATAAAGATGGGCTTAGTGACTATTTTATAGCACTGCAAATCTTATTACCAGCGAATCTCGGGGAAGAAAAAACACGTGAACTCAATAGAAGACTCAGTTCTCCAAGCCTCGTAATTTTAAGGCAAAAAGACAATACACTTATACTGCATACTAAAAATGAGAGAGCCATCTTACAAGGATATGCATTAGGTATTAACGGGAAAGATTTAAGGATAGCGGCAGACTCACTTGGTGGAGGATTTACCATCAGCTACATCACTCGTGATACTGAAACTCAAGGGTTATATTCCGTTGATGACTACCACTTTACTTATGATAATACTACAGACAGTTTTTATTTGAACAATGTTAAAGAAGAGTTTGGAGTACTTAAACCTGAATTACATCCTGAATTGATGGCAACTACGGCTAAAGAGTATAAACCTAAAGTGGGCAAATTTGATATTGAATTAGGTACGATCCCATTTAACAGCTTTGATTTTATAAAGTATTTAGAGGCTGGTGGTCCTCATCAGAAAAAAACACAACCCTAACAAAACCTAAAGAACACTGAAGCGTGCTTTAGCAGAACCGTTGTGTGTGATTGTAATCATGAAAAAATTGACGTTGTTACTTCTTCTGATGTGTCTGCTCTGTGATAAAAGTTTTTCTCAGGTAGAAATTCGTGGTGTAACAACAATAGAAACTGACGGTATTCAATCTGACTCTGTTAATCTTTCACCTAACAAAGATTTTGAGAAACGAATAAATCTAAAGCCAATAGACGAATCTGAAAATACGGTTGAGATTCGATTCTACAAACATGAAGAATTGAGCAGTACCAAGGACTTGAAAGTATTAGAACTGAATAGAGATTCTTGGACTGGAACTGAATATAAAGAGTCAAATTACCCAATAATCAGGATAAAGAAGTTTGACTTAGTAGCTCAAAATGGATTTGAAGAATTAGTTAAAATGCTTCTTCAAAATAACTTGGCAAGTCTTCCGAACCAAAAGGAGCTCGAGTCAAAGATGAAAAAGTATGTTGATACAGTACGGGGAAGAGCAGAGCAAAAAATTCAAACAACTGACGGGCAAAGCTACACAGTTGAATTCAAAATAGGTGATAAGTACAGAGTGTATACTTTTCATAATCCAGGCACATACTCTTCTTTCTACGATGATGTGCAGGAGCTGAAAGACTTTGTAGCTATAAAGAACATCTTCGAAATAGAACTAAAGAGAAAATAACTTCTGGCAACAAGGTACATAATTCAGGCTTCGGCTACGCCTCACCCACATTATGCACGAACACGTTAACACTTCGAACAAAACCAGCACGTCCTGTTTTCCTGCGCAACACAAACAAAACATGCCGCCACCACAAGTCCGGCTGCGGCTGCGTACAAAGGAAACAGCTCTCTAAAACTTTCCGATGAAACTGATTTACACCTCTATACTTTGCCTTCTAGTGGTCTGCCTGTTCACAGCCTGCAGCTCTGATAAAAAGCCAGCAGCAGAAACGTCCCCGCCACTGGAAAAGGAAGCACCCGCCGAACGTGCCGCACCCGCACCCGATGCAGATGTGGTAAGTTACGAAAAGCAACTGGCGTCCGGCAACATGCACTTTTTGGTAACCACCACCGGCGAAGGCAGCATGCGGCACCTGGCTATCCAGTTGGAGCGCGCCGGCCAGCCATCCTCGCGCATCGACGAGGAAGTGGAAGGAACCGTTACCAACAGCGTGCTCACAGACCTGAACGGCAATAATAAGCCCGAGCTGCTTGTGTTTCTGAATGGCAGCGGCACCGGCAGCTACGGCCGGATCTATGGCTACGAGTTCGAGAGCCAGTACTGGGGCCCGTTGCAAATGCCCGACCTTACAGCGCAACAGCTGCAAGGTTACCTGGGCCACGACGAGTTCCAGGTAGCTGACGGCCGGCTGGTGCGCACCTTTCCGGTTTACCAGGACACCGACGCCAACTGCTGCCCTACCGGCGGCAAGCGCACCCTTTTTTATACCCTGAACAATGCCTTGCAGTTTGTAGTGGAGCGCGTAGAGTAGTGGTTTTATAGTATAAGCGGAGCCCGGAACAACAACTGGCGCAAGCGTCCGCTTGTGCCTATGCCCCGGCAACCGCTTGCAGCAAAAAGTCCCTTCACGTACAGGCAATTACCGGCATTTTCATACCTTGGTATCGCTAACCACTATTGCTATGCCAGACGACGATCTTCGCTACCCCACGGGTAAATTCGACATCACCCAGCCTGTGTCTGAGGAGCAGCTGAACCAGTACATTCTTTCCATCGCGCAGCTACCGGGCAAGGTACGCCAGGCACTAACCGGTATGACCGACGAGCAACTGGATACACCTTACCGCCCGGGCGGCTGGACCGTGCGCCAGGTCGTGCATCACCTGCCCGACAGCCACCTGAACGGCTACATCCGCCAGAAACTGGCCCTCACCGAAGACAGCCCTACCATCAAACCTTACGATGAAGCGGCCTGGGCCGGGCTGCCGGACAGCATGCAGGGCGATCCGCAGATCTCGGTGGCGCTGCTGGAGGCGCTGCACCAGCGGTGGGTGCTGCTGCTCAAGAGCCTAACTCCGGCGCAACTCGACCGTACCTTCCTACACCCGCAGAACGGCCAGCAAAGTATACGGCAGCATATTGGCCTCTATGCCTGGCATGGCGAGCATCACCTGGCGCACATTACAGCCCTGAAAGAGCGGGAAAACTGGTAATTTACCGTTGCAAATGCGGGAGCACGGACGCTGGTTCCTGCTCCCGCTCTACCAGTTGGTGCAGTACCTTGTCATAGTTAGGATGGGTAGTGTGCAGCAGCTCGTCCCAGAACCGGAAGTATAGCCCGTAGTTACCCTTAAAGAATTTGTGGTGCATGTTGTGGTTAGTAGAGGTGTTGAGCCACCTGCCCGCACGGCTGTTCACCAGCCAGGCCGGGTAGATCTCGTAACCCAGGTGCCCGTACACGTTGTACACCGTCATAAACAGCAGGAAAAGCAGGATGCCCACCGGGTGGATCGGGATGAGCACGGCGATCACGAAAATAATGCTGCCTTCTACCACAGCCTCCGGCGGACTGAAAGCAAAAGCTGCCCAGGGCGAAGGGTTGGTGGATTTGTGGTGGGTAAGATGGAAAAGCCGGAACAGCCGCGGATGGTGCATCAGGCGGTGGGTCCAGTAAAAGTAGGCGTCATGTATAAGCAGGGCCAGCACCACGCTCAGCGCCAGGTAGCCCCAGCCGTAATCCGAAATGGTATCGTAAATGCGGGTATAAGGCTTTACGGCCGGCGAGGCAAGCACCACCCCAATAAGCGCGAAAACCAGAAAGGTAAAGAACGAGTAGCCAACCTCGCGCACATAATCCTTTCGCTTTGGGAAAAGCGCCTGTATCTTGCGCCCGGCAAACCGCGAAGTATAAAGCTTGTAAAACACCACGAAAGCCACGCCGGCAATGAGCAGGTAACGGGCAGCAAGCACCGCATAAAACACCCCGAACTGTTCTTTCATATCGCTAAGCTATACTGGTTATACTTCTTCTGCCGCTGGCAGAACGGCAGCTCTCCTAAAACACTTGTTCAGGGAAATAAAGTTTTACAAACAGGCCTAAATCACACTCCTTTTGCCAGCCTGTCCAGAAACAAAAACAAGGTGGCTTTATTCTCATCAGCCAGGGGCAGTTCGGCCAGTATTTTCTCGGCCGGATGGATGAACGGCGCTGCTACTAGCTCATGCCCGTCGTACTTTATCATGTTCCGGATGATCTCCGGGGTCGCTTCCAGATGAAACTGCAGCCCGATACTGTTGCCTTTCCGGAAGGCCTGGTGCTCACATACATCGGAGGTAGCCAGTGCCGTTGCCCCGGCGGGCAGGTCGAACGTGTCGCCGTGCCACTGGAAAACGGTGAGCTGCGCCGGCATCCCTTCAAAAAGCGCCTCCTGCTGCGCGGCCGCCGTTAACGCGATCTCCCGGAAGCCAATCTCCTGGTGCGTGTGCGGGTATACCTTTGCCCCCAGGCAGTGGGCCAGCAGCTGCGCGCCCAGGCAAATGCCCAGCACCGTTTTACCGGCTGCGATGGCCTCGCGGATAAACGCTTTCTCGTGCACCAGCCACGGAAACCGGTCTTCGTCGTCGCAGCCCATCGCCCCGCCAAGTATAATCAGCCAGTCTATCGTTGCCAGATCCGGCAGTTCAGCATTTTCGAAGAAACGGGTGTAAGAAACAGTATGCCCCCGTTCCTGTGCCCAAGCCCCGATCCAGCCCAGGTTTTCAAAGGGAATATGCTGAAAGGTATGGATGCGCAGGTTTTTCATACGTATGGTGGTCTTCCCGGCAAAGATAAAACATCCCGGCAGATCCTGCTGATTTATACTTGCGCGGCCGGAAGCTGCTCATCCAGAAATGCTTATACTATGTATTGCCAACCGAGCAGGGATTACAAGGCGGAGCTGATCCGGATTACCGCTTTGTAGCTTAGGTTATACTTTTGATCGGGCTTAAACTGGCACCACATACGCAAAAGTCGTACTTTGGCCTGCGCAACGTAACGGGCTTATACTTTGCTAAGAGCGAGAAACTTTGAATATGCCGCAACCCATAGCACCTGCCGTTAAAACGAGGATCGCCCCTACCCCGAGTGGCTACCTGCACCTGGGCAACGCGCTTTCGTTTGCGCTGACGTGGGCGCTGGCCCGGCAGCAGAACGGCATCGTTGCCCTGCGCATCGACGACTTGGACAATACCCGCTTCCGGCCGGCCTACCTGCACGATATTTTCGACACGCTACAGTTTCTGGGCCTGGATTACGACGAAGGACCACGCGATGCCGAAGACTTCACCCGGCATTACTCCCAGCTCCAGCGCCTGCCGTACTACAATGCCCTGCTCAACCAACTAGTGGAACAAGGGCTGGTGTATGCCTGCACCTGCTCCCGCAGCCAGATCGCGGCCCTTTCGCCGGCAGGCCACTATACCCGCACCTGCCTTGCCAGGCAACTGCCCCTGAGCACGCCCGGCGCGGCCTGGCGCCTGCACATACCTGCCGAAACGGTTATCGCGTTTCACGACCTGCTGCTGGGGAATTGTGCCATACCGCTGGCTGAGCAGATGCCCGATTTTGTGGTGCGCCGCAAAGACGGCTTTCCGGCTTACCAGGTAGCCTCGCTTTGCGATGACCTGCAGATGGGCGTAAATCTGGTGGTGCGGGGCCAGGACCTGCTGCCTTCCACTGCCGCGCAGGTTCACCTGGCGCAATGCACCGGCGCAACAGCATTTACAAGTATGGCCTTCCTCCACCACCCCATCCTACATGAGCCTGGCGGCAACAAGCTGTCCAAGTCGCACGACTCGCTTTCGGTAAGCGAGCTACGGCGGCAGGGCAAAACAGCAGCCGATGTATGGCGCCTGCTTGCCCGCACGCTGGGCTGGTATCCTGAAGATATCACAGATGCCGGCAGCTTTCTGGCCCGCTTTCGGCTGGCGGACGTGCCGCTTGCACTGCAGCAGCTCCAATAAAACCACTTCCTGCTTTTGCGCAGATTCTGGCTGCTGCCTAAGTATAAACCCAGCTAAAAAATGTCGCTCGCTAAACTTTCCAGTGAATCATCGCATGGCTAAATTGCTTCCATTGCACCTGAGCAGCTTAAACCTGCGGCTGCTGGCTTCGTTCCTGCAGGGCTGCATAGAGTCGCTCATACGTTGGCGTAGGCACCTGGTGTGCCCGGCCTTCGCGCACCACGTAACCGGTTAAAGAAGTGAGTTCGGTTTTGCCGCCTTTCTGAAAATCGCTGTGCATAGACGAGGTAGTTGCATAAGGCAGGGCGGCCATCCGTTGCAGCATGGTAGGCAACAGGTCGTTGGGCAGCAGAATACCTTTGGCCCTGGCTACCGCCTGCAACTCGCCTAGCAGGTCCAGCAGCAACTGTTTGTTTTCCGGTTTTTCGAGGATAGCCCCCATGCCGGCATTCAGGTAGGAGGTGGCTGTAGCGACCGCTGAAATAAACAAGAACTTGGTCCAGATAGTATGCAGGATTGTGTCGGACAACTCGGCCCGGATACCAGCTGCCTGCAGAAGGCCTTCTACGCGGCGCAGCTTCTGCGCATCGCCGTTGGTAGCGCCAAAGTATAGCTGCCCGATGCCACCGCTTTCTTTTACGATGCCGGGTTCGGACAGGCGGGCGACCACATATACGCAGCCTTCCCATACTTCCACATCCGGAAACAGCGTTTTAATTCGTGCAGAGGCATCCACACCATTTAACAGCGGCAGGATAACGGTATTGCTGCCAATGCTGGGTCGCACGCGCTGCAGACTTTCTTCCAGATCGTAGCTCTTCACACAGCAGATCAACAGGTCCACGGGGTGCAGCCTGTCGGGGTCGTCGGTTACGTAGGCGGGCCGTGCCGTCAGGTTCCCTTGCGTGGTTTGCAGCTGCAGGCCGTTTTGGGCAATAGCGCTGGCATGAGCACCACGCGCCCAGAAGCCGACCTCTACAGTCGAAGAGCCGGCATAGTGCGCCGCCAGCAGGCCACCGAAATAACCACCAACACCGCCGATGCCGAGCACCAGAATTTTAAACGTTGCATCCTGTTTGTTTTCCATTTGTTACTTAGCGCTTAATCATGCGTACTTTTTTGCCTGCAGCAAGCGTGCTACAGTAGTACGTACGTTAGAAGCAGGTAAGTTTATGATTTTGCAGGTTGGAAGCAAGTGCCAGGTGCCTCAAACAGTTTTAAACATCCCCCGTTGAAAAGGGCGGCCTGCCACTTTTCAACAAACTTACTGCTTTCTGCTTCCCTGCGCTGTTATGAAGCGGTTCGCCGATAAGAACGTGCCTTTGAGGCAAAAAGCGTACTTTTGTAACATCAGCCCAATGCCACTTGTTTACCGACAGCACTGGCGTTAAACATGTACTATATGCCCCAACAGAACAAACCGGTTCCTTCGCGCACCCCACAGACCGCCACGCCCGGCAAAAGCCAGCCGGGTAACCTGCAGCAGCAGTTTAATGAAAAGATACAGCTCATCGATAAGCTCAAACAGGAGATCATAACCCGGCGCGAAAGTATGAGCCAGGCCCAGCAACGTATCGAAAAGGAACTGCGACCTATTATTGAACAGCAGCTGGGAAAACGGGTGGAGTTGGCCTACCTACTGGATGAGGCGTATGCCCTTGCCATCTTCAGCTTCCGCGAAAAAGAAAAGCTGGCCGCGCTGATCGAAAACATCACCTTTGAGCTAATCTCCAGCTACGAGCGTCAGGACATGGTAGCGCTACACGACAAGTATGCCGAGTTTACTTACGCCGAACGTACCACCTTTGCGAAAGAAGACGTGGATGAAATTATACTTGATGAACCGGAGATAGAAGATGCATTTGAAGACCTGGATGATTTTGAGCGCATCCAGGCGCAGCTGGACCGTGAAATGGAGCAAAGGGAGCAAGAAAAGCAGAACCGCCAGAAAAGCCGCAAAACAAAAGCCCAGTTAGCAAAAGAGGCCCAGGCAAAAGCCGAGCTCCAGAACATCAGCAAAGCCAGCCGCCGCGTGTATACCCAATTGGCCAAGCAACTACATCCCGACAAGGAGCAGGACGAAACGGCCCGCGCCTGGAAAGAGGAAGCCATGAAACGCGTAACCGAAGCCTACCACCACGACGATTTTTTTGAGCTGCTGCGCCTGCAGGTGGAGTTTATGCAGGAACAGGGCCCCCCGCCGGACCAACTTCCGGAAGAATTGCTAACATACTACATCAAGATACTGACCGACCAGGTAGAGGAACTCAAAGCGGAGCTCCAGGATTTTGCCCAGGGCCCCAATCGTGATTTTTACACCCGCTTCTGCGGCACGCCCCGGCAAATGGACCAGAAGTTTAAACAAGCTAAAGAGGATCTGAACAATGAGCTGGCGCAGCTAACACAAAACCTTCGCACACTGCAGGACCCATACATGATCCGGCTGATTCTGAAGTAAGTATAGCAAGTATAGAAGTAAATTTTTACCCGCTCCCCTACCATATCCTCTGATATTTTAACTACTTTAGAAACGGATACAAGCACAGGCCAACGTACCGGAAGTAGCTAAAACGATACAGTTACTTTGCCTGTCCAAAAGCCGGCTTTCGCCACCTGAATAGATAATATGAAAACGATTTCTAAACTCCTGATCTTTTGCTTGCTGGGGCTTACTGCACAGACTGTAAGCGCCCAGACAAGTACTTCTCCGCTTATGCTCAACCACATTGCCGTGTATGTGCACGAGTTGGGGCCAAGCACGGCGTTTTACGAAAAGGTATTGCAGCTCCAAAAAATACCCGAGCCGTTCCATGACGGGCGCCATACCTGGTTCACCCTCGGGGCTGCCGGCCAGTTGCACCTGATACAGGGGGCAGAACAAAACACCCCGCGCGATAAGAACGACCATTTATGCTTCAGCGTCGCCTCCCTGGATGATTTCATCGCGAACCTGGACAAGCATAAGATCGCGTATACCAACTGGCCCGGCACCGCCAAAGCCCCGACCGTCCGCGTAGATGGCGTGAAGCAGATCTACTTCCAGGACCCGGATGGCCATTGGATCGAGATCAACAACGACCGGCCAGGGAAGTAGTACAATACATGCTTACTGACACAGCATACCGCCAGTTTGAGCGCAGCGGTAACTGGGTGGGTCGGCATGATAGCCAGTTTGTAACTGGCGGAAGTATGAACATGAAAAAAGCTAGTTATAAACTGGCTGCTAAGTATAACCACACGTTGCGCTGCCGCTAAACTTGCGGCATGTGGGAGAATAGCATCTTACTGTTTTGGCTGCACATGGCTCATTTTAATAAAATCCCATCTTTTATTTTACAGTTATTCAGATGGTTTAATGCTGGGTGCTTACTGTTTACGATACTAGTTTGTATAGATATTTTTATTCTTCCATATAATATAAAAGAGGAAAAGATACTTTATAGGCAGGAGGTTTACTATACAGGACAAACAAGGTATAGGAGGCAGACTTACAGAACTCAGTTAGACAATGTGTTTTTGATCACAGAAAACTTCCGCTTTCCCTACCACAAGGTTCAGAGTTTTAATCCAAGAGCAGCAGATTCAGCTCGTATGGTTACAACTAAAATATTCAAGTTTGTTAAAGCTGCTTATGTAAAGACAGATGAGGGTGAAAAAGAACTGAAGCAAGGAGCAAGTATGTTCGGCACCTTCATGTTTATACCTATAATTTTTGCTTTAACAGCCCTTTTTGGAGTGTCTATGAGGCATAATAGTGAACAGCTATCAAATGCGGCAATTATAAATATCATTCTGATTGTAATACAGCTTTGGATTTACGGGTACTTTTAATGCAATTCGTTGCATGTACTACAAGGAAATATACGAAGCAGTTAGGCAGGAGCAGCGTTGCAAACTAATTACCCCGTTAGTACGTGCTGCAAGTCCGGAGAGCTGCTGGCTGGTAAAACAATGCCTATACTTCCTGCTCTCCGGATATCTAAACCTGCACTTTTTTTCGGATTTGCAATCCGAAAAGGCTACTATCAGGATTTGTAATCCGCTTTTATACTTTCTCTGTAGCAGCGTAAGTTTATAAATTCATTGTAGAGGTCGGATTAAAATCGGAAAGAGCGGGAAGAGGATAATAAAGGGGCATTTGAAGCAGAAATGAATTTTGTGTTTTGTCACACTCACACTAAATCTGTGATAATGGCGCAGTTAAATCCTTGATCTCTACCTGGAGTTCCTGAGCAAAAGGCTCCAATAGCTGCAGCGTAACTTCTTTTTTGCTACTCTGAGAAAGTAGAATTTTAGTCTCATCATCTAGCCAGAGATAACCATCAAAAGAAGTGGAAACCGTAGATGACCATGAATGCCTTGTGGACTGATGAATTGTTCTGTTCTTCTTTAAGAAGATGCTCTTCACACCTGGATATGGCTCCTTTTTTCCAATGGTGTACCCCAGCATGTTAATTCCTATAGTATAAGTGCCTTGGTACAGGTCTATTTCAAGGCACTTAAATGCGATAAATGGATAAATACCAGCAATTATCAAAAACACGCCTATACCAGGTTGAGTCAGGCAAAAAGTGCAGCCACCCACAATGATGATTATAGCACATACTTTGGTACTAAGCCCCAAAGGTTCTGATAGTCTGTACCGGAGCAGGTTGGCTTTCATTAGTACAAGGTATGGTTTTTCTGTTTTTCCTTATTATCTCTATCCTTTTATATTCTCTCCCCCGAAACCTTCTCTCCTCCCCTGCAGTTCTGATAAGACGTTAACTTGTAGTATCTTTGTAAGAAGAAAGAACAGCAGAACACGGCTATACTTGCAGCCCTGTGTTCTGCCTTTGCTGTTTTGTTATAGAACTGGATGAAAGTATCTGATTTTTTAGAACTCTACCGCCTCGACAGCGTGGTGCAAACCATTGCCGAGCGCCTGAAAGCCAATAACGCGTACCGCCTGCAATTAAAAGGCCTTGCCGGCAGCCTGGATGCCGTGCTGGCCTCGGCGGTGTATACCATCAATCACCAGCACCAACTCTTTGTGTTACACGACCGGGAGGAGGCCGCTTATTTTTACACCGACCTCAAAAATCTGCTCGGCGACACGCAGGAAGTGCTGTTGTTCCCCACTTCTTACAAGCGCCCTTATAGCTTCGACGATACCGAGAACGCCAACATCCTCATGCGGGCCGAGGTGCTCAACCGCCTCAACCAGAAAACCGGCAAAGGCGAGCTCATCGTAACCTACCCCGAAGCGCTGACGGAGAAAGTGATCAACAAAAAATCGCTGGTGGAGAACACGCTGGGCGCCAAAGTGGGCGAAAAGCTGGATGTCAATTTCCTGAGTGAGATGCTGGCCGAGTATGGCTTTGAACGTACCGAGTTTGTGTACGAAGCCGGCCAGTATGCCGTGCGCGGAGGCATTGTGGACGTATTTTCCTACGCCAACGACCTGCCCTACCGCATCGAGCTTTTCGGCGACGAGATCGAAAGTATCCGCACTTTCGACCCCGACACGCAGCTGAGCGTGGAGACCAAGAAAGCGATCTCCATCATTCCGAACGTGCAAACCAAGCTCTTACAGGAAACACGCGAGGCCTTTCTGGATTACCTGCCCGAAAACACGAATATCTGGTTCAAGGACATCCGCCAGACGCTGGACGTAATCGAGGAATATTTCGAAAAAGCCTCGTTTGCGTTTGAGAAGATGCTGGCCGGCAGCGGCGGCACCCAAATTGTGTCGGACCCCGAGCAGCTGTTCCAGACGCAGAAGCAGTTTAAAAAGCTGTTAGATAACTTCAACGTCATCGAGATCGGCAAGCGCTTTCACTTTAAAACAGCCGAGATCATACAGCTGCAGGTCAAGCCGCAGCCTTCTTTCAACAAGGATTTCAAACGGCTGGTAAAAGATCTGCACGAGCACCAGGGCGACGGCTTTGTCAACATCATCGCCACCGATTCGCCGCGCCAGATCAACCGCCTCACCATGATCTTTGATGAACTGGACCACGACGTGCGGTTCCAGCACCTGCCGGTTTCGTTACGCGAAGGCTTCATCGACCAGACCCTCAAGATCACCTGCTACACCGACCACCAGCTCTTCGACCGTTTTTACCAGCACAAGGCCAAGGAAGGTCATTCCAAATCCAAAGCCATGACGCTGAAAGAGCTGCGCTCGCTGCAGCCTGGCGATTACGTGACGCACGTGGATTACGGCATCGGGCGTTTTGCGGGGCTGGAGAAAGTGGAGGTGGGCGGCCGTTTGCAGGAAGCGATCCGGCTGGTATACCGCGACGATGATCTGCTCTACGTCTCTATCCACTCGCTGCACAAGATCTCAAAGTATAGCGGCAAGGAAGGCGGCCCGCCAAGTATGAGCAAGCTGGGCTCGCCGGAATGGGAGAACAAGAAAAAGAAGGTCAAGAGCAAAGTAAAAGACATTGCGCATGAGTTGATCTCGCTTTACGCCAAGCGCAAGGCCGCGCCGGGCTATGCTTATACCCGCGACGGCTTTCTACAGGCCGAGCTCGAATCGTCGTTTATTTACGAGGATACGCCCGACCAGGCAAAATCGACTGAAGATGTGAAAGCCGACATGGAGCAGCCGCACCCCATGGACCGCCTCGTGTGCGGCGACGTGGGTTTCGGCAAAACCGAGGTGGCCATACGGGCTGCTTTCAAAGCGGCCTGCGACGGCAAGCAGGTGGCTATGCTGGTGCCCACTACCATACTGGCCATGCAGCATTACCGCACTTTCCACCAGCGGCTGGAGCAGTTCCCCGTTACCGTGGACTATATCAACCGCTTTAAAACGGCCAAGGACACAAAGGAAACACTCAAAAAACTGGCAGAAGGTAAGATCGATATCCTGATTGGCACGCACCGCATCGTGAGCAAGGATGTCAAGTTCAAAGACCTGGGCCTGATGATCGTGGACGAGGAACAGAAGTTCGGCGTAAAAACCAAAGAGAAGCTGCGCGAGATGAAGATCAACGTGGATACACTCACGCTCACGGCCACGCCGATTCCGCGCACGCTGCACTTCTCGCTGATGGGTGCCCGCGACCTGAGCGTAATTGCCACGCCGCCGCCCAACCGCCAGCCGGTAAAAACAGAGCTCCACGTGTTCGACGAAACGCTAATCCGCGACGCGGTGGTGTATGAGATGAAGCGCGGCGGGCAGGTCTTTTTCGTGCATAACCGCATCAAAGATATCGAGGAAATTGCCGCCATGATCCTGCGCCATGTGCCCGATGCCAAAGTAACCTACGCCCACGGCCAGATGGAGCCCGAAAAGCTCGAAAAGCGCATGATGAAGTTTGTGAACGGTGAGTATGACGTGCTGGTGAGCACCAACATCATCGAATCGGGCCTCGATATTGAGAACGCCAATACCATTATCATCAACCGCGCCCACATGTTCGGCCTCTCGGACCTGCACCAGATGCGGGGCCGCGTGGGCCGCTCCAACAAAAAAGCGTATTGCTATTTGCTCACCCCGCCGGTAGCCGGCCTGCCAAGCGACGCGCGCAAGCGCCTGAGCACGCTGGAAGAGTTCTCGGATCTGGGCGAAGGCTTCAAGATCGCCATGCGTGACCTGGACATACGCGGCGCAGGTAATCTGCTGGGCGGCGAGCAAAGTGGTTTTATCACCGATCTGGGTTTTGAGATGTACCACCAGGTGCTCGACGATGCCATCAAAGAACTGAAAGAAACCGAGTTCCGCGACCTGTTCCTCAAAGACAACCTGGAGCAGTTCATTGAGCCTGTGCGCGAGTGCTCGATCGAAACAGATATGGAAGTGCTGATTCCGGACTGGTATGTGAGCAACATCTCCGAGCGCCTGAACCTCTACAGCAAGCTCGATGGCACCAAAGACATGGAGGAGCTCGAAAAGCTGCGCGACAACATCGTGGACCGCTTTGGCCCGCTGCCTGAGGAGGTACAGAAGCTGATCGACATTGTAAAGCTGCGCTGGCAGGCCCAGCAACTCGGTTTCGAGAAGCTTACCATCAAAAAGGAAGTGATGAAAGGCTACATTCCGTCCGAGAACAACGATGCTTATTTCCAGTCCGATATCTTTGGCAACATCCTCAAGTATGTGCAGCAGCATTCGCGGCACTCGCGCCTGAAAGAGGCCAAGCACAAGCTG
This sequence comes from Pontibacter liquoris, assembly GCF_022758235.1. Classification (NCBI taxonomy): domain Bacteria; kingdom Pseudomonadati; phylum Bacteroidota; class Cytophagia; order Cytophagales; family Hymenobacteraceae; genus Pontibacter; species Pontibacter liquoris. Next base: position 233,264 of record NZ_JALEBG010000002.1, read on the forward strand.
GTGGTGACCGTGGAGGATATCCGAAGTATAAAAGAGGCAAAAGATGTGTTCGAAGGCTTCGGCATAAAAGAACCTGCCTCTGCCTGACCCTTGCCCTTGCTCCGGCAAAACCAGGTATAAACCCACATCGTACGCCATACAGGCAGGCGGTGTGGGTTTTTGCTTTCTTCAGCAACCTGCTTCACTGCAAATACACGCCCCCTGTTAAAGCGTATTCATATTTAATATTGATGTGATACTGTTTTTTACTTACCTTACTAAGCGTTGCCCTAGCAGCATACACCGCACGACGTATGAGACATCACATGCTTGAAAACAAAACAGCACCTCTTATCTCCTTAGAGCCGGTTTTTCGTGCGCTGCCCGGGCTATACATGCTGTTGTCGCCTACGTTTATCATTCTCGATATCACCGACGCTTACATCCGCACTACTCGGGGCGACCGCGCTGGCCTGCTGAACCGAAACATCCTGGATTCGCTGGAGGATGTGCCACAAGCCGGCAACGTGACCACCAGAATGCTCCTGGAAGCCTCGCTGCAGCACGTGCGCCAGCACCGGGAACCTCATACCATGGACACGCTTACCTTTGAGATCCCGTTGCCTGCTGCGCAGGGCGGCGGTACCGAAGAGCGGTTCTGGCATACGTCCCATACGCCGGTTTTTGACCAGCAGGGCGAGTTGGCCTACATCCTGCACGAGACCCGCGACATAACCGAGCAGGTGCGCCTGGAGCAGGAAAAGATCTTTAGCCGGGAGCAGCTCACCTTACTCTCTACTGCATTGGATGCCGTAGCCTGGGAGTATGACATAGTGCACAACAAAATGCATTGGGGCCAGGGCTTGCAGGAAGTGTTCGGCTACACACCCGAGGAAATGGGCCCGGGCGGCGAATCCTGGGATGACCGCGTGCACCCGGCCGATTTCCCAGCCATCCGCGACAGCATTAACCAGGCGACCGCCAGCGGCAGCAAGATATGGAGTGGCGAATACCGCTTCCGCAAAGCCGACGGCACCTATACCCATGTGTTGGACCAGGGCTACATTGTGTACGACAGCAACCGGAAGCCGATCCGTACCATCGGGTCCATCATCGATCTGGCTAAAAGCAAACGGGCCGAAGACTCCCTGCAGGAAAGCCAGGACCGTTTTCGCCACCTTCTGGAAATATTGCCCCACATGGCCTGGACAGCCGACGCCAAAGGCCGCGTAACTTACTTTAACGATAATTGGTACAGCTACACCGGCATGCCCCCGGGCCAGACAGATGGCTGGGTAAACATGGTCCACCCCGAAGACACCGCCCAGCTCCTAACGGCCTGGAGCGAGGCCATCGCTCTCGGTACGATGTATGAGCAGGAGTACCGCATCCGCAACTGCCTGGATGGCAGCTACCATTATTTTCTGGAACGGGCCATGCCCATGTTTGATAACGAGGGCAAGGTCAAGATGTGGATCGGCACCTTTACCGACATAGAAGACCAGCGCCATACCGTAGAGCAGCTGGATTTAAAAGACCAGCAGCTGCATAACATCCTGAACCTGTCGCCGGCGCACCTGTGCCTGCTGCACGGCCCCGAGCACATGTGCCAGTATGTCACCCCCGGCGTGTACCAACTCTACGGCAACCGCCGGTACCTGGGGCTCACCGCCCGCCAGATATGGCCCGAGCTGCAGCCCCTGGGTTTCTTCGACCTGCTGGACCAGGTATATCAGAAAGGTGATACCGTTCAGCTGACGGAACTGAAAATACCCATAGACCGCTACCAGAACGGCAAACCCGAGAATGCCTATTTTAACTTTAAATATCAGCCCCTGCTGGATAACAAAGGAGAGCGGGAGGGCGTTCTTATATCAGCCATAGAGGTGACGGAGCTGGTAGAGATGAAGCGCAAAGCAGCAGCGCTGGAAAAAGAACTGCAGCAAAGATCATAGCCTGCATAAGGGCCATGTACCAGGTTTATACTTAAGATTCAGCATACCATCAGGCACTAACTTTACGAATGGAAAACACAGTTGGCTTGCAGCCAGAACCAGATTACCACCAGCTCTTTGCGTGTTTACCAAGTTTATGTGTGCTGCTGTCTCCTGAACTAAAAGTGCTATCCGCAACAGACGCGTACCTGAAAATGATCGCCGCATCGCGGAAAGAGTTTACCGGAACGTATTTCCCTGCCTTTTTTGCCAGCTACCCTACCGGCGCCAACCCTACCTTACAGGAGCGTTTTGAGCGGGCGTGCCGTTTGGTGCTGGCCGAAAAGAAAGCCCATGCGTTGCCCGGGCTTCTGCTGCACGGCGCGGGCACAACCGGCAACCGCTGCTGGCACGTTACCGGCAAACCTGTACCTGATACTACCGGCGAGGCATCGTACCTGCTGCTGGAGATCAGCGAAGTGATGGCCGCATTGCCGCAGGAGGCTGAATTCCAACATCCGCAAGCCGGCACCCCGCCGAAAGCAGGTATAGACGACAGCGCCATGTGGGAATGCGATATCCCGAACAAAAAACTGACCTGGACCGAGGCGTACAAAGAACTATTCGGCTACACGGACGCGGACCTGCAACAGACGCTGCAGGATTCCCTGGCTCAGATCCACCCGGAGGATGCAGCGCGCGTTACCCAATCCTTTGCCGATATCTTTGCCTTAAACAGCAAACAGTTTACCCTCGAATATCGCTTCCGCAAAGCCGACGGCACCTATACGAGGGTTCGGAACCACGGCTATAGTATGTATGATACTGCAGGAAAGCCCGTACGCCTGATCGGTTCTATCCTGGACCTGCGCAAACACCGCGCACAGGAGCAGGAACTGCAGGCCAGCACCCAGCGCTTTGAACGCGTGGCCAAAGCCACCAACGATGTTATCTGGGACTGGAACCTGCGGGACGATAGCATCTGGTGGAACGATGGCTTCCAGACCCTGTTCGGCTACCCCAAAGAAGAAACCTACACCGCTGACTCCTGGATAAGCCACCTTCACCCCGACGATGCCGAAGCGGTGAAAGCCTCGATATACAACGTAATTGATGGCGGCGAAGAAAACTGGTCTGCCGAGTACCGCTTCTGTTGCGCCGACGGCAGCACAAAGCTGGTGCTGGACAAAGGCTATGTTATCCGCCAAAAAGACGGCACCCCCGTGCGCATGGTGGGCGCTATGATAGACATAACCGAGAAAAGGCGCGCCGAACAGAAGATCCGCCAAAACAATGCCCACACCCGGCAGGTACTCGAATCGCTGCCGCTCCTGGTCTGGACCGCATCGCCGGACGGATCGCTGCAGTATTTCAGCCAGCGCTGGTACGACTATACTGGTACTACTTTTGAGCAGATAAAAGCGCAGGGGTGGTCTGCCATACTTCACCCCGATGATATGGAGCACACCGACAGGCTGTGGCGCGAGGCACTTTCGTCGGGCAAGGACCTGGTAATAGAAAACCGCTGGAAGTCGGCCCAGGGCGGCACGTACCGCTGGTTCCTGGTGCGTAGCGTGCCCATCCGCGATAGCGAGGGAAAGATCACCAGCTGGGTAGGCACCCATACCGACATTGAGGCCCAGAAGCAGATGATGCTGGCCCTGGAGGAAAGCAACCAGAAGTTCCGCTTTCTGGCCGAGTCTATTCCGCAGATGATCTGGACGGCCCTGCCCGATGGCTACCACGACTACTTTAACCGGCGCTGGACAGACTACACCCATTTATCGGTGCAGGAAGGCCGCGATATGAACTGGCTCATGATGCTCCACCCCGACGACCGGGCACGCACAAAAGAACGCTGGCAATACTCCCTCGACACCGGTGCCTTTTACGAGGCCGAGTTCCGGATAAAGAATGGCTCCAGCGATATTTACAGGTGGTTTCTGGGGCAAGCCATGCCCATGCGCGACCAACAGGGCAATATTGTAAAATGGTTTGGCTCCTGCACTGACATTGAAGACCACAAACGGGCCGAAGAAGAACTGATAGAAAAGAACCTCGAACTGGCCCACATCAACCAGGACCTGGACAGCTTTGTATACACGGCTTCGCATGATTTAAAGCTCCCGGTCATCAACATGGCTACTATCTTTGAAGAGCTGGTGGCCTCGGCCAGCTTTACCGACCCGGACGCGCACAAGATGATCGGCATGTTCAACAAATCGCTGCAGCAGCTCCATAACACCATCAACGACCTCTCGGAGGTAGTGAAGGTGCAGAAAGAGAAGACCCGCCACGTGGAACAGGTAAACCTGCAGGAGATAACCGACGAGGTATCCGTCAGCCTGCAGGATAATCGCCTGGACACAACTATTAGTGTGACCACCGATTTTACGGCCATCGCTGTGGTGCCCTTTCCCCGCGCCAGCCTGAAGAGTGTGATCTACAACCTGCTCAGCAACGCCATCAAGTATAAAGTGCCCGGACGCCTGCCGGAAGTACACTTAAGCACAGCGCTGAAAGGCGATTTCGTACAACTAAAAGTAACCGATAATGGTTTAGGAATTGACATGGCCAGGCACCAGGACAAGCTGTTCCAGATGTTTAAGCGCTTCCACAGCCATGTGAACGGCTCGGGGCTGGGGCTATACATCGTTAACAGGTTACTGGCCAACCACGGGGGGTATATTACCATTGAAAGCACCCTGAACGAGGGGACTACATTTTACTTATACTTTAAACAAAAGAAGGCCTTGCCTGCCGCATAAAATATGAAGACTGTAAACACAATTCTACTGATTGACGACGACGAAACAACCAACTATCTGAACCACCGGTTGCTCTCGCGCATGAACGTAGCACCAGACATCCGCATCGTAACCAATGGCGAAGAAGCGCTCGGGTACCTGGAAAAAGCGTATACCGGTACCGAAGATTATCCGCTTCCCGACCTGATCCTGGTAGACATCAAGATGTCGGTAATGGATGGCTTTGAGTTCCTGGAGGAGTACAGCAAGTTTCCGGAAGACAAAAAGAAAGATACCGTAATGCTGATGCTGACCTCCTCGGCCAGCTTCTATGACCTTGAAAAACTGAAAGGATTTCCGGATGTGCGGCAGCACTTTTCCAAACCCCTCACCGAAGGCGACGTGCGGGATATCCTGCACGAATACTTCAAGTAAAAAACTCTTTAAAAACCACGCGCTCAGCACCCTTCCGCCCGCCCGGAAGGGTGCTTTCTGTTTAGTCCGTTAGCGGGGCCGCTCCAACAATAGCGCCGGAACACCGTACAAATCAGTATCCGCAGCAGCGGATGTAACTATTGTAAACGTACCTAAAAAACCCCTAACGCTATGACAGACAACGCAGGAGAAAACAGCAAGATCGGTGGTGAAAACCAACGCATCGGCCAGCAATTATACAAAAAGGACCAGGAGCAACAACAGCGTTACGGCTATCGTGGCGATCATAACCAGAAGTGGGACGAAGGCAATTACTTCCACACCGGCCTCAGCACCCATGGAGCCCAGGACCGCGGCAATTACCCACAGGGTGGCAGCAGCCATACTTCCTACAACCAGGGACAAAATGCCCATCCCGGCGACCACTATGGCAGCCGCTCCGACAGCCCCTACCGCAACGAGCAATCGTTTATAAACCACGGTAACCGCGAAGGGCAAGGCAGCTATAACCAGTACGGTGGCTTTGTAAGCGGATCGCGCCCCGGCAACCTGCACGACGAGAACTCCTACCGCACCGACTCGGGGCGGGAAGGCCCCGGTACCCGCAGCCGTTACAAAGAGGATGATTACCGCTATGGCAGTGGCTCGCATAACTGGTACCGCGAAGGCCGCTACACGCCCGACGATGCCAGTACGCAGCGGCGCGACCCACGTGGCTTCTTTCAGCGCGTAAAAGACGGCTGGAACGACATCATGCACTCCGACGATCCCAACTACACCCCGCATGACTACTCCAGCCACGACCGCTTTGACCGCGAGCGCCGCGGATCGGAAGTATACCGGGACCGCAATTTTAACAGAGGATATGAAAGCGGCCCCCGCTGGGCAGATGAGTCAGACACCGGCCACGACAGGTATTCCGATGATACCGACAGAACGCAGCGCTACCGCAGGTAGTGCTGGAAAAAGGCGAATAGCCCGCAGCGCTATCCTTTAAAACAAAAGCCGGTCATTACAGCCGGCTTTTGTTTTATACCTGCACCGGCTCAAACCTCCTCCTCATCACCCCGTACAAATAAGCAATCATCCCTTGTTCCATTTAATTACGCAGCGTATGCACTACGATGAAAACGAGCCCAGGCACCCCCGCTACCGGGAGCAACCACCACAGCGACAGCGGGAGCAGCCACCGCATTATGAGGAAGATCATTTTAATGATTTCAGAAGCCGCTGGGGAGACCCTGCACCATTATTTTCCAGGAACCGAAACGAGTGGCACGAACAAAGCCACCCACCAGGAGAAGGCCGCCTGAACCGCCACGAAGAATGGCAGCACAGCCAGCCCCGGCAGGCAGGCCGCGACTGGCAGCAGGAATACAGCGACAGGCCCCGGCCCTGGCAACAGCAGGACGAATATTTCCATAACAGCAACCAGCACGCAAACGACCGCTGGCAGTACGACCATGCCATGCCTTACCCTACTTACCGCCACGAACGGCAGTTGCCACCCGACGAGTATTGGGACGACCGCTTACGCTAAGTAAACCTCCTACTTCCCGGCACGGGCTTATGCCCGTGCTTTTTTGTGCCCGGCACAGTGGTCATCACACCATTTCCCGACCCGTTTATGAAGTTACCCCGGGCGGTTTGCATTCCGGATGTTACAGCGTTTTACGCCGGCTGTTCCTTCCTTAAAGTATAGGTTGTACCTTTGCATCAGATTCTGACATAATGGAGGGACTGGAAGATTTACTGCAACAGGTGCGGGCCTGCCGTATCTGCGAAGAACACCTGCCACTGGGCCCGCGCCCGGTGCTACACGCCAGCGCTACGGCCAGGCTGCTGATTGTAGGGCAGGCGCCCGGCACCAAAGTACACGCCAGCGGCATCCCCTGGGATGACCAGAGCGGCAAGCGCCTGCGGCAATGGCTGGGCATCACGCCTGAAGTGTTTTACGATGCCTCCAAGATCGCCATCATCCCGATGGGTTTCTGCTACCCTGGCAAAGGCAAAAGCGGCGATCTGCCCCCGCGGCCCGAATGCGCCCGGCACTGGCACCAGCAACTGTTGCCCCTGTTGCCCGCCGTCGAGCTCACGCTGCTGATTGGCAAGTATGCCCAGGACTATTTCCTGCAAAAAACGGCCCACGCCACCTTAACCCAAACCGTAGCCCACTGGCCCGAGTACCTGCCGCGCTACATGCCGCTGCCGCATCCATCGCCCCGCAACCAGTTCTGGCTCCGCCACAACCCCTGGTTTGAGGCCGACGCGGTGCCGGCACTGCAGCAGCTGGTTGGAGCGCTTCTTTCGTAAACTTATACATCCTGTTTCCGTTGCAGCATAGACCCTCGCTTTCAACTTTCTATCCCGCATGATCAACTACCCCAGCAGCAAGTTACCTGATGTAGGAACAAGCATTTTTACGGTGATGTCGGCGATGGCCAACGAGCACCAGGCCATCAACCTCTCGCAGGGCTTTCCGGATTTTAACTGCCCCGAGCCGCTGATTGACCTGGTGAACAAGTATATGCGCGAAGGCTTTAACCAGTATGCACCCATGGCCGGCGTGCCAAAGCTGCGCGAAAAGATCAGCCTGAAAACCGCGCGCCTGTATGGCTACCAACCCGATCCTGACACTGAGATCACCGTAACCACCGGCGCAACCGAGGCCTTGTTTGCAGCCATTATGGCCGTAGTGAAACCGGGCGATGAAGTGGTGGTGCTGGAGCCCTGTTATGACGCGTATGCACCGGCCATCCGGCTGAGCGGCGGCTCCCCGATCTATGTGCCGCTGGCGCTACCCGATTTCCATGTGGACTGGGACCTGGTGCGCAAACGCATCTCCTCCCGCACGCGGCTACTCATCATCAACACGCCCCATAACCCCACCGGCGCGGTAATGACCAAAGCCGACCTGGAGAAACTGGCTAGCCTGACCGAGGGCACCGACATACTTGTAATAAGCGACGAAGTATACGAGCACATGGTGTTTGATGGCCAGGAGCATGTCAGCGCGCTGCAGATCGAATCGTTGCGCGCCCGCAGTTTTGTTATTTCATCGTTCGGCAAAACCTACCATACCACCGGCTGGAAAATTGGCTACGCTATTGCCCCGGCGCCGCTCACGGCCGAGCTGCGCAAAATGCACCAGTTTATCACTTTCAGTTCTGTTACGCCCCTGCAGCTGGCCATCGCCGATTTTCTTGACCACGAGGAGCATTACCTCGCATTACCGGCTTTTTACCAGCAGAAGCGCGATTACTTTCTGGCGCAGCTACAGGATGCCCGCTTCACGTTCACGCCCTCGCCGGCCACCTATTTTCAGCTGGTCAGGTATGATGCCCTAACGGATGCCTATGATGTAGACTATGCCAGGCAACTGGTGCAGCAGGCGGGCGTGGCAGCCATACCTGTTTCCGCTTTTTACCACAACAAAACAGACCACAAATACCTGCGCTTTTGCTTTGCCAAAGGCGAGGACACGTTGCGCACGGCCGCAGCGCGGCTGGTCCGGTTGTAGGTCTAATTGTTTGATTGTTGCATTTTGAATGGCTAAATTGCTAACACTATAGCCATTCAAATCCTGAAAAGCTTGGTTCTATTCATCATTCGCAATTCATAATTAAAAACAACATGGATCTTCGGGTAACGATCGTACAAACCGAACTACACTGGCAGGATGCTGCTGCAAACCGCCACATGTTCTCCGCCAGGCTGGCAGCCGCCGCGCCCGCTACCGACCTGATCGTGCTGCCCGAGATGTTTACCACCGGCTTTAGTATGAGCGCCCCGGACTTAGCCGAAGAAACAGAAGGCCCTACCCTGGCTTGGATGCGGCAGGAGGCAAAACAGCACCAGGCTGTTATAACCGGCAGCGTGATCGTGAAGGAAGGGGATAACTACTATAACCGCCTGTTTTGGGTGCGCCCCGATGGCACCTACGCTGCTTATGACAAGCGCCACCTGTTCCGGATGGCCAACGAGCACCATACTTATACGCCCGGCCAGGAGCGATTGGTAGTGGAGCTGCAGGGCTGGCAGATCTGTCCGCTGGTATGTTATGATCTGCGCTTCCCGGTGTGGAGCCGCAACACGGGCAACGCTTACGACCTGCTGCTGTATGTGGCCAACTGGCCCAAAGCGCGCAACCTGGCCTGGAGCACCCTGCTGAAAGCACGCGCCATCGAGAACGTGGCCTATGTGGTAGGCGTGAACCGGGTGGGCACCGACGGCAACGACCATCCGTATTCCGGCGATTCGGCCATTATCCATCCCAAAGGATACGCGTTACTCGAAACCACCGAAGCAGCAGGCATTCATACCTTAACACTAAACAAACAGGAGCTGGACGATTTCCGGCAGGCATTTCCCGCCCACCTGGATGCCGATGCGTTTACTTTGTAGAAAAAGTATTTTATTACCCCACACCAGCCAGTTCGGCTATAGGTTCTTTCTGAAGTATAGGCGGTGAAGTACCGGGTCTAACTACCCCTAGCCTACAGAGCTACACTCGCTAGCTTCGAACTCGCGTTCTCGCTAGTCTAAGGAGAAGAGCCTATTATGGCTGCCTGGGAAGTATAAGCGCTGTAGTTTTAGCTTCATTAGCTTGCTCACAAGATCCTTTCAGGATGACAAAAAAGAAAGAGACAAGGAGAGAAGTTTTATACTTAATACTTAAGCTGAAGTATAAACCTAAGCTATCGAGTTGATCCCAGTCCTTGGGTTGAGCGCCTCGAGAATTTCCGGTGACGAACGCTAGTGAGGCAGCCCGAGGTACGAGGGCAGGAAATGAAAGCAGCGCGATGCCCTTGTCGGGGGGGCCTGCACCCCCAGGACGAGCCCCCGCGGGCTTGGAGCGCACCAAAGCTAGAAATGAAACAAGGCAAGTATAAAACTGCGGAATACAAGTAGCTAATAAGTATGGCCTAAGTATAAAACTGAGGGAAGAACAGCCACCACCAAGTATAGCTGGAACATTATACTTGAAGAATACCCACTATTAAGCATAACCGCTTTTCTCCTGCTACCTGCCAGAACCCACTATTCTTTAACCAGATGTTTCAGTAAAGAAGCTACTGATTTCGGCCAGTGCGTCGGCTTCAGTTTCCACTTGTTTGTAAAGTACCTGGGGTCTTGCCTGCAGCATCCGCTGCAAGCGGGGATGCGGGCCCAGAAGCAACAGCAGCCGGCCTTCCTGTGGCACGAGCAGCTCCTCTATTAGCGGCATCGCTTTCCCAAACTCATTTGCCGTTGCGGCTGCTTTTACCAGCACCACGGTTTTGCCGGCCTCGTGCAGCAGCCGCAGCGCATAATGTAACAGTAATTCCGTCGAGCCGGCATCCAGGTCCAGCGTAGCTACCTCGGGCCAGGCCTGTTTTACCTGCGCCACCAGCGGTTGCCCGTAAGCAGCCCCTGCAGAAAGATCGAGAAGCAGGAACGCGCGCATCACCGGACCAGCAATTTAGCACTCACCTGTTCTCCGGATTGCGTTCGGGCACGCACCACATAAACGCCGGCCTTCAGGGCACGCAACGGAATGCTGTGGCTTTGGGTAAAGGTGCCGTGGCTGTATACCTGCCGGCCGATCACATCATACACCACTACCGTAACAGGCGCAGAAGCCCGCACACTGGCCACCTCACGCGTGCCCCGATCAGCAGGGTTGGGGTATACCTGTAGTGTGAGCCCGGCTTCCGGATCGGGAACTACGGCATTGTTTCCGGCCGTTTGCTGCAATAAGTATAAGCCACCTCCCTGCGTGCCGATAGCCAGATACAGGTTAGCATCGCCTCCCAGTGGAGCCGCCGTTATACTTAAGCCCTTGCCCAGTCGGGTGGAGTGCCGTTGTCCTGTCAGGTCATTTTCCAGCACCTTTGTTTCCGGAACAAGTATGGCTTCCAGGGCCAGGTGCCGGGTAAAATCGCGGTAGATGCTCAGGAGTCCCCGGTCATCCACAGTCAGCAGGTCAGATTGGCCGTCTCCGTCCACATCGGCCACGGCCGGACGCAGGTTCCGCAGCATCACCTCCAGGCCGATGGCGCCTACACGGCTGTTTTCCAGCGTAAATGTTGCCTGCTCAAAACTGCCGGTATTCCGGTAAAAGGCCAAGGTGCCGTTTGCTTTGCCCAGCACCAGGTCCTGGTCGCCATCCTCGTCGGCATCAAAAAAGGCCGGGGCATCGCCCGCTTCCAGCAGCATAATGTCGCGGAGGTTGGCAAAATTAAACTGCATGGGCGCACCTTTGACGCCGGCGTTCGGGAGGTAACGCAAGGCCGTTTTTCCTGTTTCTGCTTCCTGGTAGGCCAGCACCAGGTCCAGAAGCCCGTCACCATTCAGGTCTGTAAACCCGGGATTTATACTTTTAAAGTTATTGAAAGACAGGTTCAGGTAATCATCGGTTACCTGCAGAAAGGCGGGCGAAGCGGCAGAGCCAGTGTTTTTGAAGAAGCTGATAGAAGCACTGTAACGGCCGTTGCGCAGGGCGGCATAGTTACCAACAAGCAGATCCAGGTCACCGTCGGCATCCAGGTCGGCAAATGCCGGAAAAGCGCCTTCGCTCAGATCCAGCATCTGGTGCTGCAGAAAATCGTCCTGCACAAAATCAAATACCGGCTTATTCTCGGCTCCCTTGTTCTGATAAAGCCACGTGGATTGCGCCAGGTTGATATCCCTGAGATCGTGCGTGGACTGCGGCGCTACCAGCAGATCGGGAATGCCGTCGAAGGTCACGTCTTCGTAATACGCTGCCGGAAAAATGTTAAAACTGGCCGGCTTAGAAGCCGGAAAGCGGGTGTCAAAACTGCGCATGGCGGCATTGTCGCGGGTGCCCTGGTTGGGCAGCAGCACCAGGTCGTTGCACATCAGCGCCCCCATCAGCAGGTCTTTGTCGTTGTCGGCATCCAGGTCCAGCAGCAGCACCGACGAGCCGCTGTGCCCGGTATGCTGCGGGGCCGCCACCCGGCACTGGGCATTGAATGAAAAGGAATTGCAGCCCTCGCACTCGGTAATGTTTCCCCACCAGTTGGTTTGCTGCACATACTTCAGCGTGCCGCAGGGCAAGCCTTCTTCGGCCTGCATGTTGCGGTAATGCTCCAGGGTATAGCCCTGCGAAAACTCCGCCACCACTATATCCAGATCGCCATCGCCGTCCATATCGGTAATGGCAGGTATATCGCTGCTGTTCATCTGCAGGTTCACGTTGCGGCTGCCGTAGAGCAGCGTTTCTTCGGACAAGGCAAACTTAAGCTGCCCGGCCGGTGCTGCCTCCTGCCGGAACACCCGGATGCCCAGCGGGCTGCTGGTGAAAATATCGGGCTGGCCATCGCAGTCATAGTCGCGCAGCAGCACCCAGTCGTGCAGGTCGGCGGGGAAAAAGACCTCATACGCCGGTGCATAAGTATAGCGCCAGTTACCACCCTCCAGAACCGCCAGCCACGTGTATACTTTCTGCAGCATCCTATCGAAGATGAACAGGTCCGGGTGGCCGTCTTTGTTCAGGTCGATGGTGGAGAACTGGGGCGTGTTGAGGCCGCCGCTCCACGGGTCGGGAAGCGGGCCGGCGGACGTTGTGACCGGCACGTCGGTGCGCAGCCGGAACTGCAGCGAGTCCTGGGCCAGGGCAGCTGTAGCCGCCCAGCAGACCAATAACAAAGTATAGATGTTCTTCATAGTTTGCCCGGGCGGCAACGTTTCTTCCTTACAGCCCCAGATTTTGCACGATGGAAACAGGCAGCGCTGTCGCTTTTCGGGATTTGCGTGTATATTGCCACTGCGCCGGCAGCGCCTGGTGTATACCTGGGTTGCCTACACAAAAGCATCTGATTAAGCGCTAAGCTAAAAGTACATAATTCATGCAGAACAGCATCGCCTTTCTATATCAAAAATACCTCGAATGCCGCCACGTCAGCACCGACTCGCGGGCAGCCCAGGACCAAAGCTTATTTTTTGCCCTGAACGGCCCCAACTTTAAAGGCGCCAGGTTTGCCGCCACGGCTCTGGAGAAGGGCGCCCGGTATGCCGTGGTAGATGCCCCGGCCATGGCCGCCGAAAACGTGTTTGTGGTGGAGGATACGCTGCAGGCCCTGCAGGACCTGGCGCGCCACCACCGGCGCCAACTCAGCATCCCCGTTATCGGCATTACGGGCTCCAACGGCAAAACCACCACCAAAGAGCTCATTCATGCCGTGCTGAGCCAGAAGTATAATACCCTCTACACGCAGGGCAACCTCAACAACCACATTGGCGTGCCGCTCACGCTGCTGCGCCTCCGGCCCGAGCACGAGATGGCCATCATCGAAATGGGCGCCAACCACATCGGCGAAATTGCGCAGCTTTGCACCATAGCCCAGCCCACCCATGGCCTGATCACCAACATCGGCAAAGCCCATTTAGAAGGCTTTGGAAGTTTAGAGGGAGTAGCCAGGGGAAAAAGCGAGCTCTACGTGCACCTGGATAACCACCAGGGCACCGTGTTTATAAATACCACCAACGAGCACCTGGTGCGCATGAGCCGCCGCATCGAACATAAAGTAACCTACCCCGCCCCCGGCGACTACTATCATTCCGAGTTACTGGAAGCATCGCCTTATGTGGTGTACAAGGATGAAGAAGGCAACGTAGTACGTACGCAGCTGGTAGGCAGCTACAACTATGAGAACATGGCAGGCGCAGCTGCCATAGGCAAGTTTTTCGGGGTGCCGCTGGCCAACGTCAACGAAGCCATTGCCGGCTACAGTCCGGTCAACAACCGCTCGCAGGTGCTGCAGCAGGGCAGCAACACCATCATCCTGGATGCTTATAACGCCAATCCTACGTCGATGGCCGCTGCTGTGCGCAACTTCGGCAACATGCATGCGCCCCGCAAAGTGGTGATACTGGGCGACATGTTTGAGATGGGCCCCGAAAGCGAAACAGAGCACCGCGCCTTAGGTGAGGTGGTAGCAGAGCAGCCTTTCGATACGGTTATACTTTGCGGCAAGGACATGCAGTATGCCGCTGCGGTGAACGAGGCGTTTTTATACTTTGAAACCAAGCCCGAGCTGACCAAGTGGTTGCAAGAACACCCGGTTACAGAAAGCTACGTGCTGGTAAAAGGCTCCAGAGGCATGGGCCTGGAAACTTTGGTGGAGGTTCTTTAGAAGAATAGAAGAACTATCATGAATTAAACATACCTAGCAACACGCAGCAACAGCCCGTTTGAGGAAGGCAAGACCAAGCTGGATAACTATTTTCTATATTAAGTTTTTTTATATAAATAAAGACCATGTCTTTTACAGGCATGGTCTTTTCAATAATATTTATATATATTACTTAACCTAACTAATATAGAAAGTATGAAAATAAGATGTACTCTTTTGACCTTGCTATTAATTTTCGTCCGGTTTGCTTACGCACAAACACCAGACACTACATCCTATAAGCACCACCTAGGCATTATTGCCAGTCCTACATTACATAAAGTATTCGATAGTAACAGGGAGCTTCCGGTAGGTTTAATTTATAAACGCCAAATTAAAGCGAACGCTGCCTTTAGAGCTACGTTGGTGGGCACCACTTCTATGTACGAACATTCTTCTCCATCACCAAACAATAAATCCACATCTGAAAATAGTTATTTTCATGTTCAGTTAACAGGAGGATACGAATGGCAGGTTCCTTTAAGTAATCGTTGGGAATTGTACTATGGTGGAGAAGCTGGGCCAGTTTACGGAAGATCAGTATCAAAAAACAGAAGCGGGAATTCTGATTACTATAACGGCACAACTGTTAAAGATAATTCATACAATGTTGGGGCTGTGGTCCGGCCATTTGCCGGAATTGCTTTTCAGATCAATAGCAGATTATACATTGCGACGGAAACAGCAATTGTTGCTTACTACCATACTGGGAAGTACAAAACGCATACTGCAAGCTATGGCAATACTAGCGATGGGACATCAAAGTATAGCTATGCTAATATCAAATATCAGCCGCTTTCCAATTTATCACTTCTGTTACGGTTCTAATTAAGTCGAAAGCGCAACAGGAGAGAAAGATTAGGTAAGTATAAAACAGCAAGGCCCACGATTCTGATGATCGTGGGCCTTGCTGTTTTATCAAAATTATATCTTTATAAGTCTAACGTCTTGTGCCTGGCGTTTTATGTCTCACCTAAAATGGCGAGTCGAAATCCTTCAGTAGTGGCAATATCTCATCCTTCGGTGATACCAGCGGCGCTGCAATTCCCCAGCTTATACTTAGAGCCGGGTCGTTCCAAAGTATACCGCCTTCTGCTGTAGGCGCGTAAAAGTCTGTGCACTTGTACAGAAAGGTGGTATTGTCTTCCAGGGCCACAAAGCCGTGTGCAAAACCTGCTGGAATGTAAAACTGGTTGTGCTTTTCAGCATCCAGCAGGCAGGTAACGTGTTGTCCGTAGGTAGGCGAGTCTTTGCGCAGGTCTACGGCCACATCCAGGGCTTTGCCCGAACTTACCCGCACCAGTTTGGCCTGCGCATGTGGCGGCTTCTGAAAGTGTAGCCCCCGCAAAACGCCCCTGCCCGACACCGACTGATTGTCCTGCACAAAATTAGGAGCCAGGCCTAGCGGTTCAAACCACTTTTGGCTGAACGTCTCCAGAAAGTAGCCCCGTTCGTCGCGGAAGATACGTGGTGTAAATTCTATTAGTCCCTGTATATGAAAAAGCGTGTGCTCCATGAGGTTAATGTGCTGATCTTGACGTGTAGTAAATTAATTTTGAATAACTGACTTTTGAATAAATGAATACAAAAGCCGCACTTTATACTTTAATCATCCCGCTTTTTATAGCCTCCTGTTGTCAGCACCTGTCTGTGAAAGATTTCTGGATACTAGGTGGCAGGTAAAATACATCCTTGAGTACCGTTTCCCGGCTTTTTTATATTTCCTATTCAAAGAAGCCGCCCATACCTGACTTATTCAAGACCTTTTCATTCAATGATTCAGTCATTCAAAATTCTACCTTCCTTAACCTGCGCAATGGCTGCTTTATACTTCTGGATTACAAATTGGTCATCGAATTTGGTGGTGGCCAGTTGGCGGCTGGCTTGGCCCATCCGCTCCAGTTCTTCGTTGCTTAGCTGTAGCATCTGCCCCATTTTGGCGGCCAGGTCGGCTGGGTCGCGGGCGCGGCAAAGATACCCATTCACATTGTGGTGCACCACCTCGCGGCAGCCAGGCACATTGGTGGCAATTAAAGGTTTGGCCATGGCAGCGGCTTCCAGCAGCGTGCGCGGCGTTCCTTCGCGGTAAGAAGGCAGCACCACGCAGTCGGCCTGCGCCAGTACAGGGGCTACCTCGTCGGTTGCACCCAGGTACTCGACTCCGCCGGTAGCCAGCCACTCCTCCAGCTGTTGTTTCGGGATGCCGGAGCGACTGCGCTCATCCACTTTGCCCAGCAGCTGGCATTTCACCCCGGCGTGCTGCGCCTGCAACCGTTTGCTGGCTTCTATAAACTCCACCACACCTTTGTCAAAAAGCACCCGCGCCACCATCAGGAACACAAAGGGCTGGTTGCGCCGGAATGCACCGATGGGCCGGAATGCCTGCAGGTCGATGCCGGAGCCCGGCAGCACCTCCGTGATGCTGGCGGGCACCAGTCTGTTGCGCAGGAAAAGTCGACGGTCGTCGTGGTTCTGGAAAAATACTTTGGCCGGATAGCGAAACGCAACCCGATACAGCTTCAGGGCGATGGCCGAAATATGATCGCGGGTGATAAAGACGCTGCCCAGTCCGGATACATTGTTGATGGCCGGAATGCCCGCCCAATGGGCCGCAATGGCGCCGTAAATATTGGGCTTGATGGTATAATGCAGCACCACATCGGGCCTGAGCTGCCGGTAAGCCCGGTACAGGCGCCAGACAAGCAGCAGGTCCGGGAAGGGGTTGGTGCCTCTGGCCATCTGCACGGGCACAAAGGTGCAGCCGGCAGCTACCAGCTTTTGGGAATAGGCATCGGGCGGGGCCACCGCTATTACCTCATGGCCGTCTGCCAACAGCGCCTGCAGCAGGCGCATACGGAAATTGTAGATGTTCCAGGAAGTGTTGATGACAATGGCTATGCGCATACCTGCTCATCACAAAGAAAGCGTTCTTGGGGCCTAAAAACCGTAAGTTAGCCATTTTAGCAGAAGCATCAGAAATTTTAAAGTAAATTGCACACCGGCGCGCTATGCGCTCCATCACAACTATAAAAGCATGCCCGTAACAGCATTCCTGCACACACACGTACTGGTAGTAGTTCTTTTTCTACTGCTGTTTGCTGCCAAGGCAGTTTTGCTGCTCCTAAACAAGCACCAGCTGCTGGCCACGGTACGTCATAAAACCAAGGTGGCCGACATACTCCTGGGCACCCTAATCCTTATTACAGGGGCATACCTGGCCACGCAGTACAATGGCGGCCTGCCGGCGTGGCTTATCCTTAAAATAGTACTGGTACTGGCTGCTATTCCGATCGGCATTGCCGGTCTGGCGCGCCAAAGCAAGCTGCTGACGGTGGTGGCGCTCCTGCTTTTCCTTTATGTATATGGCGTGGCCGAAACCAACAGCCTGATCATGAACAACCAGGAGCCGATAGCAAAGGCTGCCCTTCCGGATGCGACGGATACGCCCGAAACAGATGCCGTCGAAACAGGCCAGCCTTCCGCAACCAACGCTGCGGCACCTGAAAACATCATCGCTGCCATGAGCGAGAGCCAGTTGGCCAACGCCAAAGCCATCTACACGCAGGTATGCGCCAGCTGCCACGGGGCCGATGGCGCCAAAAACAAACGCAACGCGGCAAACTTACAAGTTAGTCAACGCAGCCTGAACGACCGTAAAACCGTTATTGAAAATGGCCGCGGCCTGATGCCTGCCTTCGGCAAGCAGCTGAGCGCGCAGGAAGTAGAGATGCTCGCGGCTTACACCATGACGCTTAAGAAATAATTAATGGGAAAAAAGCAATTTTATGATACCGCCAAGCCGCAGGAGACTGCCGTGCTGGTGGCTGTTCCGAGTTACCGCCAGACCGACGAGCAAACCAAAGAATACCTCGACGAGCTGGCTTTTTTAGCAGAAACGGCCGGGGCCGAAACCCTCAAGCGTTTTATTCAGAAGCTCGACAAACCCGATGTGCGCACCTTTGTAGGCAGCGGCAAACTGGAGGAGATCAATGCCTATGTAAAAGAGCACGATGTGGACATGGTTATTTTCGACGATGACCTCTCGCCCTCGCAGGTGCGCAACATTGAGCGGGAACTGCAGGTAAAGATCGTGGACCGCAGCCTGCTTATACTTGATATTTTTGCCCTCCGCGCCAAAACCGCGCAGGCACATGCCCAGGTAGAGATGGCCCAGTACCAGTACCTGCTGCCCCGCCTGACTAACCTGTGGACGCACCTTTCCAAGCAAAAAGGAGGTATCGGTATGAAAGGCCCGGGAGAGACCGAGATCGAGACCGACCGCCGTATTGTGCGCGACAAGATCGCCTTGCTGCGCGAGCGCCTCAAAAAACTTGAAAAGCAGAACTACGAGCAGCGCAAAGCCCGCGCCAGCATTGTACGGGTGGCCCTGGTGGGGTATACGAACGTAGGCAAATCGACGCTGATGAACCTGCTCTCCAAATCCGACGTGTTTGCCGAAAACAAGCTGTTTGCTACCGTAGATGCCACGGTGCGCAAGGTGGTGCTCGACAACACACCGTTCCTGCTCTCCGACACGGTAGGGTTTATCCGCAAGCTGCCAACCAAGCTCATCGAAGCCTTTAAATCGACGCTGGATGAGATCCGCGAAGCCGATCTGCTGGTGCATGTGGTGGATATCTCGCATCCTTCATTCGAAGAGCAGATCGCCATTGTTAACGATACGCTCAAAGACATCCACGCCGCCGAAAAGCCGGTGCTGCTGGTGTTCAATAAAATAGACCGCTACCTGGCACAGCGCGAACAGGAACTGCAGGAAGAAGGCCACGACGTGCGTCCCTCCATCGAGGATCTGAAAGCCACCTACATGGCCAAGGTACACGCCCCGGCGCTCTTTATCTCAGCCACCGACAAGGTCAACATCGAGCAGCTGCGCGACGAACTACAGCGCCGCGTGGCCGAGATCCACTTTGAACGTTACCCCAACAATGTATAGATAAGTATAGCAGAACGCCCTCTCCTAAAAACAGGAGAGGGCGTTCTGCTATTGGCTTTTTGTGAAGTATAAGCGGTGCAGGACCGGGCCCAACCACCCCTAACCCCTCCTTGTCTAAGGTGGGGAGCTTGGCTATTGTTGCTGGTGAAGTATGAGCGGTGTTGCTTTGGCTTCATTAGCTTGCTCCCAAGATCCTTTCAGGATGACAAAAGGGAAAAAGGCAAGGAGAGCAGGTTTATACTTATACTTGAGCAAAGTATAAGTGGTATAGTTCAGGCTACTCAGAAACATCCCCCTACCCCCTTCAAAGGGGGACTTGGTTCAAGTTGCATTGTAAAAGATAACCGATTTAATACTTGCTATACTTAAGCAGAAGTATAAACAGTAGCTATCGGACAGCTTCCCAGTCCTTGGGTTGAGCGCCTCGAGAGTTTCCGGTGCCACGATAGTGGCAGCCGGTAGGCAGGAAACGAAAGCAGCGCGATACCCGAGGACGAGCCCTCGCGGGCTTGGAGCGCTCTAAGGTAAAGATGAAACAGGACATGTATAAAACTGAGGAATTCAGCTAGCTAGCAAGTATAGCTGGAAGTTTATACCTGAAGATCAGCCTAGCCAAAGTATAAAACCGAGCGATACAGTAGTTACCAAGTATAGCCGGAAGTATAAGATAGAGCCTCAAACAACAACTTGGAAGTATAAACTGCAGTATCAAACTCAAGCTTCCAAGTATAGCTGGAAGTATAAAACCCAGCTCATACATTCCCTGCCGGGCCTCTCCACAACTATTTACAAGCAGTTTCAGTAAGTAGCAATGCTGCCGCAATTCCTTTTTAAGTGCACCCGGCGGCATACTTAATACCGACACATGATGAAGACGTTATATATCCTGCGCCATGCCAAATCGAGCTGGAAATTTGAAGGGCTCAGCGACCAGGACAGACCGTTGAATAAGCGGGGCCGCGAAGATGCGCAGCTCATGGGCCAGGAACTGGCTTCCCGCGGCCTCAAGCCCGACCTGATCCTGGCCAGCCCTGCCGTAAGAGCGCTTACCACGGCTACCCTGGTAGGCAAAGAGCTGGGCTACCAGCCGGAAGATATTGTACTGGATGAGCGGGTGTACGCCGCAGGCATCAAAGACCTGATGGAAGTGGTGCAGGAAACGCCCAAAGATGTGCAGTCGCTGCTGCTGGTGGGCCACAACGAGGGCATCTCCGACTTTGCCAACGAGCTCTCGCCGGAGAACCTGGCCCGGCTGCCCACTGCCGGCATCGTAGCCCTGCAGTTTGATTGCGATAACTGGACGGAAATCAGCCGCGACAATGCGGACTTTTTATTCTTCGATTTTCCAAAAAACTACAAGTAACACCTGCATCCTTTTCCGGCAAAAGCCGCTGATGCCAACGCCCTACCGGCACACCTTTATACCACATGAACGAAGAGCAACTATTACAGGCAAGCCCACAGCAGGAACTCCCTTTTATTAACAGGGAGCTGAGCTGGCTGGCCTTTAATTTCAGAGTATTGCAGGAGGCCGAAGACAAGCGCGTGCCGCTGCTGGAGCGCATTAAGTTTCTGGCTATTTTTTCTTCTAACCTCGACGAGTACTTTAAAGTGCGGGTGGCAACGCTCAAGCGCCTGATCAAGCTGAAAAAGAAGACACGCGAAAAGCTGGAAGAAGATCCTTCAATTACCTTTGACCAAGTGATATGCGAGGTAAAACGGCAGCAGAACGAGTTTGGCAGGGTGTACCGCGAAAGTATACTGCCCGACCTGCGCCGGGAGAACATCCACATGCTGACGGAGAACGACCTGAACCCGGCGCAGCAGCAATGGGTGAAGGCCTATTTTGAAGAAACCCTGGCTCCCTTGCTGCTCCCCATTATCCTGGATGCCACCGAAACGCACCTCTTTCTCAAAGACCAGACGGTATACCTAGGCATTAAAATGGATGATCCGAAAACGGAAGGTGACAAGCCCGAGCGTTTCAGCATGCTGGAAATCCCCACCAAAAAGCTTGGAGGGCGTTTTGTGAAGCTGCCCACAGAGGGCGAGCAACGCTACGTGATGTTTGTGGACGATGTGATCCGATACTGCCTGCCGCTGTTGTTTCCCCAATACAGGCACTTTGATGCCCATGCCGTAAAGGTGTCGCGGGATGCGGAACTGGATATTGAAGAGGAAGTATCGGGCGACCTGATGGCCAAGATTCGCAAAAGCGTTAAGAAGCGCGAAACCGGCTACCCGGCGCGCCTGCTCTACGACCCCACCATGCCCCAGGACCTGCTTGACCGCCTGATGGCTCACACCGGCATATCGGAAGAGGAACTGGTGGAAGGCAGCAAGTACCACAACTTCCGCGATTTTTTTCAGTTCCCGGACTTTAACCTGCCCCGCCTCAAGTATGACCCGCAGCCCCAGCTGGTGCACCCGTTGCTGGAGAAAGAGCCCAGCATACTGGCCGCCATGCAAAAGCAGGATTACCTGGTTCATTACCCCTACCAGTCGTTCGACTACGTGCTGCGCCTCTTTAACGAAGCCGCTACCGACCCCAACGTAACCGCCATCAGTGTTACCCTGTACCGCGTAGCCGACAAATCGGCCATTGCCAAAGCGCTGGTAAAGGCCGCTAAAAACGGCAAGCTGGTAACGGTTGTGGTAGAGCTGAAAGCGCGTTTCGACGAGGAATCCAACATTTACTGGGCAGGCAAGCTGCAGAAGGCAGGCGCCAACGTGATCTTTGGCATCGAGGACCTGAAAGTACACTCCAAGCTGGGCCTGATCACGCGCAATGAGAACGGCACCCTAGTAAACTATGCATACCTGAGTACGGGCAACTATAACGAGGACACCGCAACCATCTACGCCGACTACGCCCTGTTTACCGCAGATCCACGCCTGACCAGGGATGTGGAACAGGTCTTTAACTTTTTCGTGGATCGCCAAACCGACAAAAAAATCGAGCACCTGCTGGTGGCCCCCATCAACATGCGCGAAAAGTTTGTAGGGCTGATTGACCGCGAGATACGCAATGCCCGCAAAGGGTTGCCGGCAAGTATGATCCTGAAGATGAATGCGCTGCAGGACGAGCGCATGATCCGCAAGCTGTATGAAGCCAGCCAGTCAGGCGTTAAAATTCAGCTGCTGGTGCGCGGCATCTGCTGCCTGGTGCCGGGTGTGGCGGGGCTGAGCGAGAACATACAGGTGCGCAGCATTGTAGACCGTTACCTGGAGCATGCCCGGGTATACATTTTCCACAACAACGGCGAGGAGCAGTATTATGTGGCCTCAGCCGACTGGATGACACGCAACCTGAACCGGCGCATCGAAGTAGCTTTTCCGCTGTTGCACCCTAACCTGGTAGCGCAGGTACGCACCATCATCGACTTTCAACTGGCCGATGACACCAAAGCCCGCGATGTATACAACAACTATGTGCAGGAGCCGGCGGCAGCCAGCGTGCGCTCGCAGTACAAGACGTATGAGTACCTCCGCAGCCTGGTGCCCGAAGGGATGAATCCGGAACGAAAAGGCAAATAAGCCAAAGCGGGCAGCGCTTACTCGCCGCCGTGCTTTTTCAGGAGCTTGCGCGGGGGCACGGCAAACAGCTCCACCCCGATATACCCTGTGCCAGCCAGGTCGTTTTTGATCAGCTCGTTCTGAGAGCCGATATCATCGAACACGCGGTTGCGGTAATACTGCCGGAAACCGCCTTCCACGGCAAACCATAGAAAGTCGTAGATCTCGCGCTCGGCACGCACCAGCCCTTTAAAGTCGGTGCGGCGCAACTCCACATTCCCGAACTCCGATAAAGGCGGGTTCTTAACACGCAACGTATAGGCCGCGCCCTCGATCTTATAGCCGGCATAGAAAAGTGTTTTTTCATCCATGTTGTAGCGTACGCGGGCGTTGGCCGGAAAAATGGATTCGACACCCCACTGCTTGTTGAAAGTGCGGTTATACAGGATGCCGGGATAAATGCTCTGTCGCCCGAACGTATAGCCCACTTCCACGCCAACGCCAATGGCATAGTCGGGAGTTTTCTTCCAGCCATAAGCCAGGTCCACGGTGGTTTTCAGGAAATCAGAAATACCGATATTCTCCTGCCGGTAGTCGCCGTTTAGCTCGCCTTTGACACGGATCAGGTAAAACCGGCGGTCGTTGAGCGAGTGCAGAAAGGCCAGTTGCAGGCCCAGGCTTTTGAGATGCTTGTCCTGCAGGTTCTCATAAAGGCTGTAGGAGCTGGGCGTAATGTTGCCAAACTCAAATTCCTCATACTTATACGTAAGCCCCAGGATAAGCTTTGTTTGCGGCTTGTTGATAACGGGCCCGAAAGCGCGCACATCAAACTTGTTGTTGCGGCGCACATGCCCGCTGCCGTCGCCTACCCGCGGGTCTTCGGACTTCGAGTCGATATCAAACTGCGGCAGCCGCTCATAGCCGATTATGATGCCCCTGCTTTTGCCCATACCCTGCACCGAAGGAGAGGCATACGTTTTCAGAACCTGCGATTCGGGGTTCTGCGCCTGAGCGCGTGGGGCACCCAGCAGCAGGGCCAGCACCGGCAATAGTAAATACTTGTTTTTCATAGTGTATAGGTTAGGTTCGGAAAGCCACGTGCTGCCCCGGAGTGCGGCACGTGGCTGTTAGCTTATTTAAAACAGGAAGCCTAATTTCAGCATCCATAGCTCATCATCATCGCCCACGGCATACGTCAGCGACAACACATTGCGTTGCAGTAGCTCTGTCCAGATACCGCCGCCGTAGCCGGAATGGAGGCTACGCAAAAACGGCTGCCCCGGGTCCGTATCGTTGTATACGCGGCCTACATCATAGAGACCAAGCACCCCGAATTTAGCCGGCGTCAGGAACAGGTTATAGTTGAGCACCGCTACCCGGGCCTCCGCATTTGCATAGATAGTCGAGCGGCCGGCCAGACGTGTGCGGCGGTAACCGCGCAGGTTATCGGTGCCGCCCAGCGTGCTGGCCTGGTAAAACCGGAAGTTGCCATAGTTATGCGATGCGCCCACCCTGCCGGCCCACGTGAGCTGAAAAGGGAAATTGGGGGTGATGTAAAAGCTGAAATCTGAGCTGATATTGCCGTAGCCCAGGTGCTGGCCACCTAGCTGCCGGCTATAACTGATGCTGTTATGCCAGCGCATGCCAATACGCGGGTTGGCCTCGCTGCTGCTGCCCAGTACGTTCATGTTCAGGAAGGCCGCTACCCCCAGGTAGTGCTGCGCGTTAAACGTGCCCGCTTCCGCGTTGTAGGTATCGGTTGGCAGGTTGCCGGCTACTGCTTCATTTACCAGGAAGTTCGCAGCTTCCGGCGTGGCTACTTTAAAGCGGTCGTAAGTGGGGCCTATCCCTGCTTTAAAGAAAGAAGTAACATCTTTATACAGCATAGCGCTCAAACGCTGGCGCTCGTAGCGCACCCGGTAATAAGCCTCGTCCGTACCCGGCTCCTGGCTGGTTTCATTGCCCAGCCCGTAGAAATTACGCTGCATTTGCGGCCCTTCCACCTTGCCGTCCACAAGTATGCTCCACGGGCCCATCACCTGCCGGAAGTCGCCGTTATAGTGGGCCATAAATGAATTTGTAAAGAAAGTGTAGTTGCCTTCGAGCAGGTGCTGGGTAGCATAAGGCGTTTTCCGGAATCCTTGGGTGCGGGCCAGCACGCCAGCTCCCAGAATAGCGCCGTCATCTACGTTATACCCCAGGTTAAGGCGCGGAACTACAAAAGGAATGCTATAGTTGTCGCGATCATACACGTTCACTTCCTCAAACAAGGTGGTTTCGTCTTTCGTTTCGGAGCCAAAGTCAAACTTGTTGCCCGTATTGATATCATAAACGACCGTATACTTGCGGGGGCCGCTCACATGCGAATTGTCCACGATCAGGTCTTCGTCCCCGCCCCCGATGATGCGCACCACAATGCCTTTCTGCACGTTGCCGGTCACTTTAAACTCGTCTTCTCCGGCCAGACCGTAGAGGCGCAGCTCCTTGGTTTCGCTTGTATAAAAGGTGCGTTTGAAGAGGGTATCGAGCACCTCGCCTTCTTTGGAGAGCTTATACACGGTCAGCTGCGTCTGATCATCGTTTAGCCGGTTCACCAGAAAACGTTCGTGCTTGTCGCTGCCGGCCACATCCACGGCTTTGGCCAGGTGCTCATAATATTGCTCGGCGGCTTGCGGCAGCTTATCGCGCCGCGATTTCAGCTTGGCCACCAACTCCGGCCCTGAAATGCCGCGGACACTTTCGGGCAACTGCTGCACGGCACTTTCGATCACGGCATCTGTCAGGCTGGCTTTTATATTGTTGGCCAGGCGCAACCAGTCCTGGCGGGTAACTTTAGCAGTAAACGTGCGGTCCAGGGTAAGGGCATTCAGGTTGAGACCCAGCACATCGGGATAATCGTAACCGAAGTTCTGCACCTGCCGGGTGCCCCATTTGCGCATAGCCAGCCAGGGCAGAATGCCGTCTGCTTTAAAAAAGGCCTGGTCGCGGTCTACCGGCACAGGAATGTAAAGGTGCCCTTTGCCAGCTTTCTTGCGGTCTACCCAGCGCCATTGCCCTTCGTGGCGGTTCCAGTCGCCGATAAGCATATCCAGCAGGCGGGCCCGGACAAACGCCTGCTCATCCACTTCGTTGTCGTTGTCGTCTTTGAGTTCGCTCAACACTTTGTCGGTACCCACCAGGTTAGTGGCGTTGCCAAGGCTGGCAACATCTTCATGGTTCTCATCGGGGTCTTCCTCCAGCATGGCCAGCATGTTGCCATACTCGTCTTCATACTGCCGTAGATAAGGCGTTTGCGGGATGTATACCAACTTGGGATTGGTATGAAACACGCCGGCGGCATCAGCCAGGGGCGGCACCATCAGGGCGCCATACGGGTGCTGCGCCGATACCTGGTCTTCCAGCCGGCTACGAGCCTCTGATTCGAGGAGGAACTCGGGCAATACGACGGTTGGCTCTTTGTTTACGCTCCGGAGTTTAAATTCCCGGGCCTCGGGGTTGCGCACCTTCAGCGAAGTGGTCTGCTGCCCGCCGCCTTTCTGGTAAGGCCGCAGCCCGCCAAGCTCGTTTTTCATGTCCAGCAGGGGCGCTGTTACCGGGGTGGTCCACTCCTTGCGGTAGTGTTCTCCCTGGAGCAATTCTTTCAGTCCGCTCACCTCATACTTGCTGTTGGCCGCCAGGGTAATGGTGCTATCGCTGTAATCGGTATTATCCTGCACCAGCGGCTTTTCCTGCGGTGGCTTTTTGTTGTAAAGCAACGTGCGGTAGGTAATCCGGCCCGTAGCCCCACCGTCTACGGGTACCCAGTATTCTGTCCATACTTCCCCGTTGTCATAATAGAGCAGTTTGGAAAAGCCCTCTATCCGTTGCGCATATTCCGCATCGCCGCCGGGCTTCACAAACTGGTTCTTACAGCCCGATCCGCTGACAATCAAAGGCGTGTTATTATGCTTGAAGTACTCCAGGGCATGCTCGTGGCCTGCGGCGTACGTAATGTTATCATACTTGTCGAAGATGTTGAGCAGCCCCTCAATGTATGCCTGGTAACGCGGGTGCGGAATATCTTCCAGAATGCCGCCATACTTGCGGGCAAACGGGTAAATGGAGCCAATGATAGGTAGTGGCAGATACATCCACTCGCGGAGCATGGTTAGCGGGAAGAAGTGGTCTTTGAGCGTGAAGAAACCGCCATGTGCTCCGCGGCTTTTGAGCGGATGGTGCGCTACCACCAGGATATCACTGCCCTGGTTCTTCTCGATAATATCTTCCATCTTCACCAGAAAGTCGGCCTCGGAGGTGGCGCCGCAACCGCTGTTGTTGCCGTAAGGCCTGTTGAAAGGAAACATCCACCACTCCGAGTCTACCGCGATCAGCACCAGGTTGTCGCTCAGGCGCACTTCGTAGGGCCCCGGGCACCCGTTGCCGGGAACATAGTAATCGTCGCCCAGCACAATATCTTTCTTGTCGAGGTACTCATTTACGTAATTCTGTTCCCGCATAACGGCCTCCAGTCCGCCGCGTCCGCTGTGGTTCCAGTCGTGGTTGCCCGCTATCATGTAGGTTTCGCCGGGGTAGCCTTTCAGAATATTGAGCTGCTCGTTCATGCGCTCTTCCGACACCTTGCGATCTAAGGCACCTTCTTTGGGCAGGCCATTGTAATAGACATTGTCGCCCAGGTAAATGGTCGCGCTCTGCTCGCCGGTTTCGTTCATCATGCGCTGCAGCAGCTTGAGGGTGGGCTCCTGCACGCCGTCGGTCCGGGGTTCGCCCACATCGCCAATGAGAAATACCGTGTACAGCAGCTTGTTGCCGGGGGCGGGTTTTTCCTGCTCCCAGTTGGCTGCCTTGGGGCTATAATAGGGCTTTGTGTTGACGCAGGCACTCAGGAGCAGCGTGAGCAACAGCTGCCCGAGGAGGCGTATCGGAAGGCACTTAGGGGTATACATTTTCTTCATACGTACGAAAACTCTCTTGTCCGGGCTACGTCATACCTTGTGAAAACCTGCCTGCTTTGTAGCGGCAGACGTATTGCCAGGCTGGTGATACAGAGGCTCCTGAGCTGTAGCGGCAGGCTAGGGATGTGGCTGGACAGGCTTTGCTAACGAGACGCAACAAATTTTAGTTGTTACCCGAATCATACCTTCCGCACCGGGATTAAGGCCGATTCACTAACAAAATGCAGCAGTTACCGTAACCGCAAATTACTGCAGCCAACTACTTGACCGCAGTATACCTGCCGATCTTATGCAGCCTGCCTAAGCAGCGGCAGTACTTAAACCACTATGGAAGAAGCAACAATTATAAAGGCCGCCGGTGAGTATGTTCTTCAGCTCTTTAAGGAACAACTCTCGAAAAAGCTGGTTTACCACAATTACAGACACACCTTTGAAACGGTAACCGAAGCACAGGAACTTGGCCGCATGAGCCACCTGGCGCCCGATGAACTGCAGGACCTGGTGCTGGCCGCCTGGTTTCATGATACCGGTTATACAGTTACATATGATGGGCACGAAGAAGAGAGCAAGCGCCTGGCCACCGACTGGCTGCAGGAGCGCCAGTACCCACAGGAGCGCATCAACCGCATTCTTGGTTGCATAGAAGCAACGCAGGCCGGCGTGCAGCCGCAGGGGCAGTTGCAAACGCTTCTGGTAGATGCCGACCTGTCTAACATGGGCAAAGCCTCTTTTGCGGCCACTGCCGAGTTACTGCGGGTAGAGTGGGAAATCTACCGGAACAAGTTCTTTACAGAAAGAGAATGGGCTAAGTTTCAGCTGAACTTCCTGCTGTCCACCTCCTTTCTTTCAACCGAGGCACAACACAAATACGCCGCGCAACTGGGCCTGAACATACAGGAGCAGCGCAAATTGCTGAGCACAGAGGAGAAGCATAAAAAGAAAGAAGAGAAAAAACACCGCAAAACACTGGCGCAGCCCAAGCGGGGCATCGAGACCATGTTCCGCAACACCTATAAAACGCACCTGGACCTCAGCGGCATTGCCGATAACAAGGCAAACATGATGATCAGCTTGAATGCCATCATCCTTTCCGTCATCATCACTTACCTGAGCGCCAAGACCTCTGTGATAGGCACCGATTACACGCATCACCGCTCCCTAATTATCCCTATCGGCACTTTGCTGCTCACCACGCTGGGCTCAGTGATCTTTGCCATTATTTCGGCCCAGCCCGAGATCACCAGCCTGAAGCTCCGGAAAAACAGCTCCCGGGTAAACACCCGCCAGGTGAACCTGCTTTTTTTCGGCAACTTTACCAAGCTGCCCTTAGAAGATTTCCGCAAAGGAATGCATGAGATCATGCGCGACAAAAAATCGCTGTATAACAACATGATCACCGATATTTATTACCTGGGTGAGGTACTGAACCGCAAGTATCGGGTGTTGCGCATTTCATACACGATCTTTATGGTGGGGCTGGTGCTCACCGTCATCGCCTTTGGTATAGCCGTCGCTTTTTATTAAGAAACCCGTTCCCTGCCGGGCCACTTGTTTGGCGAGCGGATTAAAGCTAAATTTGCCTGCCGAAAATCCACCGGCCCCGTAGTTCAACGGATAGAATAGAAGTTTCCTAAACTTTAGATCCGCGTTCGATTCGCGGCGGGGCCACCATGCAAAAAGCCTGTTCCTGAATTGGAATGGGCTTTTTTAGTTTAACCTGCTGCTACTAACGCCTCCATACCTACCTGACCAGGCACATCTTTTTAAGATAAACCGCAACTTTCTGCTGCCATATCCATATATATAAGATATTATATCAGTTCTGCCTATGAGAAAGTTGCTTCTATTGGGCGCCCTTGCTGCCCTGACACTGACTGCCGGCTGTAACCGGAACAAAAAGAATATGGTACAGCATAGTTCTGAGGCTACTGAAGCTAGTGAGACCGGTGCTACGCCCCCGCTTGAGGCCGATGTGCTGCTGGTAACCCACCCCCTCATCAATGGCCAGCTCTACAACAGCCCCAGCTTTGAGGGCGTCTCGCTCATCCACTTCGACACTGCCCAGCAAATCCAGGTACTCGACACCTCCAATGCCATCTTTATAAAGGCACGCATCCGTAAAGACACCATCGCTTATACCGGCTACGTATCCAAAGCCATCCTGCCAGAGAAATAACGCCTTTTAACAAGAAGCAACACCCTTTCTCAGTTCCTTACCAGCGTTACTACCGGCCTCTTTTGCCGCTGCAGTTTCAGCCACCTTGCTTCGGCTGCACTGCTGCGAAGTATACTTCCTAACAACAATTTTTTTCTTCCCTGCTCCTTTCTAGGGCGCTTTTCAACTTCTTTATTATTTCAGACATGGCCATACTTAGTCCTGATCTGCTGCGCTGTGCTCACGGGTCGTTTTATACTTTACCCTTTACCGGAAACAAAAAAGGCAGCCCTGAAAAGGGCTGCCTTCTAGTGTTGTATGGCGCAGTATTTTACTTGATCACGACACGGCGCACTGCACTGAATTTATTTGCTTCGAGCTTAATGTAATAAAGCCCTTTTGCAAAACTGTTCAAATCGATGGTTGTGGTGAACTGCCCCTCGCCCCGCGACAATGTTTCGTGCAACACCTCGTTGCCGATTACATTGATGATGCGCAGATCTGCCGTGCGGGCATTCAGGTTAGAAACTGAAATAGTGAACACCCCGTCGCTGGGGTTTGGATAAATCGCAATGTCCTGGTCTTCCTGCTCCACAGTAAGGGCTTTTTCTTTATCTGTCTGGGTTAGCTGCCCTACGACAGGTGGGCGGGCCTGGGCTTGCGCGACCTGCACAAGCGAACACATAAACAAAGAAAGTATAAGTAGCTTCATATAAAATGAGTAAATTCTTATTCAAAATTAAACAAAAGTCGTTCCATTTATTTCAACGGCTGGCTGCATAATTTGTTCTTGCATTATACCCTATAAATCAGCGGTATTCACCAAATTATACTACCAGGCAGTTGGAATATATTA
This sequence comes from Pontibacter liquoris, assembly GCF_022758235.1. NCBI lineage: Bacteria > Pseudomonadati > Bacteroidota > Cytophagia > Cytophagales > Hymenobacteraceae > Pontibacter > Pontibacter liquoris. The sequence continues at coordinate 263,968 of NZ_JALEBG010000002.1, forward strand.
AGTACCTGTAAAGTGAACAGCATTGACTGATATTGCAATTGTAGGTGGTGGCCTGGCGGGCCTGGTAAGTGCGCTGGGTCTGGCAAAAGCCGGGCTCCGGGTGGTGCTGGTCGAGAAGAAAGTATACCCTTTTCACCGGGTATGCGGCGAGTATGTTTCCAACGAGGTGCTGCCTTACCTGCGCGCGCTTGGTGCTGACCCGGCCTTGCTGCAGCCGGCGGCCATTAACCGGTTTATGCTTACCTCTCCGAAAGGCAAGGCGCTGTTTGCCCCCTTGGACCTGGGCGGGTTTGGAATAAGCCGTTATGCGCTGGACCACTACCTCTACCAAGTGGCGCAGCAGCAGGAAGTGCAATTTATTTTGCAACAGACCGTACAGGATGTACGCTTTACAGGCGATGCCTTTACCCTGCAACTCTCCGGGGGCGAAACGCTGGCTGCCAAGGTGGTGCTGGGCGCTTTCGGCAAACGCGCCAACCTCGACCGGCAGCTGAACCGCCCTTTCTTTCAGGCCCGCTCTCCCTACCTGGGCATTAAATACCACCTTCGCTACGATGCACCCCGCGACCTGATCGCGCTCCACAATTTTAAGGAGGGCTATGCCGGCATTTCGGCGATAGAAGATGACCGGTACTGCTTTTGTTACCTGACCACGCGCCGCAACCTGAAAGCCCACAGAAGTATAGCGGCTATGGAACAGGCCGTGCTGTGCCGCAACCCGCACCTGCGCCGCATATTCGAAGAGGCTGATTTCCTCTACGACCAACCCGAGGTGATCAACGAAATATCGTTTGCGCCTAAAACCTGCATCGAGAACCACATGCTGCTTTGCGGCGATGCGGCAGGTATGATCACGCCGCTGTGTGGCAACGGCATGGCCATGGCTATCCACTCCGGCAAAATTGCTACCGACCAGGTGCTGCGCTATTTCCGGGAAGGGCTGCCCCGGCCACAACTGGAAGAAAATTACCGCCGTGCCTGGCAGCAGCAGTTTGCCGGGCGCCTGCAGGTGGGCCGCGCGGTGCAGCAGCTTTTCGGCAGCCCCATTCTTTCGGAAGTGGCGGTAGGAGCGCTGCAATGGCTTCCGCCCCTGGTGCGCCTGGTGATGCGGCAAACACACGGGCAGCCTTTCTGAGAGGTATACCTGGCCTGCCTATATCTTAAAGCAACTGCTTTCGTAGTTAGGTTGGTTACCTGTTGCCTGCCTTGTAGCAATTGGCCATAACTATAAGGCTTTATTTCTGTTTAACACCGGGCTCCTTCCGGCACCACAACCAACAGGAACACTTAGAAATATTCCCCTATGAAGAGCTACTTATGCGCTATCGGCACCGCGAACCCACCCCACAAAATACCGCAGATGCAAATTGCGGCATTTATGGCGGCCGCGCTACAGTTTGACGAGCAGGACACCCGCAAGCTGAAAGCCTTGTACCGGGTGTCGGGTATTGGCCAGCGCTATACGGTGCTCGAGGATTATGCGCGCCAGAACGGCAGCTTCACTTTTTTCCCCAATACCCCTTCGTTAGAGCCTTTTCCGGGGGTGCAGCAACGCATGAACCTCTACAAGCAGCACGCGGTGGACCTCTCGGAGGAAGCAGTACGCAGCTGCCTGTCTAAAATTTCGGGCACCCACCTGGCAGACCTCACGCACCTGATCACGGTGAGCTGCACCGGCATGTATGCCCCAGGCCTGGATATTGAACTGGTGGAACGGCTGGGCCTGCCAACCACCGTGCAGCGCACCGCCGTGAATTTTATGGGCTGCTATGCCGCCTTTAACGCCATTAAGCTGGCCGATGCCATCTGCAAAGCCACTCCCACCGCCCGGGTAATGCTGGTGTGCACAGAGATCTGCACCATCCACTTCCAAAAACACGCCGAGCAGGACCACCTGGTGTCGAATGCGCTTTTTGGCGACGGCGCGGCCGCGGTGCTGATGCAAGGCGAGCCCTGCCGGGAAGTGAGCCTGGAGCTGCAATCGTTCCACTGCGACCTGGCACCTGCCGGTAAGCGCGAGATGGCCTGGCACATTGGCGATACAGGTTTTGAGATGACGCTTTCCTCCTACGTACCTGACCTGATCAAGAATGGCATCCGGGAACTGACCGACAGGTTGCTGCAGGGCCTGAAGACCACCATGGCCGAGATCAAACTTTTTGCCATACACCCCGGCGGGCGCCGCATACTCGAGGTGATCGAACAGGAACTGGGCCTGTCGCGCAACGACAACCGCTTTGCCTACCAGGTGCTGCGCGATTTCGGGAATATGTCGTCGGCCACGGTGCTGTTTGTGCTGCAGGCGCTGATGGACGAACTCACCCATAAAGATAAGAACGAACCGGTGCTGAGCTTTGCCTTCGGGCCGGGGCTTACGCTGGAATCCATGTTACTTAAAGTGCACTATGCAGAGGCTGCTCCAACGCTCTGACGAGCCCGAGCTGATGGACGACCTCACCTTGTCAGGTGAGGAGCTGCGCAGGAACCTAAACGAGCTGGAGGTGATCAACCGCTGGCTGGGTGGCCACAAGGTGGTGCTGGATGCGCTCAGTAAGCTAACGGGCACGTATAACCGCCAGCAGCCGCTGCGCATTGCCGACATTGGCTGCGGGGGCGGCGACACGCTCAAAAGCATGGCCCGCTGGGCTCGCCGCAAAGGTATACCCGTGGAACTGCAGGGCGTAGATGCGAACGACTTTATGGTGCAGTATGCCCGCGGGCGTTGCCAGCAGTACCCGGAAATAAGCCTGCTGCAGGCCGATGTGTTCTCCGAAGCATTCGCCCGCGAGAAGTATGACATCATTGTCTGCAGCCTTTTTTGCCATCATTTCACCAACGAGCAGCTCACGAGTCTGTTCGGCAGGCTGCACCGGCAGGCGCAGCTTGGCGTGATCATCAACGACCTGCACCGCCACTGGCTGGCCTACTATGCCATCAAGTATATCACGGTGCTGTTCGGGGGCTCGCGCCTGGTGCGCAACGATGCGCCACTCTCAGTCTGGCGTGCCTTCCGACGGCAGGAACTGCAGCAACTGGTGCAGCAGGCAGGCATCAGGCAGTATTCGTTGCGCTGGATGTGGGCCTTTCGGTGGCAACTGCTCCTGCTCAAAAGCTAACCTTTGCAGCACGGCAAAGTATACTAGTTACTTTTTGACCTGTACGCCTGCTTGCCGGGCAACACACCCTTATCTTACCCGCATGAGCAACAAAGTAAAATTATGGGCGCTGGCGATCATCTCGCTTATCGCATCAGCTTTTATTATTTCCATCTTCATCAAAGTGGTGAAAGTAGTGCTCTTTGCCGTGCTGGTACTGGCGCTGGCTCCCTTCATTTACCTGGTGCTGCGCTTGTTGCTGGTGGGCGGCCGTAAAAACCGCTAAAACTGCTTTAAAAGTATACCTGCTGGGCCAGCCGGAATGTATTGGCATGCGCCTCCACAATGTGGGCCAGCTGTTTAGAGTAGCCCCCTCCCATACTTACCGTAACCGGCAGCCTGTGCCGGCGGCATAGCTCCAGCACCGTTCGGTCGCGCTCCTTGCAGCCTTCTATACTCATGGCAAGCTTGCCCAGCTTGTCGGTTGCCAGCACATCCACCCCCGACTGAAAAAAGACGAACTCCGGCTGCTGCTCGTCCAGCAGGCGGGGGAGCGTTTGTTTCAACAGCGCCAGGTAGGTTTTATCGTCCGTGCCTTCGGCCAGGGGAAGATCCAGGTCCGAGGTTTCTTTATGAAAGGGATAATTGTGGCCGCAATGCATGCTGAAGGTAAACACCCGCGGCTCGTGCCGGAAGATCTGCGCCGTGCCGTTGCCCTGGTGCACGTCCAGGTCCACAACCAGCACTTTCCGGATGCCTTCGTAGCGGAGCAGGTAGTTGGCAGCAATGGCAATGTCGTTGAGCAGGCAAAAGCCTTCACCCCTGTCGGTAAACGCGTGGTGCGTGCCGCCGGCAATGTTCATCCCGATGCCATACTGCAGCGCAAACCGGGTAGCCTGCAGCGTGCCGTTCATGATCACCACTTCCCGCCGGATCAGCTCCTCTGACAGGGGGAAGCCTGTCTTGCGCACCTCGGCAGGCGTCAGCTGCAGGTCGCGCAGGCGCTGCCAGTAGGTGGCATCGTGAGTATCAAGTATAAACTGCTCGGGCAAGGGCTCCGGCGCAAACAGGTTGTCATCCACAATAGTGCCTTCGTACAGCAGCTGTTCGGGCAGCAAATCATACTTGGCCATCGGGAAACGATGGCCCTCCGGTAGGCTGTGAGCAAATATTTCAGACCAGGCAATTTTTAGCATAGCACAAAGCTAACAACAATACTGTAGCACAAGTTTTAGGTTGTTTGCCGAGCCGATGCAAACAGTGCAAAAACTAACGCCTTTAGCAGCCCTGTTTAGCAAAGTGGATAAGTAAAAACAGGTGCCTTCTGCTGCGTAATTTTGGCCTCGCCAGTTGTGGATAATTGTGGATAACTTTGTTTATTACCCCTACTTATCCACGCTTTGCTGTTAAATGCCTGTTAAAAGTCGGACAAAATCTTAACAATTTCATATTACAGGCCCGCAGAGTGTAAAATTTTTAGCATTTATACTTACCCCTTGTTGCCAGGGCTTGTGCTGTAAGGTGCCTGGCAAAAAGCCCTGTCGCAAGTGGCCGCTCCTATCGGCCAATGCAATTCTAAGGACAGAGGATGTGTGCCCGGCGGCAGCGCTGCAACGTATAAACCCGCGATATCCGGGCAGCAGCGACAAAGCCCCGAGTGCGGCTCACAACCCATACTATCCACCAACTTGCGCCCGGCGATCAGACGGATCTTCCCCGAGGTAAACAGCAAGCTCTGCCTTATGGCCTGCCATCAGCAGCTATACCCGGCGGCAGGGCCCATACTTGCGTACATATGCGAAACATCCCGAAAAACCGTTCCTACAAAAATCAATGAAACGCGTTATGAGAAAATACCTTTGCCTGCTCCCTTTGCTCCTCTGGGGCTTTGCCGCGCAGGCGCAGGGCAATGCCCTTGCCGCTTTTAACCAGCAGCAGACCCAAACATTAAAAACAGGGATGCTGGTTTTGGGGGGGTGGGCCATCCTCAACATTGTGATCGGCAGTTTTAAACTCACCAAAGCTTCGCGCAGCAAGAAGTTCTACTTCCAGATGAACCTGTACTGGAACATCGTGAATTTGTGCATTGCGGCGGCAGCCCTTTATTCGCTTTTTGTGCCTGCTGCTGCCAGCCAGACACTTGCTCACAGCCTCTATCAGCACGAATGGTACAAGAAAATTTTATACCTGAATGTGGGCCTCGATATAGCCTATATTTTACTGGGAGCTTACCTGAAAGAGCGTGCCCGCAACTCGCCTAAAACAGAGCAATTGCTGGGATGGGGACAGGCCATAGTGCTGCAGGGCTGGTTTCTGTTGTTGCTGGATGGATTTCTGGTGCTGCTGCTGGAGTCCGGCGCTGACCAGTTGTTACGGCTTGTTCCCCCACTTTAAGCCTCGGGCAGTTAAGTTCTAAAAAAGAGAAGTTCAAAAAGTAAGTCAGTCCGTTAAGAAGCTTTGTAGAAATAGAGGCCCCACCCTGAGAGTTAAAGCCTTCGATACTTGCCACTAGGATCCTTACAGGATGACAAGAAAGGAGATCGGTCTGGAGTGTAGCAAACGTCGGGTTATACTTGCGATCTGCCAGGAGAATAGTAGTATAAGTATAAAGAAGGGCTGCCAGGTTAACCCGGCAGCCCTTCTTTATACTTATACTTGTGCCTGAAGCCTTAGCGATTGTGGCGGCCTTCGGCAAACTCTTCGATCATCTTTTTATTGAAAGCCGGTATGTCATCTGGGTTGCGGCTGGTAACCAGGCCTTGGTCTACCACCACTTCTTCGTCCACCCACTGTGCCCCGGCATTTTTCAGGTCAGTTTGCAGCGTGGGGTAGCTGGTCATCTTTCTGCCTTTCACTTTGCCTGTTTCGATCAGCGTCCAGGGGCCATGGCAGATGGCGGCCACCGGCTTGCCCGCCTCCATAAACTTATTTACAAAGCTTACCGCCTCCTGATTGCCGCGCAGCTTGTCGGGGTTCATGACGCCGCCGGGCAGCAGCAGCGCATGATAATCTTCTGCTTTTGCCTCGCCCAGCTTTTTATCTACTTTAAACGAGTCGCCCCAATCGGTGTGGTTCCAGGCTTTGATCTCGGCATTTTTATTCGGGGAGATGATGTGCGCCTCTGCGCCGGCATCCTGTAAAGCCTGCATCGGCTTGGTGAGCTCCACTTGTTCGAAACCTTCTTCTACCAGCACGGCCACTTTCTTTCCTTCTAATGTATTTGGCATTTTAAGTTTGTTTGATGGTTATAAATGTGTTCTTATCCTAAACGATGACGACGCCGGATGGTTAAAGCTCGTCCTGCATTTGCCCGTTAAGTATAGACACCCGGTCAGCTTTCTTTCCTGCTGTCGGCCGGCAGGGGCAGTCCAGACGGATCAATGGCACTGGCCGCTTTGCCAGCCGGGTTCAGATGCTGCCGGTGCTTGAGGCCTGCCACGCGGGCCTCCACTTCATACTTGTTGTTATAGTAGCCCACCCGCATCGACTCGCGCAGATACAGCCACAGAAACCGGAAAAAGCCGTGCTCCCGGAACTGCCGGATGTGGCATAGCTCATGCGCCAGCCATCCCTCGTCCTGCAGAAAGACCTCGCGGCTTACACCGCTCAAATGAATGTGGTTGCCCAGCACCATGGCTACATTTTTACTTTTGAGAACCAGGCGGGCAATGCGGGCGAAAAACGAACGTTCTACAATCTTATATTCCATAGTAGGGTGCAGTGAAATTGTACTTCCGAGTATCCTGAAAGCGGCCTGGACTGCATGCAGCCAAGCCGTCCAAACTGAAAAGCAGGCTGATACCTGCTGATCACAAACCGACAGGCGCCGGATTTTACTTGGCGCTTTGGATTATTGCCTTTATCTTTGCCGATGCTACGATGCTGCAAACATTGTAACAGCAGCCGGCAAGCCAGGGAATGTAATGCTCTACGGCCGCTGCCAAGTATAAGGTGCAACTGTTAGTCCGCGTTGGCGGGCTACTAACTAGCCAAACCCGATGACAAAAAACATCATATTGAGTGTGCTTGCCCTGATGGCACTTGCGCTTTCGTACTTCTACGAAGTTACGCCCGCAAGGTCGGAAACGCCGGCACCCCAAGCCATGCAGCCGGCCATTACGCCTTATGCCATTAACTCGCCGCAGGACATGGTAAAGGCCCTGGAACTAAAGCTGCCTGCGCCGCCTCCAGCCCCGGAAGTTGTGGTGGAAGAGGGCTTCTACTCCAAAAGGCTCGGCATCCGTTTCAAAACCGATCGCAATAAGCGCCTGGTCGATCTGGCAACCAAGTGGATCGGCACCCCCTACCGCTACGGCAGCAACTCCAAAAGAGGCACCGACTGCTCGGGCTTCGTTTCCCGGATCTATCGCGAAGTATACGGCATTAACCTGAGCCGCAGTTCCCACTCCATGTTCGAAGATGTGCAGCGCATCAAGCGCGGCAACATGCGTACGGGCGATCTTGTCTTCTTCCGCCGAAGCCCCAAAGAGCCTATATTTCATGTGGGCATTTACCTCAAAAACAACAAGTTTATACATGCTTCCACCAGTGGCGGCGTCATGGTCAGCTCGCTGAAAGAAGCTTTTTACCGCAACAACTTTTATGCTGCGGGCCGCGTGATCTAAACACACGCCGCCTGCGATAACGAAGCCCTGCAGTTACGCTGCGGGGCTTTTGCTTTTAACGGAATCGTAAAACAAATTTAGCGGCAGTAAGTATAGGAAGGTTACCATTTGTTTGCGGAAATTGCACCCCAATCAGCCACCCGCCCTATAACCCGGATGGCCGGACAAAGCAAGCTGTAAACCAACACCACACGTAAAAGCACATACATCAATTATGGAGAATACAAGACCCGAAGGGAAAAATATTGCGGACAGCCCTTTATTTCAAAATATCCTGAAGAAAGCCGAGCGATACCTCAAGCACCCTTCGCTGGTGGCTTCGCTGCTGAACGATGCGTTTAAAAAAGCGACCGCGAAAAAAAGCGTAGGCTCGCTGGCAGCCGAAGCCTGGGAAAGCCTGCAACTGCTCTCCCGCATGATCAAAGCAGCCATGGCCGGCGAGTACAAGGGCATTCCGAGCACTACGGTGGTAGGCGGCATTGCTGTGATCATTTATTTTATCATGCCCATCGACCTGATCCCGGACTTTATTCCGGTACTGGGTCTGCTGGACGATGCCAGCCTGCTGGCCTGGTTTATGACCAGCATCAAATCAGAGCTTGACAAGTATAAAGCGTGGGAAGCATCGCGCCCGTTTCCGGTGGAGACGCCGCAAAGTGCAGCGCCAACTGCCATGCACAATGCCGACCCTTCTTTTGGCACGCCAAAGTATAGCGATACCACCGACGGACACGTACAAATAGAGCGGAACACTGAGCAGTAATCAATCATTAAACCCTGGCAACTTATGGAAAAAAATAAGAAAGGCGGGAACAACACACAGTATGCGACAGGCGGACCGGACGCCGGAAAAAACGATAACCCCGTTATCAAGCATTTTCCGCTGGGCCGCGCAGCCAACCAAACGCACCAAGGCACGGAGCCGCACCCGCACGAACCGATCCTGCGCTCCGCCACCACCGACAGCAGCCGGATGCCTAAAAACAGCACCGACGATGGCCCAACTGGCGGCAACATCCGCTAGGCTAGGCAGGCACCCACTTACCCAAGGCGGCAGGTATGAACTACCTGCCGCCTTTTTTGTATTTATTTTGGACATTTACCGGTAAATCCACTTCCTGTTAAACACTTAAGTTTTATAAAATATAGCACAATTTAAATACATGTATTTAATAAATTTAAAATAAAAGGGCTGACTACTATAGTTTTGTAAGGAAATTATTTTCTATATTTGACCGGGTAGATTTGTATTTTAACTTTTAGCCAGAGTGTATACATCATTTTTACGATTAACCTCCGTCAATCTACATATTGATGGGATAGGAAAGGTACTGATTGAGCGAAGCGAGAAAGCAAAGCGCCTCACCATCAGTGTGAGGCCCCTGAAGGGGGTGCGGGTGGCAGTGCCGCCGCACATCAGCTTTGAGAAAGCCGAGCAGCTCATTTATACCAAAGCGGACTGGATCAAGGAGCACCAAGCCCGCATGCAGCAGCACGAGGAAAAGGTAACGGTTTATGACCACGCCACAGAGTTCCGGACCCGCCACCATACGTTGCGCCTGCTTACCCACGCCCAGTATTCGATGCGCTGCGTGGTGCAGGACGGGTATATCAGCGTTTTTTACCCGGCCTTCAAAAACGTGCGCGACAACGATGTGCAGAAGTTCATCCGCAAGTCGATTGAGGAGGCGTACCGCAAGGAAGCCAAGCAGCACCTGCCACAGCGCGTAGCCTATTTTGCCGACAAGTTCGGGTTCTCGTACAGCAGCGTGTTCATTAAAAATGCCAAATCACGGTGGGGCAGCTGCTCGCACACCAACAACATTAACCTGAACCTGCATTTGATGCGCCTGCCCGAGGCCCTCTGCGATTATGTGATCCTGCATGAGTTGGCCCACACAGTAGAGAAAAACCACGGGCCAAACTTCTGGGCGCTCCTCGACAGGATATCGGGCGATGCCCGCGGCCTGGACCGGAAACTGAAAGCTTACCGCATTTCCATCTATTAATCCTGTTGCTATAGCAAAACTCTACTATCTCTAAAATCAGGCAAACAGGCGCCGGCAATAAAATAATAGCTTTTTGGTCGCTGGCTTCCCTCTCCCTACCTGCTTCTTTTTATCATCAGCCATGCGCCCGGCCCCGGTGTTGCGCTGTGCTTTAGCTCGCCGCCATACCTGCTGCTTTGCTGTAGCGAACGCTATACGTATGTTGCTGCACTTGCACCGGCCGGAATGCCAAAACGGCAGATAAAACAAAAGCGGAAGGCATGCCTTCCGCTTTTGTTTTAAAGTATAAACGCTTCCTTAGCTTGCCTTCCGTATGCTGTGGGTTGCCACAAAATCAAGCAGGTCTCCCACGGTGTCGATCGGCACCTCGTCCGGAATCGTGATATGGAATTTTTTTTCCAGTTCCAGGATAATATCCACAAGGTCTACCGTATCGAAGCCAAAATCCTGCGACAGGTGTTTATGCGCTTTCAGCCGGTCGGCTTTGATCTCCTTTGTTTTGCTGATGATCCGGATAACCTCCTTCTCTACAGCGTTGTTTGTACTAGTCAGCATAGGTTTAAAGGGTATATTCTCTAACTTTTACACTTTCAGGCGCTTGTGCCTGCTGCTCCTGAAGAGCGGCCTGGCGCTTCTTTTTGCCCATCAGTTTATTTTTCAGCCGCTCGTTGAGCAGGTACATAACCGGCACGATGAGGAGCGTCACAATCGTCGCAAAACTCAAGCCAAAAATAATGGTCCAGGCCAGCGGCCCCCAGAAAGCGGCACTATTGCCGCCCATAAAAAAGTTTGGCTCAAAGGCCGTAAACAGCGTGTAGAAATTCAGGTTAACGCCCAGCGCCAGCGGTATAAGCCCCAGCGTGGTCGACAAAGCTGTTAAAAGCACCGGGTTCAGGCGGGTTTTACCGGCTTCCACAATGGCCTCTTTCAGTTCCTTGCCTTCACTCAGCAGGATGTCCGTAAATTCCACAATCAGGATACCATTTTTAACCACAATGCCGGCAAGGGCTACAATGCCTACGCCTGTCATCACAATCGAAGCATCCATCCGGAAAATAGAAAAGCCCAGCAACACGCCAATGATACTAAACAGCACCTCCGACAGGATAATGAAGGGCTTGGAGAGCGAGTTAAACTGTGTAACCAGAATAAGGAAGATGATGCAGAAAGCAGCCACCAGCGCCAGCAGCAGGAATTGTCCCGTTTCCTGCTGCTCTTCCTGCTGGCCGCCCATCTTCACTTCGTAGCCTTCCGGCGTCTGGAAATTTTTCAGCGCCCCTTCTATCTGCTGCACCACCTCATTGGCATTGTAACCCGCCAGCACGTTCGACTCCAGCGTCACCATGCGCTTCAGGTTCTTGCGTTTAATCCCGCCATAAGAAGTCGTATAGTTGATCGTTGCCACCGAGGATAGCGGGATCTGGCGCACCAGCCCCGAGTTCATGTCGCGGTAGGTGATGCGCATGTCCAGCAGGGCATCGATGTTGTCGCGGTAGGGCTCGGCATAGCGGATCTGGATCGGGTATTCGTCTTCGTCGCGCTTAAACTTAGAGGCTTCGCGGCCAAAAATGGCAGTCCGGATCTCGGAACCGATCTGGCCGGTGCTGATGCCCTCGCGGTTAGCGCGTTCGCGGTCTATGCTCACGGTGATTTCCGGCTTGCTGTCTTCCAGGTCCGAGCGCAGCTCCTCGATGCCTTTGATATTCTGCTCATCGATGTACTGCTCTACCTGTTTGGACAGGGTGATAAGCTGCGGAAAATCCTCTCCCGAAATTTCGATGCTGATCGGCTTGCCCACTGGGGGGCCGTTCTGCTCTTTGTCCACAGTAATCGCGGCGCCGGGTATGCCTTTCACGGCTTCCCTGATCTCGGTCAGGTACTGGCTGCTGGGCTTGTTGCCGGTGCGGTCCATAAACTCGACAAACGCCACGGTTACTTTGCCTTTGTGCGATTGCGGGGTCACGCTGCGCTCGTTCTGGTCGCCGGCGCCAATGGCCACGTTCGCGATCACCGACTCCACATCAGGGTTGTTTTCGCCGATCACGTTATAGATGCGCCGCTCCACCAGCTTGGTTACCGAATCTGTGACGGCCTGGTCAGTACCCACGGGCAGGTTGATGTAAGTATACACAAAGTTGGGGTCCGACTCTGGAAAGAACACCACCTTGGGAGGGCGCACCGCCGTTAGGAACACTGAGAAGACCAGCAGCGCGAGAATGCCCCCGAACATCCACACCGGGCGCCAGCCCACCAGCATCCAGCGCAGCAGGCGCTCATAGCCGCCCATAAAGCGCGGCAACGTGTTTTGCTGAAACCGCCGGATCATACCGGTGAGCACATACTTGTTGAGGGCCACCAGCACCACGCCCAGCAGAATAAGGTTTGCCACGCCATACCAGCCTGCCACATAGCAGCCGGCCGCCACAAGTATAGCCACAATGTTGAGCACTAAAAAGCGCCTGCGGGCTTTCGGCGACACCTCCCGGTTCTCGTTTTTACGCATAAAAGAAACGGCAAATACCGGGTTAATGATAAAGGCCACTACCAGCGACGAGAGCAGCGTAATAATGAGCGTAATGGGCAGGAAGAACATAAACTTGCCCACAATGCCCGGCCAGAAAGCCAGCGGCAGAAAGGGCGCCACCGTGGTGAGCGTACCCGCCAGCACCGGCACAAACACTTCGCCGGCGGCCTCCTTGGCCGATTTTACAATACTCAGGCTGGAAGTATGATAGATGCGGTGCGTGTTCTCGATCACTACAATGGCATCATCCACCACAATGCCCAGGGCCAGCAGGAAGGAGAAAAGCACGATCATGTTGAGCGAGAACCCCAGCGTGGGCATGATGATAAAGGCCAGGAACATGGAGATCGGCACCGACAGCCCGACAAAAATGGCGTTGGTCGTACCCATAAAAAACATCAGGATAATGGTAACCAGCACAAAGCCGATGATGATGGTGTTGATCAGATCATCCAGGGTATGGCGCGTCATGGTGGACTGGTCGCCGGTGATGGTGATCTTCAGGTCGTCGGGCAACACGGTGCCCTGCATCTGCGCCACCATCGCATGGATCTTGTCGGAAGCCTCGATCAGGTTTTCGCCGCTGCGCTTGATCACGTTGAGGGTGATCACGGGCTTGTGGTCCAGGCGGGCAAAGCTCTCCTGCTCTTCAAAGCCTTCCCGCACCACGGCAATATCGCCCAGCCTGATGTTGGCGCCGGCCACGGATTTTACCACGATATCACTGATGCGGGATGGGTCCACGTACTGCCCTACTACGCGCACCGAGCGTTTCATTTCGCCCACGGTGATGTTGCCACCCGATATGGTCATGTTCTCCGAGGCAATGGCGCGCTCCACGTCGGCAAAGGTCACCTTCGAGGCCTGCATTTTATACATGTCCACGTTTACCTGGATCTCCTTGTCCAGGGCGCCGATCATGTCCACGCGCGTAATTTCCGGCTCTGCCTCAATGCGGTCCTGCAGGTCTTCGGCATACTTCTTTAGCTGCCCCATACTATAGTTGCCCGACACGTTGACGTACATGATCGGAAACTCAGAGAAGTTGATCTCCTGCACATCGGGGTCCTGGTCCAGGTCGGTGGGCAGGTCAGCGCGGGCTTTGTCCACAGCATCTTTCACCTGCTGCTTGGCCTCAGCCACCGCCACATCGGTATTAAACTCCACCGTGATCATCGAGAAATCCTGCACCGAATTGGACGTGACCTTCTTCACCCCCGAAATGGCCTTGATCTCCTTTTCAATGGGGCGCGTTACCAGGTTTTCCATATCGGAGGGCGAGGTGCCGGGGTAAACCGTGCCCACAAAAATGGTCGGGATCACGATATCCGGGAAGTTCTCTTTCTGCAGGTTCACGTAGGAGAAGGTCCCCGCCAGCGCCACAATCAGCGTGATGATGTAGATACTGGTTCTGTTATCGATGGACCAACTGGTTAGCTTAAACTGTCTCATAGTCCTATACTTGTTAGGTTATTTCCTGCTTAGCCTGGCCGGCTGCTCAAACACCACCGGTTGCCCTTCGTTCAGGTTCAGATAGCCAGCCGTAATGACCTGCTCGCCTCCTGACAACCCGCGCAGCACCTCAACCTGGCCCCCATATGCCATCCCGGTCTTCACTTCCCGCTTTTCGGCCACATAGCGGGTACCGTCCTTTTTAGTCACAAACACGTATTCCGAGCTGCCGTCTTTCTGCACCAGGTTTACCGGTATCACCATGGCGCCCTCTTTTTTGTAATCCTGGATGCGGACCACCGCCACCATGTTGGGCCGCAGGGTTATTTCGTTGCTGTTTTTGGGGCGCAGCTGCACGGTAAAGGTCCGGCTCGTCGGGTCGATAAACTGGCTCATTACTTCTACCCGCGTCTCCACCTCTTTGTCCAGGTCCGGAAAAAACACCCGGGCCTCGTCGCCTTTGCTGATTTTGGCCAGGTACGCTTCGGAAACTTCGGCCACAATTTTAGCGTCCTGGGTGTTCACCACCCGGATAATGCCCACGCCCGGGGCCACGGCCTCACCGGCATTGGGGATCACTTCGTCCACCACCCCGCTGATGGGGGCTTTGATGTTGTATTGCTCGCGCTGCTGCCGCAGGGTGGCCATGTTGTGCTCCAGAGCTTCCTTGTTATTTTTGGCCGTCAGGTACTGCATTTCGGTGCCGATCTTCTGGTTCCAGAGGCTTTGCTGCTTTTCGAAAGCGATCCGGGCCAGCTCTAGGCGTGTGCGCAGCTCGGCTATACTTTGCTCCAGCACCAGCGCATCAATGGTTGCCAGCGTCTGCCCTTTGGTTACCCGGTCGCCGCGCTGCACGCGCATACTTGTCAGGGTACCGGGCACACGGGCGCTCACCAGTACGTTCTGGTCAAAGGCCACTTTTCCCTGCACCTCCACAAAATGGCGGAACGTATCCGGCGCCACCGTCACCACCGAAACCGGCACCGTTTTCTTTTCTGTCGCCACCGTTTTGCCTTCGGCTTTCATCTGCGTCTCCAGGGCCGCAATTTTCTGGTTAAGCGTGGTTTGTTCTTCTTTCAGCTGGGCCAGTTGCGTTTCTTTGTCGGCGGGTTTGCTGCAGGCGGCCAGGCTCAAAAGCAGCGCCAGCATACGGATGCCTATACTTTGTTTCATCGTGATTTCAGCAATTAGTTTTTCAGTCGTTTTATTTTGAGAGCAGGGTGCCGGTGGCTTTGTCGAGGTTCACTTTGGCGATGAGGGCATCATACATGGCGGCGTAGTAGTTGGTCTGGGCCTGGCGCAGGTCTGTTTCGGCGGTGACCACTTCCAGGTTAGAGCCTACGCCCTCCTGAAACTTGATCTTGGCCACCCGGGCAATTTCCTGGGCCAGAGCCAGGTTCTCCTGCTGCGATTTCATCACATCCAGGGAGTTGGTCAGTTCGGTGGAGGCCTGCGAAAGCTGCAGGTCTATACTTTGGCGGAGCGTTTCGAAGTTGTATTTGGTGTTCTCCAGCGCCAGCCGGGCCTGCTGGATCTGGTAGTGCTTGCTTAGCCCGTCGAAAATAGGCACCTGCAGCTGCGCGCCCACATAGCCAAAGTCGAACCAGTTGCGGTCTATGGTATTGCTCGCGCCGGCGCGCACATTCAGCACATCGGAGAGCGTGCGGCCCACGCCGTTGTAGCCGTAGCGAGCGTTGAGGTATAGCCGGGGCAGGTAGCCGGCCCGTTTGTTGCGCAGGTCCAGGTTGGCCAAATCGCGCTGCGTTTCCAGGATGGCATATTCAACGCGGGAGCTGTAGTTGAAATTGGCGGGGTTCACTTTCGTAACATCCACTTCCACTTCGGCCAGTTCATCGGTCAGCGTAATGGGCTGGCGCTGCTCGAGCCCCATCTGAAACTTAAGCAGGCTTTCGCTCAGGGCCAGCAGGCGCTCGGTCTTTTGCTGCTCCACCTTCAGGTTGTTGCGCGACACCCGCAGGCGGTCCACATCCAGCTTTTCGGCCACCCCGTTCCGGAACATGACCTGCGTCTGGTTCAGCAACGTGTCGAGGCGGGCCAGGTTCTGGTTAAGCAACGCCATGCGCGCGCGGCTTACCAACACTCCGTAATACGCTTTGCTCACCTGCTCCACCACTTCTATCTCGCCCTGCTCCATACTTTTGCGCGAGAGCTCGGTATATGTTTTGGCCGCCTTCAGCCCGATCAGGTATGAGCCGTCGAAGAGTAGCTGGCTACCGGTAACAGCCAGGCTGCCCGTATAGGGCTGCACAAACGTAATGGCCTGCAGCCCTGTCCGGCTCGAATCCGGCTCTGGCGTGGAATAAGTGGGCTGCAGGATAATAGGCTGCCCTGAGTTGATCTGCTCCGGTGTGATGGTAAAGTTGTCGAGTTGGGAAGGGGCGCCAAAACTGCCCGGGTCGAAGAGCGTTTTCTGCTGAATAAAGTTGTTTCCCACTTCGGCCGCTCCGTTGAGCTGCGGCAGCCCCATGGCCCTGATCTCGCCAACCCTTGCCCGGGCAATTTTCTCCTCGTTGCGGGTGGCTTTCAGGTTCGTGCGGTTTTGCAGCGCATATGCTATACTTTGCTTCAGGCTAAAGGCCTGCGCCTGCTGCCCCTGCACCGGCCGGCCAGCCAGCAGCACAACGACTGCCAAGATCAGGGTAATTTTCTTTTTCATAGTTTTTTAGGGGTTGTAGGTGGTGGGATTACTCTTCTTCGGTTACATGCTTGTAGGCGTTTATAAGCTTGTGTCCTTTCAGGGTGGCCATGCCCAGCATGTAGTGCTCCAGGCAAGCCAACTGCACCCTCGGAATATCGAACTTGTGCTGCGGAAAAAGCATGGCATTAAAGGGCATCTCGATCATGGCCAGGCGCAGGCGCGCTACAATGTCTACTTCCAGGTCGTTTCTGAAAAGCCCCTCGCCCATGCCCCGTGCAATGTTCTGCTTTATTTTCTGGAGGATGTAGTTGCGCTTGTGGCTTTCCCACAGTTCCCAGCCGGTGGGGTGGTATTTCTGCAGGTCATGAAAAATAGACGGATGAATTTCGGTAAAGACCTTTTTACTCAGCGCCATGAGGTCGAAAAGCTCCGCAATGGCATTTTCGGCCTTTGTGATGATGCCTTCGCAGGTATTTTCCACGGCCAGCAGGTATTGCTGGCAGGCCGCATACACTACCTCATCCTTGTTATCAAACCACTTGTAGATCGTTTTCTTCGACATGCCCAGGTGCTGGGCAATATCATCCATCGACACACTCTTGATGCCTTTCTGGCAGAAAAGCCCGAAGGCCGCTTCAGCTATTTTATCTTTTGCCGTTGTTTTCTCGACCGTATCCATGTCGCTGATTTTGCCTTAAAACTATGGAAACATTTTTCATTTCAAAAGTTTCCATCAACTGTATTCCCTAAACAATGGTCAAGCGCAGAAGTTTGCCCGTGAACAAACATATCAACGTCATGAAAACCCACTATTTGTTTTATACTTACTAAAAAACAGGCACATACCTTACCGGCCTGTGCTAGCTACCTATACTTCTCTAACTCTGCCTGGCTGCCGTTATACTTGCTCTAGATGCCCAGCACGGCTTTAAGCTTCGTGTAGCCGCTCCTGCTCAGGGGCACCCGCAGGCCGTTCTTCAGCAGGGCCACATGGCTGTCTTTTTCAAAGGGTTCTATTCGGGTGAGTTGCGAAAGGGGGATCATGTAGGAGCGGTGCACGCGCACAAACTGGGCCCGGGGCAGGGTGCTTTCGTAATAGCCCATGGTTTTCTTTTTAAGGAAACACCCGCCGGCGGTATGGACCTTCACATAGTCATCGTACGCTTCCAGGTACAGCACTTCGCTTACAGGTATAATGCGGATGTCGTTGCCGGCTTTTACCACTATGCGCGCCTGTTCTTCGGGTTGCGGTATGGTAGCTTCCACGGAGAGCGGGCTGCTAGCAGCTGCAGTGTTGCCCCGTTGTGCCAGCCACTTTTTAACGGCGGCATCAAAGCGCTCCTGGCTAAAAGGCTTGAGCAGGTAATCCACGGCATTGGCCTCAAACGCCTTGATGGCATGCGCATCAAAGGCGGTGGTAAAAATAACGCCCGGGGCAGGGTCTACCAGCTCCAGCATCTCGAAGCCGCTGATCTTGGGCATCTGGATGTCGAGGAAGATCAGGTCGGGCTGGTGCTGCATGATGGCTTTTACGCCCTCAAAGCCGTCGTTGCATTCCTGCATTACCTTCATGTCCGGGTAGCGTTGCAGATACTCCAGCACCAGGCTTCTGGCCAGCGGTTCGTCGTCTATAATCAGGCATTTGATCATGCGCTTTGCGGGATTTTGATATGGGTTATAAATGTATGGTCCTGTTGCTCGGTGGTGAGCAGGTCCTGGCGGGCATACAACAGGTATAACCGCCGCCGGATAGAGTCCAGGCCAAAGCCGGTACCCTGCTGGGGCTGCAGCGAACCTGCGTCGTAAGGGTTCTCAATGCGGATGAGCAGGGTATTGTCTGCCGTGCTGGCGCTGAGTTTTATCATGGTGTCGCCTACCGTGTCGTAGAGGCCGAACTTAATAGCATTTTCCATGACCGGCTGCAACAGCAGGGCCGGCAGGCGCATGGCCATACTTGGTTCCTGTGCGGCTATCTCGGTCTGGAGGCGGTGGCCGAAGCGTACTTTTTCTATCTCGAGGTAAAGCTGCAGGTGGTGCAGTTCATCGGCCAGCGGCACCTGCTGCTGGCTATCTTTGCGCAGCGTGCCCCGCAAAAAATCGGCCAGCTGCTGGATCATTTTACGAGCCTGCTCGGGCCGGCTGCCCGCCAGCGCACTGATGGAGTTGAGGCTGTTGAAAAGAAAGTGCGGCTGCAGCTGCTGGCGCAGGTTCAGGAGCTCGGCCTCGCGGGCAAGCTTTTCGGTGGCGGCTTTGCGCTCATCGGCCTCCCGCAGCTCACGGGTATAAAACCAAAGCCAGGTCAGGAGCAGGATCAGCAGGATCATGAGCCAGGCAAAAGCCAGCCGCACCGCCAGCGTCTTGTCTACAAACGCCAGGTAGGCTGCCTCTCCTTCAAACAACTTACCAGCCAGCCAGTAAAAGAGCGCTATACTTATGCCGGCCAGCCCCAGGCTCCAGCCCAGCAGAAAAACGCCCTGCCGTATACTTGGCTGGTAATACCGTAGGCCCGTTCCCATGGCGTAGCTTCCGGCTGCCAGCAGCAGGTTGGTAAGCAGGGCATCGGTAGCGGCGTTGGTTGCCCCGAAACCCGTAGGCAGCAGCACCAGCGTTTGCACCACCGCCCACAGCAGCGCCCAGCCCAGGTAAATCAGGATCAAACGGAATGGAGACATGCAGGCTATACTTGTAGGAAACGGACAAAAAGAAAGTATACTTTACTTAACACCTGGGGCAGCAGTAGCAGCATTGCAGGCACAGGATCTTTTATACTTGCACATAGCATCTTTCCTGTGTCCTGCTGCCTGTTGCTCAGTAGCTCTTGATGTTCAGGCCGCCAAAAAGGGTCGTACCTTTCAGAATGAGCACTTTGTTGGGATCGTAGCCATGCGGCAGGGCCGGGCGGTTATCGTCTATCCCTCCCAAAATGGCCACCATTTCCGATTTTATCTGCCAGTGCGGCGGCACGATCAGGCTGGTGCCCCCGAAGATCTGGGTGGTATCCAGCACCACCGGGTATTGCATGTCGGCCTGCATCAGGTTCAGCTCGGTGCCCCCGAATACGCTCACCACCTCGCCGCCTTTAAAGTTCTTGGTAATGATATTTTTCTTCACCCCGCCAAAAATAGCCGTGGTGCGCACGTAGTCTTCCACAGAAGGAACGGGCTCCGAAGCCCCTGCATCAGGAGCGGTATACGTGCCGCTATAGTTGGTGTAATCGCCCGCCGGGGCAGCACCAGTAGCTACGTCGGGATAGTAGCCGGTGGTGTCACTTCCGGATGGCCCGGTTCCCGGAGGGTTACCCCAGGTATGTCGTCTTTTAGGACGCGCCATCAGCCACACCCCCAGGCCGATGATGAGGATAGGCCAGAAAAAATGCCGCATACTAAAATGAACAAAGAAGAAATCATCCAGCAGGAAAACGGTGCCGATCACGATGAGCACCAGCCAGCCCGGCCGCTGAAACGAATGCCGGAAACCCATGAACAGGCCCAGCACGATCAGCAGCATCTGCCAGGAAAATACCCAGCGCGGGAAAAAGAACACATTCATTTTGGCAGCCAGCAGCAATACACCGATCACTACCAGCACCAGGCCACCGCCTACTTTGCCTGACTGCCTTTCCGACGGGTTAAAGTCTTTATTTCTCATGACTTGTCATAGTTTAAATTTCTGATTCAAAAGTATGGCAGCAGATAGCGCAGCACAACGACAAATAGGCTTGCCGGGGCAAAAAGTCGGTAAGTGGCCGGTCTGCGTCGGTAAACTGCCGGCGAACTTGGCAGGCCCGGCATTCGCCGCCCGCTGCGCGTATACTTGCAGGAGGGCAGCAGCCGTTTGCTAACGTAAAGGTGCTGAATAACCTGGCGCCTTAAAATTATTTTGGAGCAACCCGCTCTTTTAGCCGCCCAACGGGCGCCTGGCAGCTACAAACCGGAAAACAGCTATTGCAGAAACACGCCCGGCAAGCATGAAGTTAAAAGCAGCAAATTATTATCTTTGCATATGATGGTGGAGAAGATACAACAAGTAGCACAAGAGCTGGAGGCCGCAGCGCTGAACAATGCCTCCGAACTGGAGCAGTTCCGCATTGCCTACATGGGCCGCAAAGGCCGCATTGCCGACCTGTTTGATAACCTGAAGCAGGTGGCGCCGGAGCAGCGCCGCCAGGTGGGCCAGGAACTCAACAGCCTGAAGAACCGCGCCCAGGAACGTTTTGACCAGGCGCAGGAGCAACTGGCCAGCGCCGCAGCCGGCAACGCCGGCGAGCAGGCATTTGACTTTAGCCTGCCCCCTGTGCCCAACACGCTGGGCACCCGTCACCCGCTCTCACTGGTGCGCCGCGAGATCGTGCGCATTTTTGAGCGCATTGGCTTTAACGTGTCCGAAGGACCGGAGATGGAGGACGACTGGCATAACTTCTCGGCCCTGAACTTCCCGGAAAACCACCCGGCACGCGAAATGCAGGACACCTTTTTCCTGAGCGCCGACCGCCAGCAGTTGCTGCGCACCCATACGTCTACCGTGCAGGTGCGCCTGATGGAAACACAAAAGCCGCCGCTGCGCAGCATTATGCCGGGCCGCGTGTACCGCAACGAAGCTATTTCGGCGCGGGCACACATGGTGTTCCACCAGGTAGAGGGCTTGTATGTAGATAAAAACGTGAGCTTTGCCGATCTGAAGCAGACGCTGTATTACTTTGCCAAAGAGATGTTCGGGCAGGACACGCAGGTGCGCTTCCGTCCGTCTTTTTTCCCGTTCACCGAGCCTAGCGCGGAGATCGACATCACCTGCCTCATCTGCAAAGGCGAGGGGTGCAACATCTGCAAACATACCGGTTGGGTAGAGATTGGCGGCTCAGGCATGGTAGACCCGGCCGTGCTGGAAAGCAGCGGCATCGATCCGCAGGAATACTCGGGTTTTGCTTTTGGCATGGGCATTGAGCGCATTACGATGCTCAAATACCAGATAAAGGACCTGCGCCTGTTCACCGAGAACGACGTGCGGTTCCTGCGCCAGTTTGAAGGCGTTATTTAATTGTTGGATTGCTGCATTGTTTAATTGTTGGGCTTCGCTGGTAGTTAATTCTTCAAGTATAGCCAAGCTTTACATCAATCCAGCCATTTAACCATTTAACAATGTAACCATTCACCAGATGACCCTGGAGGAGATAAAAACGATCGGCGTAGTGGGTGCTGGCACCATGGGGCAGGGCATTGCGCAGATCTGTGCGCTGGCCGGCTACAAAACCATCCTGTTCGACATCAATGCCCAGGTGCTGGAAAAGGCGCAGCAGACGACTACTGAGAACCTGGCTAAAGGCATTGCACGCGGCAAACTCACGGAAGCCGACAAGCAAACGACTCTCGGCAACCTTTCTTTTACAGGCGATACGCTGCAGTTAAGCTGCGATGTGATCATCGAAGCGGTGGTGGAACGGCTGGAGGTAAAGCAAAGCATTTTTAAGGAGCTGGCCGCCATCAACAGTCCGCAAACCATACTTGCCTCTAACACGTCCTCTATCCCAATCACGCGTATTGCCGGCGCCGTGCCGCACCCCGAGCGCGTGGTGGGCATGCACTTTTTTAACCCCGCTCCCATCATGAAACTGGTGGAGGTGATCTCCGGCGCTGCTACCTCGCCGCAAGTAAAAAATACCATACAGCAACTGGCCCGGAAGCTGGGCAAAACGCCTGTTATGGCCAAAGACTCGCCAGGTTTTATCGTGAACCGCGTAGCCCGTCATTATTATGTGGAAGCCCTGAAGCTGCTGGAAGAAGGCGTAGCTGATGTGGCAACCATCGACAAGCTGCTGCAAGCGAGCGGCTTTAAAATGGGCCCTTTTGAGTTGATGGACCTGATTGGGGTGGATACAAACTATTCTGTGACGACTGCCATGTTCGAGGCCTTCCATTACGATCCGAAGTTCCGGCCAAGCCGCATTCAACAGCAGAAAGTGGATGCTGGCCATCATGGTCGCAAGTCAGGCAAAGGCTTTTATAATTATGAGTAAACTCTGGATAGCTTTATCACTCCTGCTAGCGCTACTGGCAGGCTGCAAAGACAGCAGCAGCGGCCCGGCCATACCCACAGTGCCGGTGAGCGTGCAGATCAACGTCGGCAGCCTCCAATACCCGGAACTGCGCCAGGACGGCGGCTATGTGTATCTGCAGGGCGGTTACAAAGGCATTATACTGATACGCCAAAACGCCAACCTATACCTGGCCTTTGAGCGCGCCTGCCCCTACGACCCAACCAGCACCTGCCCGGGCATAGAAGCCGACGCTTCCAATCTGTTTCTGATCGATAAATGCTGCGGCTCCCAGTTCAATTTTCAGGGCAACGTAACAGCCGGCCCGGCAGTATATGGCTTACGGCAATACCAAACCTCTTTGTCAGGCGCTGTGCTCTATATTTCGAACTAAAATTTTAAGATTGATTTACAGTAATTTATACTTACAGCAAAGTTTTTTTTCAGGGCATACTTGCGTACTATCAAAAACCGCTGTAATATTGCACCATCAATCAGCGGAAAAGCCGCAGTGATACATCCAAAATTCCTCCTTAGCTCAGTTGGTTAGAGCACATGACTGTTAATCATGGGGTCCCTGGTTCGAGCCCAGGAGGGGGAGCTTTAAAAAAGCCACTTACAGGTAAAACTGCTAAGTGGCTTTTTTTATGTACCTACAATTTGCTGACAGCATCGCTGGTGGTAAGGCTTAGGGAATACGTTTATCTGCCCAAAACTAAAAAGCAGGAGCGTCTAGGACGCTCCTGCTTTTTAGTTTTATTGCCTTCTGGCAAGGCCCCTTACATTTACCTTCACATCACCTGCTCTTTCGATAGCCCTTTCAAGCTTCTTTCATAAGATGAAGGGCGCTTTATTCCTGCGCACTCACCGGCACAAAAGTGAACATCCATTTGGTAGGGTTCTGCCAGTCTTTGCCCTTGAAGCTGCCTACGGGCAACTTCACCACCACGGTGTTCCAGCCTTTGCGCAGCCGGGCCGGTGTTGGCGCGCGGTAAGAATAGCCTTCATCTGTTAAGGCGATCTCGGCATTTCCTTTCTGCCCTGCCCTCTTCCAGCGCGGCGGCGCGATAACCTGCCCGTTCAGGTATACGGCGCTGCCCCGGTCGTCCCAGGTGCCCGCCTCTGGCGAATCTGAGTTATAGGAGCGGGACAGGTCGTTAAAGCCAATCCAGAAGTAGCCGGTCGTATCAGTATCGCTCCATAGTTGGGTGGTGGCATACCAGGTGGTGTTTTCCTTTGGCTGCTCCAGGGCGCCTTTTACCAGCGGGCTCCACCAGTGGCGCAGCACTACTGTGCCGCCCACCACTTCCAGTACAGGTTTCCGGGCTTTAAAGGATTTCTTCTCGGGTGCAAACACACGCGAAAGATCGCCTTTGTTCGGATAAGGGCCGAACAGCTTCCAGGTAATATGCCCCTGCGCCGCATACGGGAAGGGCAGATGCCGGAAGTAGAGCGCTTTATGATCGAGCAGCTGCTGCTCAAACTTTTTAAAATCCTCGGCGCGTTCGGAGCCCGGCTCCCCCACCGTGGCTACCCAGTCCGGAGTGCCCCCGCCGCGCCAGCTGCGCTCGGCAAAGGCCAGCATGGCCGGGTAAACGGCGTTCATCTCCAGCACATCTTTTTCTTGCGCCACCCGCCGGTCGTTCCACACGCAGAGCGAGGCTCCCAGCAGACTGCTGTCGCCGGCCACGCGGTCGCCAAGGCGGCGGTAAAAGATCGTAACTACGCTCTCCAGCGGGTCCATATGGTTAAGGTACAGGTGGCGGGAGTCAATGTATTTCAGGCCGGGTTTTATTTCCACGTCGCGCATCCACAGTTGCCGGAAGGTGGCGGCCTCAAGGTTGCCGCCCGGCTCCCAGCCAATGGTTTGCTTGCCCGCTGCGTGCAGCAGTTTCGTTACCTGGGGCACAAAGTCCGGGTTGGTGATCTTCACCTCATCGGCGCCTACATGTATAAACGGCACGTCAAACGTTTGGCTGAAGCGGGTAAGCACGTCTTTGATAATCGTCAGCCCTTCCGGACTTTGCATGTCGTGGCCCGTCGCGCGGGTAAAAGCGGCACTGTGGCCCGGCATGTCTATTTCCGGCACCAGCGTGATGTAACGCTCCCGGCAGTAGCGGATCAGTTCCTGCAGTTCCTCTACCGAGTAGTATAAGCCTTTGTCGCGCTGCATGTGCTCCGGTGCGGTGAGTTGCGGGTAACCAGGCACCTGGAGCCGCCAGGCGATGTCTTCGGTGGCATGAAACTGGAAAACATTCAGTTTATACTTTGCCATTACATCAATCTGCTCTTTAAGCAAATCCATGGATTGATAATTGCGGCCAACATCCACCATGTACCCCCGCCAACCGAAAGCAGGCCAGTCCGTGATCTCGCAGCCCGAAATCAGTGCGCCGTCGCGCAGCAGCTGGGCCAGCGTTTGTACGCCGTTGAAAATGCCATGCGCAGTGTTAGCCCTGAGCAGCACCCGCGCGCTGTTCACCGACAAAGTATACGCCTCCTCCCGGAAGCGCGCTGCCTCCACCGGCTCCAGCGCCAGCGCCATGTAGGGCTCGCCGGGCGCGGGCTTCGCTTTGATGTGCATCGTCAGCCCCTGTTTTGCTAGCTGCTGCAGCAGGCGCTCCGCCTCCTGCCGCAATGCTGCATCCTGCACTACCAGGGTGCGGCATTGGTATAGCGGGAAGGTGGCTGTTGTCCATTGCAGCTTTTGCGGCAGCGGCAGAAGGGCAGGCTTTTCCTGTAGGTCGTAAATTTTAGCATAGACCAGGTGCTTCCACAACATATACCCGGCGCCTTTCAGGTGCACCCCATCGTTCGTATATCGGGCGTCCAGTTTCCCGGCGGCATCAGAGAAGGGCGTATGCAAGTCGAGGTACGTATAGCCATGTGCGGCCGCCTGAGCGTGGAGCTGCTCGTTTACCTGCCTGATACGCGCGCCGTTTTGAACGTGGCCCCCGAACTTACCGAACACATCGTTTACCGGCAGGATGCTCTGCACGTAGAGCTGCGTGGCGGGCGTCTGCTGCCGCAGATAGTCAGCAATCCATACTATGTTGCGCAGCAGGCTGTCCGGCGGCACCTGCCGGGCCAGGTCGTTAGTGCCTATCAGCAGGAACACTTTAGCTGGCTTGCGGGCTGCCACCTCTTCTATCCTGTTCATCACCCCGGCTGATACATCGCCGCTGATGCCGCGGTTTTTCACGCGCGGGTCCTTAAAAAGCTCCCCCCATTCGGCGCCGTCGGTAATGCTGTTGCCCACGAAAAGGATGTCGCCAGGGGTATGCGGTAAGGATTCGAAATGGCTGGCGCGCTGGTGGTAATAGGTCGGGAACAGGCTGTCGGGCAAGTGCACCGGCTTTAGCTGCGCCGCCGCCGCACTTGCCAGCAGGCAAAGCAGGAAAGTAAGTCTCTTCATAAGTGTATAGGAATTTCTGTGAAGCGGTAAAGCACAACGGCCGCGCCGCTATTGGCCCATGGGCTGTAGCTCCGGGCTGTCGGTATAAAAGGATTTCTGGCTCACCACGTGGCCGGTTGGGCGCACCACCGTAATGATGCCCTTTCCATTAAAATCATCGTTGATCTCAAAATCCACTTTCTGGCCCGGCTTTAGTTCCGGCAGCGCGTATACTTTGCCTTTCTGCCAGTTTTCCTCTTTGTCTGATAAATAGAGCTTATACCCTTTAACAGTATGCTGCGGCAGGCCCACGCTGCCGAAGATCAGCACAAAAGCTTTTCCTTTTTGCCCCTGCCGTAGCTGCTGCACCTCTACCGGCGAGGACATTTCGCGCAGCACTTTCATAGATGGTTTAGGTTTGCCATACATGTCGTAAATACCATGCACGCGCCGTCTATACTTGTTCTTTTCGCTCGTGCCGGGGTAGTGGGTACGGTAGTCGGTCAGGTCGAAATAGATGGCACCTTCAATGTAGGGCTTGCTCTCGTACACGGCCATGTGGTACACCAGGTCCTGAATGCGCCTTTCGTCGCCGCCGCGGAAGTTAGGCTCCACCAGGCCAAACTCCGAGATGAAGAGTGGCTTGTTTGGGTACGACTGGTGCACACTGTCGAGGTAGCTGTGGATCTCGCCTACCGGCAGCGCCCACCAGCTACCACCATACTCATTCATCATCAGGTAGTCGCCCAGGCTGCCGGCGTCAGGCGTAAAGGTCGGGCTGTTGTAAAAGCCTTGCGTCAGGGTATTGCTGACATAGGCCACATGGCGCGACGGGTCGAGTTCGCGTGCCCGCGCCACCAGGTCGGTGATCATCTGTTTCATATGAGCATTGCGGCCGCGCAGCTCGTTGCCTACGCCCCACGAGTAAATACTGGGATAATTGTAGTTATTGTGCACCATAGTTTGCAGCTGCCGCATGGCAATTGTGCGGATGGTATCGTTAGAGGGCGTTTCTGGTCCCCACAGCGGCACTTCCTGCTGCACCAGAATACCGTTGCGGTCACAGTAGTCGTAGAACACGTCCGACTGCTGGAAGTGCTGCCTGGTAAAGATGGCGTTCACGTCCTTCATCAGCTGGCCCTGCCGCCTGATTTCGGCCGCCGGTTCGGCAAAACCATAGTCAGGATTGGAGCCGGCCGTCCACTCCACGCCCATCAGCTTCACGCGCTCGCCGTTCAGGTAGGTTTTACCGCCCTCAAACTTTACTTCCCGGAAGCCGGTGTTGGTGCTGATCCTGTCCACGGCCTTACGTCCGTTGAGCACGGTCACCTCGATGCGGTAGAGGTTCGGAAAATCGAAATGCCAGGGATTTACTTTAGGCAACGCATAGGAAAGCACGGCCTCGCCGTTCTGCCAGGTGGCCTTGTCGGTTTTTTTCAGGATGAGCTTTTTTGTGGGCTGGTTCTCCTCGGTAATGGTGACAGCAAACTTGAGGTTGCGGGCCTCTGCTTCGCCAAAGCCCAGCCGCAGCTGTAGTGTGCCGGAGTTGGTATTCACGTCCAGTTTAGGGGTAACATGCAGGTAATGGGCAGCCGGCTTGCCGGACACGATGAGCGCCACCGGCCGGATGAGGCCGCCATCGTTGGGCCAGTCGAAGGAGCTGCCGAACGGTACTTTGTTGCGGCCGTAATCGTTGTTGCTTGCAATGGTGATGGTGTTTTGCTGCCCATACCTGAGCTTACCGCTCAGGTCGATGGCGAACTTGTCGAAGCCGTCGCCGATGTTCTCGCCCACCTTCTCGCCGTTCAGGTAAATGTAGGCCGTGTGGTTTACGGCGCCAAACTCCAGCACCACGCGCTTGTTTTTCCAGTTGCCCGGTACGTCAACCTTTTTTTGGTACCAGCCCCAGCCATAGTGGTTCTGGTTGTCGGGCTCCACGTTCCAGGTATGGGGCAGCTGCACGGTGCGGGTGTGCGGCAGCGGCTGCGTGTACCAGTGCCCTGCCAAGCCTTCGGCTTTTTTATCTACCGTAAACTGCCAGTCTTTGTTAAGCGAAAGGGTGTCGCGCTGGGCAAAGGCCGCGGCGCTGCATAAAAGGAGAAATAAAAGGAACGTAATTCTGCGTACTAGCATGCTTTGAGTAAAAGTTAAATAGTTGATCTGTATAATTTTTAAGTATAAACTGATAGTGTGATCCTTCTTTTTTAGTGCGGTCCGCTACCCTGCTGCTAACCGGCGTGCTGCAGAACACGCGGAACACCTGACAGTGCTGCCTGCTGCAAGGCTCCGGTTATAGGTAGCGTAGCACATAGCTACGTCCCCGTCTGGTCTTGAAATGCACCATGCCGTTACCCAGGGTTTTTACCTTCAGTTTTTTGCCGCCTGCGCCATACACCTGCATCCCTTCCGGCACCTGCACATAGCACTCCTCCCCGGCAGTGGAGGTGATGCGGGCTTCCGTCAACTTGCCCGCGTGCCACGAAAAAGCAGTGACGAAACCATTGCGGGCGCGCAGCCCTTTCATCGAGCCGCTGCGCCATGCCTGATCTGTGGGCAGGGCCGGCAAGAAACGGATAACAGCGTGGTGGCCGTTGCTTTGCAGCAGCATTTCGGCAATGGCAGCCGTGGCCCCGAAATTCCCGTCGATCTGAAAAGGCGGATGTGCACAGAACAGGTTGGGATACGTGCCCGCCCCTGCCATTTTATAGGTACCGTCCTGCGTTGTAAAAGCGGGCATCAGCAGGCTCTGCAGCATTTTCAGGGCATGGTCCCCATCGCCCAGGCGGGCCCAGAAGTTGATCTTCCAGGCTCTCGACCAGCCGGTGCCCGCATCGCCGCGCAACTCCAGCGTTTTGCGCGCAGCCGCGGCCATCTCGGGGGTGTCGAGCGGGTTTATCTCGTCGTAAGGGTATAGCCCGTAGAGCTGCGACACGTGCCGGTGCTGCGGCTCGGCCTCTTTATAGTCGCGGAGCCACTCCTGCACGCCACCGGTGCGGGCGCTGACCTGGTTTGGCGCCAGCCGCTGCTTTACCTGTTGCAGGGAGTCGCGCCATACTTTATCTACGCCAAGTATAGCGGCCGCCTCGATGGTATTGCCCAGCAGCTCGCGGCCAATCTGCATGTCGATGGCCGGGCCCATGGTCGTTTGGCCGGCAAACCCATCGGCGGTGATGTAGGTGTTCTCCGGCGAGTTGGACGGCGCGGTGGCAAGCCAGCCGGTCTGCGGGTCCTCTACCAGGATGTCGGTATAGAACTGCGCCGCTCCTTTCAGCACGGGGTAAATTTCTTTTAGATAGGCCTTGTTGGGGTTAAAGCGGTAGTGTTGCCACAGGTGTTGGCACAGCCAGGCGCCGCCGGTCAGGGTGGAGCCCCAGGAGGCATCCTCGCCGGGCGCAGTGAACTTCCATGGCGTGCTAAACATGTGGGCCACCCAGCCTTTGGAGTGGTAGTATGCCTGGGCTGTTTTTTGCCCTGGCGCAACTAGTTCTTTCGTAAAGTCGAGCAGTGGCTGGTGCATTTCCGGCAAGCCGGTTACCTCGGCGGGCCAGTAGTTCATCTGTAAATTGATGTTAAGATGATAATCGCCGTTCCAGGGGGTGCGGTACTCCTCGGCCCACAGCCCCTGCAGATTGGCGGGCAGGCCGCCGGGGCGGGAGCTGGAAATTAGCAGGTAGCGCCCGAAATTATAGTATAAAGCAGGCAGCTGCGCGTCGGGTTGCCCGGCAGCATAGCGTACCAGGCGCTGCGCCGTTGGCTGGTCTGCTACGTTGGTAGCGATGCCGGTAAGGTGCAGCGCACTGCGGTTGTAGTACTTCTGAAAATCCGCCACATGATTTTTCAGGAGCACTGGCCAGGCCATCTTAGCGGCGGCTTCTACCTGCTTGCGGGCAACCGGTAAAGGCGCGGGACCACGCTGCGCTACCTGCGGCCAGTTCAGATCGGTGGCAGCTCCAAGTATAAGCAGGCAGTCGGAGGCACCTTGCACCTCCAGCCCGTTTCCATTAGCCGCCACGCTGCCATCGGGGGTCAGGGCTTGCAGGTAGGCGGCAAATTTTATTCCCGCCTCTCCCTCCCCGCCATCGAGCTGCCCTTGCATGGTGAGGGCGTTACCTGATGCGGAAAAAGTTGCCCGCTCCTGACGATGCAGTTTTACACTAAAGCGCAGTGCGCCGGCTTTGTTGCTGTGCAGGCGCACCAGCACCACCTGCTGCGGATAACTCACCCATACTTCCTCCCGGTATGTTACGCCCCCGCGTTTCCACTCGGTCACGGCCAGGGCGCTGTCCAGGTGCAGGGTGCGTTTATAGTCCGTTACAGCCCCGGTGGTATCGCGCCAGTCGAGCAGCAGGTCCGCCAGGATCTGGTAATTTCCGAACCTGCTTCCCGCCGATCCTTTGCCCGCACTCGTGAAATGCTGCTGCAGCAGCTGCTGGGCTTCCTTGTTTTTTTCCTGCTGCAACAGCTGCTGGATGGTAGGCAGGTACTGGTAGGCATCGGGACGGTTAGGGTTCTGCACGCCACCCGACCACATCGCTATTTCGTTGAGCACGATCCGCTCCTGGCCGGTGCGGCCATACACCATGGCCCCCAGCCGCCCGTTGCCCAGCGGCAGCGATTCGGTAAAGTGCGTGGCCGGCTTATCGAAGAGCAGGTTCTGATCCGCCTGGGCCAGCAACCGGAAGCTCTGCAACAAAAGAAGAACTAAGAAAAAAGGCTTTATCATGCGCTTATACTTGTTTGCTGACTTCCAAAGGATACACCATTGCCTATACTTTAAAACCTGTTACTGTTAAAACCCATGCTTCCCGCTGCGCCCGCACTGACCACGGCAGGCCGTGAGCTTACTTTCCTTTTACTTTCTTAAGCCGGAACACCTTGGTTTCGTGAGACTGCACCTTGCCTTTCCAGCTTTGGCTTTTCCCTAACACTTTATGGGCCCACAGGTCGCGGACTTCATACTTGCCATCTAAGCCCAGCTCCGAAAAGCCAATGGTATAGTTCCGGGCCGTTTCGCCCCGGTTGAGGATTGCGATGGCATATTCGTCATTTTGCAGCGGCTTTACCAGCACGGTCCAGGTGGCATTGTTGATTTTCCGCTCGGCCTGCTTGCCCAGCGCGTCCTGATTGACGGCGATCACTTCTTTGTTAAGCAGGATACGGCTGGTTTCGGCGTTCATATAGCGCACATCGTTGGTGGCAACCAGCGGCGCAGCCATCATGCTCCACAGGCTCATCTGGCTCTGGTACTCGATGTCGTTCATGCCAATTCCCCCCAGATCGCCCGAAGGTCCTTTCCGCCCATACAAGCCCACCACCAACATATCCGGATCGTTCCACCGGCCGGGGCCGGCAAAGGCATGCAGTCCCGCATTTACGTCGAAGATGTCCAGGATACCTTCCGCGTTTTCCTGCCCACTCAGGTTCTTCCACTTATCGCGCACATCATAGGTGGTGCGCCACAGCTGCCCGCCTGCTTCGGCGGCCCAGTGCCAAGGCTTGCGCTGCCCCCATTCGCAGATGCCAAACACAATATCGCGGCCGCTCTTGCGCAGGGCATCGCTCATCTTGGTGTAGCGGGCTACGGCCGTGGCCGAGTCCTTTGGGGCACCGCAGTAGTCGTATTTGAGGTAGTCGATGTCCCAAGAGGCGAAGGTTTTGGCATCCTGCTCCTCAAACCCCAGGCTGGCCGTATAGCCGGCGCAGGTCAGCTGCGCCGCATCAGAATAGATACCGAGCTTCATGCCTTTCCCGTGCACGTAATCGGCCAGGGCCTTGATGCCGGAAGGAAATTTGGCAGGGTCGGCGATGATGTTGTTGCGGTTGTCGCGGCCGCCCTGCCAGCCATCGTCGATGAAGATGTAGTTGTAGCCGGCTTCTACCATGCCCGAGGCTACCATCGCGTCGGCCATCTCTCGGATATCTTTCTCGTTGATATTATCTGCAAAGAAATTCCAGGTCATCCAGCCCATCGGCGGCAGGGGGGCCAACTGGCTGTTATTATTCGGTTTTACTTGTGCTAAACCCGGGAAAAAGACCAGGCAAAGTATAAAAAGGAGAAGGTTGCTTTTTCTGTTCATGTTGCTGTTGTAGGTATTGCAATGGGCCTATATGAAGTATGCCGGATGGCAAAAAGCTTTAGCGGGCTTCATGCCAAAACGAGCAAGCAGGTGAAAACTCCGGCTATTGCACAAATGCCATGCTTCCGGCCTTTCTCACCTCCTCAAGGCCAAAGGCGTAGTAGTGGCAGGTATACAACTGCTTTTTATACCTGCCACCGCAACTATTTTACAATGATCTCATCGGCAAAGAGCCAGGCAGCTTTCCCTTCGCCGGGGTGGCCTTTGGGATTCTGGCCCAAATTTTTAGCCGTGATGCGGATGTAGCGCGCCTGCTGTTTCGGAAAAGCGGTGGCATAATCCCGGATGGTGGCATTCTTCTCGTCCACCGACACCTGGCTTTGCACCATGCCCACTTCCTTAAAGTTTTTGCCATCTGTTGATACCTCGAACTTCACCCACTGCGGCATAAAGATCCAGTCGCGGTAATTCTGCAGGCAGCCCAGCGTCAGGCTGCTCACCGGTTTCGCCTCGCCCAGGTCCACGGTGGCAATCAAGTCATCGGCGTTGAGGCCGTGCCAGTGCTTGCCCACTGCCGTGGTACCGCGCACGCCATCGGTAAGGCTGTTGGGGCCGTCGGCCTGGTAGTATTTGCTTATCGGGTTAGTATAGTCCACATTGCGGCCAATGGCCTTGTGCACGACAAACGACTGCTCGGCCGTCTCCATACCTTTTACATGGCCGTTCACGACCGTTACCGCCTTCAGCGTCACGGTAGAGTCGATGCGAACCGGGCCCTCATACTTCCGGCTTGCCGGTGTCGGCGTGCTGCCGTCCATGGCATAGTAAATGTCGCCGTTCACGGCCTCGGTTGTCAGCGCCACGGTCAGGTTGCCGTTTTGTGAAATAGGCTGGATGGCTACCGTGAAGTTACCAGGGCTATAGTTGAGGCCTTTTTGCCCGAATGCGTTGAAGTGATACTGCAGGCGCTTGTTGAAGTCTACCCAGTTCTTCTGCTCCTTCGGCGACCACACGACCTCGGCCAGCGCCAGCATGCGTGGCAGCACCATGTACTCCAACTGGCTCAGCGTGGTCACATACTCGGCCCACAGGTTAGCCTGCGCACCCAGCACATACTTGCCCTCCTCCTCCGTCAGTTCCTTGGGAATAGGGTCATAATCATAGATGCGCTTCAGGGTGTTAAAGCCGCCGATCGCCATGGGCTCGCCGGTAGGTCCGGCCTGGTAATGGTCGAAGTATAACGGGTTGCCGGGCGTCATGATGACGTTGTGGTGCATTTTAGCTGCCGTAATACCGCCGCTCTCGCCGCGCCAGCTCATCACGGTCGCTTCAGGGGCCAGGCCGCCTTCCAGTATCTCGTCCCAGCCGATCATTTTGCGGCCTTTGCTCACCAGGTATTTTTCCATGCGCGTGATAAAGTAGCTCTGCAGCTCTTCCTCGTCTTTCAGCTTCTCCTGCTGCATCAGGGCCTGGCATTTGGCACAGTGCTTCCAGCTGGTTTTGTCCACCTCATCCCCGCCGATATGGATGTAAGGAGAAGGGAAAATGGCCATCACCTCGTCCAGCACATCCTCCAGGAAAGTATAAACCTGCTCGTTGCCCGGGCAGTAGTTCGATGCCATATTGGTGTAGTCGCCGCCGGTCAGGGGCAACTGCTGTTTCTGCCCGCAGCTCAGAAAAGGGTAAGCGGCAATGGCCGAGGCCACATGCCCGGGCATCTCGATCTCAGGCACCACCGTTACGTTGCGCTCTGCTGCATACTTCACAATATCTTTGATCTGCTCCTGGGTATAGTAGCCGCCGTAAGTGGGCTGCTCGCCGGCCTTGGCCTGCGGCCGCTCGCCCCATACTTTGTCGTTCTGGTCTACCCGCCAGGCGCCCACCTGCGTCAGCTTAGGATATTTTTTTATCTCGATGCGCCAGCCCTGATCATCCACCAGGTGCCAGTGGAAGCGATTAATCTTATAGCTGGCCAGCAAATCGATGTAGGCTTTCACCGCGTCGGGCGAGAAGAAGTGGCGGCTCACATCCAGGTGCATGCCGCGCCAGCTAAAGCGCGGGTAGTCGGTGATCTGCATACTTGGCACCTGCAGCGCAGCGTTGGTGCGCACCTGCGGCAGCGTTTGCAGCAGCGACTGGATGCCATAGATAATGCCCGCCTGGGTGTTGGCGCTGATGAGGATCCCCTCCGGTGAGACAGCGAGTTTATACCCCTCCTCGCCAATGCCGCTGATGCTTTCGAGGCGCAGGCGGATGGCGTTCGTTTTCTTGCTCTTGCGGCGCATCTCGTAGCCGGAAATACGGCTGATGTGGCTGGCCAGGAAGGCTGCCGCCGGCTTCAGTGCTTTGTGCGAATTATCCAGCCGCACGGTAGTGCTGCCGTTTATGGTGAAGGCTCCCTGCCCCAGCTCCAGCTGAACAGGTTTGGGGATAATGCTTACCACCGGCTGCTGCTGCGCAAACAGCAGGAAAGGACATAGTAAGAAAAGGATGAGGAAGGTTGTTTTTTTCACGATAAAAATTTAGTAAAGCATTAAGGATCACAATATTAATAGCACCCGCCCAACCTGAAAGTATAAAGCCTGCCTGGTAGTCGGGGAATTTCGCTTCTTGATTTACTCCGGCCGTTTGTAGAGGCCCAGTTCTGAGAGCGTTGGGTTAAGGCGCGAAGAAAGGATGCGCAGCCGCACTTTATCGGACGTTACCGCATCGAAGAGGAGCAGCCGCTTGTAGCCCACCGTGGTACCCTCGGTTACCTGCTGCCATTGCCCGTTTAGCCACACGTCCAGCGCAAACTTTTCGATGCGCTGGCCTACGGCGATGTTCTCCTGCAGCGCCAGCACGTCAAAGGTGCTGCTGCCGGGCAGCGCCAGCTCCAGCACTGCCGTGGTGTCGCTGCCGCGGGTAGTCCAGTACGAAGTATACTTGCCGTCGCGCAGTGCTTTGGCGTTTTTGCCGTTGGCCGAGGTGATCTTCGCTTTTGCGGCCAGGTTTGTGTGGAACGTCTCCTGCCGCAGTTGCGGCCAGCCCTGCAGGCTCCGGACATCACTTTCGTGGACAAGGCCGCGGGTGTCGGGCGGAATGTTGAGCAGCAGCACGCCGTTGCGGCCCACCGAATTGTAGTAGATATCCTGCAGCTTCTCCGGCGATTTTACCTGGTTGTTTTCGGTGGGATGATAGAACCAGCCGGGCCGAATGGACACGTCTGTTTCGGCAGGGTACCACACCAGGCCTTTGGCAGGCAGTATCTTTTCGCGGCTTCCGAGTACTTCGCCCCGCATGTCGCCCTGCGGCTTAAAGGCCACAGCCTGTTGCGAGCCGGCAGCCACGGCGGCCTGATTTAAATTGTCGGCAGGCACTACGCTCCACTCGGTTTCGCGGCCGTAGCCGGTTTCGGTGCCTACCCAGCGCACATCAGGCCCCATTACGGCAATAGTGGCCATGGGCTGCAGTTTGCGGATTTGGGCATACCAGCGGTCGAAGTCATACTCCTGTTTTTTGCCGTTGGGCCCCTCGCCGTTGGCGCCGTCAAACCATACTTCGTCCACACGGCCATACTGCGTGAGCAGCTCCGTGAGCTGGTTTACAAAGTAGTCATTGTAAGCGTCGGTGCCGTACAGCGGTGAGTTCCGGTCCCAGGGCGAGAGGTAGATGCCGAAGCCGACGCCATACTCCCGGCAGGCGTCGGCTACTTCCTTCACCACATCGCCACGGCCATTTTCCCAAGGGCTGTTCTTAACCGAGTGCTCCGTATACTTGCTGGGCCACAGGCAGAAACCATCGTGGTGCTTGGCCGTGAGAATGACCTGCTTAATGCCGGCCTCTTTGGCTACGCGCACCCACTGGCGGGCGTCCAGTTGGGTAGGGTTAAACACGTTCGGATCTTCCGTTCCATCTCCCCACTCGCGGTTGGTGAAGGTGTTGACGCCAAAGTGAAAGAAAGCTGTCATTTCCAGCTGCTGCCAGCGCAGCTGCCGGGGCGTGGGCACGATGTTGGCAGCCTTTCGGATAATCTCGGCCGGTGTGTCTTGCGGCTGCATAACAGCGGAGTTGCTTTTACCAGTTGGACGTTGGGCGCAGCCGGCGGTGATGGCCAGCAGCAGGATTATACCTGCTGTAAGCGTGTGTCGGGTCATATCTGTGTCTTTTCCTGAGTGGAGTGCCGTGGCCAATCCGCTCCTGCTTTTGCTTATACTTTGCAGCCACCCTTCAGCTTAGCGCATCGGGTTAGCCGTTTACTGTTTGTTTAAAGGGGCAATGCCGTGCCTGTTGTGCGTCCGGGCTTTTTGTTGAGGAAGCTCCGCTGCTTTGATCTATTCTCCGGGTGGTTTATACTTAAGGCTTGCCGGTTCTCTGCGTCAGCAGCTGCTTTGCTTCCTCATCCTCATACTTCTCAATAAGGCCTGCCAGCTGCTTTTTAAGGCTTCCTGTTATTTTTTCGTAGCCCTTGCGGCCATAGAGATTGTGTAACTCTTGGGGATCTTTCTGCAGATCATACAGCTCCCACCCGTTTACTCTTTTATAAAAGCGGATCAGCTTGTATCGCTTGGTTTTGATACCGAACTGCGGCGACACGGCGTGCTCGCCGTTTTCGTAGTAGTGGTAGTAGAGCGCGTCGCGGCCTTTGGCTTTTTTGCCTGTCAGCAGCGGCAGCATCGACTCGCCCTGCATGTCCTTTGGCACAGCTACGCCGGCTGCCTCCAGCATGGTGGGCGCAATATCCAGGTTCAGTACAAACGCATCTGAAACAGTACCGGGCTTTATTACACCTGGGTAGCGCATCACCATCGGCGTGCGGAACGATTCCTCATACATCCAGCGCTTGTCGAACCAGCCATGCTCGCCCATAAAAAAGCCCTGATCGGAGAGGTAAATCACAATCGTGTTTTCCGTGAGGTTGTTTTTATCCAGGTAGTCGAGGGTGCGGCCAATGTTGCGGTCCAGCGAGGCGGCAGTGCTCAGGTAGTCGCGCAGGTAGCGCTGGAACTTCCACTCTGCCAGCTCCTTGCCCGCCAGGTGGCGGGCCTCCAGGTCTGCTTTAATTGGTTTGTAATACGCTTCGAAGCTGGCCTTCTGAGCGGCGTTCATGCGGGCAATGTTGCCGTCGCGCACACTGTCCAGGTCAGGGAACATTTTCAGGTCGTAGCCCATGCGCATATCTTTGGCGATGGACATTTCCTGCACTTGGGCGGCCTTGCGACCGGCATAGGTATCGTAAAAAGTGGCGGGCACCGGAAAGGTTTTGTCGTCGAACAGGCCGAAGTCAGCGGTATCGGGCAGCCACACGCGGTGGGTGGCCTTGTGGCCGATCACCAGGCAGAAGGGCTTGCTCTGGTCGCGCTGGTTGAGCCAGTTTTCGGCTGCGTCCTCGATCAGGTTGCTTACGTAGCCTTCTACCCGTTTCTTGCTGCCGTCCATCATCAGGAAGTCCGGGTTATAATAGTCCCCCTGCTCCGGCAGAATCTGCCAGTAGTCGAAGCCCTGCGGGTCGTGACCTAGGTGGTACTTGCCTATCCAGGCGGTCTGGTAGCCTCCCCTTCCCAACTCTTTTACAAAGGAGTTCTGGCTGGCATCGAAGCTGGACGTTTCATTGTCTTTGTAGCCGTTTTTGTTGCTATACTTACCTGTCAGGATCACTGCCCGGCTAGGCCCGCAGATGGAGTTGGTCACATACGCTTTATCAAACCGGGCACCCTCTCTGGCAATGCGGTCGATGGCGGGCGTTTGCATCAGGCCCTGCCCGTAAGCGCTGATAGCCTGATAGGCGTGGTCGTCGGAAACGATGATGACGATGTTGGGCCGTTTGCCAGGCTGTTGTGCTACTGCTACCCGGTAGGCGCACATCCATAAAACGACTAGAAGCAGGTGTTTCATCAGAGACATCATATAATGTTAAAGGCAAAACAGCGGCGGCAAATCTTTTTGCGCTCAGCTGATAGCGGTGCGCCGCATCCGAACAGCACCG
The DNA here is from genome assembly GCF_022758235.1 of Pontibacter liquoris. Lineage (NCBI taxonomy): Bacteria > Pseudomonadati > Bacteroidota > Cytophagia > Cytophagales > Hymenobacteraceae > Pontibacter > Pontibacter liquoris. The sequence goes on from NZ_JALEBG010000002.1 coordinate 301,796, forward strand.
GTTTAAAGTATAAATGCTGGCAGAAGTATGGCTGCTGGCAGGGGCACGCTTCGGGTTATTGTTGCTGATATACCCGCACCCAGTCCACTGCCATCTGCACGGGCAGATCTTCGTTATGGATCTCCCCTACCCAGTTGCCGCCCAAGGCCTGGTCCAGAATGATGTAAAACTCCTGGTCAAACGGCCACTGGCTTGCATCAGCCTGCGCCAGCTTCGGATAAGTGAATGTCTTGCGCCCGTTCACAAAAAAGTCGAGCCGGTCGGGGTACCACTCCAGACCGTAAATGTTGTAGCCGCCTACCTCAAAGGGAGTGGTGGCAAAGTATGGCGGGTTTGTTTTCTGGTTCAGGCGGTCGATGTAACCGCTGTGCATGGTCTGGTAAATAATCGTGTCAGAGTTGAGGTGTTCCATAATGTCTATTTCGCCGCTGAGGGGCCAGCCGCCATATTTGGACGCCTGGGGCATCAGCCAGATGGCAGGCCAGGAGCCTTTGCCCTTTGCCAGTTTGGCCCGCACCTCTACCTTGCCATACCTGAAAGCGAACTTGTCTTTGGTCTGGATGCAGGCGGTTTTATACTTGGCGGTGTCAGTGGGGTCGCGGTTTATGATGCCCCGCAGGTATAGCTGGCCGTCTTTCACAAAGGTGGTGGCCAGCGTATCGGCACAGTAGCAGGCCCAGTCGGCAGACTTGCGCGAGGCAAAGCCCCACCTGGCAGGATCGGGAGCACCGTTTGTTTCAAACTCATCTGCCCATACCTGTACCCAGCCGGCCGTTTGCCCGTGTTGCGCCAGCTGTTTGCGGCCGCAGCCGCCCAGCAACAGCGCCGTGGAGGCAAGCAGCAACATGGCAAAGAGTTTCCAACTGATAAATTTAGCGCCCGGAGTAGCCAGATCGTTGTCCATGGGTTAACATGCTAATTGAAATCCTTTTAAAAATGAGCTCTGCCGCCCCTCCGCCACATCAGGCGGCAAAGCGGCAGAGCAGTTTATAGTTGTGCAATCGTTATTCCAGTGCTCCCGCATTGGCGGCCAGTGGCCAGCCCGGGTTCTGGTATATGGCCGAGGAGTTCACATCAGCAGACGGGGAAGCGATAATAAAGTGCTGAATGGCGATCGGCTCGAGGTAGTGTGCATAGGCCCAGCGGTAACCATCCTTGGCCAGGTTGCTGGCCGACAGGTTGATGCGGTACGGACGCAGGTACTGGCTCTCCGCTTTTTTAGACACGTTGGCCGTTTTGCCCGGCGTGTCGGCTTCTATCAGCAGCGCTTTGCCATCTTTATCTACATACCAGCTTTGCATCGGCCCCCATACTTTAAATCCTTCGATAATGAATGGATTGGTCTTCAGCTGGTCCAGTGCACGCCAGCGCTTCAGGTCGGTGTAGCGCATGCCTTCTGCAATGAGCTCAACACGGCGCTCCCGGCGAATATTGTACAGTACCGGGTCAGCCAGGAGCCGACCGGCCGAATAAGCGGCAAAATCGTTTTTGGATTCCTGCGCCATGTCGGTAGCCGCCACGGTGGCCATATAATCCGGGTTTACGCCGGACCGTTCGCGGATGGCCCGCCAGTACTGGTCAGCTTTGCCGTTGATCATTCCCTCCCGCAGGTACGAGGCTTCGATGTAGTTGAGGTAGGCCTCTACCACGCGGAATACGATGCTGCCCGTAGCGCCCATACTTCCTACTGTCTGGTCGAACTGGTACGACATACCTTTTTTAACGCTGTAGCCCGTTACGTCGCGGGTTTCCTGCAGGCCGATAATGTCGGGGTTACCGATCAGGATCGGGGAACCGTCTGCGTTGGTCTTGTCTTTGAGCCGCAGCTCGCCCGGGGCTTTCATAAACAGCTGCAGGCGGTTGTCGCGCTCCTTCTTCACGTTTTTGATAAAGTCGTCGCCGTGGTAACCGGAGCCGGAAGCGTAGATCGGCAGGCCGTTTTTCATCAGAAAATTATCTACCAACCCTCTGGTGTACCCGGTGTTGCCGCCGTTCTGGTTAATATAGTGGTTCACGTTATTGTTGATGCCGAGGCTGGGGTCGTACTGGCGCCACAGCAGCACCTCGGAATACTTCTCCATGCTCGGGTCAGAAAACATGGTGAAGTAGGGGTTGGCAGAAGAGTTATACCCGTTGTCCTGGGTGTTTGCAACCAGCGGCACCGCGTCAGCTACCTTCTCGGCAGCCTCCATGGCCTGGGTCAGGAAAAAGTTGATTTCCTCGCCCATGTTTATGCTGAAGTTGTCCACTTTACCGGCACCAGGCCAGCCAGGGCCGCCGGGAACCTGCGGTGTGCCGCTGTGGTAGGTAAGCCACGAGGCCTCGTAAAGCGCCACCCGCGACTTAAAGAGCAGCGCGGCGTTGAGTGAAATACGGTTTTTGCCGCCCGGGGGCACTGACTGCAGCAGCAGGATAGCCGAGTCGAGGTCGGAAAGTATAAAACGGGCTACTTCGTTGCGGGGCCGGCGCTTCGACATGGCCGTCAGCTCGTCTAACTGGTCGGGCAGGGTCTTGCGCACAATCGGAAAGTCGCCCAGTGCCTGCACTTTGTTAAAGTACTCGTAGGCACGCAGAAAATAGCCTTCTCCTACGTAGTGTGCAATGTTGTTGGCACTGCCCGTGATCTTACCCTGTTTCCAGCGGGGCACCACGGTCTCGATGAAGTAGTTAGCTTGCCGGATGCGGTCAAAGTTCCAGCTGCCTCCTGACTGCGGCACCCGCCACTCGCCGGGCACCCAGCGCACCGAGTAGCCGCTGGAGGCCTGGTTGTCGGTACTGTTATCGTTGCCGAAGGTTCCTACGTTGAAGCCGCTGTGCGAAGGGAAGTTATACTCGGCAACCGTATAGGCGGCCAGGTCGGCCTCGTTGGCAAAGAAGTTGGATGGGGTGATCTCCGACAGGGGCTCCCGGTCCAGGAACTGGTTACAACTGGTTGTCCCCAGGGACACCAGCAACGCCAACATAAGATATAATTTGGTATGGATTGCTCTTTTCATCGGTTCGATAATTAAAAAGTTACACTAAGGCCGCCGGAGTATACCTGGGAGAATGGATAGGTTTTGCCGTCGTTCCATCCGCTCAGGCCAACAGTCTCGGGGTCAAAGATGTCGATCATGTCGGAGAAGGTGAGCAGGTTCTCGCCAGACACATAGAAGCGCAGGCGCGAGATCCCCACACGGGAGGTCAGGTTGCCTGGCAGGGTGTAGCCTACCTGCAGGTTTTTGAGGCGCAGGTAAGCGGCGCTCTGAAGGTAACGGGTCTGTGACTGCTGGTTTTTGCCGGTATTAAAGTATGGCTTCGGGAAATAAGCGTCCAGGTTCACGTCGGCTGTGCCGGACTTTACCATAGGCGATGTCTCGTCGCGGAAGAAGTCCATGTGCTCCGTAAAGCCCGCCGACTGCCACATGCCGCCACTGGCGCCCCAGAAGTAAGGGCCGTTAGGCATGTAGTCGCGCTGGCCTACGCCCTGCAGAAACAACCGCATATCAAAGCCTTTCCAGTTAGCGGTCAGGTCGAGGCTGTAGCGGTAACGGGGGGTGCTGTTGCCGATAACCGAGCGGTCGCCGGTATTGCCCAGAATGCCTGTTCCGCCATCAATCTTGCCATCGCCGTTCAAGTCAGCGTACATAATGTCGCCTGCTCCCCAGTTGCTTCCCAAGCCGCTCTGGTCTACTTCTGCCAGGTGGGCATCCATCTCTTCCTGGGTTTTAGCAATGCCCACGGTGGTGTAGCCCCAGATGTTGCCCATTAGCTCGCCATCGTACCAGGTATTGATGTTACCGGTCGGGTTAGGATAACGGGTGATGCGCTGCCGGGAATCGGCCATCACAGCCCGCAGGCCATAGCCAACCTCTCCAATCTGATCATGCCAGGCGGCTTCCAGCTCAAAGCCGTAAGACTCCATGTCGGTGTTGTTGATCTGCGGCACAGCAGTACCCAGTATCACCGGCAGTTCCGGTGCAGGCCCTACCATGTCAAAGGTCTTGCGCTTAAAGTAATCGAAGTTCAGGTTCAGTCGGTTCTGCAGCAAGGCCACGTCAAAGCCGGCATCCCAGCTGGTCACGCGCTCCCAAGTAAGCAGGGTGCTTACCAGCCCTGGGGCATAGGCCGTGTTGGGCTGCTGCCCGCCTATCAGCCAGCCACCGTTGTTCACGCCGATCGGCATTTTAGAATAGAAAGGATACCAGTTTCTGGTGTTCTGGTTTCCGAGCTCGCCATAAGAACCGCGGAGCTTCAGCGTCTGTACCACATCATCAAAAGTCCAGAAATCTTCCTGAGCGATGTTCCACCCTGCCGACACCGATGGGAAAAGGTTCCAGCGTTTGTCTCTTATAAATCGGGAGCTACCATCGTAGCGGGCGTTTACTTCCAGCAGGTAGCGCTCTTTGTAGTTATAGTTCAGGCGGCCGAAAAAGCCGGCAATAGCCCAGTGCTGGTATTGTCCTTCCTCCGCTTTGCTATCTTCCGTAGCGGTGTTGATGGTCGGCAGCAAAGGATTGATCAGTCCGCTACGGGAAGCGCCGATGGTACGGAACTTTGTCAGTTCCGAGTTAAAGCCGCCCAGCACTTTAAAATGATGTGCCTCTTTCAGGTCGAAAGTATAATCGGAGAAGATGTTAGAAGAGAAGTAGTTTTCTTTGCGGGCGTACTCGTACACCGAACTGTAGCCCGCCGAGTTCCAGCCAACCGATACAGGAAAGGAATTCCCGGCCACGTCATAGGCATATGCCGGGCGCACGTCGGAATGCCTGTTTCCGTTGGTAACCCGGAAGTTGCCGTTGGCCACAATGTTCCATCCTTTAAGGGGCGTCAGCGTCAGCTGTCCCTGCTGGTAGAGCCAGTCGGTCTGGTTAATAACGCGGCCGCCTTCCTCTAATTGCGCTATTTCGCCGGGGTCCGACCAGTTGCCGTTCGGGTCATACACCGGCACGGTGGGCCAGCGACGCGCCACGTTGTGGTAAAACAGATCCGACTGGTGTGTGGCCTGCGTATAGTCTTCGCGCACATAGCGGGTACTGTAGTTAAAGCTGGCAAACTTACTGATAACCGTGTTGATCTTGCCGCTCAGGGTATAGCGCTTAAAGGCATCGTGGGAGTGGCGCAGCAGGCCACCCTGATCCAATAAGCCGCCGGAGGCATAGAACTGGGTTTTATCGGTGCCACCATTCACGCTCAGGTTATGCTCCTGCGATAAAGAATAGCTCTTATACTGCTCCTTAAACCAGTCGGTGTTGCCGTTGGAGCCAGTATAGTACTCGTAGCGGTCACCATTGGCATTAGGCACGGTGCCATAGTCAATCTCCCCGTGCTGGTACTTGAGGATGCGGTCCAGTACTTCGTCCGAGAATTTAGCTCCCTCGCCGTCGTTTGCAGCCGCCTCATTCCAGTACTTGGCAAAAGTATAGGAGTCCATCATCGTGGGCAGACCCATCGGCTTGCTGATGCGGAAGTTGTCGTTATAGTTTACAGTCGTTTTACCGGCTTTACCACTCTTGGTCGTGATCAGGATAACCCCGAAAGGAGCACGGGAGCCGTAAATGGAAGAAGCCGCGGCGTCTTTCAGCACGGTAATCGTTTCGATATCCTGCGGGTTAATGGCGTTCATATCGCCTTCCATGCCATCGATGAGCACCAGCGGCGAGGCTGTGGAGCCTGCACCGATCGTGCCCGCTCCGCGGATGTTAAAACTCAGGGGCTGATTCAGCTCCCCGCCCAGTCCAGTAGTCTGCATGTTCAGGCCCGGGACAAGGCCCTGTAGCGCCTGCCCCACATTCTGCACCGGCCGCGACTCCAGTACCTGCGCGTTCACCGTGGAAACTGCCCCCGTCAGGTTGGCTTTTTTCTGCGTGCCATACCCTACCACCACTACTTCTTCCAGCTTAGAAGTATTTACCTCTAACTGAATAGTTCCCAGGGCGGGCGCCACCTTTACTTCTTTGTTCAGGTAACCCAGAAAGCTGATCTCCAGCACGGCATCCTGCGCAACGTTTTGCAGCACAAAGGCACCATCAGCACCAGTAGATGTGCCCTTGTCGGTGCCTTTTACCCGCACGGTGGCACCAGGCAAGGGCTCGCCCTTCTCATCAGCCACTTTGCCGGTTACGGTAATGCCGGTTTGCCGCAGCACGGCCGCTTCCTTTACCACCACGGTTCTGGAATCGATGGTAAAGGCCAGCGGCTGCCCTTTGAAAGAAGCACTCAGGGCCTCCTCCAGGCTTGCATTCTGTACCTGCACGCTCACCGGCAGAGCCTGCTTTAGCAGTTTGGCGTTATAAAAGAGGTCGTAGCCACTTTGTCTTCTTATTTCCTTCAGCACCTTCTCCAGCGGCGCTTGGCGCTCTGAGAGGGTGATTTTCTGAGCATACCCTGACGCGCTTACCTGAAGCAGCGCGGTAAATAGAAGGATGCAGGTAAGTTTCATGGTCTTCAGCAATAAATTTCGGCTGCACGGGCCCCTGCCCGATTTAGTAGGGTAAAAGTTCATACATTTGATCTTGTTAGGTTAGCACGGTTATACATTGTCTCAGCAATCAAAACCCGATGAGCGAGCCTGGCATCAGCCGGAGGTGTTGCAAGCGCCTCCGGCTACTTTCAGGTAACTACGCGTCGGGGTAAGCGACGGCATTTATGGCATCACAAGTACCCTCCTTCCTTTTACTTTAAATGTAACATCTCCTGTAAGCTCTAATATTCGGAGGGTCTGGCCGATGCTGTTGCTGCGCGATACCATGCCGCCAAACTTCAGGTCTCCCGCCTCGCCCTCGTACACGATCTGCACATCGTACCAGCGAGCCAACTTCCGCATCAAGCTTTCCAGCCCTTCATTATCAAATACAAAGTAGCCGTTTTTCCAGGCCACGGCCTCTTCGGCTGCTACCGGTTGCACCGCTACGGCACCATCGGCATAGCTGACAGCCGCCTGCTGCCCTGGCGCCAGCAGTTCCGAACGGTTGGTCTTACCCACCAGCACCTTCACGGCGCCTTCCAGCAGGGTCGTTTTCACAGCTGCCTCGTCGGGGTAGGCACTGATGTTGAAATGCGTGCCCAGCACCTCCACTGTTTGTCCCTGGCTCACCACCCGGAAAGGCATGCGCCTGTTTCTGGTCACTTCAAAATAAGCCTCTCCTACCAGTTCCACCCGGCGTTCACCGCCAGCGAAGCGTGTGGGGTACCGCAGCGAGGAAGCCGCATTCAGCCATACTTCGGAACTGTCAGGCAACACTACCCGGTACTGCCCTCCTTTGGGTGTTTCAATGGTGTTATAGCTTAGCACCTGCGCCGGCGCTGCCCCGGTAGCAATGTATAGCAGCTGCCCGTCGGCTGTTTTGGTGATGCGGATACCCGCCTGCCGTGCCAGTTCCCCGTTAGCAGCGCTGTCTAAGATTATTTTGGAACCATCGCCCAGGGTCAGGACGGCTTTGTTGCCGCCGGGCTTTACCTCGCTTTCAGCCAGTGACGCGGCAGCCGCCGCCGTCTCAACTGCCTGAGATTGCTTGCCATAGCGGTAAAGGAACAAGGCCGCTGCCAACACCGCCAGCAGCAGAGAGGCTGCCACAGCCCAACGGGCAGGCAGGGCAGCTTTCTTCTTTTCCCGCCACTTTATGTCCTGTAAAATCTTACCATAGAGCCGGGCCCGGGTTTCCTCCTCTTCTCCCAATGCTGCCGACTCCCATACCTGCCCCTTCTCCTGAAGCGCGTCATAGGCCTCAAAAAGCCTGTTCTCCTCTGCCGCACTCGCATCGCCAGCCAGGTATTTGTTTATTAAGTCTCGGAATTCTTCGTCGTTCATCAGGAGGGATTTGTATGTATGTGCCGCCGGAAGGGGCTTACCCCCAAAGGCTGTGGAAATATTTTTTTTGAAGTGCCTCTATACTTACCTGGCTTGGGTAGAGCAGAATAAAAGCAGTGCGGGAAAAGGCAAGGGCCTGCAAAAGAGGGTTTCTGAGGAATTGCCAGGTATACAGCAGCTACTAGCGTCTTCGCTAAATTCCAGATAGCCTCCGAAGGTGTGGGGCCGGACGAGCGGCAAAAGGAAGTGATACGAAAGGGATTCCCAGGATGCAGACGTGACGGTACAGGGCGCAGCAGAGCTGCCTTATAGTTCGTTCTTGCCTGATTGGGGTTATATTTCTTTGCTCGCGTGCTGCGGAAGCGGTGAAGCAGACGGGGGCATCTTATCTGCGGCAACGAACAGCACGGCGCCCCACACCAGCAGGCTTCCGAGCGTTGTTCGCAGGCGGCGCAGCGCGATTGTGAGGTGGTTCTCGGCAGTTTTAGAGGTAATGCCAAGCTGCTGCGCAATTTCGGTGGTGCTCAGGTGCTCCCGGCGACTCAGCAGAAATACCTGCCGGCACTTATCCGGCAACCGGGTAATCCCCTGCTCCAGCAGGCTGTAAAGGTCATGTTCACAAAGGGCGGCTTCCGCCTCGTTCGCCACTACAATGCTCCCGGCTGCTTCCGGCAGTTGCTGCCGTGCCTTTCCGGAACGGACGGCCTTGAAAACCTGGTAACGAACAGCCGTGTACAGATACGCCTGCAGCGAATCGATGGCAGCCCCTTCCCGCTTAAACCACAGGCTCACCAGCACCTCCTGCACAACGTCCTCTGCTCCCTGCCTGTCGCGAAGCACATTGTAAGCTGCCAGGTATAGTTTAGACCAGTATTTGTTGTAGATCAGCTCAAACGCAGTGTTATCGCCTGCTTGCAGCAGTTCAAGCAGTTGCTCATCGGGCCATACATCTGTGCGCTTACTCTGCATGCTACTCCTTTATCCTTTCCACCTAACCAAACAGAACCAAAAATTTATATTTATCTTTATGTAAGACATAAAGCTATACATAGTCTGATCAACTTCAAAGAACCAGTTTAATTCTTTTTTATTTGCTGTGGAAGAATGTATGGCAACCGGACTAAGCTGGTACTTACCTGGATACAGGAGTTGCGGCGTTAGTTTAAACCACCCTGCCCTTTGTAAAGCTCCAGCGGCTTATCCAGCTCCACGGCCAACACCGACATATAGGTATCCTGCGCCTGCTCGGGCACGCTGATGTAGACCAGGCCCGGCACCGGGCTCCACGAGATCTTGCCCACGATCTTGTGCGGCACCGTTTGGGACGTGCCTACCACTCGGATGTTCTTGATGTTGTTCTTCAGTCCTTTTACCATCACCTGCCCCTGTACTTTTCCCGGCAGAAACAGGTACACCGTAGCAGAGTCTTTGGAGAGCGTGGAAGGGCCATAGAAGTGGCCCTGCGGCAGCCCGGCCAAGGTGCCGAAGATCGCCTCTTCGTGCTTTTTGTTCCATTTACCCAGCTCCTTCAGCACATGCACCTCCTCGGGCGGGATAGTGCCGTCCTGCTTGGCGCCGATGTCGAGCAGCAGGTTACCGCCGTTACTAATGGCATCTGCGAAGATGGTGATCACCTCGTAAGGCGTTTTCCAGGCTGTGTCCTGTGGCTGGTACCCCCAGTTATTATTGATGGTCATGCACAACTCCCACCAGTTATAATGGGGGCGTGTTACCGGAAAATTCTGTTCGGGCGTATCGTAGTCGCCGTAGCCTGTTAGGCGGCCGTTGATGATGGCGCCGGGCTTGCGGCTAAGGATGCTCTGGCGGATGCCGGGGGCGTTCCATTCTGTGGCGCTATGCTCCCAGTCGCCATCAAACCACCACAAATCGGGCTTGTAGGCTTTGTTCACCTCGTTTATCTGCGCCTGGTTAAAGGCCAGGAACTTCTGCCAGCGCTTAGGGCTGTCGCTGATCTTGTAGCGGGCGCTGTCTTTTAAGAAGCCCGGGTAGTCCGGGTGGCTCCAGTCGATGAGCGAATAGTAAGCCCCGCGCTTTATCCCCTGCTTGTCCAGGGCCTTGTAAAACGGCGCAAGCAGGTCGCGGCGGGCCGGTGTATTTTTCACCACGCTATAGTGCTTTTGTTTGGTGGGCCACAGCGCTACCCCGTCGTGGTGCTTGGTCGTGATCACGGCATAGCGGGCGCCGCTCTCTTTGATCAGGGCCGCCCAGGCTTCCGGATCATAGTTGGAAGCCGTGAAGCCTTTGAGCTGCTTCATATAATTGGGGTAGCTGATCTTCCTGTTATGAAAACTCCAGCTTTCATCGATGCCGTCCACGGCATAGATGCCCCAGTGGATAAAGATGCCCAGTTTGGCGTCGGCAAACCATTGCATTTTATCGCGGATGGAATCCGGGTTGATCTTTGATTGTGCCCGGGCGGGCATAAAGGCGGCCATACTGAGTGCCAGTGCTGCTAAAATTAATCGGCTGTATCGCTGTATCATGTTCATCGTTGTTTTATACTTCCAGGCCGGCATCAAACATTTTCCATTAGCCCGCTTTACAAGCTATTTCTGCCCGCGCCTGCTGCTGTTATACTTCGCTTTCCTTTATTATTCTTTTAGGCGGATGCGTTTTTTAAATTTCTCCTGTCCGTTCACGAGCACTTTCAGGAAGAAACGGCCTTTCGGAAAACGGCTCAGATCATAGGTAAACACCCCTTCTTTTAAATGTGGGTAACGGTGCTCTTCCACCACGGCGTCGCCCGGATCGGCAACCAACTGCACAACCACGTCCTCCGGAAAGTTGGCGTAATAATCAAGCGTCGTTTTGTCGTTGGTGCGCGTGGGGTACAAGCTAATAGAGCTTTGCTGCGCAATGGGCGTTACAGGCTGCCCCACCTCAAAATCATAGTATAGCGAGGAGCCGAAATCCGATTCGAAATCCTTCAGCATGGCGCCTGCCGTGTTAAGCAAACGCACTTTGCCGCGCCCGCCTTTGGGGTTGGCCCAGAACTCCAGCCCGTCGCCCGCTGAATCGAGTACCATGAACTGGTACCTGCCGGCGGGCAGGTGCAGCGTATCGCGGTAAAGGGTATTGGTTTTCAGCGAGCCGAGCGCCCTTTCGTGGTATACTTTGCCGTTGCCGTCGATGAGCGCGAAGCTGTTTTGCGCCGGCTGCTCGTTTGTCAGCAGCGAGATGATGATGTCGCCCCCGTGCTTTGGAACCGCTTTAAACCGGCTGCTTCTTTTATTATCGGCTGTATAGGCATCGCGTTTGCCATTGGGCTGCAGCAATTCCACTTCAAAGGCATTCAGGCCGGTTTTCCCGTTGATAATACCCGGCAGGGCAATCACGGCAGAAGCGCCGGGCGCCAGGGTGCCTTTCCAGTTATACTTGCTACGGGCGGCGCCCTTTACACCGTAACGGATATTTATACTTCTGACAGGCGCCGAGCCCATATTTTTCACCACAATCTCCGGTTGCAGGGCCGCAGGATTCCGGCGGCTGTAAGCATCTTCCAGAGAAGGCCTGACAATAGCTTCCAGTGCCACATCGTTTGCAGCCGCAGCTTTTTTATACTGCACCAGGTAAGCCGTGATCACCTCGGTGGCACTGGGATTAGAAGAAGGAACATACGGCTGCATGTTAAGGTCGATGGTGTGCTGCCCGCCGGCCCGGACAGGCAGGTTATAAAGGTCGGGCTGCATGAGGTTTCCAGGGCACCAGTTGGCGCGGTCATACACCCAGGTACCAGCCTGCGGGTACAACGGATTATCGCCGCAGCGCTTCCAAATGTCGCGCTTGTCTATCATTTTGCCGTCGTACCACAGTTCCCGGTACTTGTTACAAAACTCGCCGCAGCCATCGGGCTCATCCATGCCGTGGCCGGTCTGCACCACGCGCAGCCGGGCAAAAGCCGCCTGGCTGGCTGCCGCAAATGTAACCGGCTTCAGAGCATTTTCGATGCTGTTGGTGCTGTCGCCGTAGCTGAAGGTGCCGTCGTAGATCTTCCGGATACTGACAGGCTCCCAGGCCGGGCGGCCTTTCACGATCTCAAAGTCCAGCGTAACGCTCCAGCCGCGATCTTTGTTGGGTTCCCAGCCGGTGTGGTTGTACTCGATCTCCACACTGTCTCGCAGCAGCATGCTGAAATCCGTGACGTCTACTTCCCAGTCAAACTTCCAGTCTTTGCCAAACGCGCCGCCGTAGGGCGTCAGCATCCGGCCGATCTCATAGTCCTGCGAAACTCCTTTGGCACCGCCCGTGCGGCGGATGGTAATATGATCTTTATAATCCCAGTCGGCGCAGCGCATACTATCCGGACAGGCAAAACGCACGCGCAGTTTTATACTTCTAATAGCTTCTTTGGCAGATGGGAACTTGCCCCAAGCTTTATAGGTGTTGGTGCCTTTGGCCGGGTCGGTTACCACGGTTACGCGGTTGTGCGTTACCACGTGCAGCGTGTCGGCGGCGTAGGTGGCTGTAGAAAAAAACGCAAGTATAGCCACCAGGAAGGAGGCCAGCATGTTTCTGTAAAAGGTACTGTTCATGATAGGGAAGTATAAAATAATACAGGTGCCTGGCGCACGGGCAAAGCACCTGTCCTAAGCGGTTGTTATTTATATTGGAAAACGTTGTAAGGTTTAGAAGTGCCCACCAGCTTCAGCACGACTACGCCGTGGGCCGGTACATTAAAACCAACTTCTTTTTTTGTTGAGGTGCCATACGCCTTCTTCTCCCACAGATCGCGCAGGGTGTAGCCTTTCGCCGCATCTAGCCCCACAGAATCCGGGCGGAAGGTGATGGCGGCTGCTTTAGCGGACCGGTTGAGCAGGGCAACGGCCACCTCTCCGCTCATGGTAGACTGAAGGGGCTTTGCCCATACTTCCAGGTCGCCGTTGTCGTAGAGCCGCCGGGCCTGGTACACGAGCCGGTCCTGGTTAAGGGCGATCAATTCTTTGTTTGTCAGGATGCCGATGGTTTCGGGTGTCATGCTGCGAAGGTCGTTGCCCAGCAGCAGCGGGGAACTGAGCATGCACCACATCGAAAAGTGCGTTTTGTCTTCCTCGTAACTCATGCCCCGGCCTACCTGCAGCATGTCCATATCATTTACATGGCCCGGCGAGGCGTATTTCCAGAGGTCCGCGTTCAGGTCCACAATGTGCATCACGGAGGCAAAGGTATTGTCAATATCGCCTGAAACACGCCAGGAGTCTGCCAGGGGCACCACCCACTGGCCCGGAAACTTCCAGCGGCAAACGTTATAGACCACATCCGGACGGATCTGCCGGATCAGGTTGCCGATAAGCGTATACTGCGTCTGTTCGTCCAGCCCAAGCCAGTCGCCGCCGCACCAGTCTACCTTAATGAAATCGTAGTTCCACTCCTGCAGCAGCCGTCGCATATCCTGCGCCTCGTGCCCGCGCAGGCCCATGCCCACGCCGACTGTGTCTTTGTCCCAGTAAGAGGCGCAGGTGTTGATGCCGGCGTCAGAGTAGATGCCGGCAAGGAGTCCTTTTGCATGAATGTAGTCGCTCAGGGCTTTCATGCCACCGGGGAACCGGACCGGATGCGCCAGCAGATTACCCGCCGCGTCGCGCCCGCCAAAAAAGCCGTCGTCGATGTTGATATACGTATAGCCCGCCGCCTGCATGCCCGACGAAACCATATGATCGGCCTGTGCTTTGATGATGTCCTCGTTGATGTTGACATGGAAATTGTTCCAGCTCGACCAGCCCATAATGGGCGTTTGCGGGCGGCTACGGGCTGTTTTCCCGGGGCTACTTTCCGGTTGCACTGCGCCCGTGGCCAGTTTACTCCTCGGACTTTGGCAAAAAGTTAAGCCTATAGCCAATAATAAAATACAGGTTCGGTAAATCATGATACGCCGTCTTCTCTTTTAAGCAAGCACCCTTGCTTATACTTTGGGATAAAAATATTTAAAATAAGGCATCTGCCGGGATGTTGCTCTCCGGGTATTTGCTTAGAGCTTGTTCAGGGCAGCTTTCGCTTGCTGCACCGTTGCTGCCGCACCCTTTTTTTCCAGTACCGGTAATTCAAAAGCGGCCAGTATCCTGTCCAGCTCTCCGAGCTTCTGCTGGTCGCCTTTCTGCCGGAACTCCTCGCGGAGCAAGCGTATTTTCTCAAAATCCTGAATGCCTTCTTTTAATTTTTCGAAGCGGATAGAGCTCATCGGGCCGGGGTATACCTGGTAGGTATCGCCTGCGGGCCAGGTCCTGAAGCGGCTGTCCTGCGCAGGATGCTGCACCCAGCTGTTGTAGGCCCAGCGCAGGTAGCCGGTAAACCCTTTGCTGGCCGCGTACCAGCCCAACCAGGCCTGCTCGGCAGGCGGCGAAAACGTAAATGCGTTGGGTAAGGCATGGGAACAACTGGTATAAAAGGTGCTCGGCTTTTCCTGGGCCTTGCGCCGCTTCAGCGCTTCGGCATCAAAGGTCCAGTTCACAGCCAGGCTGTAATCAAAAATTTCAGGCTCTATTTCGGGATGATAATCGCCGGCCATCGTAATTTTCCAGCCCGGGTCCACGCTCTTCAAAAGTTCGATCACCGCCTGCATGTCGGGCATGGGCCGTTCATCCATCGAAATACTCGTTATCCCGAACCAGCCTTTCTGCTTCAGGTGGCGGGCAAAGTCTTTGAGCATACTTGCCCAGAAGGCGTTGTATTCGGCTGAGCCGGGTTTGGCCACCAGCACGGCATCTTTACCTGAACCAGCGTCATAGTAGGGGAACGACAGTTTCCAGGGTATCATCGTGTAGCAGTTGATCCGCTCTTTAATGCCGCAGCGCATCACAAACGCCACATACGCATCAAAAAGGCTGTAATCATACGTCCAGGTACCGTCTTTTTGCTTGATCCATTTGATCAGGCCCGGAAAGTCATCATAGGTCTGGTGGTTCCAGGGTTCGTCTATAATGCTGGTGGTGATACTTTTCTGCCCGGCAGCCGCCAGCATTTCATAGTAGGGTTGCATATACCGGTAATGCTCCGGGCTCCACAACGGCACCCCATGCACGCGGGCAATAGCCGCCGGATGCTGCCATAAGTCCAGGTCAAAGGCCCACTGGCTGGCTGGCGGCAATACCCGGTTCTGCACTGTTAACGCAACCTGCAAGGTATAAGGCTTATCTGCCTGAACCGTAACTACCCCCTTATACTTGCCGGCAGGGGTGTTGGCTGGCACTTGTATACTTAGCCACACGGGCTGCAGCGTATTTTTCTGCACGGCTATACTTGTAACTGTATCGATGGGATCGGCAACCAAGGAGGAATCGAAATCTGTTGTTTTGCGGTGGCCGCAACCTTCGCCAAATTCATCGGTGAGCACGTAGCGCACAAAACCGGCCTTGCCATTGTCCGCGCCGATGCGGTTGCCTTTTCCGCTGGTCAGGTCACTGATTTTTACGCGGAGCTGCCCGATATCGCGCTTGGTCCAGACAAGGAGCTGCGTCTGCACTTTCTCGCCTTTCCAGGCTGTTGCCTCCCACTTGTTTTGCTGCGGCACCTGCGGTGCCTGGTCCTGCGAAAACCGGGTATCGCTGCTGGCAAAACTCACCCGCACCAGCGGCTGCACAGGGGTTATCTGCGCATGTGCAGGCAGGGCGCCCTTCAAAAGAAGCAGGATCAGGACCAGAAAGTACCTCATGGGCATGGCGTTAAAAGGATGCGTGTACAGCCGCTTTAAAGTATAAACAGGAGGCAATGGTGCCGTGCAGCATTCCCTCCTGAGAAACAAACCCATGCTTCACACTGCCGTCACAATCCTGCTCACGGGCGGCATTATCCCGGCTTTTGCCGGAGGCACGCCGCCTGCGTTTCCCGAAGGCTTTGGTTTCTCAATGCTGAAATTTAACCAATGTGTTCGTAAACGCAAATTGTTTTGCTTTAATATTTCGATGGCGCAACTCCGATCACCTGCCCTGCAGGCCCTGCAAAGCCGTTTTCCCGATCACGCCCTATTGGTACGTTACCACCTGCCCTGCTGTGGCCAGGGGTGTTTTCCCACTGCCGCAGATCCGCTGCGGCAGTGGGAAAAGCCAGCTGTTACTTTTTTACTTTCAGCGCCACCGGCACCACCGTGAACACGATCTGTCGGTAGCCGTTTTTCTCATACAGGATGCCGATCTTATCTTTTCCGACCTTCACCAGATCGGAGTAGGCGGCGTAGTCTTGCTCATTGTCCGGGCTTTTGGCGATGAGGTACTGCCGGGGCCATGTTTTTCCTTCGTCGTAGCTCAGGCGCAGGGTCAGGTTGTCGCGGCGCTGCGGATCGGCGGCGTTGCTAAAAGCAAGTATGGCTTTGCCTTTTCCCGTGCCAATGCGGAGCAAACTTCCCTCGTTTACCGGATCGGGCAGCTGGTGGTCGAAATAGGTAGTATCCCAGGTAGCGCCACCGTCGCTGCTAATGCTCACGATCCGGGCGCGTACATCGCCCTGCTGGTTGCGGGCGTTCAGCATCAGCCGGCCCCCTGTCAGCGGCGCAGCAGTAGCTTCGTTGCTCCCTGTTTCCGGAACGGTCTCACTTAAGCGGAAAGTCTTGCCGTGATCGTCGGTGTAAAAGCCGTGGGCGGCATAATCCTCGAAATTCTGCTTGGGCGGGCCCGCCGAGTGGTTGGCAGCAACAAAGATGCGGCCTTTATACTTGCCTTCGCTAAACTGCAGGGCATGGCCGGGGGTATTGGCGTAAGAGCGCCAGTCTTCCTTAAACGCATAGGCCGGGTTGGCTTTGGGCATGTTCGGGCGGTGCACCTGCGTGGTAATATTCACCGGACTGGACCAGGACTTGCCGTTATCCACAGAGGTGACGTACCATACTTCCCGAAGGCCGTTTCCTTTGCGTACTTCGTACTCGTGCGCATTGCCGGTGTTGTAAAATAAAAAGATGCGGCCCTTCGGATAAGCCGGGTCAGTCAGGTCTACCACAGGTGCAGCGTTGCCGGCCTGCAGCGTGTCATAGTCTACCACCGTCTGCAGGGGCTGCCAGGTCTTGCCATTGTCGGTGCTGCGTTTCATCACAATGTTCACGTCGCCAAAGTCGGCTGCGCCGTGCACGCGGCCTTCAGCAAAGGCCAGCAGCTCGCCGTTGGGCAGGCCAATTATGCCGGGTATGCGATACGATTTATGTCCCTCCTGCCCGGAAACAAAAACAGGCACGTCCGTTAGCTGGGCCTTGGCGAAGAGGGAAGTGAGGAGAAAAGAGCAAGCAAAGAGTAAGCGAATCATAAGCGTTTTGTAAGAATAGTGAGGTAAGTAATTGTGTTTAAAGTGCGGTGTAATGAGTTGTTGTAAGTTATGTTCTAGTATAGTTTGTCGCAGCAGCATACGTGTAAGCAGATTCTTTCTCTTCACATTTGTCATCCTGGAAGGATCTTGTGAGAAGGGAAGTGAAACTTTAGCTACCGGCCAAGTATAAGTATGGTTGATTTATACTTCAGCTAAAGCACGCATACTTTTTAGTATAACTAAGCCTGAGTTCCCCTCCTTAGACAAGGAGGTGTAGGGGTGGTTGGATCAACAGGCAAAGTATAAATAGGTACTTCCGCTATACTTCCAGCATAACTTATACTTGCCTCCTGCTCGCGTAGCCACCTTCCATCCTCAGTCTTGCAAATCTATACTTTCATAGTTGCCGTTCGTGCGCTCCAAGTCCGCGAGGACTCGTTTTCCCACTCGGCGCTGCTGGGGGTAGGGGCCCTCTTTTCCTTTCCTGCCTAACGGCTGCCGCTCCCGCGGCACCGGAAACTCTCGAGGCGCCTCCTGGAAAAACTGGGTAAGTTCTTTGCTCCGATCACTATAAAAGTATAATTACCAAATTCCGCATAACATACTTCGACCGGCCACCAGTAATCTAGCATTTGTTAGCGTAAAGTATACTTTTGCAAAATAGCCCTGCCCCGCGCGAAGTATAAACCTGCAGCTTTCAGAACCGCCGCTTGCTGTCGCTATACTTCCACCCTACTTCCCGCTCCCAAAACTTTCCAGTATCTGCCAGCAGTACCATTCCTGGCGCGGCAAATGGAACGGGCCTTTGAACATATTGCCTTTGGCCGTATTCGACAGGCGGCCATCGCGGTGCAGGTAGCCGTACCACTCACCGTTCTCCTTGTCGTGGAAGTGGCTGTAGGCATACTCGTGCACCTGCTGGTGCCAATCGGCATATTTCTCGTTGCCGGTCATCAGGTAGGCCAGCAGCGTGGCAATGATGGTTTCGTTCTGCGGCCACCAGAACTTCATGTCGTGCCAGTACTCCTGCACGGGTTTGCCGTACACATCCCGGAAGTATAAAATGCCGCCGTGTTCTTTGTCCCAGCCCCGCTCCCACATGTAGTCGAGCATGCGGCAGCCCAGGTCGATCAGGCGCGGGTCGTTGTTGCGGTAGCGGGCTTCATGAAGTATAAACCAGGCGCCTTCGATGGCGTGGCCCGGGTTCAGGGTCCGGCCGTCAGTATGGTCGATGATGCTGCCATCCAGAGCCACCTGCTCCATCACGCAGCGGATATCGTCCTTCACAAAGTCGCGTTCAATCTCGTCGATCCATCTGGAGATCCACTCGTCGCAACGCTCATCGCCGATGGTGTCGCGCAGCTGCTGGGCTGTGTTCATCAAAATCATCGGCACGCCAATCCCTTTGGCCGGGCGCGTGCCGGTAAATTTGGCCGGCAACAGACCGGGCGTGGTGGCGTACTCGATGCACTTGCCGAAAAGCCTGCGGGCTTCGGCGGCCACTTCTTCGTCGCCGCTGGCTTTGGCGTAAGCGGCAAAGGCGATCACGGCAAAAGTCTCGGAGAAGAAATAACGGCGCTTGCGGATGGGCTGGCCATCGCGTGTCACGTGGAAAAACATGCGGCCGTCTTCGTCGAAGCAGTGCTGGCGCAGAAAATCAATTCCCTTTTTGGCACCTTCCAGCCACTCGGGCTTTTGTTCCACGGTGTTGTAAAGCGTGGAGAGCAGCCAGGCAGCGCGGCCCTGTATCCAAACGGCTTTGTCGTCGTCGAGCAGGCTGCCGTCTGCGTCGCGCATGAGCAGGTAGCCGCCGTATTCTTCGTCGATGGAGCGCGGAAACCAGAAGGGCACCGTGTCTTCCAGGAGCTGACGCTTGTAAAAGCCTTTGTAGTAGTCTAATGAGGAATTATTCGAAGTCATATGAAAGAAAAACTTATTCGCTTTGGATAGTATAGCTTGTGAAAGTAGAAGCAGGGAAACCGGCTTTGTTCACCAGGTTGGCCGTGGTGTACGGTTGCCAGGCATAGCGCACATACCTGGGCTCCGGCACCTGATCTGAAGAAACAATCACTTTGCCGCCCCGGATCTCAGCTTTTGCACTCCTGAAAATCAGGTCGCTGCCCGCCACTTCAAAGCCGCGAAGGGGCTGGCCGTCGCTGGTCTGCAGGCCTTTGCCGAACCCGAAGGTACAGATGGCATTGTTGCCTGATACCGTTACAGTTTTCAACATAGGACTGCTGTAGGGAATGCGCTTGTTATAGGTTTTTGCCAGCGCCCAGGCGGCCAGCCGCTCTCCTACCTGTCTTTTTTGCCTCGGATGCACATCACTCGCATCTCCCAGATCGCTGCTGACGGCCATGCCGGTGTTCGGTATTTCTGCCAGCATCCGGCGCTGGCTGTCGCGGAAATACGGCCAGCTGGGACGGTTGATGCTGGAGAGCTGCACGTAATAAAATGGCAACTCATAACCCCACCTGTTGCGCCAGCTGCTGACCAGTGTTTTGAACAGTGTTTCGTGCAGCTCGATGTTGTGGGCATTGCTTTCTCCCTGGTACCAGATAACGCCTTTGATAGGAAAGGACGTAAGCGGCGCAATGCCCGCCTCGTAGTTATAGGCAGGTTGGTAAGGATGGCTCTGACTGCCTGGTTTTGCACTTCCCATATTTTTGGCCGCCCGCTCCCGCACCCAGGGCATCAGGAAATCGGAGGTATACCAATTGGGCAGCATGTTCACCAATTGCGGATGATGCTCGAGCGTAGATCGGTCGATCCAGGACTCGGTGCCCGAGCCGCCCACAGCCACTTCGATCAGCCCGACCGGTACGCCCAGTTGCTCCTGCAATTGCTTCCCGAAATAATAGGCAACGGCCGAAAAGTCTTTTGCCGCGGCAGAGTCGCCGCGCTGCCAGGTGCCGGAAAAGTACTCCAGTTGGTTTACTTTTTTCAACGTGGCGGAATCCCAGGCCACGTCGTTGGTTTCAGCCAATGGCTTCATTTTCAGCAAACGGATGGAAGACGCCTGCTGCGCCTGCCGCATCTCGGCACCCGTGTGCACAGAAGCTTTCAGCGGAAATGCCATATTGGACTGGCCCGAACACAGCCATACTTCCCCTACCAGGATATCTTGGATGCGTATGTTTTTATTTGCCGTGGAAACCTGCATTACGTAAGGTCCGCCTGCTTTCTGCGGCGGAAGTAGCACCTGCCACTTGCCGTCGGCACCGACTGTGGCTTTTCGTTTTTCATTTCCAAAGAGCACAGTCACTTCTTCTCCTGTATCGGCCACGCCCTGCACCGGCAGCGGCATTTTCTGCTGCAGCACCATGTGGTCTGCAAAAACCGGGGCCAGTTGCAGCCCGCCATACTTGCCCGTAATGGCTGAGTAAATGGTGCTAGCCAGTATGGTCGCGCCTTCTTTGGTAGGGTGCAGGTTATCCGGAAACAGATCGGGGCGGCGGTAAAGGGGAGTATGCAGATCGATCAAACCGGTCTGTTTGCTCCGGGCGATCACAGGTATGAGGGATTGAATCTGCCAGAACCACTCCCGGGTACCGGACTGGAAGCGCGGGTGCCCGGAGAAAATGGGCGTCAGCCGGCAAATGTAAACCTGCACAGCGGGGTTGACGGCACGCAACGTATCGATGATGGCAGCATAGTTGCCGGCAAATTCGTCGCGGTAGTTGGGCCAGTTGCGCGGGTCGGTGTCGTTGAGGCCGAGGTGGATGATGGCAATATCGGGCTTGTAGGCCAGTGCCTCTTTGTACTGCTGCGTCTGATTGTAAGGCCGGTGCCCTTTCTCCAGCAGCGTCGCGCCGCTCAACCCAAAATTAGCGACTTCATACTTTTCCCCGAGCAGCTTTTGCAACTGCGCCGGATACGCGTTCTGTTCGCGGTTCTCGATACCATACCCATAGGTAACGGAATTGCCGATGCAGGCTACTTTCAGCACCTTCGGCTGCGCCAGGCCGGGCAGGGAAACAAGTATACCCAGCAAGACAAGTATAAAGAATCGCCTCACACCAGGCAGCCAAAAGGAAGCGCAAAAAGGGTTAATCGCTAAAGGATTCAAGGGAAGATGAAGGGAGACGCGCATTTATACTTTTTTATTCTACTTATCTCTATTCGTATCGCTCGTTTCCTGCCCTTTTTGAGGGAAGATCTTTGAGCCAATGTATTATACTTTGTGCTTCGTAAAGGCAAACACAGGCATCAGCATCATCTGATGCCTGTGTTTATACCTATTGCACAAGCTCCGCTACCGGAACACGCACAAAGTATAATTCTTTCACGCCTTCGTAGAGAATGCCGATGGTCTGATCGTCGGTTTTGGTGAGGGCCGAGTAGCCGTAGGAGCCGCGCTCGTCGAGCAGCACCTGGTTAGCGGGCTGCCAGGTTTCGCCCAAATCGAGGCTGGCTTTAAGCGTGATGTTATAGCGGCCGGAAGGCACAGCAGGGTTGCTGAAAAACAGGACTTCCTGTGGTCCTTTCTTTGTCTGCACATTTGCTTTGATGAAGCTGCCCATGCACACGGGGTCCTGCAGCGCGCTATAAGAAGTAGGATGCTCTACCCAGGTGCGGCCCATGTCGGTGGTGGTAGCCACGGAGCGGAAGCGCCCGCGGTTATCGCGCATGTTGAGCATGAGCGTGCCGGGCGTGGTTTCTACTACCTGGCTTTCGGTGGTGTTGGATTTGGCCCCGATGCCGCTCTTCCAGGTTTTACCATGGTCATCGCTGTAGATGATCGAAGAGTGCGGCATGCCTTTCTCGTCCCAGTACTGCGACGGAAATACCAGCGTACCGTTCTGCATGGCAATGCCATTGCCCGGTCCGTTAAAGTAAATGTTCCAGGCCGGGTTCTTGATCTGCTCGGTGATGCTTTGAGGGGCTGACCAGGTCTTGCCATCGTCGTTGCTGCTCACCAGCACAAACTGCCCGGTTTCATCCGGCGTAAGGCCAGGTTTGGAACCAGCAATGGAACGGTTGCCTTTGCTCCAGAGCGCGGCCACCCACAGCTTGCCGGTAGCGGGGTCAACAAGTATGGCCGGGTCGCCTATACCGTTATTCTCCTGCGGCATTCCCATGTCCATAATTACCTGCATCGGTTCCCAGATATTGCCGCCGTCGGTGCTGCGGCTCATGCCTACGTCAATATTGCCGGGCAGATCGCCGCTGTTCTCGTAGCGAATATCATACACGGCGATCAGCGTTCCTTTCTTTGTGGTTACGATGCCGGGTATGCGGTAGGTGTTTACACGATCCTGCCCGGCTCCCCGCACCACGGTGCCCAGGCGCTTGGCATAACCAGTGCCTAGTTCGGCTACCGGCCATACTTTGCCGGCGGCATCGGTCAGGTTGGTGATGTGCAGCTCTGCCTTGCTACTAATGTCTGCCGACTCCTTTAACGTGCCGCTGAGCCAGATATAATTCAGGCCGGGTTTGAGCTGGAGGCTCACCGGGATCTCCAGCGAGGTGGTAGACGGCACGACAGAAGCCAGCTGCTTCTCGGCTGCGAACAACGGTTCGTTGCCGGTAAAGTATACCTCCAGTTTCTCCATACTTTGCAGCGCGCCGGGGCTCAGGGTAGCCCGCATACTGCGAAAGCCGGGGTCACCGCTGGCGGGCACGTACACCCGTAAACACAGCAGCGGATTGGTGGCCTTGCCCTTTAGCACCGGCACTATGGGCGCAGTGGCCGTTATCTGCACCTGCTGCTGCGTTTGGGGCGCAGTAGTAGCGGTGGTATAGGTTTGGCTGGCGCAACCGCCGCTACCGGTCAGAGCCAGCAGCAGGCACAGCCACAGCACTCCGTTTTGTTCTTTAGCATCTTTATACTTGTAAACAGTTAAACTTTGGATGTCCTTGTTTTGCCCGCCCGTGATCACACTGAACAGGTAGCCGAACACCACGCACGACACCAGCCCGGTGAAAGCATACAGGAGCAGGTTGATATGGGTGTAGCTGCTGATGTAGAACTGCACCAGCCCACTCAGCACCAACCCGATAACGGCTCCCCTGGCATTGGCTCTTTTGGTGAAGATGCCCAGTACAAACAGACCGCCCAGGCCGCCCGTGAACAGCCCCAGAATGGTATTGAACTGATCCCAGAGCGAGGAGACGCCCTGGTGCGCCATCACCAGCGCGAGCGCGGTGCCTAACACGCCGATCGCCACCGTAAAGTAGCGCGCTATGGCCAGGTATCTTGTCTCCGAAGTAGGCTTGGAAAACGGCCGGTAGAAGTCGGTAATCAGGGCGGTGGTCACAGAGTTCATACTGCTGCTCAGCGTGGACATGGCCGCCGCGAACACCGCCGCGATCAGCAGGCCCGTTACGCCCTGCGGCAGCTCCGTGACGATGTACCATGGGAAAATAGCATCCTGGCTCTGCAGCTGGTAGTTTACTTTTTCAGGATGATCCTTGAAAAACAGGTACAGCAGCGTGCCAATGGAAAAGAAAATCAGGGCCGAAGGCAGGGACATCCACGCGCCCAGGCGCATGCTTCTTTTGGAAGCCTCCTCGTTGCGGGTGGTCAGGTATTTCTGCACTACCGACTGATCAGCGCCATAAGTGATCACGTTGATCGCCAACCCGCCCAGCAGCACCACCCAAAGCGTGGGCTCGTTAAAGGTGAAGGCAGTATTGAGGATGTGTAGCTTGCCATTCTGCTGCACCGTCTCCCAGATCTGGCCCGCGTCCGCATCCAGCTGAAACGGAATCATCACCAGGCACACCAGCGCACCGCCCAATAGGATGACCACCTGCGCTACGTCCGTCCATACTACCGCCTCAATGCCGCCTTTCATAGTATAGAAAATCGTGATAACGCCCATCAGCAGAATGCACAGGTTCACGTTGATACCCGTTACCAGCGTGAGCGCCAGGCTGGGCAGCAACAGCACTATGGCCAGCCGCCCGAGCTGCAACAGGATGTAGAGGAGCGAAGCCAGGGCCCGCGTAGTATAGTTAAAGCGCTGCTCCAGGTATTCGTAGACCGAGACAATCTGCAACCTGCGGTAAAAAGGAATAAAATAATTAGTGATGATCGGGATGACCATGATAATAGTGAGCTGCAGGATAAAGTAGCTCCAGTCGGTAGCATAGGTTTTAGCCGGGATTGCCATAAAAGTAATGGCGCTTAGCTGGGTACCGTAGATGCTCAGGCCCGCCGCCCAGCCCGGAATGCGTTGCCCGCCCCGGAAGTAGTCGTCGGTGGTGCCTTGGTTACGGGAGGTCCACAGGCCGATGCCCACCATCAGCAGCAGGTATACCGCTACTACGGTGTAGTCCAGCCAGGTGAAGTACTGCTGCTGGCGCATGTGGCCTTTCAGCACGTCCGGTGTGCGCACACCCGGCCGCACCTCTCCCGACGGGATCAGGATATCGTCGCCCAGGCGGGCGGCAAAGGTTGTGACATGCGAAACCGGCAGCGTACCTGCCTTCGTCCAAGCATCAGTCACGGTATTGTAGAGGTAGATATCCTTGCTAAACCCGGCGTGGTGTGTCAGCAGCAGCTGCTTTTCGTTCTGCAGGCGCTGCTTTTCAGCTTCGGTGGTGGCAGCAGCGATAGCGGCATCGTGCTGCTGGATCTGGGTGAAGAC
Organism: Pontibacter liquoris; assembly: GCF_022758235.1. NCBI lineage: Bacteria > Pseudomonadati > Bacteroidota > Cytophagia > Cytophagales > Hymenobacteraceae > Pontibacter > Pontibacter liquoris. Next base: position 326,423 of record NZ_JALEBG010000002.1, read on the forward strand.
GTCGCCTTTGTCGCCGCCGAACACCAGGATGTAGCTGGCCCCAGTGGCAATGCCGGTCGCCGCCGACAGGTTGGTGTGGCCACCCTTGCCATCGGAGAGGCTGCTCAGTTGCGCCCAGGTATTTTTCTTCGGATCATAACGAAAGGTCGTGCCGTGCAGCTCACTCACGCCAGAGGCCGTTTGCGTACGGCCACCCACCAGGTACAGCGCCGGGTACTCACCGTTAGACTGCACCACTGCCACCGCATGCGAGAGTGCTACCGGCAGCGCCGGCAGCTTTTGCCATCCTGCAGCAGGGGCCGAAAGGTCGAGTCGGAAGAAGCTATCTGTTGCTTTGCCCGTGGTTTCGCCACCCGCCACGTATACCTGGTTGCCCATGGCAGTGGCAGCGGCGTTGGTGAGCGGCAGCGGCAGCGAAGGCAACGGTTTTACCTTTGCTTTCTTTTCTTCCGGAAGCCATTGTAGCAAGTATGCCCTAGTCTGGATGCCCTGCGCATTCTCACCGCCGAGCACCACCACGCCCTGCTCTGTTGCCACGCTGGCGCCATAGGCCAAAGGCGCGGGCAGCCGGAACGTTTTATCAGACCAGGTATACTTGCCGTCTTCACTTTTCAGCAGCACATACACATCCTGCCAGTACTTCTTCTGGCCTCCTTCCCACGGTAACCCGTCCGGGAAATTGGCGCCCCCTGCCAGCAGGAGCGCGCCCTTGTGTACGCCACCCACCGCGCCGGCCAAGCCGTGCTGTGCAGTTTGCCCCGGTGCCGGGGGGAGCGTGGCTGCCACCGACCAGTCTAACTGGTCCGGACTTTTTTGCCGCGCCTTCAGCGGAAGGATAGACAAAAGCAGCAGTAAGGTCAGGAGGTGTTTCATAAAGTACTAATTAGGTTTGCGCAACGCGTGCCGGTCTGGAACAAAAGGAATCGAAGCCCAGTGCGGCTACGTCGTTCTGAAACAGGGTAAATTGTTCCTGGCTCATGTTCCGGATTGGCAGGCGGAACCCGCCACAATCAAGGCCGATGAGTTTCATATACATCTTACCAGTAGCGATGCCGCCATACTTGCCCAGCAGCCGGATCATGCTGATGGACTGCTCCTGCAGCTGCCGGGCCTCTTCCAGCCTGCCCTGCTCATAAGCATCAATCAGGGCCGTATAAAGCGGGGCTGCATAGTTGTAGGTGCTGCCCACGCCGCCTTTGGCTCCCAGCGCCAGCGCCGCCAGCAGGTTCTCGTCGCGCCCCCACAGCATATCATACTTGCCGTGGGCAAAGTGCAGGCACGAGAGGAAGTCCATAAAGTCCTCATGCGTATACTTGATCCCGGCAAAAGTAGCAATTTGGCCCTCCACTTCCCGCAGCAGATCCAGCATCGGGAATCCGACACCCGTCAGCACGGGGATGTGGTAGTAATAAAACGGCAGTTCCGGCGCGGCCTCCGCTACCACCTGGCAGCATTGGGCCAGCGCCTGTACCGAGGCTGGTTTAAAGTAAAACGGTGCTGTAAAAGCAATGGCATCCAGCTTGATCTGCTGCGCATGCGCCGCCAGGTCCACAGCATCCTGCAGGCAGGTGCCGCCCACCAGCGTAATCACCTTAAAGCTAGCATCGCCCTTGGCGGCAACCGCCCAGGCTTCGGCCACCTGCTTCTTTTCCTCCAGCGTCAGCGACACCCCCTCACCGGTAGAGCCGCAGATAAACGCGCCGGTGTTGCCATTTTCCTTCAGCAGTTGGTAATAGGCCGGGATAAGTGCCAGGTTCAGACTGCCGTCGGCGTGCATCGGCGTGAAAGGAGCTGCGATCAGACCGTGTAAATGTGTTCGTTTCATGAATGTAAGTGATGATTAAACTATAATTCAGCGTAGCTTATCACAGGTATCTTAGAACTGCGGATAGCCCGGATTCTGCTTCAGTGCCCTGTTATCGGTCAGCGAGCCGCGGTCGATCGGCCAAAGCAGCTTGTATGCCTCGGACGCCTTCAGCGTGGTGTGCGCATACACATAGTTGTCGCCCATGCGGCGCAGGTCATACCAGCGTTTGCCCTCGAAGATAAACTCAAAGAAGCGCTCCTGCAAAATCGCCTCCTGTGGGTCGGTGTCTACCGCCTGGTTAGGGTAGCCATAAACGGCCTCACTGTAATTGGCACCATAGGCCCGCTGCCGCACAGCATTGATTTCGGTAGCCGGACTTTCGCCCAGCAGCTGCTTGGCCTCAGCCAGTAACAGGAGCAGGTCGGCGTAGCGGTAAATCGGGAAGTCGTTGGTAAAGACGCGGGCACCGGCGCTTTGCTCGCCCTGGTATTTCTTCACGAAGGCACCCGCTAGCTGATACGTGCCGCCAACTTTGGTGTAAGCTCCCTGAATAGTAGCCCATTTGCGGCTGTCCAGGTCATTATACTTGCGGTAGGTGGCAATGCGCGTGGGCGCACGCAGCAGGCCGCCCCAGTTGTCCTGTGCCACCGTGAATGGGCGGTTCTCCAGCGAATCCTGGAAGTTAGCAATAAGGCCTGTCTGCGGCACATAGGAGCTCACAAAGCCCATTGAAGCCTCATTAAGCAGGTAGCGGCTGGCAAAAATGATCTCGTTGTTGCCTTTGCTACCCGCTGCAAACACATCGGTAAATTTGGGCAGTAAGCGCAGGCCGGGTACGTTTGTCTGAATATCGGTCAGGGCGTTTTTGGCTGTGGCAGCATCTGTTGCGCCGCCGTCGCGGTGGGCCGTCCACAGGTATACTTCGGCTTTCAGCATCAGGGTAGCCGCTTTCGACCAGAACCCTTTGTTCATTTTGAAAGAATAATTTGCCCCGAAGTTGGCAGCCGAGCTGTCAATATCCGCTTTAATGAGCTGCATCACCTCCTGCTGGCTGGAGGCGGGCTTGGCCAGATTCGAAATGTCTATCGAGGTAACCGGTTCGGTCTGGATCACCACATCTCCCCAGGTACGCAGCAGCTGGAAATAGTAAAAGGCCCGCATACCATAGCCTATGCCCAGGTAATAATCTTTTGTAGCAGCCGGAACCACGTTGGTGGTTTGCAGCTTGCTGATCAGCACATTCAGCTGGGCAATATTGCTGTAGAAGCCTCCGAAGCTGCTGACACCAGCGTTTTCAGGATCGATGGTCTGGAGCCACATCCGCTCCATTCCCTGCGGAGCCTCTCCGGTGAAGGAGGCACTGGCGCCGGGCTCGTTGCCAAACACATCGGCACGTAGCTCTCCCAGCACCTCAAAGGTGCCGTTATGGTTGCGGAAGCGGGAGTGAACGCCCGTTACAAAGGCATCAAACTGGTCGGGTGTCTGCCAGAAATTGCCATCGCTGATGGAGCTGATCGGCGCGAGCTCCAGATCATCGGAGCAGGAACTGCCCAGCAGCGCTGCCCCGATAAAGGTAAACAAGTATAGAATATGCTTTTTCATACAATGCGTTATGTTGTTAAGTATAAAGCGCCTCAGCCAGGAAGGGGCCGCAGTAGTAGCCGGGTAGCTACCCCTGCGGCACTTACCTGAAAGCGGGTGAGCTTATGTCCTGTTTTTACTTTCTTCTTTCACCTTAAAAAGTAACCTGCAGTCCCAATACCACGGAGCGCGGCGTAGGATAGGTACCCACATACACACCTGAAATCGAGCTTCCGCTAAGCGGCGGCTCCGGGCTTGGGCCGCTAAATTCGGTCATGTAGAACAGGTTGCTGAAGGTGGTATATACCCTGGCCCGTGAGAGCAGCCGCATCTTGTCCAGCAGGTTCTGCCCGAAGTCATAGGACAGCGTGATCTCGCGGCAGGCCAGGTAGTCGCCTTTTTCGTAAAAGCGCGAATTGTTGCCATTCAGCGAAGAAGAAGCATTGTTGGCCCGGGTGTAGTTTTGCTTGGAGCCGGGCACCTGGTCGGCAAAGTATACTTTGGGAACATCGGTGTCAGTATTGGTCGGTGACCAGGCATCCTTAATTAGATCGATGTAGTTAAAGGTACCCTGATAATTGCCCAGGGTACGCGCTACCAGGTCGTTATAGATCGTGTGGCCCACCGCGAACTCAAAGCGGCTGTACAACGAGAAGCCTTTGTAAGAAAGGTTGGCAGAGAAACCGCCTGTCCACTTAGGGTTGACGTTACCCAGGTATACCTGGTCGCGGGTGTCGATGGTATCGTTCTGGTCTACATCCAGCCAGTTCACATCGCCCGGTGTGATGCGGCCGTTGGCGCCTGCAGGCAACCCGGGACCTGTGATCTTAGCAATGGCGTCGTAGCGGCTACCTGCTACCCGCTCCACTTCCGCGTCATCCTTAAAGATAGAGACCTGCTTGTAACCATAGATATCACCGAGCGTGCCGCCTTCCTGGTAGCCGCCTACCCACACCACGCGCCCCTGCTTAGGGTCGTAGAGCTGGATGCCGCCCTGTCGGTTGTTCTCGTTGCCATTGTAGGGCAGCTTAAGTATTTTGTTTTTAACGAACGAGGTGTTGGCACCCAGCGTCAGGTTAAGCCCATTGGCCGATTTTAGCACATTGGCATTCACAGCCAGTTCATAGCCCTTGTTCTGGAGCGTGCCCAGGTTGGTCCGGAAGCTGCTGTAGCCCGTGTAGCTGGGCAGCGGCAACTGCGTGAGCAGGTCGCTGGTACGGCGGTCGTAGTAGTCGAACAGCACCGATACGTTATCGTTCAGGAAGCCCAGGTCCGCACCTGCATCCAGTGTTGCGCTACGCTCCCAGCGCAGGCCGGGGTTAGGAAACGAGCTGTTCAGGAATCCTGCGTTGCCGCCATAGTTGGTCTGCAACCCATACTCGCCCTGCACCTCATAGCGGCCCACGCCCGCAATGTTGCCATTCACGCCGTAGCTGATGCGCGGCTTAAAGGTAGAAATATACTTGTCGAGCCCGGCATCCTTGAAAAAGGCCTCGCGGTGCAGGTTCCAACCAGCCGACATGCCCGGAAAGAAGCCAACACGGTTCTCCTCAGCCAGGCTGGAAACGGCATCCTGCCGGAATACCAGCGTCAGCAGATAGCGCTCGTCAAAGTTGTAGTTCAGGCGGCCGAAGGCAGAGATAATGCTATACGCCGACTTAGAGCTGGTATTACTGCCGGCATTGAAGGTAGTAGAGGCATTAGCCGTAGGAATGTCGTCGGTAGGGGCATTCTGGCCAAACACCTGCGTAAAGTAAGACTTTACACCGAAGAATTCCGCGCCCACCATTGCCTCCAGGTTGTGCTTATCGGCAAAGCTGGTGGTGTAATTCAGAATACCGTTATACTGCTGCTGAAAATCCCGGTCGAAGCTGTAGATGGAGTTCCGGCTGGTATTATAGGTGGGGTTAGCGGCGAAAATTTGCGCATAACTCTGGGTGGCTTTCTGAAACGACTGGTTCAGGTTCTCAAACAGGTAAGCGTTGGCCGTTCCTTTAAAGTATAAGCTAGGCAAAATGTCCCAGGTTACAGCGCCGATGGCTGTAATGCGGTTTACCTCGTTGTGGCGGTCGTTCTTCTGCAACCAGTAGAGCGGGTTACCATCAGAAGCGCTGTTGCCGGGGTTTGGCTTGGTCTGGGCCGAATCGAGCCAGGGATTGAAGGTAGGCCAGATAGCCAGGTTACGGTAGAGCGTGTTCACTTCGCCTCCAATGGTGCCGATCTGCGAAGAGGTGGAGAGCGTTACGCCCGTGCTCACCTCCACGTTCGGCTTCACACGGTAAGATCCATTGATGTCGCCGGCATACCGCTTGTAACCCGAGCCCACAATCACGCCGTCCTCATCGTAATAGTCGAAGCTGGCAAAGTAACGGCCTTTGTCGTTTCCGCCTGTTGCGTTAATATAATGCTCCTGCGAAAAGGTATTACGGAACACTAGGTCTTCGATCTCACCGCCGTGATCTTTGTATAGAATGGAGTCAGCAGGGTTATAGGGGTCCGCCATTGCTTCCCAGCCTTTTGACAGCAGGTCGCGGTTACCGCTGAGCTGGCGTATGTCAAAGCTGGCCAGGTTGGCCGGGTCCGTCAGCAGACCAAGGCCGCGCGAGGAATTTGCCTGCGCCAGCGTACGGCCCGCATTCAGGTAGCCCAAGCGGGTATAATAAATATAATCATGTGCTCCCAGGTAGTTATAGCTCTGCCGGCGCTGGTTAAATCCACCCGTATACTTATAAGTCACCTCTGACTTGCCGGCCTTGCCTTGCTTGGTCGTAATCAAAATAACGCCATTGTTGGCCCTGGCTCCGTAAATGGCCGTGGAGGCAGCATCTTTCAACACCTGCATAGAAGCAATGTTCTCGGCAGGCACGTCGTTGAACGAACGCACCACACCGTCCACGATCACCAGCGGCGCACCGGGGTTGTTGATGGAAGCGCCACCACGCAGTTTGATCTGGGGTGCCGCACCGGGCTGTCCTGTGCCGGTGGTTACCTGCACGCCGGGTACGGTGCCCTGCAGGGCGCTACCCACGTTGGCACGCGGCACGCTGGCCAGCACTTCCTCGTCCACTTTGGCCACAGCGCTGGTCACGGTTTGGCGGCTCTGGCTGCCATAACCCACCACCACTACTTCGTTCAGTTTTTTAGAGGCCGGCTGCAGCGTTATGGTTAGCTCCTGCGCCCCGGACGGCACCTTTACCTCCTGCGAAGTAAATCCAATATAGCTTACCAGCAGCACGCTGCCAGAAGAGGCTGTTAATCTGAAGCGGCCTTCCGCATCGGTGGCAGTTCCCTGCGCGGTACCTTTCAGGCCCACGCTTACGCCAACTAGGGGTTGGTTGTCGTCAGCCGAAACCACACGTCCGCTGACGGTGCCGGCTTGCCGGGCATAGATTTCGTGGCCGGAGAGTAGCCCTAGCCACAGAAGCACAAATAGAAGTAGACGTATACGATTCATAATAAATCTTTTTAGGTATTAAGTATGACATAATAAAAGTATTGAAGAGAATTTGGAATTCCTAACCTATCTTTGTATTTCTTATTTATCTTTCGTGAAAGCACTGCCGGGAATAGAATTGCCGTACGCGATCAGACACGTATACCTTAAGACATGGACAACATTCTGGATAAATTGACAACCATTGACACCCGCTCGCTGGTGGACAAGGTGGAGATGAATTTGATTGAGCTGCTGATACAGCGGAATTTAAAGGTAGGAGACCCTATCCCGAAAGAGGTGGAGCTGGCCAGTGGCCTGGGCGTGAGCCGCACCGTTATTCGAGAGGCGCTGCTGCGCCTGCGCATGATCGGTTTGATCGAGTCCAAAAAACACAGGGGCGCCGTTATCACCAACCCCGACCTGCTTTCGCTGCTGGAAAAGCGCATGATTCCGCAGGTGCTCGACAATGCCACCTTGCGCGAAGTGTTTGAGCTGCGCCTGGTGTTGGAGGTTGGTATGGCCGACTTTATAATGGAGCGCGTGACAAAGGAAGACATTGCGGAACTGAAGGAGATTGTGGCTAACGAGCCCGACTTATCGGACACGATGCAGTTCCAGATCCAGCACGAGATCAACTTCCATGGCAAACTCTACGATATTTCGAAAAACGATACGCTCAGGAAGTTTCAGAAGATGCTGCTGCCAGTATTCGATTATGTGCACAGCAGCGGCCTGCTGAAAAAGGAAGCGGTGGTCAAACAGTTTGTATCGCACAAAGGCCTGGTGGATATTATTGAGCACGGCACCGCCGAGATGCTCCGCAACGGCATGCGCAACCACCTGGAAAATCACTTTGCCCGCATCTTCAGGTAATCTCCTCCCCTTTTACCCAACGCATTTGCCGGGTTCGCCTGCTACACATTGGCCTGAAACGAACCTGCCACATCTTCGGGTAAAAGCGGGATGCTTATACTTGCTGGCGCCGCCTCTTAGGCGGCCTGCAAGGCTTGCTCCTGCTATAGTATAAACCTGATCAGTCCATATTATTCAGTATAAGGGACCGCCACCGCTTGCTGACACAAGCAAGGGTGTCCTTTTTGCCGGCAACGCGACACAAAGGCCGGCACCTTTCCAGCTATAACGTTGCCTTTTGCCCCGTAGCCTGGCCGCCTGCTCCTGTGGCAGGGCCCTAACACAAACGTTTGCGCGGAGGTTATACCAGCCGGAGCCGCCCAGACGCTCTAACTTGCCGCACTACCCAGTATACACCTATCCTTATAAAATATTATGCAGCTTAAAAACACCCTTTTCCTTCTTGTAACTTTTCTTCTGGCTACCGCGGCGCGGGCGCAGCAACTCCCGACAGAAGTGCTGACGCCGGAGATCGTGGAGATCAACCGCCTGCCGATGCGGGCCTCGGCCTTTGCCTACGAAAACCGGAAGCTGGCCGAGCAGCGGCAGAAAGAGCAGTCCGACCGCTTTCTCTCCCTCAACGGCACCTGGAAGTTCAATTGGGTGCAGGACCCGACTAAGCGCCCCCAGGATTTCTACAAGCCGGGCTTTAACGACAGCAACTGGGATAACTTTAAGGTGCCGGCCAACTGGGAGCTAAACGGCTACGGACTGCCCATTTACGTGAACCATCCCTACGAATTTGCGGGCCACGCCAAGAAAGGCGCCAAACTTAACCCGCCCTTCGATATTCCGGAGCACAACAACCCGGTCGGCTCTTACCGCAAAACATTCAGGCTGCCGCAAAACTGGGACGGCCAGCAGGTATTCATCCACCTGGGCGCCGTGAAATCGGCCTTCTTTATCTGGGTGAACGGGGAGAAAGTAGGCTACAGCGAAGACAGCAAACTGGCTGCTGAGTTCGACATTACCCCCTACGTAAAACCGGGCGAGAACCTGGTTGCCCTGCAGGTATACCGCTGGAGCACCGGCAGCTACCTGGAAAGCCAGGACATGTGGCGCATCTCCGGCATCGAGCGCGATGTATACCTGTATGCCACCCCCAAACTCGACATCCGCGATTTTAAAGTTGCGGCCACCCTGGACCCGACATACACCAACGGCGTATTTAACTTAACTGCCGAGATCAACAACTATAAAATAGACCGCAAGACGCTGCACAGCCAGCCCGATACTTTTTCGGTGGAGCTCGAGCTGGTGGATGCTGCCGGCAAAACCGTTTTCACCGACCAAACCAAAGGCGTGCAACAGGTGCTGGGCAACTATAAAACGGCGGTAAGCTTTCAGAAAGAGCTTCCGAACGTGCACGTCTGGTCTGCCGAAACACCTTACCTCTATACCTTATACATCACCCTGAAAGACAAAGACGGCAAGGTGCTGGAGGTGGTGCCGCAACGCCTGGGCTTCCGCTCGGTGGCCCTTAAGAACGGAGACTTCCTGGTGAACGGCAAGCGCGTGTTCCTCAAAGGTGTGAACCGCCACGAGCACAACCCTACCCAGGGCCATACTTTGAGCAAAGCCGATATGCGCAAAGACATGGAGATGATGAAAAAGCTCAACGTAAACGCGGTGCGCACCAGCCACTATCCCCCTGACCCGTACTGGATGGAACTATGCGACGAGTATGGGTTATATGTGGTGGATGAGGCCAACATCGAGTCGCATGGCAGGGGCTACGACCTGGCCATCACCCTGGGCAATGATAAAAAGTGGCGCATGCCGCACCTGGCCCGCATTCGGCGGATGTATGAGCGCGACAAGAATCACACGTCCGTCATAACCTGGTCGCTGGGCAACGAGGCGGGCAACGGGGTGAACTTCTACGAAGGTTATGCGTGGCTGAAGGCGCACGATGATCGCCCCGTGCAGTATGAGCGCGCCGAAAACGACTTCAACACCGATATGATCGTGCCGCAGTACCCCAGCCCCAACTGGCTGAAGCGCTACGCCCAAACTACAAAGGAACAGCGGCCGCTCATCATGAGCGAGTACGCCCACATCATGGGCAACAGCCTGGGCAACTTCCAGGATTACTGGGACGTGATCGAGACGGAGCCCCACCTGCAAGGCGGCTTTATCTGGGAATGGGTAGACCAGGCCATCGACACTGTGAAAAATGGCAAGCGCATCATGGCCTATGGCGGCGACTTCCCGCTCAGCGGCCCCGTGGACGAGAACATCAGCGACAACAACTTTATTGTGAAGGGCGTGGTAACCGCCTACCGCGAACTGACGCCCATGGCTGTAGAAGTGAAAAAAGTATACCAAAACATCAAAACAATGTATACCGGTGCCCATACCCTTGAGGTGAAAAACGGCTACTTCTTTCGCGACCTGGCCAACTACCACCTGCACTGGGAGCTGCTGGAGAACGGCAAAAGGGTGGAAAAGGGAAGTATAAGCGACCTGGCGCTGCAGCCGCAGCAAAGCAAAACCTTTCAGGTGCCGCTTAAAAAGAAGCTAACGCCGGGCAGAGAGTACTTCCTAAACGTAGGCTATACGTTGAAAAACGCGGAGCCCTTCCTGGAGAAAGGCTACCAGATAGCCGCCGAGCAGTTTGCCCTCAGCCCCACCATGCAGACAACCACCTCCCCAAGCGGCAAAGGCAGCCTGAAAGCAACTGAAACCAATGGGCAGGTGGTGATCGCGGGAAAGGATTTTAGTGTAAGCTTTGATCTAAAGAACGGCACAATGAGCGGCTATACCTTAAAAGGACAGCAGTTGATTGAGCAGGGACCGACACCTGCCTTCTGGCGCGCGCCTACCGACAATGACATTGGAGCAGGCTTTAACAAGTCGCTGCGCATGTGGCGCAATGCGTACGATGCCGGCACCCTTACCAATGCGAAGTATAGCAAAACGACCGATGGCTATGAAGTGGTGTTTGAGAAAGAGCTGGTGAACGGCGATGCAGCCACCAAGCAGCATTTTACCGTTTTCGGCGATGGCACCGTGAAAGTAGACACCCGCTTTAGCGCCCTGAAAGGCGATCACAAACTGCTGCTGCGCATGGGCACCAATCTGCAGGTGAGCAAAACACTGGACAACATCCGCTGGTACGGCCGCGGCCCCTGGGAGAATTACTGGGACCGCAAAACGGCTTCGTTTGTAGGCTCCTACCACCAGAAACTTGATCAACAATACTTCCCCTACGCCCGCCCGCAGGAAAGCGGCAACAAGACCGAGGTACGCTGGACCGCGCTCACTAACAAAAAAGGCCAAGGCCTGGAGTTCAGTTTCGCTGACAGCTTGCTGAGCTTCTCAGCCCTGCCTTACAGCCTGGATGACCTGGATCCGGAGGTGGACAAGAAACAGTACCACTCCGGCGAACTGGAAAAACGCGACCACATTTATATGCACGTTGACCTGCAGCAGACCGGCCTGCAGGGCATGGACAGCTGGGGCAGCTGGCCGCTTGAGCAGTACCGCATTCCGTTTAAGGACCAAACGTTCCGTTACTGGATCAGACCGCTGCGGTAAGTATAACGCATCACCCCATGAAAGAGCAAAGCCCAGGTATGATTACATACCTGGGCTTTGCTCTTTCATACTTATTACAATGTGCCGCCAAGCCTTCTCCTTGGCTGCGCAACTTCATACTTCATTTGCTGGCGCGGGTTTGTAACCCGTGTCTTCCGTATCTTATCGGATTTGTAATCCGATAAGGGGCAGCGGCCCAAAGTATAGCCGGGCACAAGTATGATCGCCCGCAAAACACGACCCTATTTATCAGCATGAAACAACCCTGAACAAGAGGGGACTAAGCACCGCACAAAGGGCCTATTAATGGCTCAGGTCGGCCGGATGGAATTCCCGCCAGGCTGCCTCCCCTGCCTTTTTCCATTGAAGCCTCAGCGCGGGTTCGGTTCCTTTGCTACTAAGGTATGCGATCCGGATAGGGTGCAGCCCCGCCTGCAGCATTGCCCGCTGCGTTCGTTCGGTGCCTGGGGCATAGCCGTAATCGGCGTCCAGCAGCGCGGCTTCGTGCAGGCGCACAAATGCCTTGCCTGCCGTTGTCAGCGCAAACTCGTACTCCCCGTCGGTTGGCACGTGCAAGTAACCCTGATAGTAAACCATGCCATGTTTTCTGCGCAGTTCATTTCCGCCCACAGCTTTGGCGGTGCCGTGTTTGCCTGCCTTTTGCCCGTTTTCCGCCGCCACCCACCGGAAATCGCCCGGCACATACGTCCAGGCAAGTCCTTTGGCTAATTTGGCGGGTGCGGGCACGGCCGGTACCAGGGCGCCATCGTAAGGGCGCGGGGCAGACGGGTTCGGGTGGCGCACCTGCAGCACCCTGGCCTTCAGCTGCTCCTGCACCTGTTCGTAGCCGGGCTGGCCAGCCAGGTTTATACTTTGGGCGGGATCTTTCACCACATCATAAATCTCAAAATCGTCGTTGGCAGCGGTTACCTGGTAGCGCACGCCCACCAAATCCCCCAGGCGCAGCAGCTGCATCTGGTCGCGTTTACGGCTTTGCCTGGCCGGCTCAAACGCCTCAAAGGCCGGGGTTTTGCCTCCCTCAAAATACTCCACGTACACCAGGCTTTCGGCTTGCCGCCCCTGACCGATAAGCGAAGGCAGCAGCGAAACGCCATCCGTGCGGGCCGGGGCCGGCACATGTGCGGCGTCGGCTAATGTTGCCATCCAGTCAGAAAAGATGCTGGGCGTAGTAACTACCCGTCCCGCAGGAATGTGGCCAGGCCAGGCAGTCAGCGTCGGCATCCGCACGCCGCCTTCCCAGCAGTCGCGCTTGATGCCGTCGAAAGGGCCGAAGCTGTCGAAAAATGTAGGCAGGTTGGGCACATACGTTGCCGGCAGGTATGACTCGATGGACGGGCCATTATCGGAAGTGAACACCACCAGCGTGTTTTCATCCAGGTGCAGATCCCTGAGCAGTTGTTGCAGGTCTCCTACGGCGTCATCAATACGCCGCACGGCGGTAGCATAGCGCTTGTAGGTTTCAGGCCAGGGCACCTCAGGGGTAGCGGGGTTCCGGTCGTCATCGTAGGTGGCATGGCTGTAATCAGGGTGCATGTAGGAGTCCACCTTGCCGGAAGCTGTGTTAATCATATGGCCGGGCGTGCCCAGCCACTGCAGCCCGCCATGCAAGCCCTGCCCTGCCGGGTACGCCTGCGCAGGCAGTTGCAGCACGGCGTGCGGCGCGTCGTAGGCCAGGTACAGGAAGAACGGCTTTGCCGCGTCGGCACCCTGTGCGTGGTCGGTAATATATTTTTTGGCGGCGGCGGTCCACAGATCGGTCGTATAGCACTTGTTTAGGCCGGCGGCCACATCCGTATAGTTGTGCCATACTTGTTTGGGGCCACCGTAGGTGCCCTCCACCGGGTAATGCTCGTGGCCGTCCATGTGGCGCATATACCCAAAGAAATTATCGAAGCCTCGCTTAAGCGGGTGTGCCGGCCAGTCCGGCCCCACTTCATCCACTCCCTGCAGCCCCCACTTACCAATGCTGGCGGTGGTATAGCCCGCCCCCTGCAGCAGGGTACCTAATGTATGGTTCTCCTCCAGCGCCTTGTCGAACTGGTTGTCGCGCACCTGCGCGTTGCCCTGGTGCACGCCCGTCAGGAGGGAGGCACGGGATGGGGCGCAGACAGGTGCGTTGGCGTACTGCTGCGTGAGCTGGGCGCCGCCGGCAGCCATTTTGTCGAGGTTGGGCGTATAGTGCCAGGGCTTGCTCCGGTCTGCAGCTTTTTGCCGCTGGTTCTGGAAAAACACTCCCACGTCGCCATATCCCAGGTCATCGGCCAGAATAAAAATAATATTAGGAGGCTGTTTTTGATCGGGCGTGCGGCCCTGCGGCAAGGCAGGCAAAGCCGGTATAAGCAGCAGCAGGCAGAAGCAAAGCGGCAGATGGTGTTTCATAATAAAAAATGTATTCCGGTGCAGATGCCGGTTTTATTTAAAGCAGGCCCCCGGTACAAGTATGGGAGCGGCTGTGAGCATATCAAGTTAATCAATAACAAAAGCCATAGGACGTATAAGAACCGAAAAACACCTCGTAGCAAGTATGGGCGGCAGATGTCCTGCTTTAAGCAAGTGAACCACCCTGTTGAGCGTCGGGTGGCCTCTCCCGTAAGCTTTGGTCATGCACATTCCAGCCAAAACGTGCTCAGAAGGTAAGTATAAACCTGCCATGTACGGCATCCCGTAGGGCTTTAAATCTACGCAAACGTTTGCGGGCAAGCGCTTTCCCGAAACCAACAGCTCCGGACCATCCGCGTTTCTTTAGCTTCTCTGACATTATGTGTATCTTTCAGGCAATACATTGCCCTGTCTGATGCCGAAAAAGCCTGTGACCATCAAAGAAATCGCCCGGTTACTGGAGGTTTCTGTCTCCACCGTATCCCGTGCCCTCAATAACCATCTCAGCATCGGCTTACCTATGCGCCAGAAGGTGCAGCAACTGGCCCGGGAGCTGAAGTATGAGCGCAACCAAACGGCTGTTTTCTTTCAGAAAGGAAGAACGTATACCATCGGCGTTATTTTGCCGGAGCTCTCCGAGGCCTTTTTTTCTTCGGCGGTAAGCGCCATCGAAGAAACAGCCTACAAACATAACTATACCGTGCTGCTGGCGCAGTCGCACGACGATGCGCAGAAGGAAAAGCAATTGGTGGAGAAAATGAAAAACCACCGCGTGGACGGGCTGCTGGTATCGCTGGCCAAGACAACGGCCTCTTTCGACCACTTCGACAAACTGAGCCAGTACAATATTCCCGTGGTGTTCTTCGACCGGGTACCGCCGCTGCAGCGCATCCATTACGTGGCCTCCACCCTAGTAACCGGCACCGTGGAGGCAGTCAGTTACCTGCTTAAAAGAGGGCACCGCGCCATTGGCATGATAAACGGGCCTGCCACCCTGCATGCCAGCAACGAGCGGCGCGAAGGGTATATCCTGGCCATGACGAAGAACAGGCTCAAGTATGACCCTACGCTGGTGGTGCCCAGCGACCTGACAGAACAGGGAACCATTGCGGCGCTAAACCAGCTGCTGGCCAGCAGGAGAAAGGTATCCGCCATTGTCACCTTCAACGACTATGTAGCCCTCTACGCTCTCAAACACACCCGAAGCCTTGCCCTGGTGGAGCAGCCGGAATTTGTAAGTTATGCCAACCTGCCCCTGGCCCATTACATGGACATGACGCCTATTGCCTCGGTGGAGCAGTTCCCCTATCAGCAGGGGCAGAAAGCCGCAGAGATCCTGCTCGACCTGCTGGCCCGGGAGGAGGACAGCGAGCCGCAAGCCCGGCAGGCTTATTACCAGGTAACGGTCCCATCGCAGTTGGTGGAGAACAAAAAGAGCTGACGCCGCGCGCCTGCTTATAACCACTCAAACGTTTGCGCAAAAAGGTAACGCAATAATTGAGTATGTTTGATCTATAAAAAACACGACAGGAATGCTGCACGAGATACTGACCGCTTTTGGACTGGACGCTGAGAATTTCACTATTCAGAAGCTGAGCTCCGGCCTGATAAACCATACCTGGAAAGTAACAGGCCCGCACGAGGCCTATATTCTGCAGCAGATCAACGCCCACGTGTTCAGGTCTCCGCAGGATATTGCCGATAACATCGTGCAAATTGGTCGCTTCCTGGACCGGCACGCACCTGCGTACTTGTTCGTATCGCCTATAGCTACCGCTACGGGCGCCGTGCTGGTGCAGAACCAGGTCGGAGACTATTTCCGCTTAAGCCTCTACGTAAGCGGCTCGCGCACCATCGACACAGTAACAAACAGGCAACAGGCGTTTGAGGCAGCGCGCCAGTTCGGCAGGTTTACGCGGCTGCTGCATACTTTCGATGCGGCCACGCTGAAGTATACGCTGCCCGACTTCCACAACCTCGCGCTGCGCTACCAGCAGCTGGAGCAGGCCCATGCGGCGGCACCTGCCAGTAGACTGGCCGATGCCCGGCAGGCTATAACGGATGCTTTTGCACAACAGCATTTGGTGCAAACGTATGAAGCGATGGTGGCGGATCCCCGTATTCCCAAGCGCGTTATCCACCACGATACCAAAATCAGCAACGTGCTGTTTGACCAGCACGACAAAGGACTTTGCGTAATCGACCTGGACACGGTGATGCCTGGCTATTTCATCAGCGACCTGGGTGATATGATGCGCACCTACCTTTCGCCGGCCAATGAGGAAGTGCAGGATCTGACAAAAGTGACGGTGCGCGAAGATTATTTCCGGGCGATCATAGAAGGGTATTTTACGGAGATGGCCGATGTGCTGACGGAGGCGGAGAAGGAGCTGCTGCTGTATGCGGGCAAGTTTATGATCTACATGCAGGCCATCCGTTTTCTGGCCGACTTCCTGAACGGCGACACCTACTATGCCACCACCTATGCCGGCCAGAACCTGGTGAGGGCTCAAAACCAGTTTATGCTGCTGCGCAGGTATACGGAAGCGGAACTGCGCTTTACTGATATCGTAAGAACTTTCCGGAAAGAAAAAAGCTAATACAGGGCGATGTCGGGACAACTGCACTGCCGGTAATTTACCTGGAGGCCACGCACCGGAAGCCTGTATTCTCCAGCCCCGTATCTGGCGAGGATTTCATTTTTGATGTTACGCGGTAGCCTTTGCAGTAAGAGGCGTTGCACATAAAGGAGCCGCCGCGGGTTATCTTCTTAGGCACCGTGGGCTCCTGCGGGTCAAAGCTTTTACGCGGGCCCTGCGGGTTCTCCGACACTTTACCGGCCAGCATCTGATAGTAATCTTCGGTATACCAGTCACTCACCCACTCCCACACATTTCCTGCCATATCATAAAGACCATAGCGGTTTGGTTGAAAAGATTTGACCGGCGCTACGCTTGCAAATCCGTCCCACTGCGCATCCTGGTTCGGGAAGCTGCCCTGCCAGGTATTGGCTTTTGGCTTGCCGGCCTCCACCTCCTCATCGCCCCAGCTATACTTCTTACCTGTCAGGCCGCCCCGGGCCGCATACTCCCACTCTGCTTCGGTAGGCAGGCGCTTGCCTGCCCAGCGGGCATAGGCGGCAGCATCTTCCCAGGCCACCTGGGTTACGGGGTAGTTTTCTTTTCCTTTGATGTTGCTCTGCGGGCCCTGCGGGTGCTGCCAGCTGGCACCGGGCGTCCAGCGCCACCATTGCGAAGCATCGTTTAACGGCACAGGCTGGCTGGTCGGGCTAAAGGTGAGCGAGGCCGCCACCAGCAACTCGTCAGCGGGCTTAGGTGTACCGGGCGGTAGCTGCTTTTTCAGCTCTTCCCAATCAGGTTTGCGCTCGGCCACGGTCTGGTAGCCGGTAGCCGCTACAAAGGCGGCGAACTGCGCGTTGGTCACCTCCGTTACGTCCATCCAGAAGCCGTCCAGCTTCACCGTGTGGGCAGGATACTCGTCGGGCCGCCCCTCATTGTCGGTGGCACCCATCTGAAAAGTGCCGCCCTTTACCCATACCATCCCTTCATGCGACAGGGCCTTTTCTGCGGCATACCCGCCGCTATCCGTAGCAGCGGTCAGCGCGGCAAAGCGCTGCGGCATGTGGCTGTGGCAGGAGGTCTCCTCGGAACCGGCAGTCCTGGCAACTTCTGTTTTAGTTTGCGGCTTCTCCCGGCGGCAGGCAAAAAAAGGCAACATGAGGAGCAGGCAGAAAAGCGTCAGGCGCATGGCAGTAGTAATATGGTGTAACAATGGCGGCACAAAGGGCAAGTATAGGAACAAAAAACGATCAGCATAAAAAGGACGCACCAGCCTTTTAGCATCAACAGGAACAGACGCTTTCCTGCCTTGTTGATGCTAAAAGGCTGAAGCAATTTGCACCGCTTCAGCCGGACGAACAAACGAAAGTATACCCCTTCCGCTCTCAACCTGTGTTCCTGGGTCTACCTAGCGCAACAGGAAGTATAAACCAGCTTAATAGTCGTCGTTCAGCGCAAATATTGGCTTGCGCTGCATCCATTTGCCACCGGTAAAGTCCGGGAACTCCACCGTTTCGTTACCCAGCGCAATAGACTGCTCGCTTAAAGGTGTGATCGCGCTCCAGACAGCAGCGTCGTATACGTCCATCGGGGTTGGCTCTTTGCGTTTGGCAGCTTCCACAAACGCATGGATCACGAAGAAGTCCATGCCGCCGTGGCCTGCACCCTGAGCATCGTTGCCATACTTTTTCCAGAGCGGGTGATCATACTTGTCGAGCCATTCCTTAGCCTGATCCCACTGGTGCGGCTTGCTTTTGCCCTCCACATAGATGGAGTTGTTCACGTCCATCCAAAGTCCTTCGGTGCCCTGCACCCGGAAACCGAGGGAATAAGGGCGCGGCGAGTTGGTGTCGTGCTGCAGGAGGACCGTTTCGCCATTGGCGCAGCCCAGCGTGGTCGTAACGATATCGCCGAGACTGAACTTTACCTTGGCGTTGGGATTGTTCTCACCGCCCCGGTCAACGATATACTTGTGCAGCCCGCGTGCTTTTGTCGCATAAGAGTTGAGCGTCAGGAAGCGGTTGCCCCTGTTGATATTGATGTAGTGGGCCACCGGTCCGACGCCGTGCGTAGGATAAAGGTCGCCGTTGCGGTGCACGGAGTGGTTCGTGCGCCATTGGGCCTCGGAGAAGGCGTCTTCGCCAAACTTCACCCCATGGCCATAAGCATGCTCCCCGTCGTTGAACTTCACCTCGCGCAGGTCGTGCTGGTAGCCTCCCTGCAGGTGGAGCAGTTCCCCAAACACACCCTGGCGCACCATGTTCAGCACGGCCATCACATCACGGCGGTAGCACACATTTTCCAGCATCATCACATGGGCATTATGCCGCTCAGCGGCGTGCACCACCTCCCAATGGTCATCCAGCGTGATGCCCAGCACCACTTCGGTGGCCACATACTTCAGGCCGGCGTCCAAAGCGCCAAGCAGCATCGGCTTGTGCCACTCCCATGGGGTAGCGATCACCACAGCCTGCAGGCCCTTGGTCTCCAGCATTCGCTTCCAGGCGTAGTCGTCGCCGGTGAAGATCTTCGGCATCGGCTTTCCGCTCTTCTGTATCGCTTCTTTCGCCATGCCGAGCATGCGGTCGCTTACGTCGCAGATCGCCACCAAGTCCACATCGTCGCGGCGGAGCAGCAGGTCCAGGTGGTTCTGGCCGCGCAGGCCTGTGCCGATAAGGGCTATTTTCACTTTGTCTTTGGCCTTAGCGGCAAACAGATTCTGGCCAGGCAGCACAGACAGGGCTGCGGCAGAAAGGCTGGTGTTGCGTACAAATTTTCTTCTGTTCATCATGTTTTTTCAGGTATAGATCACTCCGGCTTTGCTTATTTTTATAGTATAAATCGTTCTGATCAAGGCGCTATCTGCGGTCCTTCATTCTATTCTGGGTGCTCCTGCGCCACCAGTCTCTCGCCTGCTGCCTCCCAATATCTAAAGCTCACTTCCTTGCCAGACCTGTCGCCTGCCACTGGAGAATGGCTTAGCAACGCAATGCTCCCCTGCCAGCTTTCTGCCCCATATTGGGTTGATTTAAGGACACAGAGCGTGTTGCCATAGGTATCCAGCGCGGTAAGCCTGGCATGGCAGCCGCCTTGTGGCAGTGGCCATACCTTTAAGAGGAGCCGCACAGGCTGTTGCAGCTTTTCCCCGGGTATAATCCTGTTGCTTTGCACCGTACCGATAAAGAGCTCTCCCCCTCGCTGCACTCCTACATCTAACACGCCACCGCCCGCTATACTTATCCGCCAGCCTGCCTCTACTGCTGCTGCCCCCATCCAGAACCGGATCTGGGTGCTAAGTATAAAAGCGCCTTCCTGCTCCGACAACCGATGCGTAAGCAGCTGCACCGTTCGGTCCGGGCCTCCGCCCCGGCACAGCAGTTCCCCTTCCTGCACAAGCCAGTCCTCAGGGGGCCATGCCCTGAAGGCTTCTCCGGGGCTGGCGGCATCAGGCAATGTTTCCCACCGGCTCCGGAAGGAGTTGGTTGTTATTAGGGCATGCGTTTCTTCTCGCTCCGGCAGCGTGGCGCCAGGGGCCGGATCATTTGGAAACCCGCCTAACAGCAATGCCCTTAAACTCTCTCTTCGGTCCATTGAATTCCTATTTCTAAGCGGAAGCGGCCTTTATACTTGCTGCTACAGCAGGTTTGTCCTTTATCTTGTCACACCCGCTACCAGTTTATCCTTCAGCCCCCTGAGCTTTTCCTGCTTTGGCGGCGGGGCTTTTACGTTTGATGGTTACCAAAACCGCGCCTCTCCAAAAAAAGCCGGCAGGTGGAAGTTGGGCAGCGGCGCCTCGATGCTGTTCCACGCCAGATAGTGTGGCTCTGCCAGTTCGTCGCCACATTTAAAAAGATTCACGGATACCTGCTCTTCCAGCAAGCTCGTGAGTTGGTGCGCTGCAAATACCTGTGGGGGTATAACCAGCGTGAGTTGCCAGCTTGCTTTAGGCGTCTCTTGCGAGGAAACTTTCAATGCTGCCCACCGCCGCACGTGCGCCAGGTGGTGTTCGGGCAAAAGTGCTCTGCCATCGCGGCTGGCCCCAAAGCCTGCCCGGCAAGTGCCCAGGCAGTTAAACTCGAAGTTATAGTAGGCCTGCTCCCCCCGCAATGCTATAAAAAATTCAACACAGCTGTCTTTATACACCGTATCGTTCGTCTGGCGGTACCTGGCCTGTATGGCATCTTCTCTCACGAAATATTTTAGAAAGAGGCAATCCTCGTTATGGCCCACTGCAAAGGCGGCCTCGGCCACCGGGTCGGTTACGGCCCAGGGGGCGCTGCCAATGGCATGCCGTGGGAGCGCGTCCAGAACCTCGGTGAGTTGCGGCAGCGGGCTGTTAACGTGCAAGTGAGGCAAGCGTGGAATATCCAGTATTTTCATTTTTAGGACTTTCGTACGGTTAGGTAAGAGCGGGCAAGGCGGCATCCTCCCACAGGTTTTCGGGGTATACCCCCGCCTTTATTAAGTCATGGAGGCGCTGCGTCACTGTGGCCTTGTCTCCGGGGTAGGTCACGCCAAACCATTTCTCCGGCGTGTGCAGCACTTTTACCCTGGCTTCGCCCGATTGCACCAGCGTGTTCACCACATCCGGCAGGTAGAACTCTGCCGTGGGCTTGTCGCTGTTTTCCTGCAGAAACTTTCGCAGCCCCGCCTCAAAGTAAGGCAACACCAAAGGCTTAAAGGCCATCAGGTTCATCGACACCACTTCTCCTGCTCCCAGCAGGTGCGATTGGCCGCCAGGCTCCTGCACCGCAATGCCGGTGTCCGTGCGCACAATGTGCGTCTGTTCCGTCAGCGAAAGCAGGTAGTCTTCCGGATCCAGGCTGCAAATGCCCCGCGACACGGCACCATGCTCTGAGAGCGTGTTCTCTACCTTAAAACCCACCAAACTGTATGCTTTGTCATCGGTGCTTTGCTGCAGGAAATCTGCCACGAGCTTAAAGGAGGTATAGCCATAGAAATCGTCGCCATTGATCACCGCAAACGGGCCCTGCAGCTCGGGAGCTGCTACCCAAACGGCATGCGCGGTTCCCCAGGGCTTGATACGCCCCTCCGGTACCACAAAGCCCTGGGGCAACATGTCCAGCTCCTGTACCACATACGCCACCGCTAGACCAGCCGGTAAACGCTGCCTTACACCCGCTTTAAACGCCTCCTCTGCCGACCTGGGGATCACGAACACGACCTTGCCAAATCCGGCTTTCAGCGCATCATAGACAGAATAATCCAGCAGAGTTTCGCCATGAGGACCAAAGCCTGCCATCTGCTTCAGGCTGCCGTAGCGTGTCGCCATACCGGCTGCCAGCACTAATAAAGTGGGTTCGTTTTGCATCTATTTACTTTCCTTTCAACAAATAAATGAGACAGGCGCGTGGCCCTCCTGTGGACTGCCTTTCATAAGGCAGGGTTGCTGTATCTGCTGCGTTGGCGGCGGGCCAAAACAACCGTGGTCCAGCTACTTTAACCTTGAAAGCAGGTGTGCTAAAATAGACTTTTGAACTTAACTTAGCAAGCAAAATAAACAAACGTTTACGAACACGCAGGCTGCGTGCAGGCAAACGCAGCTTTACCTCCGGAGCTGGTGCCCGGGCTTTCTCAGCGCCGTATCTATTTCCTGTACCCGTAAAAGGCCGGACGAAGGAGCGGGAGTCGCTGGGCCTGGCCTGCCATACTTTCAATAGCTGGGTGGGAGCATCCGTATAATTTGGTATGTTTGCAAACAAGGACAGCGGGAGCCGTTGGCCTCACTTTAACTGCATCAAACGTGGAGAATCATACTATCAGGATCAAGGACATTGCCGCCAAGGCCAACGTATCGACCGGCACGGTAGACCGGGTGCTGCACAACCGAGGGCGGGTGTCGGAGGAGGTGCGGGAACGGATCCTAAAAATTGCGGAAGAACTCAACTATAAGCCCAACGTGCTGGCCCGGGCGCTTGTGAGTAAAAAGATCTATGATATTGCGGCTCTCATCCCCGACCCTGCCGCCGATAGCTACTGGCAGGCCCCAAAAGCGGGCATCGGGAAAGCAGTTGAGGAGCTAAAACAATATGGCATTCGGGTAACAGAGTATATTTTTGATCCTTTCCAGGTAAACTCCTTTCTGCAGGAAGCGGAGAAGGTTACAGCGGCCGCGCCCGATGGCATTCTGTTGGCACCGATTTTTCACCGGCAGTCGCTGCCTTTCTTTACCCAATGGCAAGCGCTTGCCATTCCGGTTGTGCTCTTTAACACGCAGATACCAGACTACCAGCCGTTGATGTATATTGGGCAGGACTCTTACCAAAGCGGCTTTCTGGCAGGCAAGCTGCTGCACTATGGCTGCCCGGATCCGGCTACCTTTGTGGTAGCGCACATCGAAGAGGACATCCTCAATTCGTCGCACCTGCTGCACAAAGAGCAGGGGTTCAGAGACTATTTTGCAAGCCAGGCCACCACAGGCGCTTACCAGGTGATACAAATCGACTTACAAAGCACTTCCGAAACCGCCATTGCCCGGCAACTTGACCAGCTGTTTGCTGACGTAGCCAACATCCGGGGCTTGTTTGTGACGAATTCGAAGGCAAGTATAGTGGCAGAACACCTGCAACGCAGGCAACGGCACCAGGTACACCTGGTGGGCTACGATCTCATGGAAAAGAACCTGCACTTTCTCAACCAGGGAGTTATCCAGTTCTTAATCAACCAGAACCCTAAAGGACAGGGTTACTGGGGCATTCAGGGTCTGGCGGATCACCTCGTGTTCCAGAAGTTGAATAACCCCATCAAGTACCTCCCCCTCGACATCATTACCAAAGAAAACCTGCAGTACTACATTGAAGCCGACAAATAAGCCCGTTTCTCGCCTGTAGGCAACAGGGGCTTTATTTTGATTCCGGGAGGGCAAATTTTTCTCATCAGCCACTTACAGGTAAAACTGCTAAGTGGCTTTTTTATGTGGCTGCACTTTGCCTCCTTCTGCACCAGCTACATAACTGCAGCTTTGCCAGGGCCATGCAGCTGCCCGGGTTTATGCCCCAAAGCACAGCATATCAACTCCCTGCCCGCCTCTCTGCTACACCAGGAGCTGTCTTTACCGGTTTATACTTACCCAGCTGACTGGATTTGCGACATCCTGCTATGGCATACTGGGCTGCCGTCTCTTTGTCCCAGGCAGGCAGGAAGTATGCTGTGGTAGTTTAACAGGCGCCGATAATAGTATTTCGGGGAACGGCATCAGGTTTTTGGCAGATTTATAAGTATACTTGTTGCGCTAAATCTGTACTTCCCTGGTGCATACCTGTTTCTGTACCGCACATAAGGGATGCGCCGGCAAGTATATTCCGAACTTGATTAAAATAAATTAGTCGAAATTAACCAATGTCTTCTATCTTTCAATCTTCTACCATCGCCACTTACTAACACGCTTAAATACACTAACTAACTATTTATGGAAAAAAATATTTTTGCCACCAAATCGGTTGAAAAACTGATGCAAGAATCCGATAGCGGTGAGCACGGGCTCAAGCGGACGCTAACGGCCACCAACCTGACCATGCTGGGTATAGGGGCTATTATCGGAGCGGGCATTTTTGTGCTTACCGGAACGGCTGCCGCCAATGCCGCCGGCCCGGCCATTGTTTTCTCTTTTATTATCGCAGGCCTGGGCTGTTTGTTTGCGGGCCTCTGCTATGCCGAGTTTGCCTCTATGATCCCGATTGCCGGTAGCGCTTATACTTACGGCTATGCCACACTGGGTGAATTTATTGCCTGGATCATTGGCTGGGACCTTATCCTGGAATACCTCTTTGGCGCGGCTACAGTAGCTGTGGGCTGGAGCGGTAACTTTGTGAGTTTGCTTAAATCACTCGGTATTACCATTCCTGCGGCAGTGGCCAGTGCGCCGCTCGCTTATGAAGCCGGCTCTTTTTCTACAACCGGTTCGCTCATCAACCTGCCTGCCGTTGCGCTGATCGCCGTTATGACGACACTGCTGGTTATCGGCATCCAGGAATCTGCCCGGTTCAACAACATGATCGTGATCGTGAAAGTGGCCATCGTGTTGCTGGTGATTGCTTTTGGTTTTCAGTATGTGGATTCCGCCAACTGGGAGCCTTTTATCCCGGCTCGCGAGGTGCTGAGTGAAGGAGGTGCCCGCTATGGCTGGCAGGGTATTGTGCAGGGTGCTGCTGTCGTTTTCTTTTCTTACATCGGATTCGACGCGGTTAGTACGGCTGCACAGGAAGCAAAAAATCCCCAGAAAGATATGCCCATTGGCATGCTAACCTCCCTTGGCGTTTGCACGCTGCTGTATGTACTGATGTCTTTGGTACTGACCGGCTTAACCTCTTACAAGAACCTGAACGTGCCTGATCCGGTGCTGGTAGCGCTTGCAGCAGCCGGACCGGCTCTGAAGTGGTTATACTTTTTTACGGGCGTCGGAGCAGTGGCCGGCCTGGCTTCTGTTGTACTGGTTATGCTCATGGGGCAGCCGCGTATCTTCTTTGCCATGTCACGCGACGGGCTGTTGCCAGCCGTATTCGGCCGTGTGCATCCCCGCTTTGGCACCCCGCACGTTACCACAATCGTGACTGGCATTGTAGCAGGCATCGTAGCAGGTATCTTCCCGATCGGCTTGCTGGGTGAGTTGGTAAGTATTGGTACCCTGCTGGCTTTCGTGATCGTTTGTGCCGGCATTATTGTGCTGCGCCGTACCAGCCCGGATCTGAACCGTCCTTTTAAAACGCCTCTGGTTCCGCTTGTGCCTATCCTGGGCATTCTGATCTGCGGTTACATGATGGTGAACCTGGGTTTTGATACCTGGATGCGCCTCATCATCTGGATGGCCATCGGCATCGTCATCTATTTCGCTTACGGACGCAAGCACAGCAAGCTCCAGCTTGCCCAGAAAGAGGGCGCCAGCACCGTCTGATGCCTGGCAGCAAGAATCCTGTCCGGATTCTTTTCTAAAACTCATTTCAAATTACTTCATACTATAGTAAAAGAAATACCGCCGGTTCCTGGTAACCGGCGGTATTTCTTTTTTAAATACAGCCGGTAGCGCTTCTCATACTTATCTAATAGCCGGTTTATACTGCAGGCGCGCCCATTACCTCAAGGGCCCCACACCTGCTCATACCCTGAAAAGGAGCTTCCAGGCGGTTACTGTTAAGGAAGCATCGGGTAGCAATGGCCTTTGGCTGAAGCCTTTCCGAAAACGCCCGCAGCATCCTTTGCCTAACCTTTTTAGCCTTCTGCCAGTAACTATAACTAACATGGCAATATTATCATATAAATGGCTGGCTATACTTTGCCAGGTGGTACCAGCCAGCTGAAACCTTAACACTAAGATCATGAAAAATATACAACCCTATTTAATGGCCGTACTCGTGCTGCTAACCTGTACGCTGACCAGTTGCGATGTGATAGGCGACATTTTTAAGGCCGGCATGTGGACCGCCCTTATTGTGATAGTTATTGTGGTGCTGCTGATCGTATGGCTTTTCCGCAAGCTCAGACGCTAACAGCAAGCAGACAATAAAAACTAAAAAGAGCAGCCCAAGGGCTGCTCTTTTTAGTTACAGAAAACTGTTGTTCCGATGTTTTGCCACGGTAGCGGCATACCTTACCTATTGCGTTTGGGCATAGTGCCCAGCAGGTAATCCCATAGTGGCGACGATACGCCATAGGCCGCATGCGGGTCTTTGTAGTGGTGGATGCTGTGATGGATCCAAAGGGTTTTCAGGAAATTTTTAGGCGGCGCATACGCATGCACGGCATAGTGCACCGACAGGTACATGGCATAGCCGAACAACATGCCGGCCACCAGGCCAAACACAAACTGCCCGAAGAAAAGCTTGAAGAAAAAGAAAAAGGCTGAGGCATATAAAATGCTCACCACCGGCGGCATGGCCAGGCGTTTTTTATCTTTAGGATAGTCGTGGTGGTTGCCGTGCACGATGTATTGCATCCGCGCCCGGCCTGGGGTGCTGGTATCCATGTGGAACAAATAGCGGTGGGCCAGGTACTCGATCAGCGTAAAAATAAACCAACCCAGGAAAAAGAAGCCAACGGCTTCCAGTACGTTGATCAGGCTGTAAGCTAGTCCGTAATAAATTAAGCCGATGGCAATTAGGATAAAAATGGAGATCGGCATGGCAATATGCGTTCGGGTCATTTTCTCCAGAATAGGGTTCTGGAAAAGCTGCGCGCTGCCTTTGTGATTCGGTTTCATATGTTTTACTCTATACTTGTTTCTGCCGCAAAACTACTCAAAAAACTATTTTCTGCCACGCTTAGCCGGAGCAAGTATAACCGTATAACGCGAGTCATCAGGGATGGTTGAGTAGTGTTTCTAAAATAGCAACAGTATAAGGTCCTTTCGCTATCCTATACGTGGCCTGCTCATAAAACCGCCGCCGTTTAGCTAATGTTTCGCTTAAAAAAGTGGAGAGTTCCTCGGGGGTTTTACCTGCCAGCAAGGGCCGAGCCTGCAGGTTCGATTGTTGCAGCCGCCGCACCAGTTCCGCTACCGGCACATCCAGGAAAATGCTTTTCCCGCACCGGTTAATAAAGGCCATGTTATCGAAAAAGCAGGGCGCACCGCCTCCCGTAGAAACCACTACCTGCGTATGCTCCTGCACCACAGCGGCCAGCGCTTCCCGTTCCAACTCGCGGAACCGCTCCTGGCCCTGCTGCTCAAACAGCGTAGCAATACTTTGGCCCTGCCGGGCTTCGATCAGCGCATCCAGGTCCACAAACGTGTAGTCCAGCCGCCCGGCCAGTTGCCGCCCCAGCGTGGTTTTGCCGCTGCCCATCATGCCAAGTAAGAAAATCCGCATTATAGTGAGGGTGGGTTATACATTGAAATGACTAGCTGGAGCCGGTTGGCACAGGCGCACGAGCGCAGCGGTGCCAACCATACGTTCTTAGAACAAGTATGGCCGGATACCCGTTACGCGCAGAGGGCTTATTTGGTGAGCAGGCCTTTCACCTCGGCTATGTCCGGGGTATCGTTGTGGTGCCACTTGCCTTTTACGACGCCGTTCTGCAGCAGCACCAGCCCGGGGTTGGCCCGGATAATGGTTTTGAGCACTGTGCCGTCACCGAAGTAGTAAGGCGCTGCCAGGTTTACCTCGTGGCGGAACATCTCAAACTCCTGTCCGCTGCTGCTCGTTACCACCATCGGCTGGATGCCGGCCTGCTCGGCAGCTTTCACCAGTTTGTTAATCTTATCAAAATCTTTCTGGTCTGCTGTGGCCGTGCTCTGCACAATGACCAGCAGCTTGTTCCCCGTGAAAACCTCCTGCGTAAAGTCGCCTTCGTCGGTCCATACATTAAAGTCTGTAATGCGGGGACCGTCTTCGGGGTTAATGGCCACCATCTCCTTAAACTTGTAGGTTTCGTCGGTCGGGTATTCTTCAAACTCCTGCTCCTGCCCGTTCTTTAGCATCACATACTTGTAGCGCAGCGGAGCTGAGGGCTTCATCAGCGCCTGAATGTCGTTGCCGGTCTTGTAAGGGCGG
Organism: Pontibacter liquoris; assembly: GCF_022758235.1. Classification (NCBI taxonomy): domain Bacteria; kingdom Pseudomonadati; phylum Bacteroidota; class Cytophagia; order Cytophagales; family Hymenobacteraceae; genus Pontibacter; species Pontibacter liquoris. The sequence goes on from NZ_JALEBG010000002.1 coordinate 354,182, forward strand.
AAGTCGATGAACGGCAGGTGCTGGTAAGCGTACCAGCCTATGCCCACAGCAAGTATAGCAGACAGCGCCGTAACCACAGCGCCTGTTTTGGGGCGGGTAAGCGGCGGCAGGTATTTTTGCGTGAACAGCAGCACCACGATCATCACCAGCAGCACCAGGTCTTTGGTAAACGACTCCCAGGGCGTCAGCTTAATAGCATCGCCAAAGCAGCCGCAATCCGTTACTTTGTTAAAGTAGGCCGAGTAAAAGGTAAGAAAGGTAAAGAACACGATCATGGCCAGCAACGCCACCAGCACCCTCTTGAGCCGCCAGCGCAGCAGCAGGGCCACTCCGAGCACAATTTCCGAGGCACTCAGGAAAATGGACAGGAACAGGGCTGCCGGCCGAAAGGCCAGGAAAAAGGCGGCGAAGTCAGTGGCGAACACTTCAAAATATTCGTCCAGCTTAATGGCCGTGCCCACCGGGTCGTTTATCTTGATCAGGCCCGAAAAGATGAACAGCACGCCCACAAAAAACCAGCAGAATCTGCTTATATACTTCATTCTTATGCGTTAAAAAGTTAGAACGTTTAAAGGGTAGAGCGTTATACTATAACCCTCTCCTGTTATCCCGAACAACGGGAGAGATCCGGGGCAACACCTGCTTAAAACGCAGATTTCTCGTTACACTCGAAATGACAAAAATCAAATGGCAAGTATAGCATCAAACTATAAACCCAAGTATAAACTATACCTTACTGCACCTCCTCCGCATACCCCGACAAAATCAGGGCGAATACGGCGTAGTTGATCATGTCGCGGTAGTTGGCTTCCACGCCTTCCGAAATAAGCGTCTGCCCCTCGTTATCCTCGATCTCCTTGGTGCGGTAGAGCTTCATCAGAATAATATCAGTGATGGAGCTAACACGCATGTCGCGCCAGGCCTCGCCGTAGTCGTGGTTCTTGGCCGTGAGCAGCTTGATGTTCTCCTCGATATGGTGCGTATACTGGCGCTCCACCTCTTCGGCCGACAGGCTCATGGGGGCATCGGCAGGCAGGCTCAGCTGCATCAGGGCAATCACGCAGTAGTTGATAATGCCTGCAAACTCCCCGTTAATGTCGTCTTCTACCAGCTGCTTGCCTTTTTCCTGGATGGACCGGATGCGCTGCGCTTTGATAAAGATCTGGTCGGTGATGGAAGGCAGCCGCAGCACACGCCAGGCGGTACCATAGTCCTTCGTTTTTTTCACAAACGTATCCTTGCAGCGCTGTATTACCCGATTATATTCCTGGAGTGTTTGACTTATCAATTTTTTAGGTTTAATTTTAAAGACACTTGACGCAAAGGGCACCATTGGAAGCGAAAGATACGCTTTTTAGCAAAAAAACCACACTCAACTGTCGCGGAAAAATCCTGCAGCTGGACACGCCGAAGGTCATGGGGATCCTGAACCTGACCCCCGACTCTTTTTTTGCCGGCAGCCGCCTGCACTCTACTGATGAGGCCGTACGAAAAGCGGAAGCCATGCTGGCCGCTGGCGCCGATATCCTCGATATCGGGGGCTACTCCAGCCGCCCGGGTGCCGCCGATGTGCCGGCGCAGGAAGAGCAGGCGCGCATTGTGCCGGCTATTGCAGCCATTGTAAAAGCGTTTCCGGAGGCGATCCTGTCGGTGGATACCTTTCGGGCCGGGGTGGCCGAAGCCGCTATTGACGCCGGCGCCGCCATCATCAACGATATTTCGGCCGGCCAGCTCGACGAGGCCATGTATGAAACCGTTGCACGGCTGCAGGTGCCTTACATTCTGATGCACATGCGCGGCACGCCCCAAACCATGGCAAGTATGACCGCATATGAAGATCTCGTAACCGAGGTGCTGGACGAACTGCAGGTGCAGGCAGCCCGGCTGCGGCAGCTTGGCGTAAAGGATATTATCGTGGACCCAGGTTTTGGTTTTGCCAAAACCGTGAGCCAGAATTTTGAACTGCTGCAGCACCTGGAGGCGTTCCGTATACTTGGCTTGCCCGTGCTGGTGGGCGTTTCGCGCAAGTCCATGGCTTATAAATTTCTGGGTATCGACCAGGCCGACGCACTGCCCGGCACAATAGCGCTTAATACCATGGCGTTGATGAAAGGAGCCGCCATTTTACGGGTGCACGACGTAAAAGAAACTAAACAGACCATCGAACTTTACAAGAAAACAACACTTTGATATTCTTATTCAGCATAGGTTTTTTAGAGATCAATTTTCTCGATATTATCGACATCCTGCTCGTAACGGTGCTGCTCTACCAGCTCTACAAGCTCCTGACGGGCAGCGTGGCGCTGAAGATCTTTCTGGGGCTGTTGTCTATTTACCTGCTGTACCTGGTGGTGCGCGCGGCGGGCATGGAGCTGCTCACCATTATACTGGGTCAGTTTATGGGCGTGGGCGTGCTGGCGGCCATCATACTTTTCCAGCCCGAGATACGGCGCTTCCTGCTGATGATTGGCAAAACCACTGCCTTTAACAACGACCGCTTTTTCCGGAGCTTCCCGTGGCGCCGCGAGCAGAGCGACAAAATAAGCCTCACGCCCTTTATCGAAGCCGCCAAATCGCTGGCCGGCAAAAACACAGGCGCCCTGATCGTGTTTGCCAAAAGCTCGGAACTGAAATACTATGCTGAGTCCGGCGATCTGATCGATGCCATTATTTCCAAGCGCCTGCTCATGTCCATTTTTAACAAGAACAGCCCCCTGCACGACGGCGCCGTGATCATTGCAAACAACCGCATCAAAGCGGCCCGCTGCATTCTGCCGGTAACCGAGAACAACGATGTGCCGGCTTCCATGGGCCTGCGCCACCGCGCCGCCATCGGCCTCACTGAAGTGACCGATAGCATTGTGCTGGTGGTATCGGAAGAGACCGGGCAGATCGCGTTGGTCCGGAATGGTGAAGTGTTCCGCAACCTCTCTTCGGCAGACTTGCGCATTAAGCTCAACCAGTTCCTCTTCGACACCGATCAGCGCCCGGCGGCCGCTGCCACCGAAAAATCCAGTACCGCCGCATAATTACAAGCGCTGCTGTAACAGAATTGAAACGCTGGATCAGGAAGAGAAATCTTTTTTCAGAAAAGAGGCCCGCCATGGCTGCTCCCCTGCTCTATACTTGGAATAAGCGCCTGGCAAGTATACCAACCGGAAAGTATAAGCAGGTAGGATGATGGAAAACCAAGCAGCAAAGTATAGCCGCTCGGAATGGCTTTTCTTATACTTCCCTGCCGTATACTTTAGATGCTGCGCCTGTTCCAGGCAAACCAGTAAATAGCAGGCCCTACGATCGGCACAATCCATAGCACGGCCATCCAGGTCAGGCGCTGGTTCAGGTTATAATGCGATTTAAAGACAAGGTGATGAAGGCTGTAAACCACAAACACGTAGTTTAAAATAATGAGCCAGAATACAACAGGATTGTGATTTAACAGATTCATGTGCCGTTTCTTTTTCTTCAGACAATAACCCGGATAATTGCACTTATACCTCACCCTCCTGCAGCAAAATGCTGCGCCTCGCCCCTCTTGTGTACGGGATTATTTTGCCATCCGGACAAGTTATAAAAAATAAGCCACTCCCGCTACAGGAGTGGCTTTTCTATACTTTAAGCAAGTATAAGCTGCGCGTGATAACGCCAGGCAGCCGAATGCTTTTTATTTCAGCACACCCAGCTCTCTGCCCACTTCGGTAAAGGCGGCAATGGCTTTGTCGAGGTGCTCTTTGTCGTGCACGGCCGACATTTGCACCCGGATGCGCGCCTGCCCTTTGCCTACTACCGGGTAGTAGAAACCGATCACGTAAATGCCTTTGTCGAGCATGCGAGCAGCAAACTCCTGCGCCAGTGGGGCATCGTACAGCATCACCGGCACGATCGGGTGGTCACCGGGCTTGATGTCAAAACCGGCTTCGGTGATCTTCTCGCGGAAGTACTTTGTATTCCATTCCAGCTTGTCGCGCAGCTCGGTGGTCGCGCTCAGCAGGTCCAGCACGGCAATAGAGGCGCCCACAATAGAAGGTGCCAGCGAGTTGGAGAACAGGTATGGGCGTGAGCGCTGACGCAGCATGTCGATGATCTCTTTGCGGCCAGACGTGAAACCGCCCATCGCGCCGCCTAAGGCTTTGCCCAGCGTGCCTGTAATGATGTCTACTTTGCCCATCACGTTGTGGTACTCGTGCGTGCCGCGGCCGGTCTTGCCCATAAAGCCGGTGGCATGCGAGTCGTCCACCAGCAACACGGCATTATACTGCTCGGCCAGGGCTACGATCTTGTCCAGCTGCGCCACGGTGCCATCCATCGAGAAAGCGCCGTCCGTAACGATCACACGGTGCTTGGCTCCCTGCGACTCCTGCAGTTTTGCCTCCAGGTCGGCCAGGTTGTTATGCTCATAGCGGTAACGCTGCGCTTTGCACAACCGGATACCGTCGATAATGGACGCATGGTTCAGGGCATCCGAGATAATAGCCGATTCGGCATCGAACAAAGGCTCAAACACCCCGCCGTTCGCATCGAAGGCCGCCGCATACAGGATGGTATCCTCTGTGCCCAGGAACTCCGACAACTTGCGTTCCAGCTCTTTGTGGATATCCTGCGTGCCGCAGATAAAGCGCACCGAGCTCATCCCATACCCATGGGTGTCGATAGCTTCTTTGGCCGCTTCAATTACGCGCGGGTGCGCTGAAAGGCCCAGGTAGTTGTTGGCGCAGAAGTTAAGCACGTGGGCCTGCTGCGTGGTATTAATGTCAGCGCCCTGCGGCGTGGTAATGATGCGTTCTTTTTTATACAAGCCTGCTTCCTGAATTTCGGCCAGTTGCTGTTCTAAATCTGCTTTTAAGGTTCCGTACATTTTATCGTTGTTCGTTAGTCGTTTCGCGTTATTCGGTTTGAAGAATTTTCCTGTTAAGCGCCTCCTTCATCGGGCTTTGGCGGCGGACGGCGCATAATGGGCCTTGGCCGCGGAGGCTTCCCTTCTTCTGCAGGCGTTTCCTTTGGCAATTCCTCTTTGGGCGCCGCCTTGTTCTCTGCGGCTGGTGCCGGGCGCTTCATCACCGGCCGGGGGCGCGGCGGCTTTGGTGGTTGCTCTGTTGCGGCTGCGTCCGGTGCCTGCGGTATAGGTGCTTCCTGCTGGCCGGTAGTTTCTTTTACTTCCTCTTCAGGTGTTTGCTGCAGGGCTGTCGGTCGCTTGATTACGGGTCGCGGCCGCGGCGGCTTGGGTCCTTCCCCGGCCGTTGGCCCCGGACTTTCCTCTCCAACAGGAGGGGCCGGAGGCAGCGCTTCTGCTGGCTTCTGCAGCGCCGCGGGACGCTTTATCACAGGTCTTGGGCGCGGAGCTGTAGCGGCAGCGTTTTCTGCTGGCGGCGGCGTTTCGGCTGACGCATCGTGCTCAGGCGCCTCTGGCTTTTGCAAAGCGGCGGGCCTTTTTATCACCGGGCGCGGCCGTGGCGCTGCCGGTGGCGCTGTCGGCGACGTTTCTGAAGCGGCAGGCTGCACCTGGTCTGCTGCTGTTGCGGCTTCTTCGCTTGCTGCCGTGGGTGGTTGCATGGCAGCCGGCCGGCGGATGACAGGGCGCGGTTTAGCGGGTGCGGGTGTTTGTGCAGGTGTTTCCTGTGGAACAGCCGGCAAAGACGGCGCTTCGGCTGGCGCTGGTGGAGCATCAGCCGCTGGTCGTGGCGCAGCCCGCCGGCCCGCTACGGCAGGACGCGCAGCCGCTGCAGGGGCAGCAACAGCCGGTTTGGGCACCTCGTCCTCTGCCAGGTGGTAGCGCAGGCGCACATTGTTGAGGACCATCTTGGTCGAAACATAAAAGCTATTGGCATGCATCTGGGCATACATTTCCTGCCACGCGGCAAAGCGCGCCGGTTCTGCCGCTTCAAAAGCTGCTTTATTTATTCGTTTCTTTACCAGGTACTCTTCAAATGTCATGCTCAGGTAGTGCTATAGCGGCAAATCTGCGGCCTGGTCGTCTGTTTGGCCTATCATACGTTAAATCCCGACGTCCTCTTTACAAAGATAGGAATTTCAATTACCTGAAACAGCGGAAGGCGCGCTTTCTGATTTCAGCGGCCCCTATTAACAAATAGTTAAATCTGCTTTGGGCACTTCTCCAGCTTAACCTGCTGCCCTACCTTTGTCCGCAAGGTGATTACGATTAGATTAGTTAAGGTTAGATTAGTTCTTGAGAGCGCTTGCTTTATAGCAGGCGTTTTCTGTTTTACACGTTTTTTATTAGTTGCCGCCCTATAAACCTTTCTTTGTCGTTATGTTTTAGTATTGCCCCGAAATGGGTTACTTTGCGCAACAATTTATGGCAACAATGGCAAACACGAGTGATACGGTACTGGTAATTGGCGCCTGCGGGCAACTTGGCTCTGAGCTTACCCTCGAGCTGCGAAACATGTATGGCGGGGCGAATGTAGTGGCAGCGGATATTTCAGCACCCAAGCAAGCCGATTTACGCGATTCCGGTCCTTTTGAGAAAGTTGATGTGCTGGACCCAAAGGTACTGGCCGACCTGGCCTCAAAGTATAAATTCAAGCAGATCTACCACCTGGCGGCCGTGCTCTCGGCTACCGGCGAAAAGAACCCGAAATTTGCCTGGAAACTGAACATGGACGGCCTTTTTAACGTGCTGGACCTTGCCCTGGAGCATAAGGTAAGCAAAGTATACTGGCCCAGCTCTATTGCCGTTTTTGGCCCTGGCACGCCGCGCCAGCACACGCCGCAGCACACTGTTATGGACCCCAACACGGTCTATGGCATCAGCAAGCAGGCAGGTGAGCGCTGGTGCGAATACTACTTCGAAAAGTATGGTTTGGATGTGCGCAGCCTGCGCTATCCGGGCCTGATCGGCTACAAAGCCCTGCCCGGCGGCGGCACCACCGATTATGCCGTGGATATTTACCACAAAGCCTTGAATGGCGAAACGTATGAGTGCTTCCTGAGCGAGGACACCTACCTGCCGATGATGTATATGCCGGACGCCCTGAAAGCCACCCTGGACCTGATGCACGCCCCGGCCGAACAGGTAAAAGTGCGCAGTTCGTATAACCTGGGCGCCATGAGCTTCTCGCCGAAAGAAATAGCTGCTTCCATCCGGAAACATATTCCTGATTTCGCGATCACCTACAAGCCCGATTCGCGCCAGCAGATCGCAGACTCCTGGCCGCAAAGCATCGACGACTGTGCCGCCCGGCAGGACTGGAACTGGAACCCCGCCTACAACCTGGCTGCCATGACAGAAGACATGCTGGTAAACCTGAAGAAAATGAAGCAGGAGCAAACGCTGGCGTAGCCGGTTAAGTATAGCTTTTTAAAAGGGTGATAGCAGTGTTGTTATCACCCTTTTTATTTTGGGGAGGATGAGGTGATTCTTACCCTGGTGTTCTATGGTTATACTTGCTGGCGGTGGATGCTATAGTTTATACTTTGGCTTATACTTGGTAGTGGCTGTTCTTCAAGTATAATATTTCGGCTATAATTCCTTGCTGCTGTTCTCAGGTCTACACTTGCTGCTATACTTGTTAGCTACTGTTCTTGCTCAGCCTTATACTTGTTCTTGTTTCATCTTTGGCTTTGGAGCGCTCCAAGCCCGCGGGGGCTCGTCCTTGCGTTTCGCACTGTGGCGTGAAGCTGCCCTAGCGGGCTGCCCTGACGGGCACCGCAACACACCAAGGCGCTCAACCCAAGGACTGGGAAGCTTTCGATAGCTACTGTCTATTACTATGCTAACCTCTTGTAGGGACAGGTCGTGACCTGTCTGCGCGATGGCTGCCGCTATGAAACCTTAGCCTAAGTATAGCAATAGCCGAAGTCCCCCTTTGAAGGGGGTAGGGGGATGTTATCACCTAAACTATGCTGCTTAGACTTTACTCAAGTATAAACTCACTCTCCATACCTCTTCTTTTTTGTCATCCTGAAAGGATCTTGTGAGCAAGCTAATGAAGCTAAAACTACAACGCTTATACTACAATAACCGGCTCCCCTCCTTAGTCAAGGAGGGGTCAGGGGTGGTTGGCCCTGGACCTGCAACGCTCATCCCAGCCCTCTCCCACTAACTTTCTCCGGTAAAGGCAGTTTATACTTGCGCAACGTATAACCTGACCTATGATCGTAAACGCCATTCCGGAAGGCTGGGAAGTGATTTACCAGCAGGCACATGGGGTGCTGGCAGCAGAGCTGGCTTACTACCTGAAGCCCAACCTGCAGTGCCCGCACTGGGTAGCCACCCTCATTGCCATTGCCAACCACGACAACCGCCAGAAAACATGGCAGGGAAAGGACGGCCTCACCCCCGCCGGTGCGCCGGCCGATTTCGCGCTGCAGCCGCCAACCCTGGAACAGGCCGAAGCCCTGATGCACGCTGTGCCGTTTCAGGGCCAATGGGTTACGCTGCTCACCTCGATGCACATGAGTTTCCTCTATGAAAAGCTGCGGAGCACCGGCCAAGCGGCTGATATCTTCCTCAACAACCAACAGGCCCTGCAGCAGGCCTGCCGCAGGCACCTGCACATCAGCAGCCGGGAAGCTAAAAAAGCGTATGCCATCCTGCAATGGTGCGACCGCCTCTCCCTTATACTTTGCCGGCAGGAGCTGCCCGCCGACGAACGTGCTCTTGAAATTACCGCCGGTCCGGATAACCAGACCTACTTTATAAGGCAATCAGGCGATGGGGCTCTGCACGTGCAGCCCTGGCCTTTTAGTTCGCGCCAGCTGGAGGTGCAGGTAGAATACCGGGTACTGAACCAGCTGCAGTTTAAAGACGATGACCAGCTGGCCGCCGCCCTACGCGCAGCAGTCGTAAAGTACCGCAAATGGCGTTTTGCCCAGGTATAAAAGCTGTTAAATCATGGTATCCGCAGCCCCGGGCAGTAACCCGGGAGGCCCTGACCCAAGTATACACTGCTACCAGAAGCTTTTTAAAGCCCATACTTAATCAACAAAAACGAGCGAGCGGGAGATGAATATAATTGAATCGAATGACGAAGAACTGCGGCGACTGATCTTTGAACGGGATAAAGTTATTGTGAAATTTATAGACGAGCATTGCCCGGTATGTAAAAGGCTTGCTCCCGGCTTTACCAACATGGCCGCTAAGCCTGCTTACCAAAATATTACGTTTGTGCGCATGCACGCCAAAGAAAACCCGGTTTCCAGCCAGGAAGTTAAAATGACGGGCACCCCATTCTTTGCCACCTACAAAAACGGCACCCTGCTCGATTGCGGTATCGTCTCTACCGAAGATGCCCTCCAGAACATGCTGCAAAAGCTGCTTTAGGCTCGGGCCCCAATTAGTTTGGTACGACCCTTGCCTGTTATAGCTGAACTGAAAAAGACGTCGTAACTTGCGCCGCTTTTTAAGGAGGCCTGAATCGTGAAAAAATTATCCCTGTCCCTGCTTTTATCTGTTGCATTTGCCGGCTCGCTGGCGCTGCCCGGCTGCTCGAGCACCGAAATGCTAACGGCCTCGGCGCCCGCAACGGCTACTGTCGCGCCGGTGTACCAGCCCCGGCTATCGGCTGTTACGGTGCCTGTCTCCATCTCCATCACAGCCATTGAGCAGCGCCTGAACCAGGAAGTAAATGGTGTTTTATACAAAGACGACAAGCTGGAAGGCGATAATGTGGCCGTAACCGTGACCAAGCAGGGGCTGCTGCGCGTGCGTGCCGAGAAAGACAAAATATACTTTAGCGTGCCGCTGCACATTTATGCCAAAGGCCGCTGGAAGTGGGATCCTTGCAAGCTCTGCCCCGCCATTGATAAAACTGAAGACACCAGCTTCGACATGGTCATTAAAACAACCAGCAAGGTCAGCCTGACGGAGGATTACAAGCTAAATACCGTAACAAGCGGCGACTTTGAATGGGGCGAAACCAAGCCAACCCTGCAGCTGGGCCCGCTCTCCATTGGCCTGGCCCGTTTTGTGGAGCCTGCCATGCGCCAACAGATGGCCACGCTTACCAAACAGCTGGACAAGGAGCTGCAGCGCCACCTGGACATGCGCAAGTATGTGTCGCAAGCCTGGTTGCTGATGCAGGAGCCCGTAAAGCTGGACAACAACATGAACGCCTGGCTCACCATCGTTCCCAAAGAAGTACGCATTGCCCCGCTGCAGGCCACCGACGGTATGCTGCGCACGCGCCTGGGCATTACCTCGTATATGGCGGTAACCACCAACGGCAAGCCTGCCGTGCAGCTGAATAAAAACCTGCCAAAGCTCATCGTGGACAACCGCCTCAGCGATGCCATTCAGATCGGCTTAACGGCTGGTATACCCTATGAGCATGCCAGCAAATTGTTACAGCAGCAGGTGGCCGGGCAAACCTATACTTTTGATGGTGGCAAAAGCCAGCTCAAAGTAAACAACGCCTCACTGCTGCCCGGCGGTGAGCAACTGGTGCTGATGCTGGATGTGAACGGCAAGACCAAAGCCGGCCTGTTCACCAAAAAGATCGTGGGGAAAGTATACCTGCGTGGTACCCCGTATTATGATGCGGCCACGGCGACGATCAGGGTGCGGGACGTGGACTATGACCTGGATACCAAAGACAAACTGCTGAACACGGCCAGCTGGCTGGCCAAGAACAAGTTCAAAGACATGATTCAGCAGCAGGTGAATTTTCCGGTGCAAAGCCAGTTGAACGACGCCCGCCAGCTGCTGCAGGTGGCGCTGGATAAACAGGGCCGCATAAACGAATCGTTGCTGCTGCAGGGTAAAATTCAGGATATAGCCCCCGATGCAATCTACCTCACGCCCGAAGGGATAAAGGTGGTGGTAAATGCCACCGGCAACCTTACCGCTACCATAGACAAACTATAAGTTTTGCTGCTACACAGCGCCCGAAAGGAGCATCCGGTACCGGGTGCTCCTTTTATTTTGCGGCCGCAGTAGTTTTTTCTAGACGGGTTCGGAATGGTTTTTCTGCTGGTTTTAACTCCTGGCAGGCGGGCTGTTTTCATGCGCCTGTTGCCCTCACAGCTAGGCTTTCCGGCTTGGGCCACACGTGTGCGCTGCGCCTTTTAAAGTATAAACCGGGCCGGGCCGCTTTAACCCCAGCTTAAAACTGCCGTATCAAAACAGCACGAACCGTATAACCTGCACAAAAAACAAACTATGCCCAGACCTTCTCTAAAAGAGATTTTCCCATTATTTAAAACATCCATCAGCGGCTTTACGGCTGATAATGCCCTGAGCCTGGCTGCTGCGCTTGCCTTTAATGCCATTTTTTCCATCCCGCCGCTCCTGATCATTGTGATCCGGGCAGCCGGTTTTTTCCTGGGAGATGAGGCAGTATCAGGCAGGCTGGCCGAACAGATATCGGGGGCCGTGGGCGAAGGGGCAGCCGAGGGCATCCAAACCATCATTGAGAATGCCAAAATGAGCGACTCCGGCGGCATTAGTTTCTGGATTGGCCTGGGCACGCTGCTGTTTGCCGCCACCACTTTCTTTGCCACGCTGCAGCAATCGCTCAACAGCCTCTGGAACCTGAAAGTAAAACCCACCAACAATATTTTGTACATGGTAAAAGAGCGGGTGTTCTCTTTCGGTATCATTCTGAGCATTGCCCTGCTGCTGCTCGTGTCCTTCGTGATCAGCGCGGCCATTTCGATCCTGAGCGATTACCTGACCCGCTTTATTGCTGACGCAGCCGTGTGGTTGATCTGGCTGGTGGATTTTGTTGTGTCGGTGGGCCTTATTACGCTCTTGTTTGCGCTCATCTTCAAATACATGCCCGACGCCTACATCCGCTGGAAGGATACGCTCATCGGGGCTGCGGTTACGGCGCTGCTCTTCACCATTGGAAAGTTTCTCATCAGCTGGTACATCGGCACCAGCGACCCCGGCTCTGCCTATGGCGCAGCAGGTTCGGTTATACTTATACTTGTCTGGATTTATTACTCGACCATGATCGTGCTTTTTGGCGCCGAGTTCACGCAGCAGTATGCCAACCGGTTCGGGCAACGGTTACGGCCCAAGCCCCACGCCGTGTTTGTGGAGGAGCGCGAAGTGCACGAAGACCGCGACGATGTAGCCAGCGGCCGCCCCAAACCCGAGGGACGGTTTAACAAATCATAAATTAAAAAGCCTGCTCCCCCACGGAGCAGGCTTTTTAATTTATACGTTTCCGCTTCAGCAAAACGGCCGTTATATGCTTGTTAGGCAGTTTCTTTCTGCTTTACTGCCAGCTGCCCGCAGGCCGCATCGATATCTTTGCCCCGGCTGCGGCGCACATTTACCTGCAGGCCACGGTCGGCCAGGTAATAGATAAAGTTTTGCCAGCGATCTTCGTTGGTGTTCTGGAAATCGGCGTTCTCGATCGGGTTATACTCGATGAGGTTGATCTTGCACGGGATAACCTTTGAAAAGCGCAGCAGCTCCTCGGCATCCTCCAGCGTATCGTTGAAGTTATCAAACACAATGTACTCGTAGGTTACCTTGCGGCCCGTTACCTGGTGGTAGTGTTTCAGGGCATCGATCAGCGCCTCAAGCGAGTTGGTTTCGTTGATGGGCATGATCTGGTTGCGCTTCTCGTCGTTGGCGGCGTGCAGCGACAGCGCCAGGTTAGCTTTTACGCCATCATCGGCCATCTTTTTGATCATCTTGGCAATGCCGGCGGTGCTCACCGTAATGCGGCGGGCGGCCATGCCCAGGCCGTCGTGCGACGTAATACGCTCGATGCTTTTCATCACGTTAGCATAGTTGAGCATCGGCTCGCCCATGCCCATGTACACGATGTTGGAAAGCGGCTCGCCATACTGCTTCATACTTTGCTCGTTGATGCGCACCACCTGGTCGTAGATCTCGGCGGCATCGAGGTTGCGGACGCGGTCCATATAGCCGGTTGCACAGAACTTACAGGTAAGCGAGCATCCTACCTGGCTGCTCACGCAGGCGGTTTTGCGCTCGTTGTGCGGTATCAGCACGCCCTCCACAATGTTGCTGTCGTAAAGCTTAAAAGCCGATTTGATGGTCCCGTCTTTGCTCAGCTGCTCGGTAGCCACCTGCACTGCGTTAATGGAAAAGTGCTGCTCCAGCTTTTCGCGCAAGGTCAGGCTGACGTTGTTCATCTCGGCAAACGACTGGGCCGCATGCTTCCAGAGCCACTCGTATACCTGCTTGGCACGGAACGGTTTCTCGCCCTGCTCCACGAGCCAGGCTTTCAGGTCGTCCAGCGTTAGCTTCCGGATATCTTTCTTATTTAAAACAGGAATGTCTGCGATCAGATTCATACCACAAAATTACAAAAATCATCCGGCTTTAGTTTCAATCTTTGCCTTTACTTCGTCGGGCAGCCCCATGAGCTTGCGCGTAGCGTAATTAAAGCACAGAATACCGGTCTTGGCATGGGCTACGTCTTTGCCATGCTGGTTTACCACGTGGTAGGTGATATCGAAGCCATACTTGCTTATTTCGTCAAACGCCATCTTTATTGTCAGGATGTCGCCGTAAAAGCCTTCGCCTTTGTACGCGATAGCCACATCGGCCATAATGATGCCGACCCCACCCAGGTCCAGCTCGCTGTAGCCGTAGTGGTGCAACAGCTGCAGGCGCGCTTCATGCAGGATAGACAGCAAGGCATCGTTGCCCAGGTGCCCGCCATAGTTGAGGTCGGTGATGCGTACGGGAATCGTAGCTTCGAAATGCGTGTGGGCAGGCAGGGTGATGTGGATGCGGGGCATGGTTCTGCGGGTTGATTGTTGGTTGCTGATTGCTGGTTGAAAGCTGTTTATTGTTAGTTATTTATTATTAGATTGTTTTATTGTTGTAAAGTGGTTTTGCTGTTTTTGCCGGTGTGACACCGGAAAGGCCGGAATGGAAGCACGTGCTTCCTGCAAATGAACCATACCGCCAATTCACCTTCCAACCATTTAACAATTTAACAATCTAACAATTGTCAACCAACAATCACCATCCAACTACCAGCAATTTAACAATTAACCTGTTGCAGACAGCCGGCAAGTATGCTTACATTTGTAAAGTAACAGAAAAACAATGCACCTCGAAATACGACAGACAAAAGACGGCTCTAATACCTTGTATGTGCCCGAATTAAACGAGCATTACCATTCGGTGCATGGGGCGTTACAGGAGTCGCAACATGTCTTTATCAAGCATGGGCTAGAGCACGTGCTTGCTACTAAAAAGGATATTAAGGTGCTGGAGGTGGGCTTCGGCACCGGCCTGAACGCCATCCTTACCTACCCGTTTGCTTTGGCGCAGAAAGCCTTTATCCAGTACGACTCGATCGAAAAGTTTCCGCTGCAAAATGATGTGGTAGCAGAGCTGGGCTACAACCAGGCCATCCTGAACCCGGAGCTGTACGAGGCTTTTCTGCAGATGCACCACGCGCCCTGGAACGAGCCGACCAGCCTGATCCCTTACTTCACGCTGCAGAAGATACACGAAACGTTGGAGGAGTTTATAGCGCCTGCCTCATACTACGACATTGTATACTTTGATGCCTTTGCTCCCGAAAAACAGCCGGAATTATGGGCTGACGCCATGTTTGCCAAGCTCTACAAGGCCATACGCCCGGGCGGCGTGCTGGTAACTTATTGTGCCAAAGGCTCCTTTAAGCGCAGCCTCAAAGCAGCCGGCTTTACCGTGGAGGCCCTGCCCGGCCCTCCCGGCAAACGCGAAATGACGCGCGGTGTAAAACCTGTTGCGGGCTTATACCTGTAGGCTGCCGGCCGGTGCTGGTGCGTGCGGATTAGTGCCGTGGTAAAGCCCGTTCCCAACCGGAGGTTTAGCGGCCCGGCTGTTGCCATGCAACGTCGTTATCGGGCTAAACTAAAATTGTACTTTTTTGCCTTACCATTCTTTCTTTTTCGGAATAAAGTAGTAGCTTTCCGGGCATAAAAATCATCGAACTTTTAGCCCGAACAGATGAAAAACATCCTTAAAAAAGTTATAAAACCCTTCCTGCCAACCTACGAAGTGGTTTGTACAAATTACCATGTTATTCCCGGCATGCCGGTGAACGGAAATCACTCCAAGCACAAGTTTGAAAAAGGTGCGCAGGAAGAAGCCCGCAAATTTTATGTTAAGGTCATTAACTCGGATATGACCAAAACTATGGCGCCCGTGGAAGTGCACCTGAAGCGCCGCGGCAAAACCATCGAGAAAACCGAGTTTGGTCCTGTAAACGACCTGAAGAAATTCAAGATCCACTACAAAGGTTAAACTACGCCGGCACACGCTGGCAGCAAAAAGCTCCTGCTATCGGCCTGGTGCCTGCAGCAGGAGCTTTTCTGTTTATACTTGTTTCGCTAATACCCGGCTTAGTGCTGATGGAAGGTATCGGACACGAACGAAAGCACTTTGGGCAGCGACTGCCGCCAATAGGTCCAGGTATGGCCGCCGTCCCGCACCCGGAACTCATGCGGAATTTCCTTTTTGCGCATGGCAATGTGCACCAGCGAATTGCCTTCATACAGGAAATCATCATCACCGCAGTCGATATACCACTTCACAGATTTAACCTGTTCTGCCGGCACGGTGTTGAGCAGCTGCAGTACGCTGTTATTTTTGTAATAGGCCTCCAGTTGAGCGGCGGATGCGGTTACCGTTTTGTTGCCGATTCGCTCAATAAAAGGCTTTGCTTCTTCCGGGGTAAGCGGCCCGGTGGCGGCGCTCAGCGGACAAGCCGAGGAGAACAGGTCGGGGTGGCGCAGTGCATACATAAACGAGCCGCCACCACCCATAGAAAGGCCGGCAATGGCGCGGTTCCTTTTATCGGCTTTGATCCGGTAGGTCTTCTCGATGAAAGGCATAAACTCTTCAAAAAAGAAATCCTCGTAGCGCCAGTCGCCGGTTTCGCTATTAAAGTAGCCCCGCTGGCCGGTATTGGCATCCGGCATTACAATGATCATGGGCGTGGCCGTGCCGTTCTTAATGGCTTTGTCGGCAATATGCAGCACCTCCCCGAACTGCACCCAGCCGGTCTGGTCGTCGCCGGCGCCGTGTAACAGGTATAACACCGGGTAGCTGCGCTGGGAGGTCTCATAATCCGGGGGCAGATAAATGGCATACTTGCGGTTTGCTTTCAGGATCTTGCTTTTCAGCGACAGGTTATCTAGGACCTTGCCCGTTTGCGCAAACAGCAGCACAGGCACCAGAACCAAAAAAGCCAGAAGGAGTTGTTTTTTCATAAAGCGTCGGGTGTTTTAAGTATGGGAAGATAAAGAACGTCCGGCGAAGTATAAAATTAATCTGGCCCGTGCGCCTGCCACTGCTGGCTTATCAGGCAGAAAGAATATAGTATAAGGTAAATATAAGTATAGCAGGCACAAGCGGACGCTTGCGCCAGGAAAGTATGCAGGGGCTTGAACATGGAGAAGCTTGTGGTACTACAACTTACCTCTGCTCCCAGACGCCATCGGGCATCACCACGGCATCCAGCGGCACATCAAAGGGATTGGGGTCGTCTATACTTGCCACAGGCGGGGCTAGTGAGAGGCCGATCTTTTGCACATCGGAGCGGCAGTCGGCCAGGAATCGGTCGTAGAAGCCTTTGCCATAGCCTACGCGCTGGCCGCTTTCGTCAAAGGCCAGCAGCGGTAGCAGCACCACATCCACCTCATGGGCATGAATGATGTGGGCATTCTGCGGCTCGGGTATGCCCCAGTTGTTCTCTACCAGCACGGCTTCGTCGGTGAGGTGGTGGTGGGTAAGGATGTTCTGGGCCACATCCGTTACGGGCACCGCTACGCGCACTTCGGGGTGCTCCAGGCGCAGCCGCTCAATAATGGGCCAGGTATTTACCTCGTTGTTTTTGAGGATGGGCAGAAACACATGCACCGTCTGGCCGGGTTGCAGTGGAAAGTACGCAAAAAACTGATCGGCAATGCGCCGGCTGCGCTCCTGCACCTCCGCTACCGGAAGCGCGCGCCGCTGCTGCAACATCAGGCTGCGTAACTCCGCTTTCCGCATTATTCTTCCTCCAGTATGGTAAACTTAAATTCCAGCGGATCGAAAGCGGCGACTAAAGCAGGTATAAAATCCGGGTTATTTGTCTGGTAGGTGAGCAGGTTATCTTGGCGCTCCTGCAGGCTGCCGTTCGGGAAGAGCTTGTCCTTGAGGTTCTCCAGTTGTTTAAAGGTCTGCTCGTGCTTGCTGTCGCGGGCTTTGGACAGTTTTTTCTCCAGCAGCTGCAGGGCATTGTGCGCTTTCTGCTCTTCGGCCGCCACGGCTTTTACCAGCGTGGGGTCTATGCTATGGGCCAGCTTCTCTACTTCTTTAAAGGCGGCCGCTATACTTTGGCGCTCCGTTTCCAGGCTTATTTCCTCCTCATGCAGCTGCTGAGACAAGTGCTTTTTGAGTTCCTGGTAATCCTGGAACAGCTCCTGCGGCTGCAGCCCCAGCTTGTGCATGCGGCTGGCATTGCCGCGCGTAATATACAGCGCCGAGTTGCGCAGCATCAGCAGCGGAAAAGCCACCTGCCAGGCAGCAAAAAGCTGCTTCAGCTGGAACCAGTAGGCTACCTCGGCTCCGCCACCAATATAGGCCAGGTTGGGAAGCACAAGCTCTTCGTAGAGCGGCCGAAGGATCACATTGGGGCTAAAGCGTTCCGGATGCTGCTGCGCCTCCTGCCGTATCTCCTCTAAGGTATAAATCAGGTCGGTGTTCAGTACTTTATACTTGCCGTCTTCCAGCACAATGCGCTCGCGCAGGCTGTCAGCAAGGTAAAACAGGTTAATCTCGCGGGAGTATACCTGGGGCTTGTACCCGCGCTCCTCCAGCGCCGCGCTTGCCTCGCCTACCAGCTTATGCGATAGCTGTTCGGTCAGTTCTTTCTCCACTACCGGCGTGAGGGCTTTTTTCAGTTCCGGGTGGTCGCCGTCTATACTTACCAGCCCATATTCGCCGAATAGCGCATGCGTAATGGCGCGCGTGGCATCGGCCAGGTTCTGGCTATTGCGGTAGGCTTCCTCAAAAACAGGGTACGCCTCGGGCAGTTCGGCCAGCAGCGGTTCCATATCGTTTAACTTAAACCGGCCTACGGCGCCTTTCTGGTCGGTGTGCCAGGTATAGGTTTTGCCAAACAAGCTGAAGTGGTTGATCTCGGCAAAGTCGTGGTCTTCGGTGGCCATCCAGTATACCGGCACAAAGTTGTAACCAGGGTATTGCTGTTGCAGCTGCCTGCAGGTGTTAATGGCCGTGATGATCTTATAGACAAAGTATAGCGGGCCGGTAAAGATGTTGAGCTGGTGGCCGGTGGTAACGGTAAAGGTATTGGGCTGCAGCAACAAGTCGATGTTTTGCTGCACGGCAGGGTTTACCCCGGCCAGGGACGTGTACTGTTGCTGCAGTGCCTGGTGCAGCGTTTGCCGCTGCGCATCGCTAAAGGTTTTCTCCTTCAGCTGGGCTTCGAACGCCTGCAGGGTCGGGAAATGATTATAAAACGGTTGTAGCTGCGGGCTACAACAAAGGTAGTCGCTTATGGTCTGAGAGAAAGCGCCGGTGGCGGCGTACTCTACTTTGGTGCTCTTCATAGTGGTTACTTCCATTTGCATGGCTTTTTGTATAGCCTCTTTAACAGTTATGCCGGAAATGTGTTGCAGTCGGTTCCGATGTTGCTGCCACGCCACAAAGTAACGGGTTTATTTTTTTGTCCGGAGCAGGATTTACAGGATTTTGAGATTTACAGGACCTAAAGCAGCTTTATGCTGCCAGACACGCTGGTTCTTCATACAGAATGGCAAGACGGAGTTAGCCGCTGGCGCAGTCTTTTTACTTCCTTTGTTAATCCTGCTAAGCCGGATGCAGCCTAATTGCGAAGTATAAAGTATATACTAGTATATTTTGTACATCAAACTATAAACCGACAACTATGGGATTATTAAGTGGCATGATGGGACACGCTACGGAAGTGTCTATCGAAAAGATCACAAATGAATTTCAGCCGATCCTGATCGCCGACGAGCAGATTGAGCGGGCCTATAAACTGATCCGCGACATGCTGGTGTTCACCAACAAACGCCTTATCCTGGTGAACAAACAAGGCCTGACGGCTTCCAAAACAGATTACCAGAGCATTCCCTATGGCAGCATTAAGATGTTCTCCAGAGAGAGCGCCGGCATTACGGACCTGGATGCCGAGCTCAAGATCTGGCTCACCGGCGAATCAGAGCCCACCATCCGGCAGGATTTTAAAAAGGGCGATAATATAAACGAAGCATACCGGGTACTGAGCAAGTATGTATTGAAGTAGGTGTTACCTCATAAACGTCAGCCAGCCTTCAGCATCCTGTACGGTATCAAAACCTTCTATAATGCCACTCTTAACCAGACGCATGGCCTTATCTGTCGAGAGCCTGCTAAAGTGGCTGTTAGCATAAACAACGGCATGGTACTGAAGGCCTGCTGCTACGGCACGCGGGTTCCAGTCGTAGGCACACCACTCAGCCAGTTCAGCCCATAAGCCCTGCACATTGTAGTGGTTATCGAGTAGCTTATGGCAATGCTCTTTTTTGATGTAAAACAGGATGTTCTCATAACCTTGCATGATGGCTTCGTTTGTTAATTCCCCCTGCCAGTTGGCAATAAGGTAATCATCAACGGCATTATATTCCAAGGCAAGAAAATCGGTTGTAAGAAGTTTAATATGCTTCATGGGTGAGACTCAGGCAGGCGCTTTGGGTGTAAACAGATCAGAACTTTGATACGAAAAATACGCGCCTTAGTGCCTTAGATCGAAAAGTTATGCAATGGTTTAAACAGAAAAGAATTCCCTGGCAGCCTGCGCTGCCAGGGAATTCTTTTCTGTTATTGCTATCTTTATCCTTATACTACCACTTCGCCATACAGATCAAAGTCGGAGGAGTCCGTGATTTTAACGTTGGCAAAGTCGCCTAAGCGCACATAGGTATTGTCGGCCGGCACCAGCACTTCGTTGTCTACTTCGGGCGAGTCGTATTGCGTACGGCCTACAAAATAGCCGCTTTCTTTGCGGTCGAAGAGCACTTTATAGGTCTTGCCTACTTTGGCCTCGTTCAGCTCCACCGAAATGCCCTGCTGCAGTTCCATGATCGCATCGGCACGCTCCTGCTTCACTTCTTCGGGCACATCATCTACCAACGTATGGGAATGCGTATTTTCCTCGTGCGAGTAGGTGAAGATACCCAAACGGTCGAAGCGGGTGGCTTCCACCCAGTCGTACAGCTCCTGAAAATCCTTATCGGTTTCTCCGGGGTGGCCGGCAATTAACGTGGTTCTCAGGGCAATGTCCGGCACACGCTGACGAATAGAATCGACCAGCTCGATAGTGCGGCGCTTGCTGATACCGCGGCGCATGGTCTTGAGCATGTTATCTGAAATGTGCTGCAGCGGCATGTCCATATACTTGCAGATGTTGTCGCGCTCGTTCATCACATCAAACACTTCCATGGGGAACTGCGAGGGGTAGGCATACTGCATCCGGATCCACTCAATGCCGTTTACATCCGAGAGGTTTCTTAAAAGATCGGCCAGCTTGCGCTCGCCATACTGCTGCAGGCCGTAATAGGTCAGATCCTGGGCAATCAGTACCAGTTCTTTGGTACCCATACTTGCCAGGCGCTTTGCTTCCTTCACCAAATCATCAATCGAGCGGTCCACATGCTTGCCGCGCATCAGCGGGATGGCGCAGAACGAGCAGGGGCGGTTACAGCCTTCGGCAATTTTAAAGTATGCGTAGTGCGAGGGCGTGGTGATCAGGCGCTCGCCGATCAGCTCGTGCTTGTAGTCGGCTTCCAGCTTTTTCATGAGCTGCGGCAGCTCCAGAGTACCGAAATAGGCGTCTACCTGCGGAATCTCGGCCTCCAGGGAGTCTTTGTAGCGTTGCGACAGGCAGCCGGTCACGTACAACTTGTCTATCTGGCCGGCCTCTTTGGCATCAGCGTAGCGCAGAATGGTATCGATGGATTCCTGCTTGGCATTGTCGATAAAGCCGCAGGTATTTACAATAATGATATTAGAATCGTCTTTGTCAGACTCGTGGGCTACTTCTATTTCGTTGGCCCGCAACTGCCCCATCAGCACTTCCGAATCGACCAGGTTTTTGGAGCAACCCAGCGTAATGACGTTAACTTTATCTTTTTTGAGAGTTCTTACTTTCACTTAGGTATGGGTAATTTAGATAGTACGCTATAATAAGAGAGAACCCGCACGGGCTCCGATTGGTTCGTTCTGAAAACCAGGCGCAAAGGTACGATATGTTTGGTAAATAAATAAGCGGCGTCCTGCCTGCCTCTTACGCCCCTTCTGATTTTGCAGATTGTGCGCAGGAGTGGCTGGCCAGCCACTCCTGCGCGGCGGTACGGCTTTTTAACAGCTTCACGGCAATGGGCAACCGATACGTAGTGATCAGCAGCGACAATACCTGGTATAAATTATTGTCCCAGAGGTAATCCGGCGATTCGAGCAGGGCGATATACTTCAGAGAGGTGTTGGGTACCTGCCGGGTAAAGAATTCAATGAGCTCTTCGGTCAGTACGCCACCGGCCGGAATGCCGGAATCTATGATCAGATTGGTAACTTCATTTTCCTGAATAAAGGTAAACAAGGAGTGGATGGTTTGTAAAAAACCGGATGATTCCACACTTAGCGCATCCGACCATTTTGCGCTTAAAATATTGCGGGGCTCGTCGTAGGCTAACTCCATTAAGCCATACTTGCTTACTTTCATGACTGCTATAGTATAAACTGGTATGCGCGAATAGTATATCCAATGCCTTTTCCCTCTCTGCGGTAGCGCCAACGCAAGTACCGCAAGTTCAGGCGCAGCCGTAACGAATAGCTGGCTCGTCACCGCTTTCTCCTCCTTCAAAAACAGGCCGCAAGTATAGGGCTCGTACAGCGCAACAGCAGGGCATGGCCTTTGTTTGCAAAGAAAGTAAAAACTAGCGGATGATGGCTTTAATAACTGGCGTTGTAGTTGATCAGGAACTCCACGCTGGTCACCTGACCGCGCTGCACCTCCACCGGAAAGATGTTCATTTCTCCGTCGAACTGGTTTGCAAATAATCCCTTTTCCTCTTCTTTGGTGAAGAGGCTATACTTGCCGGGCTTCAGGCTAACCGCAAAATTGCCGTTCGCATCTGTCGCTACCTGCGTTACTAATCTGGTTTGGATGTTGGTATGGAAAACGCCTGCTGTGGTTGTGGTCTGGCTGGCGTTGGTGAGCTCGTAGATGTATACGGTGCGCTGAATGCCACGGCGGCCGCTGCTTTGCGGCGCATCGGGCGAGGGCATCTGGTTGCCTGCTACCCACAGCACCTGCCCTTTTATACCTTGCTCAATAGGAGCCTGCTTCTGGGAAGCAGCCTGCGCAGCGCCTGCATTTACCGGCGCCTGCGTGGTTAATGAATCTGTTTCCTTGTGAGTGGTTTGCTGCCCGGTAGCCTTCGGGCCACTGCAATTGGAGAGCAGCAACGCCAGGGGCAACAACAGGAGCTTCTCCATGGCTAAACTTATTTTCGTGAAAAGAAAGAATCTACAAATTCGTGCTTGTCGAACAGTTGCAGGTCCTCAATTTTCTCGCCAACTCCGATATACTTAACCGGAATTTTAAATTCGTCGGAGATACCGATCACCACACCGCCTTTGGCTGTACCATCCAGCTTGGTAATCGCAAGGGCTGTTACATCGGTGGCTTTGGTAAATTCGCGGGCTTGCAGTAGGGCATTCTGGCCGGTGCTTCCGTCCAGCACCAGCAGCACTTCGTGGGGCGTGTCAGGGGTTATCTTCTGCATCACGCGCTTTATTTTGGAGAGCTCGTTCATCAGGCCCACCTTGTTGTGCAGGCGGCCGGCCGTGTCGATGATCACCACATCGGCGTTCATGTCCACGCCTTTTTTCACGGCATCGTAGGCTACAGAAGCCGGGTCGGTGTTCATGCCATGCGAGATAACAGGCACGCCCACACGCTCGCCCCAGATAATGAGCTGATCTACGGCCGCGGCCCGGAACGTATCGGCAGCCCCAAGCACCACTGATTTACCGGCTTTGTGGAACTGGGCAGCTAGCTTGCCAATGGTGGTGGTTTTGCCCACGCCATTTACGCCTACTACCATGATCACATACGGCTTGATATCTTTGGGAAGATCGAAGTTGGCACCATCGCCGGAGTTGTTTTCTTCCAGCAAAGCTGCAATTTCCTCGCGCAGAATCGTATCCAGTTCATCGGTGCCCACATATTTATCGCGGGCCACGCGTTTTTCAATGCGGTCGATGATCTTTACCGTTGTTCCTACCCCCACATCGGCATGCACCAGAATTTCCTCCAGTTCATCCAGTACATCCACGTCTACCGTGGATTTACCGACTACGGCTTTACTCAGCTGCCCAAAAAAGCTGGACTTGCTTTTCTCGAGGCCTTTATCCAGCGATTCTTTTTTTTTCTCTTTGCTGAAAAAGTCAAAAATTCCCATACCGGTGTTTATGAAGGGTGAACACTATCTCGGGTTGATACGGTAATATACTAAAAAAGTCCCACTAATGGGACTTCTTCATGTAATCTATCTATGTAGAGTAGAGTAGGCTTGCTTACTTGGAAAGAACCTCCTGAATTTTATCAACAGGCACCATTTCTTCTTTAAAGCTATAAGCACCAGTCTTTGGCGACTTTACTGCTTTAATCACTTTTGCCCAGTCTTTACCTGTGGCGGTTTTTAGGGTTGCAACTACCTTCTTAGCCATGGTTATTTAATTTCTTTATGTACAGTTACTTTTCTCATGATCGGGTTGAACTTCTTCAGCTCCAAACGCTCGGGCGTGTTCTTTCTGTTTTTGGTAGTGATGTACCTTGAAGTTCCAGGCAGGCCAGAAGCTTTGTGCTCTGTGCACTCCATAATAACCTGGATTCTATTACCTTTTGCTTTTTTAGCCATCTCTCTATAGTAATTTTTTATTTAGGACTGCAAATATACAAGCTCAAATCGCTAATTACAAACAAAGTATAAACTTTATTGTAAATCTACCCACAAAAACTACACACTTCTTACAAACGTGCAGACACCGGCTGCCGAAGCCGGACAGGGCAGCAAAACGGCAGCGCAGTGAGCGGAAAACCCCGAAAGCTTTCCGCTCACTGCGCTGCCGTGGAGGGTTGCTCCAACTATTAAATGGTTGCCGGATGCCAGTGCCGCTCCCGCCGAACAGCAGGTAGCGCACAAGTACCCCGCAGGGCCACTAGTACATGATAAAGCCTTGCTCTACTGCTTTTTTCAAAACAGCCGAGATGCCATTCTTGTTGATTGTTCTCAGGGCTGAAGTAGAAACTTTAAGTGTGATCCACGCATCCTCTTCAGGGATGTAGAAACGCTTCTTCTGCAGGTTTGGATAGAACTTACGCTTCGTTTTATTGTTCGCGTGAGATACGTTATTTCCTACTTGTGGTCTTTTTCCGGTTAAGTCGCAAACTCGTGCCATCTTGTATTTATATCTAACTTGTATTTATATCTAACTTATTTCAACAGGGGTGCAAATATCTACAAAAAGATGCAGAAGTTCAAAGGTATAGCAAATATTTTTCCGCTATCTGTGTAAAAACCCGGCAGGCGGGCGCTTTTCAGGTAACAAATTCAGGATTTTTCCTTTTCCGGCGGCACTTCCTTCCTAAAACCATAAGGGCAATGGCGGCAGCCGTTCTGGCAGCAATACCCCCGCTTGAGCAGGTAACCGGCCGTAAATACCAGCAGCCCCTGCGCATTCAGGTAATAGTCTTCGCCTTCTTTTAACGCCTTGCTCAACGCTGCTTCGTTCTTGTTTTGCAGCACAAAGATACAACTTCCGCTTAAATACTGCTACCCCTTACACCACAGCAGGCGCAGGCACGTTATAGTAAGGCACAGGCAAGTGCCTGTCAGTGCCTGCTTTATACTTAAACCTGAAATGCTATGCCTGCCTATCAGACGCTACAGGAAGCCGTGAGCGACATGCGCGAGCGCGGCTTTGTTTATACTTTCACCATACAGCAGGGCGGCATCTTTTGCCCGGACCTGGATACGTTTGTGGCCCCCGAGCACCTGATGCTGCTGGAGCGCTACCACGTGGCCGCCCCCAATGTTGTAACCGGCGAGCGCGAAGTATACGGCCTGCGCACCGACGATAACCGCATGGGCCTGATGACGGACGCCTACGCCGATTACGACCCCGAGGCGTTTACTGCGCTGTTTGCGCGCTGCCGCCAGCCCAGCCCGCGCCGTGCCTGAGCAGCCCCTTAGGTATAGGTTTTAAAACAGAGGTTATTTGACTATTTTTACAACAATAAATAGTATTTGATGTAAAAAAGTAGGCTGCGGCCCTGCTTTGCCTGCAGCTCACCTGTTTTGACGAACTTTAACTATAAACTATGAACACGCTATCGATTACCTCGAGCCAGCAAGAAATTGAACTGGAACACCAGTATGGCGCCCACAATTACCACCCGCTTCCGGTTGTGCTTACCCGGGGCGAGGGCGTGCACCTGTGGGACGTAGAAGGCAAACATTATTATGATTTCCTTTCGGCTTACAGCGCCGTGAACCAGGGCCACTGCCACCCGCGCATCATCGACGCCCTGGTAGCGCAGGCCCAGCAGCTCACGCTTACCTCGCGCGCTTTTTACAACGACAAGCTAGGCGCGGCCGAGAAATACATTTGCGAGTACTTTGGCTACGACAAGTCGCTCTACATGAACTCCGGTGCCGAGGCGGTAGAAACAGCCATCAAGCTGGCCCGCAAATGGGGGTACCTCAAAAAAGGTATCGCTCCTAACAAAGCCGAGATCATCGTGGTGGAACACAACTTTCATGGCCGTACCACCGGCATTATCTCCTTCTCTACCGATCCGGACTCCACCAAAGGGTTTGGCCCTTACATGCCGGGCTACAAAGTGATCCCTTATAACGATGTAAATGCCCTGGAAGACGCCCTGAAAGAGAACCCGAACGTTTGCGGCTTCCTGGTAGAACCGATCCAGGGTGAGGCCGGCGTAATGGTGCCAGACGACGGGTACCTGGCAAAGGCGCACGCGCTCTGCAAGGAGTATGACGTGCTGCTGCTGGCCGATGAGATTCAGACAGGTATTGGCCGGACCGGCAAGCTGCTGGCCAGCTACTACGACGACGTAAAGGCCGACATCCTTATACTTGGCAAGGCGCTTTCAGGCGGGGCACTGCCGGTGTCCTGCGTACTGGCCAGCGACGAGATCATGCTGTGCATCAAACCGGGCGAGCACGGCTCTACCTTCGGGGGCAACCCGCTGGCAGCAGCCGTAGCCATTGCAGCGCTGGAGGTGATCAAAGACGAGCACCTGACAGAAAATGCCATGAAACTGGGAGAGATTTTCCGCGAGCGCATGGGTATCCTGAAAACCAAACGCCCCGAGCTGGTAACCCTGGTGCGCGGCCGTGGTTTACTCAATGCCGTGGTCATTAACCCGACCCCTGATGGCCGAACGGCCTGGGATGTATGCGTGGCGCTGATGGAGAAAGGCCTTTTGGCGAAGCCCACTCACGGCGACATCATCCGCTTTGCGCCTCCGCTGGTGATCACGGAAGAGCAGCTGCACGAGTGCTGCGACATCATTGAAGAAGTGATCCTAAACTTTTAAGCAGAGCGAAGGGCGAGGCAGCCGCTTCGCCCTTCGTCTTTAAATGATACCTTTCCGTTACTCTATGGCATGCTGATAAGGCAGAGGCCGGCAAGTATAACCCGAAGAGCAAACAAGCACATGGCGCAGTCAGAAGAGAGCAAACCAACCGAAGTATTTGCCGGAGAATTCCACCGGGCATCGCTGATCCGCAACATGCTGGAGCACCACGGCATTCCGGCATTCGTGCAAAACCAGTACATGGGCAGCATCGCGCCCTGGCAGGTAGCAGCCGGTGGCCTTCACCCTGTTAAAGTGATCGTTTCAGGGATGCACCGCGACCAGGCGCAGCAGCTTATCGAAGATTTTTACAACAACCTTCCCGGCGAGGAATAAACAGCTTTTCTTAATCCTGTAGCTCCTTTATAGCAGGTTCATTCCTCACAAGAGGAGCGGGCGTTCGACTGTCGGTTCTTTCTGAAATATAAGCGATGTAGTTACGGGTCCAACCACCCCTGCCCCTCCTTGTTTAAGGCGGGGAGCCTGTTATTGCTATTTTCAAGGTATAAGTTATAGATCGGGCAGTTGCGAAAAGGTGGAACTCGCTCCATCTGTCATCTCGACGATAGGAGAGATCTGATTAAAATCCTTTCATGTGTCTACTTCAGATTTCTCCTATCGTCGAAATGACAGCTTGCATGATGTTTTTGGCTGTAGGAGTACAAGAATACTTGAGCCAAAGTATAAGCTAACTCAGTTTAGGTGATAACATCCCCCTACCCCCTTCAAAGGGGGACTTTGGGCTGATGCAGGAGCAGCAGCTGAGCGCTTGCGTAGTAATTGCTTAACCTCCCTTCCAACAAGATCCTTTCAGGATGACAAAAAAGAATAGGCCAGGAGAGAAGGTTTATACTTAGGCTATACTCTCAAAGCAAATGCGATCGCGCGGACAGGTCGCGACCTGTCCCTACAGGAGTGTCGAGTTATAAAAGCCATAGCTATTGAAACAGATCCCAGTCCTTGGGTTGAGCGCCTTGGTGTGTTGCGGTGCCTGAAAGGCAGCCCGCGAGGGCAGCTTCACGCCACAGCGCGAAACGCAAGGACGAGGCCCCGCGGGCTTGGAGCGCTCCAAAGTAAAAGATGAAACTAGGCAAGTATGAGACTGAGGAAGAACTCAAGCTAACAAGTATAGCTGGGATATTATACTTGAAGAACTGCCAGCCTGAAGTATAAAACCAATCCTCAAACAGCCTCACACAAATATAACCAAAAGTATAACCCAGATCATCAAGCAACTCTAAGAAGTATAAACAGCATCCTAATGGCTTCCGCCAGCCCTATTCCCTTCCTAAAAACTAACACTTATCATTCCAATTCCCCTGCTTTCGCCGTACCTTTGCAGCAGTTTGATTTTGAACTGTTTCTGAAAACGATTTTATTATGATCAGAAGACCAAGACGCAACCGCCAGACCGAGGTGATTCGCAATATGGTGCAGGAAACAACCCTGACCACCCACGACCTTATTTACCCGCTTTTTTTAATTGACGGCCAGAACCAACGCGTCGAAGTGAAATCGATGCCAGGCATTAACCGCTTTTCGATCGATACGGTGCTGGACGAAGTAGCAGCCTGTGTGGACCTGGGCGTGAAGGCATTTGCTCCCTTCCCAAGTATCCCCGAAGCGCAGAAAGACAAGTATGCCACCGAAAGCCACAACCCCGAGGGCCTGTTCCCGAGTGCGATCCGCGAGATCAAACGCAACTTCCCGGAAGTAGCCCTGATCACGGACGTGGCCATGGACCCCTACAACTCCGACGGCCACGACGGCATTGTGGAGAACGGCGAGATCCTGAACGACGAAACGCTGGAAGTACTGGCCAAAATGGCTTTGACACAGGCACAGGCCGGCGCCGACATTGTGGCGCCTTCGGATATGATGGACGGCCGCATCGGGCACGTACGCCAGGTGCTGGATGCCAACGGCTTCCAGAAAGTAGCCATCATGGCCTACACCGCCAAGTATGCCAGCGCTTTTTACGGCCCGTTCCGCGATGCGCTGGGCTCCGCACCAAAAGCAGGCGACAAGAAAACGTACCAAATGAACTATGCCAACAGCCGCGAAGCCCTGATCGAAGCCGAACTGGATACGCTGGAGGGTGCCGATTACCTGATGGTGAAGCCTGCCCTGGCCTACCTTGACGTGATCAAGCTGCTGCGCGATAACTCGAGCCTGCCTATTGCTGCCTACAACATCAGCGGCGAGTATGCCATGGTAAAAGCGGCCGCCCAGAACGGCTGGATAGATGGCGACAAGGCCATGGTAGAAGTGCTGACAAGTATAAAACGTGCCGGTGCCGACATCATCCTGACCTACTTTGCCAAAGAATACGCACAACTCCTCAAGCGCTAATCCGCTTTGCTATACTTTAAAAGCGCGCCAGCAACCCTGACGCGCTTTTTTTATGCCTGCCGCTGCAAAACCAACTCTTTTCGGCGTACACAGAAAAAATAAGCCCCGTCTGAGGAAACAACTTTGTCATTATCATCCTTTTACATTAAATTGAGATAGAATATTTTTTACCCTGTATTTTATGAGAAGATCGGGCCTTTGGTTAGCTGCTTTGTCTATGGCAGTGGCTACTACGGCGTTTGCGCAGCAAAGCACCTCTCCTATCCGTGCCAATGCACGCGCACTGGAGCAAATAGCAGGCAAAGCAGCAACAGATTACAAGGCCAGCCATGCCCGCGCCCTGGAATTGGCCAAAAAGAACGGGTGGGTAATAGAGCGCACCTATGCCAACGGCACCCATGTGGCCTTGCAGCGGGTAAATGCCAAGGGCCTGCCGGTCTATTACATTACCTATAACAATACCACGTCGGCTACGACCACCCGCACAGACCAGCTCTGGAAAGGCGGCGCACTTGACCTGAACCTGAGTGGCACCGGTGCCGCAGTGGCCAACAAAATGGCCATCTGGGACGGCGGCCGCGTACGGGAAACACACCAGGAGTTGCGGGGCCGCGTGGAGCAGAAAGACAAGGCAACCACCGTTAACGACCATGCCACGCACGTAGCCGGCACCATGATTGCCAGCGGCGTGAACGCCGTTGCCAAAGGCATGGCCTACGAGTATAAGAACCTGCAGGCGTATGACTTTAACGGCGACATAGCCGAGATGGCAGAGGCCGCCAAAACCCTGCTCATTTCCAATCACTCCTACGGCACCATTGCCGGCTGGCATTATAACCCCGATCGCAAAGGCACTGCCGAAGACCCTTACTGGGAGTGGTGGGGAGATGCCGATATCAGCAGCACCGAAGATTACAATTTCGGCTATTACAATGCGGACGCGGCGCAGTGGGACAAGATCGCCTACAATGCACCTTATTACCTGATCGTGAAATCGGTCGGAAACAACCGGGGCGAAACCGGGCCGGCCGTAGGCGAGCCATACTTCCAGCGCACCGGCAGCGGCAAGTTCTCGCTGGTAAAATCCCGCCCCACCACCATCAGCAACAACGACAGCTACGACGGCATCTCCACCTATGGCACGGCAAAGAATACCCTGGCCGTGGGCGCCATCAACCCGATCTCCGAAGGCTATACCAAGCCTTCGGATGCAGTACTTTCAGGGTTCAGCAGCTACGGACCAACCGACGATGGCCGCATTAAGCCCGACGTGGTGGGTGATGGCGTGAACGTGCTTTCCTCGTCCGGCGACGGCGACCGCCTGTATGAAAGCCTGAGCGGCACCTCGATGGCTGCTCCCAATGTATCGGGCACCCTGCTGCTGCTGCAGGAGCACTATGCCAACCTGCACAACGGTGAGGTAATGCGCGCCGCTACCCTGAAAGGCCTGGTGATCCACACGGCTGAGGAGGCCGGAGCAACAGCCGGCCCGGATTACAAGTATGGTTGGGGATTGCTGAATGCCGCGCGGGCAGCCCGCATGATCTCCAACAGCAAAGGCACCAACCTGATAGCAGAAAAGTCGCTGGAGCAGGGCCAGACGTATACCTTAAAAGTAATCGCCTCCGGCGCCGGCCCGCTGGTGGTCACCATCTCTTGGACCGACCCGGAAGCCGTGAACGTGCAGGAAGGATCTACTGCGCTGAATAACCGCGCTGTGCGCCTGGTAAACGACCTGGACGTGCGGGTAAGCAAAGGCACAACCACGTACCGGCCCTGGACGCTGAATCCCACCAACCCCGATGCGGCAGCCACTCCCGGCGACAACAAGCTGGACAACGTGGAACAGGTATACCTGGGCAATGCCGTGCCCGGCGAAACTTATACTATAACCGTAACACACAAAGGCACTTTAAGCAAAGGGCCACAGGCCTACGCGCTGCTGATAAGTGGTATTGGCGGTACAGCTGCCTGCGCCAGCGCAGCCACATCCGGCGATGGTACCAGGATAAACAAAGTGACTGTGGGAGGCGAAACGGTAACCATGGCAGCCGGTTCCACCACGTACCAGGACCTGACCAGCCATGCGTTCGGCTTTGAGCCCGGCCAGTCGAAAACGATAGCTGTAGAGCTGGGCACCACCAGCACCGATGCTTCCAAAGTAGTGAAAGTGTTTATTGACTGGAATGGCGATGGTGATTTTGACGATTCCGGCGAACAAGCTGCTGCTTCCGGTGTTCTGACCGGTAATGCTACCTTTACTGCTTCCCTGACGGCACCGGCCAACCTGCCGGAAGGCGATAAAGTACGCATGCGCCTGGTAGCCCAGGAAACAACCGATGCATCGGCCGTAAATGCCTGCGGCAGCTATGCCCGGGGCGAAACGCAGGATTACCTGCTGCACTTCGAGCACCCGCAGAAAGATATCGGCGTGATCAGCGTGACGCCAACAGGGGCCTCGCTGTGCGCCTCGGCCGCCCAAACCGTGGCTGTTACGCTAAAGAACTATGGCACCGGCATTCAGAAGAACATTCCAGTTACGATCAGTGTGCGCAGCAACGGCACTGAGCTAAAACAAATGAGCGGCACCTATACCGGCAGCCTGGCCCCAAACACCCGGGCAGAATTTATCCTGGATGGTAGCTTTATCACCGAACCGGGTGCTACCTATGAGCTGGTGGCCTTATCGGGCTTGCAGGGCGATGCCGTAGAAAACAACAACCGCTCGCTCCGCTCCTTCACGATCGCACAGGCAGCTACCCCGCCGCAGGCAACGGCTTACCGCTGCGGCACAGAATCCAATTATACCCTGACCGGCTCAGGCGATGGCGGCATCTTCTGGTATAACAGTGCCACGGCCACCACGCCTATTGCAGCAGGCAACCAGGTAAAGCTTACGGGCACTGCTGCCAGCAATACTTTATTTGCCAGCCTGAATGACTTTAGCGCCCAGATCGGCCCGGCAACAAAAAGTGTTTTGGGAGATGGGGGGTATAACCAGTTCTCACCTGATGTGCTGATCTCGACCAAAGCACCGATGCAACTGGAAAGTGCCCGGCTCTATATCGGGCACGGCGGCAAGATCACGTTCACAGCCATCAATGCCGATGGCGTACCGGTCTCTTCCAGAACGCTGGCCGTAACGCCTACCCGCACCACACCAGGCGCGGGGGTGCAGCCAAACGACCCTAATGACAAAGGCGAAATTTACTACCTGGGGCTGGTGCTGCCCGAAGCAGGTGATTACAACATTGCCATCGCCTACGAGGATAGCGCCACGATCTTCCGGAACTACCCTGCCAAAAACGGTTACCCCTTTGGCGTTGCCAACATTGTCTCCATTACGGGTAATACCGCCACTACTACCTCCCAAAGCTATTACTATTACTTTTATGACCTGAAGGTGAGCGCCGTAGGCTGTAAAAGCGAACGGGTAGCCGTACCGCTTCAGGTAGGCAAACCGTTAGATATGCCGGTGGTGACACGGGAGGGTGCCATGCTCCGATCAAGCGCTCCGGATGGCAATCAGTGGTTCCTGGAGGGCCGGCCGATAGCTGGTGCAACAGGCCAGCAGTTTACGCCCACCGAAAGCGGTTACTACACCGTGCTGGTGCAGAAGGAAGGCTGCATTTCGGATGTATCCAAAGCGTATTCCTTTATTTACAAGCCCGATGTAAGAGAGCTTGGAACCGAACTGGTTGTATCGCCTAATCCGGGCACCGGCCGCTTCAGAATAGAACTGGAAACCACCAGACCCGAAGATGTGACCTTTGAAGTAGCAGACATGCTGGGCAATCGCATTTATACCGGCAAGATCACGCAGCGCAACGGCCAATTCGAAGGCTTTGTGGATCTGAGCAAAAGAGCCTCCGGCGTATATGTGCTCCGGGTGCAGCACGGCGGCAAAACAGAAAGCAGAAAGTTAGTGGTGCAGCATTAGGAGGCATCTCCTTTCCTATATAACCAAAAAGAGCGGCCTATACTGGGCCGCTCTTTTTGGTTTATCTTTTGGATCTGAGCCGTTTTTGCAGCGTCAGGTAATCGAGGTAGTAGAGCACTTTAATAGAGAAGGAGTTGTTCTGGGGCGAGGAAAGGGTGTGGCTGACGTTATCGAAGTAATGGGGCCTAACATCATCTTCCTGCTGCAGGATGGCGTTCTTCCATACTACGCTCACCTCGCTGCCCGGTGCAAACCACCACGCGTACACCATGTCCACGTTAAAGGCGTTAAAATTCACATCCCGGTTCTCACTGTAGGTAGCATCAGGCAGCAGTTCTCCCTGGATTGTCAGCTGATAAAAGCGTTTATACGTAGCCTTGGACCAGTAATGGCGCGCCCGCATGGTAAGCGACATACGGTTGCTGAAAATATAGCTGCCCGACAAGGTATTAGCCACCGAATTAACATCCCGAAGCCCGAAGATCACCCGTTGCTGCGGCTGACCGTTGAGCTGATCCTTGAAGCTGTCGGCATACCCCATATCATCCACCCTGTTTTGCATGCTGTAGTCGTACATAAACATCAAGCGGTCGTTTACGCGGTAGCGCGGCGAGATGGAAAAGCTGATGTTATGCCGGTTGTTTTCACTATACGGCCGGTAATTGCCGCTTATGTCCATGGCCAGCTTTTTGCGGTAGTCCGAAGAAACAAAGCCCCCGATATCATAATTGGTCGGAAATAAGTAATACCAGCCAGCTACGCGGGGCTCAAAAAAATCATAAGTTCTTACCGGCTGCATGTTCAGCTGAAGGCCTGCGCTAAAGAAGTTCTTAAACGTGCCGTTCACATTGCCATAAAACACCAGGTTCTGAAAAGCATCCGGCTCGTAGCGGCGGGCATACTCCGCCCCCACGTTGGTATACAGGTTCAGCAGCTTCCAGAAAGGCTGGTAGACATTATAGCTCAGGTTAAGTTCTTCTTCCTGCGTGTTGTTGGTAAACAGAATGCCCAGGTCGTTGGGGTTATAGGTGTCCGAGATAACCGAATGGGTGAAGTTATACTGAAAGTTGCCGCTCACCTTACCCACACGCACCTCATAGGTATGGCCCAGGTCCGTACTATCGGAGAAGTAGCGCTGGCTCATCGCGCCCTTCCCGTCTATGGCATACTTGTTCTCTTTGTTGGCTACCCTGAACAGCACGCCCGTCAGGTTGGCATCGTAGGTGCTGCCCTGGCGCATCACGTTGGTGTTAACCAGCGTCACGTACGAGTTGTTCTTGAGCGACTGGTCCAGCACCGTGATGTTATAGTTGGTGAGGGGTTGGGTTTCTTTCCGGAAGCGGTTGCCTTCGGCATCTTCCAGGGTGGCGTACTGCCGGCCCACCACGGCATTGAACACGCCGATGCCCAGCCCCGACTGCGTGCGCCCGGAGATCTTTGTGCCGTTCAGCATCTTTGTTTCCAACGGGTTATCAATTACTTTATAACCGTTTTCTTCTTCCTGGCTTGCATTTAAATAATTGACGGGCACGCCGCCAATGCGGCGCGAGTAAAAGAAATCACCTTTGTTAAACAGCTCCGTGCCTTCCATAAAGAACGGCCTGTTCTCGTTGAACTGGGTTTCAAAAGGACTCAGGTTCAGGACCTGGTTATCGGACTGCACCTGGCTGAAATCCGGGATCAGCGTCATATCCAGCGTAAAGGCGTCGCTAATGCCATACTTCACATCCATGCCCCCGCCAATGTTGAGGTCGCTTTTATAGCCGGTCTTGCTGCCGCCTTCTTTCCGGTAAGGGTAGTGTTGGGCCACAGCCGAAACGTAGGGCGTTAAGGAAAGGCGCAGAGGCGCCTGGATGCTTTTAAGCCCGGTAAGGGTGCCATACTGGTTCACAAAACCATCCACCGCCGGGTCCACATGGTTCCAGAAATAGCCCTGCCGCGTAGACTGGCGGTTGCGCATAAAATTCAGGCCCCATACCTGGTCGGGCTTGCTGCCAAACCGGATGGCGGAATAAGGGATTCTGAATTCGGCTACCCAGTCGGTGCCCTGCAGCCTGGCTTCGCTTTCCCATACGGCATTCCAGCTCCAGTCTTCCCCGTTGGATGAATAACGGGCATCGAGCTGCACGCCGGCCGGCGTGGTAAAGAAGCCGAACGCATTGATCTTGTCGTGGTAAGTGTCCAGAAAAATGCCAAAAAAGTCTGTATTCCCCAGGTCGTCGCGGGTGCCCAGCTGCCGGAAAATAGAATCCTGTGCCACGTCGTGCATCAGCGCGCCTACATAAATTGCTTCGTCGTCGTAGAGAATGCGTACTTCCGTGGGGTGCACTTCAGGCGGGCCCGGGGTAGGCCGGTTCTGGATAAAGTTAGAGGCGATCTGGGCCTGCTGCCAGACGGCCTCATCCAGCACGCCATCAATCTTTGGGGCTTCCGATACGCGCAGCGCCTGCAGGCTTTTCTGCGGGTAAACGACCGGCTTCTTTTTAGCATCCTGCGCGGGCGCTGTAAAAAAGGCGCATCCTAGCACGAGTAGAAGACATAGCTTTGGCAGGACAGCAGGTAAAGGTACTTTCATAGTTTTAAAGAAGTGGCGGACGTACAGAAGCAGTTTTCTAAAGAAAACGCTACAACATAGATAGTGAAAATCGGCTGGAGGTTGCTTGCCGTATCGAAAATATTTTACGCCATTACCGGCATTGTGCTGTTTTGCCGGCTAGGCCGCTATAAAAAAAGCGCCATACCTTTAGTAAGGTATGGCGCTTTGAAGCCGGGTGAAGTATGAATTACAGGTCCTCTTCGCGCACCAGCATCAGCACAGCCGACTGCGGCACGATAAAGTACTTTTCGCCCAGGTAATTGATCTCGATGGCATCGCGCTGCAGGTATATTGCCAGGTCGCCTTCTTTGGACTGCAAAGGAATGTAACGTACGTCTTCCTCCTCATCGCCCCGCTCCCACGACTCCTCGTCAAAGCCATAGTCTGCCGGGATCGGATAGCCAGGGCCCACCCGCATAATGTAGCCTTCCTGCACCTTTTCTTTTTCCTGAACGCCGGGCGGCAGGTATAAACCACTCTTTGTCTGCTCCCGCGCCGATTTTGGTTTGATCAGCACGCGGTCGCCCACGATGATAATTTTCTCCAGCTTATTTTTCTCAGATATCCTCATGGGTAGTGTATGCATCCTTATAATGGGTCGGCGGTAACTTTAAAGCGCATAGCGGCTTTGATGGTTATGTCGCTTGAAACAGGTTTTGCCAGTGCGGCTTTGGTCCGGATCGTATAGGTATCGCTTTTAAGATACTCATCCAGCTTGGCGTTGGTCGAGGTGAGCTCCAGGGATGTTGCATTCTGGGGCACCTCGTTCAGGTAGGCTATTTTTGTTTCGCCTTTCGCATCACTGGAAATGTAGATCTCAATGCTTTTCAAAAAATTAAAGTTCTCTCCCTGCGGGTCGGTTACCGTCAGGGCCAGCTTGCTCAGCGTTACGTTCTTAACCAGTTCAGCCCGCGTTTTGTTGTTTTTAAACTCCTCGTTGGAGTTGGTGGTAACTGTTACCGGCGTAAGCGGCACCAGGGCACCAACCGGAAAGCTCGACTCAATTTTAATGGACTCGTCGTGGTTGATATAAAAAGTCAGCAGGTCTTCGATTTTATCACAGCTTGTTCCGGCTACCACAAGCAGCAACAATAGGGGTAAAAGTAATTTTTTCATTTTAAAGTATAAGGGTGTAAGTATAAAGGGCCGGCGCACAGGTGCTTAGCCTGCGCGCCGGGCTGCAATTTACAAAGATAAGATCGGTTTAGTCAAACATATCGCCTTTACGCACATTGTCGGTGCCGTGTTCGTTCCAGCTCATGGGGTAATGTTCGTCCATCAGTGCCACAGCTTCCTCGGTCAGGTGCAATGGCTTAAAGGTATCGATCATCACGGCATACTCGTTTGTTTCCTTTTTGCCGATGCTTGCCTCCACAGTGCCGGGGTGCGGCCCATGCGGAATGCCGCCCGGATGAATGGTGAACGAGGCGCGGTCCACGCCCTTGCGGCTCATAAAATTGCCTTCCACATAGTATAGCACCTCATCAGAGTCTACGTTGGAGTGGTTGTAGGGCGCGGGTATAGACTCCGGATGGTAATCGAACAGGCGCGGCACAAACGAGCAGATCACAAAGTTGTGGGCCTCAAAGGTCTGGTGCACGGGCGGCGGCTGGTGAATACGGCCGGTAATGGGCTCAAAATCATAGATGGAAAAGGCATAGGGATAAAAGTAGCCATCCCAGCCCA
This sequence comes from Pontibacter liquoris, assembly GCF_022758235.1. NCBI lineage: Bacteria > Pseudomonadati > Bacteroidota > Cytophagia > Cytophagales > Hymenobacteraceae > Pontibacter > Pontibacter liquoris. The sequence continues at coordinate 391,377 of NZ_JALEBG010000002.1, forward strand.
CAGCATCAAAGGGGCTGAAAATATAATAATACTGGTGCAGCTCGCCTTCTTTCTTTATCTGCACCCGGTATTCGCCTTTGGCTTCTTCGGTGAGCAGTTCTACCGGCGGGCGCATGTCGCGCTCACAGAACGGCGCGTGCTCCAGCAGCTGCCCGAAGTGGTTGCGGTAGCGGCGGGGCGTTTCCACGGGGCTGAACGACTCGATCACCAGCAGGCGCGTGGGGCCGGCATCGAAGCGGAACTTATGGATGATGGTGCGCGGAATCACCAGGTAATCGCCGGGGCCGAACGGGATGCGGCCCATCTGCGTGAGCAGGTCGCCGGAGCCATCATGCACAAAGATCACCTCATCGGCCTGCGCATTTTTATAGTAGTAGTCCATCTCCTTTTCGGAGGGGTTGCAGATGCTGATGGCTACGTCGCTGTTGAAGAGCATGGTTTTGCGCGCCTGCAGGTAGTCGGTACCGGTTTCGGTTTGCTGCAGCGTACGCAGGTGGTGAGGCGCCAGCTTTACGCCAGTTGCTTTTTTAGGCGCATACGGCACCGGCTCGCCAATGCGGCTGATCTGCGTGGGCGGGTTGATGTGGTAAAGCAACGACGAGACGCCACTGAAACCCAGCGTGCCCACCAGCTGCTCGGCATACAGGCTGCCGTCCGGCTGCCGGAACTGCGTGTGTCGTTTGTGGGGGATGTTTCCCAGTTTATAATAGTAGGCCATGGATGCTTTCTTTAAAATGATGTTGTTGTCCTGACAAAAGAACGGAAAACAAAAGGCCCTTTATCCCGCCCTTGTCATTCTCGTTTTTACTGGCGCAGGTTTTTAAACCTGTGTCTTAGTATGATGTCGGGTTTGTAACCCGACTGGCGCAAAGAGCTAAAGCAGCTGTGAACAGGAAGGATTATACGTTGAAACAGCGCTACAGCTGACCGACAAGTTGCTTTTGGCTTCTGCCTGCCCAGGTTTATACAGGCGCCTTTTACACTGACACTAAAGTATACTATACCGCGCTGCTTTAAACACCGCCTTTTGCCAGGCGCTGTGCCCGGTTAAACTGCTTCAGCGCTTTCTGAAACTCCTCATCGGAGTCGTGCAGCACCGGGAAAAAGCCGGCGTTGCCATACACGCTTCGGGCAATAAAGGCTTTCAGATTATTCTGAATCAGGTTTTTGGAGCGGTTAAACTCGGCCTCGTTAAATACCACGCCTTCCTTGGCAGCCAGTTGCAGTACTTGCTGCAGCATTTTATCTGTCACCTTAAAGTTCTGCTTATACTTGCTGAACGGCATTTTCTCCAGTTCCTTCCGGTGGTCGCGGTAATAGTTCAGGGTGTACTCGCGCAGCACGTTCTTATTATACAGCTGGCTCAGGTAAGGCGACAACTCCGAGGTATCGCGCGACACAAACACATCGGGCATAATGCCGCCGCCGCCATAAACGGCCCGCCCACGCAGGGTCTTATACTTCAGCGAGTCGGCAAACAGGCTGCTGTCAGGGTGGAAATACTCGCCGTTCTCGAAGCGGTGCATGATGTCCATCTCATACTCTTCGGGGTTGCCGTGGTAAGGCTTCTGGATAGAGCGGCCGCTTGGCGTATAGTACCGTGAAATAGTCAGGCGCAGCTCCGAGCCATCGTCCAGCGGAATGGGCATTTGTACCAGGCCTTTGCCAAACGAACGGCGACCTACGATCAGGGCGCGGTCGTTGTCCTGCAGCGCGCCGGCCAGAATCTCGGAGGCCGAGGCACTGCCCTCGTCGAGCAACACGATCAGCGGGCCATTTTCAAAATCGCCTTTCACGCGGGCATGCGACTCCGAATCATACTTGTCGCCTTTGCCGTCGGTGTACACGATCATCTTATCGCCCGAAATAAACTCATCGGCCATGCGGATGGCGTGGTCCATGTAGCCGCCCGGGTTGCCGCGCAGATCCAGGATCAGCTGCTGCATGCCTTTCTTCTTGAGCCCGGTCAAGGCCTGCTTAAATTCTTCGTAGGTATTGGCCGAGAAGCGGCTCACCTTAATATAGCCTGTCTTGTTATCCACCATGTAGCTCACATCTACCGACGTGGTGGGTATTTTGCTGCGCTGGATGGTAAAATTGAACGGGGTTTTGTTGCCTTTGCGCAGAATGGTAAGCCCGACCTGGGTGCCTTTGGGACCGCGCAGGCGCTTGAACACGCCTTCGTTGTTAATGCCGATACCAGCCACGTTCTCTCCGTCCACTTTCACGATCTTATCGCCCGCCTGCAGGCCAGCCGCTTCGGAGGGGCCGCCGCTCAGGGGCGTGATCACAAATATGGTATCCTGGAAGATGTTGAACTCAATGCCGACGCCTTCAAAATCGCCTTCCAGCTGCGAGCGCGCCATGGCCAGTTCATTGGCCGGAATATAAGCCGTATGCGGGTCCAGCTTCTCGAGCATTTTGGAAATGGCGTAATCCGAGAGCTCCTCCACATTTACCGTGTCCACGTAATCGCGGTCTATGTAGCTGAGGATGTCGCGGAACTTGAGGTAGCTGCGCGCCGTGCCCTGCGGGTTGTTAGAGGAAGGCGAAAACGTGGTGGCCCCGATCAGCACGCCCACAACCAGCGCCAGCGCTATAAAAAGCGGTAGCTTTATTTGAAACGGCGAATTCCGGATGCTTCCCCGTTCTTCTCCTTTCTCCATCTTATCCATAGTTTAAGAAATCAGCTCGGTGCCGCTATTGCGATAAACGGCACTTAACGTTAAAGATAATACACGGCAGGGCTACTCCTATACTATACAAGTACAAAATTACCAGGGTTGCATCCCTTTCCAAGTGCACATTCTTATAACACCTTCTAATTTAAAATAATTTTAAATAAGGCTTGCCTTGAGGACTTTTGTTAAATAGCTTTGCCGTACTATTTAAAATAAGTCTAAATAAAAATTAGTTGACACCATGCTTCCAGCTTTAAGACATAGTATACTGGCTGTTGCCATTATGGCCTGCTGCGCGGGCTTCACCTCCTGCTCAGACGACAAAGAAGACGTTACACCAACCTATGAGGTACCTACGACCTATACTTTTGAGAACGTGAATTACGCTGGTCAGACTACCCGCCTGAATATGCTGAACGAGCTGAACGACTATATCAAAGGTGGCAACAATGGCGGGGTACTGGACGCACAGAAGATCAAGAACATGTATGCCAACACGGCTGCTCCTTTTGCAAATGCCGCACTGAACAGCTCTGACAAGCAGCTTAAGAATAAAACAATTGCCACGGCGCAGGCGCAGTACGAAGGTTATTTTGATGCGGTGGCCCTGGCCAGCCAGTCTGCCGGCGCTCCGGCCAGCAATGGCACCCCCGGCCTGTTAACGACAGCCGATGGCTCCAGAAAATATTTGGTAGATGCCAAGGGGGTAGAGCTGGCGCAGCTGATCAAAAAAGGACTAATGGGCGCGATCTTATACTACCAGGCCGTAGACCACTACCTGACAGAAGAAGAAATTGGCGCTGCCGTTGACAACAAGACTGTAACCCTGGGCGAAGGCACCGCCATGCAGCACCACTGGGACGAAGCGTTCGGTTACTTTGGCGCACCCACCGATTTCCCGGCTAACACCACCAGTGCCTTGTACTGGGCGGGTTACAGCACAGAAGTAGACGCCGTGCTGGGCAGCAACAAAGCCATTATGAATGCCTTTATCCAGGGCCGCGCCGCCATCAACGCCAACGACGCGAAAACCAAAGAAGCCGCTGCAGCAACCCTGCGCAAAGAGTGGGAGCGCCTGGCCGTTGCCTCTGCCATCATGGAACTGAAAGAAGCGCGCGAAAATGTAGCGGACCAGGCCAAGAAAAGCCACTACCTCTCCGAAGGCAAAGGGTTTGTGCTGAGCCTTGCTTACAAAGGCGATCACGTCATATCAGATGCCAAGTATAACGAAGTGCTAACTAAGATCGGTGACAACTTTTACACCACCACCGCTGACGACATTGCCGCCGCCATTGATATTTTGAGTACTGCTTACCAGCTGGACAACATTAAAGCACAGCTGTAGCCACGCGCAGTAAAACATAATACCTGAAGCGCAGCTGCTGTGGCCTTAGCCCTGGCAGCTGCCTTTCGCATTAAAACCAAATTATGAAAGCATATAAAACCTATACCCTTGCGGTGCTGACGTGCCTGGCCACATTAACGGGCTGCAGCTCCGGCAAAGAGGACAACGGCAGTCCGAAAACAGAGTACGACCGGCAGGCTATGCTGGCAAACTATTCGCAAAACCTGATCGTGCCGGGCTACCAGGCGCTAAAAACAAAGGCGGATGAGCTGACAACAGCAGTCGCGGCTTTTGGTGCGAGCCCCTCGGCTACAACCCTGGCAACAGCCCGCCAGGCGTATCTGGAAGCGAATAAGGCCTGGCAGGATGTGAGTACGTATGCCTTTGGCCCTGCCGACGAGCAGCTGCTGCGCAGCAACCTCAACATCTACCCAACTTCTGCTTCGGAGATAGAGGCTAACATCGCCGCAGGCACCTACGACCTGCAAACGTCCGCGAACCTGGATGCCAAAGGTTTTCCGGCCCTGGACTACCTGCTTTACAGCAAGCCGACCGAGGCCGAAGTGATCACGCTTTATACTGTTGATGCCCAAGCGGCGAACCGCAAAAAATACCTGCGGGACGTGGCCGGACTGATCAAGCAAAGAGCCGAGACGGTATACACCGGCTGGACAAGCGACAACTATGCCGATACCTTTCAGAAAGCAGCCGGCACAGCCGTGGGCAGCGCTGTGGGCAACCTGGTCAACCAGCTCAACTCCGACATCGACCTGACCAAACGCGCCAAAGTGGGTATTCCGAGTGGCCGATTTACTGCTGGCAGCGCCTATCCCGAAAAAGTGGAAGCCTACTACAGCCGCAATTCGTTGGAGCTTTTGAAGCGGGCTATCAGTGCCGAGAAGGCCGTGTTTATGGGCGTCAGCGCCAGCGGCACCAATGGCCCCGGCCTGGATGATTACCTGGACCACGTCAGCGCCAAGTATAACAACAACCTGCTATCAGATGCGATCGAGGCACAGTTCGACGCTGCATTAGCCGCGGCCGATGCCGTGCAGGGGCCGCTGTCGGAAGCCGTTACCACGCAGCCGCAGGCCGTTACCAAAGTATACGACGAACTGCAAAAGCTCATTGTGCTCACTAAAACCGATATGCCGGCCGCCCTGGGCGTAACCATCACCTACACCGACAACGACGGCGATTAAACGGATTTGCCGCAGCAAGTATAAAAACGAGTTCACCATGCGCTCAAAGCTGAAGTCCTACCTCACTGCTCCTGTATCTGCCGCGCCGCTGGCGGTATTCCGCGTTATTTTTGGCGGGATGATGCTGGCCAGCGTGCTGCGCTTTATGGCCAAAGGCTGGGTGACAGAGCTGTATGTGCTGCCCAAAGTATACTTCCCCTACTACGGCTTTGAGTGGGTAAAACCCTTGAGCGAGGCGGGCATGTATGCCGTGTTTAGCCTGATGGCGGTGGCGGCGCTGGGCCTGATGTTGGGCGTGTTTTACCGGCTGTCGGCGCTGCTGTTTTTCCTGAGCTTTACGTATGTGGAGCTGCTCGACAAAACCAACTACCTCAACCACTACTACTTTGTGAGCGTGGTGGCTTTCCTGCTGGTGCTGGTGCCGGCTAACCGCCATTTTTCAGTGGATGTGCTGCGCAAGCCGCACCTGTGGGCCAGCCATGTGCCCCGCTGGAGCGTACTTGTTTTTCAGTTTCAGCTGGGGCTGGTGTACTTCTATGCCGGCGTCGCGAAACTGAACCCCGACTGGCTGCTGGAGGCCATGCCGCTGCGCTACTGGCTGCCGGCGCACACGTACCTGCCCCTCATCGGGCCGCTGCTCGACAAAGTATGGGTGGCTTACCTGTTCTGCTGGTTCGGCGCGCTCTACGACCTCACTATTCCGTTTTTCCTGAGCTGGCGCAAGAGCCGGTGGCTGGCTTACCTCACTGTTATTGTGTTTCATGTGCTCACGGCGGTGCTGTTCCCCATCGGCATGTTCCCCTACATCATGATCGTCAGCACGCTGGTGTTCTTCTCTCCAAAGTTTCATGAAACGCTGTTGCGCTGGAGCCGAAACATCGCTCAGGTGCAGCAGCCGGTATTACAAAGGGTGGCAACAGTAGCGGGCCAACCCATGCTGTTATACTTGCTGGCGCTCTACCTGGTAGTGCAGGTGCTGGTGCCCTGGCGCTTTTTGCTCTACCCCGACAAACTTTTCTGGACCGAGCAGGGCTACCGCTTCTCGTGGCGCGTGATGCTGATGGAAAAAACCGGGACCGCTTTCTTTTATGTGCGGGACCCGCGTACCGGCCACGAAATCGAGATCAACAACAAAGAATATTTAACCCTGAACCAGGAAAAGCAGATGGCCACCCAGCCTGACATGCTGCTGCAGTTTGCCCATATGCTGCAGGAGGCCTTTGCCCGCTGCGGCATGCCCGGGGCGCAGGTACGGGCCGAAGTATACGTGAGCATGAACGGCCGGGGCAGCCGGCTGCTGCTTGACCCAACTGTTAACTTAGCCTCCGAGCACGAGAGCTTTCTGCCCAAAACCTGGATACTACCTTTTGATGAAATTACGCCGCCACAGCAGGTGGCCGGCTCTAATTAATACCGAACATGCGTCTAACGCTTACCACCTTCCTTGTGCTTTGCAGCTACCTGACAGCCCTGGCACAGTCTTTTTCGATTTCCGGCAAAGTGACCACCGCTGCCTACGGGCAAGCACTGCCACAGGCCGAGGTACTGCTCACCAACACGGGCACCATCGCTAAACCAAACAGCCAGGGCATTTACCAATTCACCAACCTCGCCGAAGGCATCTATACCCTTACTGCTTACAGCCCCGGCCTGGGCAGCCAGACGCAGCAGGTAGTTATCGGCAACAGCGATGTGGTGCTCGATTTTGCCCTAAAGCCACTGGAAGGCACGCTGCGCGAGGTAAACGTGAAAGGAGAACGGGCAAAAACGCTCGGCATCGGCCACCTGAACGCGGTGGAAGGTACCGCCATTTACGAAGCCAAGAAAAGCGAAGTCGTGGTGCTGAGCGAGATCACGGCCAACAAAGCCACAAACAACAGCCGCCAGGTATTTGCCAAGGTTGCCGGCCTCAACATCTGGGAAAGCGATGGCGCGGGCCTGCAGCTCGGCATCGGTGGCCGCGGCCTCAGCCCCAACCGCACCTCTAACTTTAACACCCGCCAGAACGGCTACGACATCAGCGCCGATGCCCTCGGCTACCCGGAAAGTTACTATACGCCGCCCACGGAAGCCCTCGACCGGATTGAGGTAGTGCGGGGCGCGGCTTCGCTGCAGTACGGCACGCAGTTTGGCGGCATGATCAACTTTGTGATGAAAGAGGGGCCGGAAGACAAGCCGTTCGAGCTCACCACCCGCCAGACAGCCGGTTCCTGGGGACTTCTTAACTCATTTAATAGCATTGGTGGCACAGCCGGTAAACTCAACTACTACGGCTTTTACCAGTACAAGCGCGGCGATGGCTGGCGCGAGAATTCCGGCTTTGATGCGCACACCGCGTTTGGGGCGCTTAAGTACAGCCCTTCTGAAAACCTCAAGATCAGCTTTGATTATACCTTTATGAACTACCAGGCGCAGCAGCCGGGTGGACTGGACCGCAACAGTTTTGAGGCAGATGCCCGGCAGTCGGTGCGCGATCGCAATTGGTTTAACGTGAACTGGAACCTGCTGGCCCTGCAGCTGGACTACCGCCTGAGCGAACGCACCAAACTGAATGTGCGCAACTTTGGCTTGCTGGCCGAGCGCGATGCACTGGGTTACATGGGCAAGATCAACCGGCCTGATGATGTAACTGCCCCGCGCACGCTGCTAAAGGACCAGTTCCATAACTTCGGAAACGAAACGCGCCTCATCTATCGCTACGACTTCCTTAACACCTTCTCTACCCTGCTGGTCGGCGCCCGCTACTATCACGGTTTTACAGATCAGAAGCAGGGCGATGGCTCTATCGCGTCCAATGCAGACTTTAAATTTTACTCCGAATCCGGCGGTCCCAGCACCTCCGACTATGATTACCTGAGCCGCAACGTGGCGCTTTTTGCCGAGAACATCTTTAACCTTACGCCCCAGCTAAGTATAACCCCGGGCCTGCGCTACGAGTGGATCAACACCAATGCAGATGGTAGCTATCAGGACCAGGTAACCGACCAGGCTGGCAACGTAATCCGGGATGAAGCCGTGCCTGAAAACCGCAGCAACTCCCGCAATGTGCTGCTGCTGGGCCTGGGCCTTAGCTACAAACCCAGCGAGCAGATGGAGGTGTACGGCAACTTTTCGCAAAACTACCGCGCCATCAACTTCAACGACATGCGCATCATCAACCCGAACCAGTTTGTGGACCAGAACCTGCAGGATGAAAGCGGCTACAGCGCCGACCTGGGCTTCCGTGGGAATTTCAGCGGCACGGTGACGTATGACGCCAGCCTTTTTTACCTGGCCTACCAGGACCGCATCAACTTTAAAAACATACCGGGCACCACCAACCGGATCCGCACCAACGTAGGCGACTCGCGCAATATTGGGCTGGAAACCTTTGTGGAGGCCGACCTGCTGAAGCTATACTATGGCCAGGAGCACCCGACCAGCCTCTCGGCTTTCTCCAACATCACACTCGTAAATACAAAGTATAGCAGCCCCGACAAAGCCATCGACGGCAACCAGGTAGAGCTGGCACCGCCGGTAATTGCCAAGCTGGGCCTCTCTTTTAAACGCCACAACCTGAAGCTGGCCTACCAGTATTCGTACACGGCCCGGCAGTACACCGATGCCCAGAACAGTGAAGACAATGCCGCCACCTTCGACCCTTCGGCAGTGGTAGGTGAGATACCCGCTTACTGGGTGATGGACCTCTCGGGCAGCTACACCTACAAGCGCTTTACTTTGGAGACAGGTATCAGCAACCTGACTGACAACCGCTACTTCACGCGCCGCGCCACTGGCTACCCTGGCCCCGGCATCATACCCTCGGATGCCCGCAATTACTATGTTACCTTGCAGTTTAAGCTATAAGGCACAGCGCAGCTTTGTAAACAGGATCCTGGCAGTTCTGCTGCCAGCGTGGGTGTATAGGCTACCAGGAAGTAAGTACAGGTGCCGCTGCGTTGCTGCCGTTACCGGAAGTAGGTTAAAGCAAAATACGTCTTCAGCGCTTTTCACAACATCCCCTAACCCATAAACAAGCAATCCGCAATTAAATACCTATCTTTGCAGTTTAAACGCTTCGGGCAACATGGGCAGAATACTGGCAATAGATTATGGAAACAAACGCGTGGGCCTGGCTGCTACCGACACCCTGCAGTTAATTGCCAACCCGCTAGAAACCGTTCATGCCAAAGATGTGTTAACCTTTTTAAAGGCGTATGTGCAGCGCGAGCCCGTAGATGCTTTTGTAGTGGGCATGCCCCGCAACCTGGCCAACGAGGCAACCGATTCTACGCCGCACGTAATTGGCTTTGTGCGCAAGCTGCAGAAGGAATTTCCGGGAATGCCGGTGCATACCGTGGACGAGCGGTTTACCTCTAAAATGGCGCAACAGGCTATGCTGGCAGGCGGCTTGAAAAAGAAGGCCCGCCAGGACAAAAGCACCGTAGACAGGGTGAGTGCCGCCCTTATTTTACAATCGTATTTAGAAAGCAGAGCTATATGATTTATCCGATTACCGCTTACGGCGATCCTGTTTTAAAGGAACCAGCAGCAGATATCGCCCGGGATTTCCCGAACCTGAAGGAACTGGTAGAAGACATGTATACCACCATGTACCACGCCCACGGCGTAGGGCTGGCTGCCCCGCAGATCAGCAAGAGCATCCGCCTGTTCGTGATCGACTCTGAGCCGATGATGGATGACAAAGACCAGGGCAAAGGCGTGAAAAAGGCATTTATCAACCCCGAGATCATTGAAGAGGATGGCGAGGAATGGGGCTTTGAGGAAGGCTGCCTGAGCATCCCCGGCGTGCGGGAGGTGGTGTACCGCCCCGAGCGCATCGTGATCCGCTACTTTGACGAGGAATGGAACGAACACGAAGACACCTACGATGGCATGAACGCCCGCGTGATCCAGCACGAGTACGACCACGTGGAAGGCATCCTGTTTACCGACCACCTGAACGGCCTGAAGAAGCGCCTGATCAAAAACAAGCTGGCTAAAATCACCAAAGGCGAAGTAGATGCCGACTACAAGATGAAGTTCCCGTCGCTAGCCAAAAAGCGCTAGGCGTATACTTCTGATTTATACTTATACCCAAACCGCCTGCTACAGATTTTGTGGCAGGCGGTTTGGGTTTTATACTTGCAGGGGCTTGCGAGCTGCTTTGTGTTAAGTATGAGTAACGATTTACAGCTTTAAGGACTAAGGGTATTTAACAAATTTAAGCTTTACTTCCTTCCTGCTGTTCAATAAAGTTGATTTGTTCAGCAGATACTCTTCAGCCCTTATTTTTTAAAGCGGATGTATGCGACGTTTTATTCAACAAAATGCCAGCATACTCCGGCAATATCAATGATATTTACTTCTTTACCATAGGGTTGTACAGTAGGTTTTGCAACCCGAACCGCAAACTTTTCTTCCAATCGTTTTTCTTTTACTTCCTTATAAAATTCCTCTGCATCATCTATTCTTATACTTACCATAAAATTTTCTGCAAACTCTCTGTTGTTGTAGTTCTGCAATATGAATTTGCAGCCGTCTCTTTCAAAACCTGTGTAATCTCCAGCATCCCAATTTATTTTAAATCCTAATTCCTGGAAAAGTTGTTTAGAGCTTTCATAATTGCTTCCTGATGGAACAAATGGCTCAAGAGATAAAAATTTCATTATAAGAGCTTTAAAAATGACGCACAACGTGCTGGTACATGAGGTGAGTGAGGCGCAGCCGAAGTATGGAGCCTGTGCCGTGTTGAATGAAGTTATTTTACATGGTAACAGGTAGCGTCAAGCCCCAAACAACAACTTCTTTCCCTTCATGTCTGCCAGGAATAATCTGGACAGCCCTATTGAACACTTCTGTTATCTCTTGTTGAGAGGCTGCACTTCTTTTAGGCCCTAATATTTCTGCATTAAGCTTTCCGTCCTTGCCGAAGTATAAGGACAGGGGGAGCATGGTCCCCGCCTCAAACTGCTTTCGTAGCACCTTTGACTTCTTAAGCTCACGGAGTATGGCCTTTTCAATTTTCTTATTCAAACCTTTGCCGTCTAATATATCTTCAGAAACAGCGTTTGCCACTACTTTGGGCTCTAAATCCACATCTTCAAAGTGCATTGTATCAGCTAAGGCAATCTTCTGTTGTAACTGCTCCTTTAACAGATTAGCTGCGTCTCTGTCACGCAGTCTAACGCAAGCTTGCAGAAGGTCAACTGCTTTCTCTTTGTTGCCAAGGTCAAAGTTGATTACCGCCAAAATGTACATGCCGTCTTTGTGTCTCGGATTTAGTGCTATTACCTTCTCAAACTCAGTGACAGCGGCTTCAGTTTGCTGCTGCTTATAAAGCTGGAGTGCATAAGCGTATGTTTCTTCAACTTGGTTTTTCTCTTGTGCAAACAACAACGACTGCTAAGACGGAGAGTAGAACTTTCTTCATTTTGGTTTTTTTATTACAATCAACAGTACTGGTACAGCCAGTGGGCGAGCCGGCGCGAAGTATATAGGCTGACGTGGTTGGCAACAGTATTTATACTTCACTATTTACAAATTCAACAGCCTTCTCAAGTACTTCATCTCTTCCATCTTTGATGCCTTGAAGTGTAGGGCTGACTTCAATATCAATTTTCACACCTTTTCTTTGTGTTTCCGTGTTGTCCGGGTAAAAAATGCCAATACCTGTAATAGCTGTTTTATACCCTCCTACCATTTCAAAAACACTAACATTCCCGTCAGCTCCTGAAGTCTGGCTTCCAATTGTGGTTACGTTATCGCCTGTTTGCAGACACATGATCGTAAATTCAGCGTGGCTTTGCGCCCTTTCGTTTGTCAATAAGATAACTCTGCCTTTATATTTCAAATCACCACTTTGCCCGCATTGGCTGCCTTTTCTCCAAATAAATTTCCCAGGATAACTTAGGTCGGGGTAAGTGACTTTATAAAAGTCATTTCTCTTAGAGCTGATATAATTGGCTACAGCATATAAAGTTCCTTTGGGATAATTTCTGATGTCGAAGATGATGGCTTTGGTGCTTTTGAGCACTTCCATTATCTCCGGAACGTCTTTGGGAGCTATCACACCCATATTGACATAGCCGATATTCCCGTCAAGGATCTTGAATTTCTCACCTTCTTTCCCTTTGATGTTTAGTTCATCTCTTAAATACCTTCTGATGGTTTTAGTAGCTGTTTGATTATTTCGGACAAACTCAATCATGACTGAGTCAGAAGAGGCATTGAAAATAGTATGAAATGCATTGAGCCTTTTTCTTGAAATGTTAGAGCCGCTTATATACTTCTCTTTTTCATTAAAAATGCCCTCAACCTCCTGCCCATTGATTTTGGTGATGACGTCGCCAATTCGGATATCGTCTATTCTAGCTAAAGAATCATTGTAGAGCCCTGTGATTATAGCTCTTTGTTCCATTAGCTTGAATTGTGCAGGAATCCAATACTGGCCGAAGTAGGGACTTATTATGTCATTAAAATATCCTGCGTGGCTATCGTCGATACTTACTACTAATTCAAGCATTGCCAACTGATACTCGAGTTCGGTTTTAGGGTATAGAAACTTAGGAATCATGTTATCCAAAACTTTATCCCAGTTTGTGTCAGTCTGGTACTTGTATGGGAAAAAGTATTCGATAATATTCCAATACCGAAACAAGGAGAGTAACCTTACGTCTTCATCGTGCCAGTCAATGCCCTTATAGTCAATTTCATTGGTGACCTCAATGTTGCCAATTTTTTTGCTGGCAGACACATAATACTTTTTCCCCTGATGCCTGTTCTGCTCAATAAATCTAAGCCTTTTGGAAAGCTCTGCTGTAAAAACCAGGTTATCACTTATCCAGCTTGTATCGAAGTTCTTGTCAAAATATTCAATGCTGTTATTTTGCTTGCAACTTTTACACTCTTTAACTCTTCCTATGTTGTCCAACCAACCTATATATACCTGAGACAATTCTTCTTTCGTAGATGCAGCCCTGACCTTTGGCAAAACCTTGAATAGTTCTTCATCCCAGTTATATTTCCCATCAGCAACATTGGGGTGGTAATACTTCAAAAAGCCCCATACTTTGGCTGTTGCCGCAAGTTTCTCTGTTTCAGATAAGCTGTTTTGGGCAACTGCTGTTTTGAAACCAATGAGTAACGACAGAAAGAAGAAGATTGTGTTTTTCATCTAATTGATGTTATTGCTAACGAATAGTATAAACAACATGCAAGGCCATCGATTGTAGCATGATGCTTATACTATTCGTTGCACATGTTTTTCTTTTATTTAATTTGGATTGACTCTACTATTTTAGTTAGCTCTTCTATAGATATATTTTTATTACTAACCATAGCAATATGAACAAGCAATCCTTTGTCAATTTTGTCACTTAGGATAATTTGTTCTTTGAGAAAGATCTGATTATCTGAATCGTAGAACGTCAGCCATTCAACTTTAGAATCAAGGAACTTCCCAGTTACTTTTTTTGAGGACTTTTCCTCAAGTTCATAGTTTTTATAAAAGTATGTTGGATGATTCCCAGTATATATTGTTAACCTAGTCCAATCTGTATCACTAAAATTCGTGAACTTGTTAAATTTAAAAACCTGAAAATCATATGCTTGATCAATTGTTATAGTATATTTTTCTGGTATCGTGAATCTGAATCCTTTCTTAGTTCCGAAAATATTCAAGGTTTCTTCTCTTTGAGCAAGGTTACTTTCTCTGGTACCTTTCGTTATGGTTCGAAAAACCTGCTCTGTTAATTTAACGAACTCATCTTTTAGCCTATAAGCATCTGGGTTGATGTAAGCATTGATTTGAAAGATTGAATTGTCTTGCGTTTTGACCAGCAAACTATTTACAAGGATTGCTTTTCTAGTCGAATCAAATGCTGTAGGGGTAGAAAGTATAGAAAGAACTTCACCTTGATCTGTAAGTATCTTGCGATTAAAATTTAATAAGCCTTTCTCTTTAGAAACTTCTGCAAATAGGTTTTTGTCACCCATCTTGTAAAGTTCTTGTGCGAAAAAGACAAGTCGCATATCATCAATATCAAGCACTATTCTAGTTTCTTTATTGATGTTGTGCTCGGCTGACATTATATCTGTTCCCCGAGCTTCATTTTTTGCGGCAGTTGGAAATTTAAAGAATGCTCTATCATTTAGAATGGACAGTGTATTGTCAAGTTTTAAATTTTTCAAGCTCTGTCCGGATGATGACTGGCTAATTGCTAAAAGAAGCAAGGTTAGTCCTAGTAATAATTTGCTACTTCTTTTCATAATTTCCTCATTCCCAAAGTTTTCGCTAACTATAGTATCAACAGAAGCTATTCCTACTATCCTCCCAAATCAGGAGTATAAACGAAGCCGAACTATCCGATATTCTATATATACAAAACAATATACAAGAACCTACGGAGAGTTGCATCATTCTTCGGTTCCAGGCTTAAGGACTTAATCCCCAATAACAATCCCCCTTCTCCTTCCGGCCCAATACCTGATAGCTCCCTTCCAGCACAACCCTAAAATGCCATTCCCGTTTTATACCCATCTAACTATATAGAAGAGCTTCATATAACAAAACAGGTATGGCGCACCCAAGAAAAGAACTGGATATAGACGAGGATATGACGCTGCAGCGCCGCTTCTGGACATTTGAGCGCATTGGCTGGGTATGTATGTTTCTGTTTTTGCTGGCAGCTGTACTGGGGCTTTTGGGCAGAGGCGGCATTGGCGCAGACCAGGAAAAAGCCGGTAGCCAAGGAGAAGGTCTCGAAGTAGCCTACGACCGCTTTCTGCGGCAGGATGCGCCTTCTAAAATGGAAGTTACCTTCTATCGGCCACAGCCCGAACAGCAACTTAGCCTGAACAAAACGTTTCTGAAAAAGGCGCGCATCGAGCAGATCGTGCCGGAACCTTCCAAATCAGAAATAACCAGCGAAGGCATTATCTACACCTTCGATGTGAAAGGCAAAGGCGCCGTGGTGACCTTTTACTTTGAGCCCGCCGGCGCCGGCAGCCTGCAAACCGTTGTGTCCGACAACGCCACCACGCTCACGATCAATCAATTCATCTATCCTTAACCCTTCCCGCTATGGATTCAGTTATTCGCGGCCTGGCGATCTATTTCTTTCTGCTGCTCATTTTTAAGGTGAGCGGAAAACGGTCGCTGCACGATACCACCACCTTTGACTTTGTGCTGCTGCTTATCATCAGCGAAACTACCCAGCAGGCCTTGCTTGCCGACGACTTCTCCCTTGTGAACGGCTTTATCCTGATCACGACGCTGGTTTTTACAGATATCGTTCTGTCGCTGGTCAAGCAAAAGTTTAAAACCACGGATAAGGTGCTGGATGGCACCCCGACCATACTTGTCGATAACGGGAAGCTTTTAAAAGACAGGATGGAGAAGGTACGGGTAGATGAAGGCGACATCATGGAATCGGCCCGCAAGCTTCGGGGACTGGAGTCGATGCAACAGGTAAAGTATGCGATTCTCGAAAACGACGGCAGCATTTCCATTATTCCGCGTACAGAGCAGGCTTTAGGTCAGTAGCAAGCGGTACGCAGCAACGAGGCAGCTGTCCCCTGCACTACCTTGCAGGCTTCTCTACATCCTGCAGCACCGAACTTTCTTTCCCATCGGCCAGTTCGCGAATCACGCTGATGCTGCCTTCTGTTTCCAGGATAACGGCGCCTACTTCTTCTACCGTGCCGATGCCTTTACTACGTATGGCAGCCAGTATCTCTTCACGGGTAATCCGTTCCGTTTTCATTGCATCCCACAGAAACGTGCCCTGGTATAAAAGGAGTGTCGGTGTTGCTTTCACCAGGCTGCTTAGCTTTTTAGACCGAACCGATCCCCAGGTAATGACATACTGCAAAAAGATCAGCAGCGCAAATGCGGCTATCCCATCCAACAGCGGCACATCTTTCGAAAGCAGTACCGTGGCCAGTGTAGAGCCCAGCGCAATGGTAACGATAAAATCAAAGGAGTTCATTTTGGAGAGCGTCCGCTTACCCGAGATCCGCAGCTGGATCACCAACACGAGGTAAGCCATAAGGCCAATGATGAGCGTGCGCTCCAGACTTTCTATGCTACTAAATAACAGTTTATCCATTTGAAAAATATA
The DNA here is from genome assembly GCF_022758235.1 of Pontibacter liquoris. Classification (NCBI taxonomy): domain Bacteria; kingdom Pseudomonadati; phylum Bacteroidota; class Cytophagia; order Cytophagales; family Hymenobacteraceae; genus Pontibacter; species Pontibacter liquoris. Next base: position 407,707 of record NZ_JALEBG010000002.1, read on the forward strand.
TCGGTGAAAAATTAGTTCCCGCAGGCAAACGCCCGCAGTGCTTATACTTTATACTTACCCGAATCAGCATACCTTGTGGATAGCACTTCTCAGGCTATGTGCCGGGCGATGGCTGCGTTTACTTGCTGCTGCATTTCCCTGATCACGCTGGCGTTTAGTTCGGAGGAGCTAAGGGCCTGCAACTGTTGCAACACCTGTTGCAGCTGCAGCCTTAACAGGCGATCTTCTTTGCCATAGTCCCAGATGGGCAGGATGCAGCGCTCAAACATTTCCGGAAAGGTGTATTCGCTGGTGATAATGCGCAGCACGCCCTCATCGTCGGATAAGGCAGCTTCGGGAAAGTGCGTGAGCCGGAAAGCAAGCAGATCGGCCAGGGCATGCAGGCTGAGCACAGCCGTGCCCGGATCGTTTATGCCGGGACTCAGGGCTTTTACAGCCACCTCCACCAATTGCTTAAAGCCGTAGAAGGCACTCTTTTCAATCGGCTCACCATCATAAAAGTTAATGTACGTATGCAGTTGCTCCCGCTGCTCCTGCGTCAGTTCTTCTGCCGCTTCTACTGCTACAAAAGCTGTTCCCCGCAACAAATAAGTGCCTGCAGGATAGCAAAAGTGCAGCAGCCAGTTCTGCGCCCTGCACACCTCCAGCAGCCCGTGTTTGTTAAAGCCCTGGAAATAGCCCGACACGGGCGCAAACAGCATCACCGATGAGCTGACCGGGTTTCCGGGTAGTGCCCGCGTTCTTTCTTTTTCCTGGCACTGCCTTTCCAGTTCAGCCATTGTGGCCTGATAGATGCGCCTGATGATAGTCTCATACTTGACACTTTGGGTGATATAGTGCAGAAAGTAAATGAACAGGAAAATATCGCCGATAGTGAAAAGAATGAGCAGGTACACGCTGAGCGCCGGCACCATGATGCCGGAATCGATATCACGGATGGTGCTCAGCAGGAACAAGGCATACACAATGGTGCCAATGTAAAAGCCAAGCACCCACTGCTGAAACCGGTTCCCGATCATACTATCAAGCACGCGGTTGCTCAGGTTGGAGGCCGCCTGGTTGAGCAGGATCATCACCATCGAAAAGCTGAAAACAGTAAGCGAAAGCACGCCGGCGGCAATGGTGGCGGCAATGGTCCTGGCCGTGCTGGCATCTCTCAGGCTTATAAAATCCCAGCGGCTCTTGATGCTCTTGCCCAAAGGCGAAAAATCAATGTAAAGCAGCACATACGATAAGACCAGGAAGCAGATGGCAATAATGGCGGGGTAAAAAGCAATGCTGTTTACCAGGTTGTTGTAAAACTGCCGTATCCATTTTCTTAACCTTCCTTTCATACTGTATCATTCAAGTTTATATGCCGCCACCCGCCCCCTGCCTGGTTATACCTACGGCAAAACCAGCAATTGCTACAAAAGCAGTTGAGTAAAGCCATATTCCAGCAGCCTTTACTAGCACTTATTCCTGCGTTTTACCAAATCAGCGTGGCTACGTATGAGGCTGTATGGCCCCAAAATGCAAAGCGATCTTGCTGATACTCCTGCTGCTCCCGTTCCGCAGCTTTGCCTGGGGCTTTTTTGCGCACCAGCGCATCAACCACCTAGCGGTGTTTGCCCTGCCGCCCGAGATGATCGGGTTCTACAAAAACCACATCCGCTACATCACCGAAAATGCGGTGAACCCCGACAAGCGTCGCTATGCCGTAGCCGGCGAGGCACCCCGGCACTACATCGACCTGGATGTATACGGCGACAGCGCCCTGTATAAAATGCCCCGCTACTGGCCACAGGCCGTGAAGAAGTATGGCGAGGATACGCTGCAGGCCTATGGCATTGTGCCCTGGCATATTAACCTGATGAAGTACCAGCTTACGCAGGCTTTTAAAGACCATAACCTGGACCGGATCCTGCGCCTGTCCACCGAGCTGGGGCATTATGTGGCCGATGCCTGCGTGCCGCTGCACACCACACAGAACTATAACGGGCAGCTGACCGGGCAACGCGGCATACATGGCTTCTGGGAGTCGCGGTTGCCGGAACTATACGCCGGCAGTTACGACTTTTTTGTGGGCCAGGCCACATACCTGGAGCGGCCGCAGCTAAAAGCCTGGGACCTGGTAGCCAGCGCCCACCTGGCCCTGGACTCGGTGCTTGCATTTGAGCGGGACTTAAGCAGGGCCTTTGCTGAAGACAAGAAGTATAGCTTTGAAGTACGCAACAATCTCACCACAAAAGTATACGCGCGGGCCTTTTCTGATGCCTATCAAAAGCGCTTGAACGGGCAAGTAGAGCGGCAGATGCGCCTGGCCATCCGTACGGTGGCCAGCTACTGGTACACGGCCTGGGTGGATGCCGGCCAGCCCGACCTGCGCAAAATCACCCGCCCTTTGTCGGCAGAAGAGCTCCGGCGCCTGGAGCTGGAGAAAAAGGTGTACGAAACCGGTTCGCACAAAGTCCGGCCAGAAGGCGATGAGTAAGGAAGAGGAAGCCCGGCAGGTTTATACTTGCAACTTTATACTTGCTATACTTCCTGCCGCGGCCACAATGCTATTTCTTGTTTACTGGTATTTTTATGCTTTCCGCTACATTGTGCGCGGCTTTAAACTGCAGGCCCAGCAACCCGGCAAGCGTCTGCGCAAACTGTTTCTGGTATAATGTGGCTGCTTCCTTTACCTCGCCGGTGGGCCTGATGGTGGGGCCGAGCACCGCAAACCATATTTCTTCTGCTCCGGCTACCTGGCTGCCGTGGCTGGTCCACTCGCTTTTTACTTTGTCGCCCCGGCCATGGTCGGTGGTGATGAACAGCAGCGTTTTATTTTTATACCTGTCGTTGCTTTGGATATAGGTCCAGATAGCTTTCACATACTCGTCAAACTGATGGGCCGCATTCAGGTAATGTTTGTACTCGCCGGCGTGGGCAAATTCGTCGGTTTCGCCATAAGCAATGTATAAAACACGCGGCTTTCGCTCTTTAAGATGTTCCATGGCCGCATGGTGCGTAAACACATCCAGGCACTCGTGCTGCCCCCAGGGCTTAAAAGACTGGCACAGCATCTGGTTGAGGAGCTGCTCCCGGGGGGTTGGTTGCGGGCCACCGGTTGGCTCAAAAGCAGCTACCACGGGCACACCGCTTCTTGGCTCGTTGAGGATGTACGAAAATGCTTCCCAGGCACCAAATGCCGCTACTTTGCCTTTAAACCCGGCCTGTTGGTTGATGAACTCCAGCACATTGGTAGCCGGGTTATTTACAAGCGCATTAGACGTAAGATCAGGCGACACAAAGCCGGTAAATATCTCGCTGTAGCCCGGTGACGAGATCCGGTGCGGATTGGCGACGTTTACCTTGTTGCCCAAAGCCCTGTTGCCGTACAGTTGCCCATGCTGCGCCACATATTGCCACATAAAAGGCAACAGTTTAGCCCGCCGCTGCATCGGATCAGGGGCCCAGTATTTGGCAGCAATGCCGGCGCTATCACCCTGATTATACTCTTTGTCGGCCGCCAGCACCGGGTCCATACCCTGGTATACTTCCTGCCACCGCAGGCCGTCGGTGGTGAGCACCACGATATTTTCTATCTGCTGTGCGGCACCTGCCTGCATGCCGGTAAAAGAAAGGAAAAGAATCAGGCTGAGTTTCTGTAGGAGTTTCATGGTATGAGCTAATATTGTATTGGAAAGGCAAGTATAAGAAATTACTTTCAGGTATACCTGCCTGGTATAAAGAGCCGGTCGTGATGCGCTGCCTGCCGGTAAACCGACTTTCTCATGTACTTAAAAGCAACAGGAAACCTACCAAAAGATCGCAAACACACCGCACACTTGCAGGCCATTTTGCTGTACGCTTTACCTCTTACAAGTATAAACGGAAGCAGGCAAGTATACTAAGATCCATACGGCGCCTGGGTTTTCCGGCACTTCAAAAATAAGTAACTTGCCGTACCACAAACTTCTGACCTCTGATGACAAAATCTTTTTCTCTCTTTTCTCTCCGCTCCCTCCTCCTTTTGCTTGCTGTCTGCATGCAATACCAGGCAGGAGCGCAAACCAAAACCACGGTTGATTTTGCCCGCCTGGATGCTTATTACCAGAAAGCCCTGAAAGACTGGAATGTGCCGGGTATGGCCATTGCCATCGTAAAAGACGATTCGATCGTGTTTGCGAAAGGCTACGGCGTAAAAGACCTCAAAACCGGCGGCGCCGTAGATGCCAACACCCTGTTTGGGATTGCCTCCAACACCAAAGCCTATACTGCCGCAGCGCTGGGCATTCTGGTAGACGAGGGCAAGCTGAAATGGAACGACCCGGTACAGAAATACCTGCCTTACCTGCAGCTCTACAACCCTTACGTAACCGAAAACCTGACCATCGAAGACCTGCTGTGCCACCGCGTAGGTTTCCAAACGTATGCCGGCGACCTGCTCTGGTACAACACCACCTACAGCCGCCCCGAGATCATCCGGCGCATGCGCTACCTGGAGCCGGCGTATGGCTTCCGCAATGGCTACGGCTACTCTAACCTCATGTTTATTACCGCCGGCGAAGTGATCGCGGCCGTTTCGGGCACCACCTGGGAGAACTTTATCGCCACTCGCTTTCTGCAGCCCCTGGGCATGACCCGGACCTATACTTCGGTGAATGCCCTGAAAGGCGTAGACAACGTGGCCACGCCGCACGGCTTTGATGCAGACGGCAAACCTTACCCTACCAAGTTTACCGCCTGGGACAACTGGAACCCGGCCGCAGGCATTTTCACCAGCGTAAACCAGGATGCCCAGTGGCTGCGCCTGCAACTGGGCCGCGGTACCTACAAAGGCAAGAAGATCTTCAGCGAGGACGTGAGCCGCAACATGTGGAACGCCCACAATCCTTTCCCGGTATCTAAAAAATCAGAAGAGGTAACGCCTTCCACGCATTTCTCTGCTGCCGGCCTGGGCTGGATGCTCTCCGACTACGAAGGCCGCAAGCTGGTAGCGCATGGCGGTGGCCACGAAGGTATGAACAGCCGCACGGTGCTGGTGCCTGAAGAAAACCTGGGCATTGTGATCCTGACCAATAGTATGAGCAGCATCATGTCGCCCCTGGCCAACTATACGGTAGACCAATTCCTGGGCATCAAAAACGGGCGCGATTGGAGCCGCTTTGCCCTGGACGCACAGGAAGCTGCCAAAAAAGAAAAGGAAGCGGAGCTACGCAATGCGCCGAAAGAGAAAAAGGCCCGCAAGAGCAAACTCACCCGCGACTTATCGGAGTATGCCGGCACCTACCACAGCCCGCTTTACGGCGATGCCACCATTACTTTGAACGGCAAAAAGCTGGAACTGCAACTGGCACCGGCGCCAACCCTGGGAGGCACGCTCAGCTACTGGCAACACGATATCTTTAACCTGGACTGGAAAACGGATTATGCCCTACTGCACCCGACCAACGTGCGCTTCCTGACCGGTGAAGATGGCAAGATTGAAGCCATGCGGCTAGATTCGGACAACCCTGACTTTAACTTTGAAGAGCTGAAGTTTGAAAAAATAAAGCAGCAGTAACTGTCTCCTCTTCTCAAAAGAAACACTTGCTGCTGCTATTGCTGTAAAAACCTACCTGCATACAAAAGGCCGTACCTGGTACGGCCTTTTCCCGGTGGTCATCCTATTTAGTTAGGCTATTAAGTAAGTAATGGTACTTACTGTTGCGAAATAAGCTGCAATGATCCAATATGCGGCTTCCTCGCTGTGAGAGTAAATTTTTTTCATCGTATAGTTACATTAAGTGACAAAATAACTTATTAGCCATCAAGTGCTTATGTTGTTATACGAGGGCAAGAACGAAGTGGGTTATAGTACAACCAAAATATTTCCGCTCCATTTCAGTGCTATAATGCTATTGCAATAGCAGCTGCCAGCATCCTGTAAAGCTCCAATTTAAAGCTCGCAGCAAAATACATTATATTGTACAATTTTTTATATCCGTATTCACACTTTTAAACTGTACTTCCTATCAAAGAGAGTCGCCCCTACTTCTGCGCAAGCAGGCTATTTTCGGTTTGCTCATGGAGAGGTGGCCACTGGCCGGTTTCACGGGGTTTACCCACTGGCCCTGGCCGGCATCGGAGTTAACCTGCCCCAGCATCTATCCGGATACAGCTCGGGCAGCAAACAAAAAGCCCGCTGCCAAACGGAAGCGGGCCTTTTGATATTTAAAAGCTGTAATTCGTAATTAAAACTTACACCAGTTTCTTGTACCGGATACGCTTAGGCTCCATGTCGCCCAGGCGCTTCTTCTTGTTCTCTTCGTATTCGCTGTAGTTGCCTTCAAACCAGTATACCTGCGAGTCGCCTTCAAACGCGAGAATGTGCGTGCAGATACGGTCCAGGAACCAGCGGTCGTGCGAAATGATCACGGCGCAACCGGCAAAGTTCTCCAGGGCATCTTCCAAGGCGCGGATCGCATTTACGTCCAGATCGTTGGTAGGCTCATCGAGCAGCAGCAGGTTACCGCCTTCTTTCAGCGTCATGGCCAGGTGCACGCGGTTGCGCTCCCCACCCGACAGCTTCTCTACTTTCTTCTCCTGGTCGCCGCCTGAAAAGTTAAACTTGCTCACATAAGCGCGTGACACCACCTGGCGGCCGGCCATCATCATGTGCTCCGTTCCGCCCGAGATCACCTCGAAAACAGATTTGCTCGGGTCCAGGCGGGCATGCTCCTGGTCTACGTACGAGATCTGCACGGTAGAGCCCACCGTAAAGTCACCATTGTCAGGTTTCTCCTGTCCGGTGATGAGCTTGAAGAGCGTGGTTTTACCGGCACCGTTCGGGCCGATGATGCCCACAATGCCTCCCTGCGGCAGGGCAAAACTCAGATCTTCGAACAACAGCTTATCGCCGTAAGCCTTGCTCACGTTATTCACCTCGATTACCTGGGCGCCCAAACGCGGGCCGTCCGGAATGAACAGCTCCAGTTTCTCTTCCTTCTTGGCCGATTCTTCGCTGGCCAGTTTATCATACTGGCTGATACGCGCCTTGGATTTGGCATGACGGGCTTTGGGAGCCATCTTCACCCATTCCAGCTCACGCTGCAGGGTTTTCTGGCGCTTGCTTTCGGTTTTCTCTTCTGCTGCCAGTCGGGTAGACTTCTGCTCCAACCAACTGCTATAGTTGCCTTTCCACGGAATGCCTTCGCCACGGTCCAGTTCCAGTATCCAGCCGGCCACATTGTCGAGGAAGTAACGGTCGTGGGTAACAGCGATCACGGTGCCCTTGTATTGCTGCAGGTGCTGCTCCAGCCAGTCCACCGACTCGGCGTCGAGGTGGTTGGTCGGCTCGTCCAGTAGCAACACGTCCGGCTCCTGCAAGAGCAGGCGGCACAGGGCCACGCGGCGCTTCTCGCCACCCGACAGGTTAGCAATCAGCGCATCTTCGGGTGGCGTGCGCAGCGCATCCATGGCACGCTCCAGGCGGTTATCCAGCTCCCAGGCGTTAAGCTGGTCCAGTTTTTCCTGCACCTCGCCTTGCCGTTCGATGAGCTTGTTCATGGCGTCGTCGGTCATCTCCTCGGCAAACTTCATGTTGATCTCGTCGAATTCCTTCAACAAAGCCACCACTTCGCTTACGCCCTCTTCCACCACCTGGCGCACAGTTTTGGTCGGGTCCAGCTGAGGCTCCTGCTCCAGGTAGCCCACCGTGTAGCCCGGCGACCATACTACCTCGCCCAGGAACTCCTTGTCCACACCGGCAATGATCTTCAGTAAGCTGGATTTACCCGAGCCGTTGAGGCCCAGTACGCCAATTTTGGCGCCGTAAAAAAACGACAGGTAGATATTTTTCAGTACTTGTTTCTTTGGAGGGTAGATCTTGCTTACCCCAGCCATCGAAAAAATAATAGTTTCGCTACTCATATGCTTGTTTATCGTGTTCTGTTAATCTTTTGTAACAAAATCAAGTTGGCTTACGTGCCACCTTCAGCCACAGGGCTATAAAGTAGCAGCGGGCTAATTATTTTGTAATCAAATACAAATATCGTAAAAATTCATGCATTAACGCGTCACAAAATTGCGCTTAAATCATTAAACTTGTAAAAAAACTGTATTGGGGATAGTTGGCCCGAACTGATTTTGACACCCGGCAGCCGCTACTACCGTTGCGCTACGAGTTGGCGCGATGGCCGCGTTTAACGCAGCAGGCAAAGCGTGCGTATGCTAAAGTTAGTTTTATTTGCTACCTTACTCTAATTTACGACCCATAACCCATCCAATAAATGGAAAACAACGATCTATTGGAAGAAGCCAGAAAATATGGCTTTATTCAGGACCAGCAGGTGTGGCTGAAACCCTTCATGAGCTACCCCGCCCGGCAGGTAGGCGACGTAAAGGAGTCTGAGGAGGATTCGCTGGTTTACTTTGCCAAGCGTTTCGACATGTTCCAGGCCAAGGTGAACAACCTGCTGGAGCGTATCGCAACCTCCGACAACAAAGGCTCTTTTCTGATGAAGGTGCTGCACATGAAAGAACAGGTGGGCAATTTTGACGCGCTCGGCCATTTTGAGCAGGTTTTTCATACGTTGCGCCAGGCCGAAGAAGACATCAACGAGACCATCAAACAAAACCGTGAGAAGAACCTGAGCATTAAGGTTGCCCTGATTCAGGAAGCCGAAGCGCTGCAGGATAGCATAGACTGGAAAGAGACCACAGAAAAGCTGAAAGAGCTGCGTGCCAACTGGATTAAAACCGGCCCGGTAGACAAAGAGCTTACTGAGGAAACAGAAGAGCGTTTCAGAGCTGCTGTAGAACTTTTCTTTGAGCGCAAGAAGAATTTCTTCGAGGATAAGAAGCAGATGCTGAACCGCACCTTCGATAAATACCGCGATCTGATCGCCCAGTCGGTGGCCCTGCAGAACTCGGATGAATGGGAGGCAACCACCGCCAAGCTAAAGCAGCTGCAGAACCAGTGGAAAGAAGTGGGCGGCAACCTGCCCCGCAAGACCACCAGCCGCCTCTGGACCGAGTTCCGGAAGGCGCACAACCACTTTTTTGAGCGCCTGAAGAAGAAGATCGACAACGAGAAAACCGAATCCAGGGACAAATACTACGAAACAAATTACGAGCGCAAAAAGGAACTGGTGCACGAAGCCGAGCAGCTGCTGCAGCACCATAACCTGGGCGATGCCGTGAAGCGGGCCAAGGAGCTGCAGGCCGAGTGGAAAAAAGTAGGGCCGGTAAGCCAGACTGTTTCCGATATGATCTGGGAGCGCTTTATCAAAGCCTGCGATAAGGTTTTTGAAACAAGCAGCCTCGAACACTATATCCGCAAGCGCCAGCAGGCAAACGGCGAGGAACTGAGCGAATCAGATGGTTTGCAGGCACGCATCAACGCGTTGAAAGACTTTATAAAGTCTGATAAAACCGAGCTGGAAGTGCTGGAATCGAACCTAGGCAAGTTAAGCGACGCGCCAGGCAACGAAACTTTCCGCAGCATGCTGCAGGGCAAGATCCGCAACTTTAACCGCAAGATCAACACCAAACAGGAGCTGATCGAAACCTTTAAAGGGCAGCTAAGCACTAGCAACAAGTAAAATATAAAAGACACCTCCGTTAGTGTGGTTTGCAGCAAGAAGGGTGCGCCAGCCATAAAAGGCAGCAACCCTTAACGAAATACAAGAAGCGGTTTGTACGCCAAAAAGCGCCTGTTACGATTGTGACAGGCGCTTTTTTAGTATCTGGCACGCTTCATGTAACTCATGTTACAGCCCTGAAAATAATTCTTACCTTTCTGAACATTTACAGTTTGTTTGCGTTGTGTTGGTAAAAACAGACAAAAAAAGCAATTTTTATTCGATAAAAATTTTAGTTTTTATATTTATTCCTACTTTTGCAAACCCATTTTAATTGCCAAATATTTAAAGGAGAAACATACTATGTACTGGACACTGGAATTAGCTTCATACCTGGAGGACGCACCCTGGCCAGCCACGAAAGATGAGCTGATTGATTACTCTATCCGCTCTGGCGCCCCTATGGAAGTTGTAGAAAACCTGCAAGCCCTGGAAGACGACGGACAACCTTACGAGAGCATCGAAGAGATCTGGCCTGACTATCCGACCAAAGAAGATTTTATGTTCAACGAAGACGAGTACTAAGGATAATTAGAAATTATGAATTAGAAGTTAGAAATTGCTCCCGGAGGATACTCCCTTTTCTAATTTTGAATCTCTAATTTTTAATTGCTCTGACTTTGATCGTAGAAGCAAATAATCTGGTTGCGGGTTATGGACAGCGTGTCCTGATTCGCAACCTTTCTTTTTTAATACCCGCCCCGGCCTTTGTAGCGGTGATCGGGCACAATGGCGCCGGCAAAACCACGCTCTTCAAAGCGTTTCAGCAAAAGGTACCTTACCAGGGGCAACTGCTGGTGCAGGGCCAGGACCTCAGGCATCTTTCCAACCCGGCCGCCAAAGGCATTTTGAGCTACCTTCCCCAGAAAAACACGGTTAACTTTCCGATAAAGGTGCTGGACCTGGTGGTGATGGGCTTGTTCCGGAAAAAGCGCTTTTTCGAGAATTACGATGTGGCAGATTATACCTTAGCTACGCAAACCCTGGCCCAGCTGCAGCTCTCGCACCTGCAGGACCAGGACTTCACCACGCTTTCGGGCGGCGAGCAGCAACTGGTGTGGCTGGCGCAACTGATGCTGCAGGATGCCGATATTAGTCTGTTGGACGAGCCCACCCAGCAGTTGGACGTATACTATAAAAACCAGGTATTCCGGCTACTGCAAAACTGGGTGCTGCAACAGCATAAAACCATCCTCTGCATCACCCACGACCTGCAAAACCTGATGCACCTGCAGGGTTACCTGCTCAACCTCTCCAAACCAAGTCCCATCCTTGAACCCATCTCCCCGGAGGCGGTACAGCAAAACCAGGCTTACCTGGAAGCAGGGCGGCAGCTGGTGTAGCGGTTTGTGCTTAGATTTTATACTTGCTGCTGTGTATACTTTGCTATCCGCCTTCTTTTATTTGAATGAAGCCTTTCTTTATAGCTGCTTCTGATCTTCCGTTTTATACTTGCTACTATATTCAGTGGCCTGAGTTTAATATGCTGGCTTATACTTGCTGTTATACTTGGTAGCAGTTGGTATTTAGTTAAATATTCCGCTATACTTGGTAGTAGCTTTTCTTCCTCCATTTAATCCTTTGGCTATACTTTGTAGCCGCTTTTCTTCCTCAGTCTTATACTTGCATTATTTCATCTTATACTTTGGAGTGCTCCAAGCCCGCGAGGGCTCGTCCTCGGGCATCGCGCTGCTTTCGTTTCCTGCCTAACGGCTGCCACTCGCGTGGTACCGGAAACTCTCGAGGCGCTCAACCCAAGGACTGGGATCAGCTCGATAGCGGCTGTCTTTCACTATGCAACTTGAATCTTGTAGGGACAGGTCGCGACCTGTCCGCGCAATGGCAGCTGCTATGAAAGTATAGCTGAAGTATAAACCTTCTCTCCTGGCCTATTCTTTTTTGTCATCCTGAAAGGATCTTGGTGGATGGGAGATGAAGCATTCGCTACGCAAGCATTCTGTTCATCCTCCAGCAGCCTAGAAAGTCCCCCTTTGAAGGGGGTAGGGCGATGTTTATACTTGGCAAACAGCAACGGCTATTTTGAATTTGTAATCCGAAAGAAGAGTAACCGCGGATTTGTAATCCGCCTGGAAAGAGCCTTAACTCGAAGCACACCAGTGGATTGCAAATCCGAAACAGCAGAGATCATGAAAGTATTTTGAACAGATCTCTCCTTACGTCGAGATGACAACACGGAAGAGTATGACGCTTTTCGCAACTGCATAGCAACAACAAAGCTTATACTTCCCAAGCAGCCAGAACTGGCTCCCCTCCTTGGATAAGGAGGGGTAGGGGTGGTTGGACCCGGTACTTCGCAGCCTATATTTCACCAGTAGCTAAAACAAATCCCTCCTTAAACTAGCGAGAAAGTGAGTCTTAAGCAAGCAGGCACAGCGCTGAGAGGTGGTTGGACAGTGTATACTACAAATCTACTTAGCTAATAGACCGGCTGTTCCGGAAGCTAGCGAAAGCCTGCTCTATCCTTCTGCAGCCTAAATCTCTCTGGCAAAGGCTTCGGCAAGTATAAGATCCTCGGGGGTGGTGATCTTGATGTTGCGGTAGCTTCCTTCCACCAGCGTAATCTCCTCCCCTATACTTTCCACCACCGAGGCATCGTCGGTAAAGTGTGCCTGTTCCGGCTGCTCATACGCCCGCCGAAGGATACTTGCCCGGAAGCACTGCGGGGTTTGCACCAGCTTGTATTGGTCGCGCTTCACAGCCCGGCTTCCCTGGGGTGTCAGCTCCCGGATAGAGTCTTTCGGCGACACAGCGACCACGGCGCTGCCAAACGTGGCTGCCGCTTCGTAGGCTGTTTTTATCGTAGCCACCTCCACAAAGGGGCGCACGCCGTCGTGCACGGCCACTAACGCCTCGCCTTGTACAGCATCCAATCCATTTTTAACAGAGCCAAAGCGGGTGGCGCCGCCCAGCACCACCATATGGAACAACTCGAAACGGTGTTTGCGGCATAGGTCGCGCCAGGTGCTTAGTTGCTGCTCCGGCAACACCACGATCAGCCGCAGGTCGGGGTTATACTTATAAAATTGCGCGATGGTGTGCATCAGCACGGGTTTGCCGGCTACTTCGATAAACTGCTTGGGCAGGGTGTGCTGCATGCGGCTGCCGCTGCCGCCGGCCACAATAATAGCATACTCCGGGAGTTGATCCATAGCGGCAAGTGTCATTGCTGAGGTTCGGGTTTCAGGTAGCGTCAGGCTTATTGGCCTTTAAATTGCGGTTTGCGCTTCTCGTTAAAAGCAGTCACGCCTTCTTTGTAATCGTCGGAATTGCCGGCTATTTTCTGGCATTGTGCTTCGTAGTCCAGCATCTCATCCAAAGTAGAATGAAACGATTTGTTGAGCATCTTCTTCATTAGCCCGATGGCTTTGGTAGGGCTTGTTGCATAACGGGCAGCCAGTTCGGCCACAGCCGCATCCAGTTCTTCGGGGGCCACCACTTTGTTCACCATACCCAGCTGCAGCGCCTCCTCTGCCGATACTTTGCTGCCCAGCGTACTCAATTCAAACGCTTTGAGGGAGCCCACAGCGCGTGGCAGAAAGAAGGATGAACCTGAGTCCAGTACCAGCCCTACATTCACAAACACCTCGATCATACTTGCAGCCGATGAGGCCACCACCAGGTCGCAGGCCAGGGCCAGCGAGCAGCCCGCGCCGGCCGCCACGCCGTTAAGCTTGCAGATAATAGGCTTAGGCAGGTTGCGCATGGCACGAATGATGGGGTTGTAGCGCTTCTCCAGCGACTCCGAAAGGTCGCGTTTGCTGGCGCCGGCAATAGCTTTCAGATCCTGGCCCGAGCAAAACGCTTTGCCAGCTCCTGTGAGCACCACTACGCGCACCGTATTATCGCGGCTTACCTGCTTGAGGGCATCCTGCAGGTCGTAGCTTTGCTGGTCGTTAAAGGCATTGAAAACATCGGGCCTGTTCAGGGTAATGGTGGCCACGCCATCCTGCACAGTATATAGTAAACACTCGTAGGTCATTGCGTCCGGGTTTTGGTAACAATCAAAGTTACGAAAACGCCTGCGTTTGGCAAGCAGCCCGCTACAAAGCCATAGTGAAAGCAGCGGCCAGCGCCAGCAGCAGCCCGCTGGCAAAGCCGGTGTATACCTGGGCCGGCGTGTGCTTGTGCAGCGCCAGGCGCGCCGACAGCACCGCTCCTGCCAGAAACACCGCTATAGCAATCGGGAAAACGAGCATGGCCTCCGGCGCGAGCCTGTTGAGCAGCAGCAGCAAACCCAGGCAACCGCCCACACCCACGCTATGGGCGCTCACTTTCCAGAAAAGGGAGATAAACCAGGTCAGGAAAACCGAGGCTGTTACCACCAGCATGATGATATAAAAGACGGAATCAAACGTGGTTTCACGGCGCAGCAGGTAGGTCGTCAGGGCGTAGCACACGCCGGTAAACAACAGCGGCAGCCGGCGCTGTTCGCGGCGGTCCATCTCCATGGAGTCCAGCTGGCCGGTGCGCACCATTACGTAAGCCCCCACACCCGGAATAACAAAGGTGGTAAAGAAAAGCATGCCCAGTATAAGCCAGCGGCCTCTGACGTTGAGCGAGAGCAGCGACTCGGGCATGTAGAAAAGGACCACGGCAAAAAGGTAGGTCGGCAGCAGCAGCGGGTGCAACACAACCGACAGCACCTGCGCAAGAGAACGGCTCACGTGGGAGTTAAAAGTTAGAGAGTTAGAAAGTTAAAAAGTCGGGAAGTTAAAAAATTAATATAATAGGTATAAACGCGACCAGTCCAGCTCTTATACTACACGATCAGCAATACAACAATCAACAATTTAACAATCAAATTAAAGCTCCTTGCGGAGGCGGGCTACTGGAATGTTGAGCTGCTCGCGGTATTTGGCCACCGTGCGGCGGGCTATGTTGTAACCTTTCTCGTTGAGGATCTGCTCGATCTTTTCGTCCGATAAAGGCTTGCGCTTGCTTTCTCCCTCGATGATCTCTTTAAGGATGTGCTTTACTTCGCGGCTGCTGGCGTCCTCGCCCGAGTCGGTGGCAATGCCTTCGGAGAAAAAGTATTTAAGCGGGTAAATACCAAACTCAGTCTGCACGGCCTTGCTATTGGCTACACGACTCACCGTGCTAATGTCCATGCCGATTTCTTCGGCAATATCTTTCAGGATCATCGGGCGCAGCTCGCTTTCATCGCCTTCCAGAAAGAAATTGTGCTGATACTTGATAATGGCCTCCATGGTGCGCAGCAGCGTATTCTGGCGCTGGCGGATGGCATCGATAAACCACTTGGCCGCATCCAACTTCTGCTTTACAAACGTAACCGTCTCCTTCAGCTTTTTGTCCTTCTTGTCGGACTTGTCGTAGGCATCGAACATGTCGGCGTAGGAGCGGCTGATACGCAGGTCCGGCGCATTGCGCGAGTTGAGCGAAAGCTGCAGCTCGCCGTTGGTATTAGTAAGTATAAAATCAGGGATGATATATTGCACGCGCGTTAGCCCGGCACCGGCACCACCCGGTTTGGGGTTCAGCCGGATAATCACATCCACTGCCTTCTTCAGCTCCTCTTCCGAAATGTTGAAGCGGGACTGGATCTTTTGATAATGTTTTTTAGTGAACTCGTCAAAGGCTTCTTCCAGGATGCGCTCGGCCAGGATCGTGGTCTGGTCCTGCTCGCGGCGGTGAAGCTGCAGCAACAGGCACTCGGGCAGGTCACGGGCCGCGATGCCGGCCGGGTCGAAGGTCTGGATCATGTGCAGCACCTGCTCAATCTCCTCCTCCGAGGTTTCGATGTTTTGCGAAAAAGCCAGGTCGTTGGCAATGGCCCGCATGTCGCGCCGGATGTAGCCGTCGTTGTCGATGCTGCCGATCAGCTGCATGCCGATATTATACTGCCGGTCGTCCAGGTCCAGGAAGCCCAGCTGGTCCAGCAGCGAATCGGTGAGCGACGTAGTCATGGCAATGGGCATGTCGCGCTCTTCTTCGTCGCCACCCCGGTCGCCCTGCATTTTATAGCCGCTGATCTCGTCGTCGTTCAGGTAATCGTTTATGTCGAGGTCCTCGTTCTTGCCATACTCCTCTTCGCCCTCGTAATCGTCGCTGTCGCTATACTCTTCGGCCGATTCTTCGCGGCCTTCTTCTAGGGCCGGATTGATCTCCATTTCCTCTTTTATGCGCATCTCCAACTCGGCCGTAGGTATCTGGAGCAGCTTGATAAATTGTATCTGCTGCGGCGATAACTTCTGGGATAAGAGTTGCCTTAAATCGAGTCGCTGCATAGGGTTTAAACTGAATTACGTGCTTTTTGGTGCACCTTCAAATTTAGGATAATTTTACTTGCATTTACAAAAAAGGTTAAAATATCGTTACTTTGGGGGATTTTAAGAAAAGGCCGCCAGCAGTTTATGTATAACCTGCCGGTTTCGTAACTTTATAAATCCGGGAGCAACAACAAGGCACCTGTTGTCTGTTAAAACGCCCGGCGGCCTTTTAAAGTATAGCCGGCAGCCAGGCACCGGGTTTACGGCAGAAGCACGCCGCATCGTATTAATGTATACCTTTAATAATAATCTGTACCTTCAACGTTTGCAGGCAAACGGATAACCGCAAGTATAAAGGAAGCGAACCAGGGCAAGGATGGACAAAGGCCTGATAGCCTTGTTTATACCTGCTGTTTATACTTGCTTTTTTATTCCTGACCGGGGGGTACTAACAACCATACACATGCAACGCACAAAAGTAAAAGAGTTATTAGCAGGGGCCGAGGAAGGCAAAGAGGTATTGCTGAAAGGCTGGGTGCGCACCAAGCGCGGCAACAAGTATGTAACCTTTATCGCCGTAAACGACGGCTCCACGATACACAACCTGCAGGTGGTGGCCGAGGCCGACAAGTTCAGCGAAGAAGCCCTGAAAGACGTGACCACCGGCGCTGCCGTGGCTATTACGGGCGAACTGGTTGCCTCGCAGGGCAAAGGACAGGCGTTTGAAGTACAGGCCACCCGCATCGAGGTGCTGGGCAAAGCCGATCCGGAAACATACCCGCTGCAGAAAAAAGCCCACTCGCTCGAGTTCCTGCGCGAGATCGCCCACCTGCGCTTCCGCACCAACACCTTTGGTGCCGTGTTCCGGGTGCGCAACACGCTGGCCTTTGCCGTGCATAAGTTTTTCAACGAGAAAGGCTTCGTATACATGCACACGCCTATCGTAACGGCATCGGATGCCGAAGGCGCCGGCGAGATGTTCCGCGTAACCACCCTGGACCCCATCAACCCGCCCCGCAACGAGGACGGCAGCGTGAACTATGCCGAGGACTTCTTTGGTAAAGCCACCAACCTTACCGTATCGGGGCAGCTGGAAGGCGAGTTGGCGGCCATGGCTTTCAGCGATATTTATACATTCGGTCCCACGTTCCGGGCCGAGAACTCCAACACCACCCGTCACCTGGCCGAGTTCTGGATGATCGAGCCGGAAATGGCCTTCTACGACCTGCAGATGAACGCTGACCTGGCCGAGGAGTTTATCAAGTATATCATTCGCTATGCGCTGGAAAACAACCGCGACGACATCGCGTTCCTGGGCCAGCGACTGGAAGAGGAAGACAAGAGCAAGCCGCAGCAGGACCGCCAGGAAATGAGCTTGCTCGAGAAACTCGAGTTTGTAGTGAACAACGACTTTGAGCGTGTAACCTACACCGAGGCGATCGAGATACTGGTGAACTCCAATCATTATAAAAAGAAGAAGTTCCAGTACGAGGTAAGCTGGGGCGTGGACCTGCAGAGCGAGCACGAGCGCTACCTGGTAGAAAAGCATTTCAAAAAGCCGGTGATTGTAACGGATTATCCGAAAGATATCAAGGCCTTTTACATGCGCCTGAACGACGACGGCAAAACCGTAGCGGCCATGGACATCCTGGCGCCGGGCATTGGCGAAATTGTGGGCGGCTCGCAGCGCGAGGAGCGCCTGGAGATTCTGGTGGAGCGCATGAAAGGCGTGGGCATACACGAAGAAGACCTGTGGTGGTACCTGGATACGCGCCGATTCGGGGGCTGTCCGCATGCCGGCTTTGGCCTGGGCTTTGAGCGCATGGTGCAGTTTGTAACCGGTATGGGCAACATCCGCGATGTGATCCCTTTCCCAAGAACGCCGCAGAACGCAGAGTTTTAACAAAAGCGCCCTTTATACTTACATAAACAAAACGCCCGACCAAAGTATGGTCGGGCGTTTTCTTTTGCCCTTCCGTTAGTATATTGTATTTTTACTATGATTGGTTTTAAACCTGTTGCTGATGAACAAACTTAACCTGTTAGCGGGTCTGCTCTTGTCATGCAGTTTTACTGCTGCTGCCCAGGACGCGCCGGCTCCTTCTGTTAAATCACACTTCACCGGCGTCAGGTTTGGCCCGAGTCTCACCACCATCACCGGGAATGATGCTACCAACACACAAGTAGGGGCCCATGCTGGCATTTACTACCTGACCATGGAAAGCGACAAGGTGGGCATTCAGCTAGAGGCGCAATACTCTTTGCAGGGGGCGGAGCTGGAGCGGGGACATCTGCTGTTGCACTACCTTAACATACCCGTTGTTTCCAAACTGTTCCTTTCTCCTAACGCCAGTATACTGGGCGGCGGATACTGCGGGCTCCTGCTGGCGCAACGCTACCAGTATGGCGGCTATACGAACATGGAAGGAGCTGACTATGGGCTGACCTACGGCCTCTCCTTCGGGAATGAAAGCAAAGCCACCATCAGCCTCCGGCACCAGGTCGGCCTGGCCAGGATCTTCAACAAATACAGCCGCAGTAAAAATCAAACCCTTCAGCTTTCTCTTAATTACTGCCTTTTTAACAAGTAGCGGCTGGTGCGTACAAAGTATAAAAAGCACCTTAAAGCACGATCTTTCCAGACAGAAAATGGCTGTCGTAATATGATAAGGATGAAGCTGTTCGTTTAACTAATACGATCATCAACTTTGCCTCCTTTTTCTTCTACTTTGGCTAAATATTTGCATGTTATAAGCAGACACATTTCAAGCCTTAACCTATGCGTAAATCACTTTTAACCTTATTCTTTTTAGGCCTGTTTGCCACCATGGCAAGCGCCCAGAAAGAGTTTGCAAACGTGGACCTGCCGCTGCGCCATCCTGAAGACCTGGTGACGGTAGCAGATGCAAGCGGCCACGTGTGCATCTACTTCTTCCAGAACGGTAAGCTGAACTTCAGCCTGCTTTCCCCTGATGGCCAGCAGATTGCGCAGCACGAGATCCCCTACCGCTTCTCCAGGGAGCCACAGGTGCTGGGTACACGCGTAACCGATGACGAATTTGTTTTTTACAGCCGCTATACCAACGGGCGGCGCGAGTATGTGCGGCCGTTTGCCATTAACCGTGAAACAGGCGCCTTCCGCAGCCTGCAGGACCAGCAGCTCGACATCAAGCGGGGCGTAAGCTTTGTAGGGGGCTTTGGCAACGACAATCACTTTTACATGCTCTACACCGATAAAAAGGACAACCTGTACCTGTACCGCGATGCCGAGGATGACATGGCGCATCTGGATTTGCAGGTCTTTAAGCCTGAGATGCCCAAAACCCGTGACCGCTATGGCCGCCTCTCCGACCTGATCTATGTGCACCCCGACTTGGAGCGCACCGTGTATACGGGTTATCACCGCAGCAAAATTTATACCCAAGGCGACCAGGTATACATGATCTTTGACGGCTACGACCTGAAAGGCAAAGGCAATAAGGCCACGACCGAGATCCTGGCGCTGGACTGGAATACAGGCAAAACCGCTTACCGCACCCTGCCCGAGATAGAGCAGAAGAAAGGCCCTAGCTTTAACTCGTTTCTGTTTGATAATACCCTCTTCCGGGTGCAACTGGAGCGTGACCACCTGAACCTGACGGCCTATGACTTTAACACACTGCAGCCGGTAAAGGAGTATAGCTACAAAAATGATGAAGAGATCTCGATCAAATCCACACCCGTACGCCAGCGCGGCAGCAAAGGCCTTTTCTCATCGGATAACACCGTGATCGAGAAAACCTCGAAAGTGATGAAGAACCTGGCCAGTGGCGTGCCCGCTATTACCGTGGATAAGTTCAGCGATAACAGCATCCAGCTTACGATCGGCTCCTATCAGCCGGCAGAGCGCCGCGACGGCAGCCAGGATGCCAGCCGCATGGTGCGCACCCCCGATCGCTATTACCAAACCTCCCGCGGACTGGTGATGATCCCGGGCCGCTGGACACCGGCCTTCAACATCCCGAGCTATTACCTGAACTCGCCTTACTACAGCCGCTACTTCTACGACCCCATGGGCCAGGGCAGCAACCTGCCTGCCGGGCCGGGCATCAGCACGTATTTCAGGGCCATACTAGATAGCAACAGCCTGGCCAAAGTAACAGGCGACAAGGAGCCGGTGGTGCTGCAGGACAAGATAGAGCAATATGAAGAAGAGCTGAAACCGGAACCCGAATTCCAGACGGTTTACCGCTACGGCGACAAGCTGCACTATGGCTACTACGACCGCAAATCCCGGACTTTCCGCATTGTAGAGTTCTCGCAGAACCAGGAGCCGCAACAACCGCAGCAAAAGCAGCAGTAAGGTGGTTTATACTATAAAAAAGGCCCTGCCGGTTAGTTACCGGCAGGGCCTTTTTGTTCCTACTGATGCAGGTTACTCCTTCACCATCAGTTTATTTACTTTTTCCTGAAAGGCCGGGTCCTGCTGATATGCTGTCATCATTTCCTGGTATTTGTCCAGCGCCATCCCATCTTTTTTAATGGCTGCTTCGGCTTCGGTTTGCAGCGTGGGCTGCAGTTCCATAATCCGCTGGGCCGATTTGTTGAAGGCAGCCATTTCTTCGGGCGTTGCCTGCACCTCTGTTAGCTTCTGCTGCTGGTGTGCCTGCGCCATCTGGTTAAATTTTTCTACGCTCAGGTGCTCCTCCTCCAGTATTTTCATCATCTTTTGCTCGCTTACCTGTTGCAGGGCCATCAGGCGGTTGTTGGCGTCGGCAAACTGCTTCATATCGGCATCCGAATACGCTTTTGTCGGTTGCTGCTGAGCGGGTTTCTGCGGTGTGGTGGTCTGCTGGGCATTGGCGCCGGCAGCCGTAAAGCCAAGTATACAAGCAGCCAGCGCGGCCACTTTCAGGTTATGTAGTAGTTTCATAAGGTCTCCGGATTACGTTTAGGAATGGTTAATGTAGCAGGTGCTTGTCCTGTTATATACCACCTCCGGGCCAAATAGTTGCAACCGCGTGTTCAGAAGGCTCTTACAGCTCCCGCAAAACGTAAGTTGTACATGGGCGCGGCCTCCCCGTAAACCATATGTTATACTGTAACCGGTCGTAGCGCCGGGCACCCGGTTTATACTTGCTCCGGCACGTAGCGCTTGAGCTTTTCTTTTTTTACCAGTTGCTTTTCGAGTAGCTGCTGTACCTCAGGCTTGTTAAAATCATCCTCCGTCTGGATATGGCGCATCACTTTTTTCATCAGCTTGTCCTGCAGCAGGCCGGTTTCCAGGGCATAAGCATACGGCAGGTCGGAGAAAGTGACCATCGAATAAAGCGGCAGCCAGCGGTCGGGGTAGCGCTCCGAGATCCTTGACTCGATCTTTTTGCGCAGCAGAAAGCGTGGGTCCGCTACTTTGTCGCGCATCTCGATAAAATTCATCACGGCCAGGTCGGCAATGGCATCGGCGTTGGGCTTGCGGCGGCGCTCGAAGTTGTCAAAAAGGCTTTCCCAGTCTTCTCCGCTGAAGTTCTCCAGCAACTGGTCCAGCACCGTGATATCCTCGAAACCGGCATTCATCCCCTGCCCGTAAAACGGCACCACCGCGTGGCTGGCATCCCCGATCAGCAGCGATTTGCCCGCGTAGCTCCACGGAAAGCACTTAATAGTGACCAGTGAGCCGACAGGGTTGCTGAAGTAATCCTGCGCCAATTCGGGCATCAGCGGCAGCGCATCCGGAAACGCCTCCCGGAAGAAACGCAGCAGATCGGCTTCCTCCTTGATAGCGGCAAAAGAACGCTCGCCCTCATAAGGAAAGAACAAGGTACAGGTAAAACTGCCGTCCAGGTTGGGCAGCGCGATCATCATGTAGTTGCCCCGTGGCCAGATGTGAAGCGCATTTTTCTCCAGCGCCCAGCCACCGCCGGCCGTAGCAGGTATGGTCAGTTCTTTGTAGCCATACTCCAGGTAATGTTGCTCGTAATTGAAGCGTTCTGTTTTCTGCATAGCGCCGCGCACCACCGAGAAGGCCCCATCTGCCCCGAAAAGCAGTTCCGGCTTTATGGTTTCGGTACCGCCTGTTTCCGTGTTGCTCAGCAGCACCTCGTTGGTGCGCAGGTTCACGTCCAGCGCCTGCCGGTTAAAGTGATAGGTGATCGCCGGGTTAGGCTCCGAAATATTCATCAAGGCCACATTCAGCCCGCCACGAGATACCGAGTAGATCGACTGCCCCTCTTTGCCATAAGGCAGGAAGGTGAGCTTGCCCTGCTCGTCGTGCATCATGCGGCCGTGCATGGGTATGGCTACTTTGCGGACCTCGTCTTCTATGCCAATGCCTTTCAAGGCGCGCCAGCCCCGGTCGCTCAGGGCCAGGTTGATCGAACGGCCGCCATCCAGGGTAGTTTTGCGCATGTCGGGGCGGCGCTCGTAGAGGTCTACTTTATGGCCGCGCTTGGCCAGGTACAAACTCAGCAGCGAACCAACCAGTCCGGCTCCCATAATGGCGATGTTCTTTCTCTCGGTCATAGTTCAGTCAGGGATACCCAGGGCTTTTGCTTGCGTAAAGTAACGGTTTCCGCAGCGCAAAGGCAAGTATGCTACTTTTGCACGTGCCGGAAGGTAAGGTTAATGCGTGGTTGTACGCTGCGGGAGGTTTTTGGGATGTGGTGCAGCCAGTGCTGCTGCGTAGGGCCCTGCATGAGCAGCAGGCTGCCATGGGGGAGCGCCAGGTGCACCGGCTTCAGGTCTTTTCGGAAGCGGTGTTTTAGCCCGAAGCGGCGCTCGGCGCCAAAACTCAGGCTAGCAATAGCTGGCTCCGGCCCCAGGGCAGCCTCGTTGTCGGCGTGCCAGCCCATGCTGTCCTGGCCATGGCGGTAGAGGTTTAACAACACGCTGTTATACGTATGGCCGCTAACTTTTTCGACCTGCTCTTTCAGCTCCAGCAACACCGGCAGCCAGGATTGCGGCCGGTTATACAGGCCCGAATAGGTATAGCCTTTGTCGCCATACCAGGCCGTGAGGCGGGGCATGGGCAGCTGCCGGCCAAACAGTTTTATACTTTCCTGCTGCCAGTTTACCTCCTGCAGCAAACGCGCCAGGTATGCATCGCTTTGCTGCTGCGAAAAAAAGTGGGGCGCAAAGTATACGGCCGCATCGGGGAGCTGTAAGGAGGGCAGGTGTACGGGCTTCATCGTTTCCATAACTTATAAATGCCTGTGGCAGTTGCAGCAGATAGCAACAGCCGTTGCGCAGGTTATACTTCGCGCACGCTTTTTTCTTTCCGGAGCTGCTTTCTCCTGTTTGCTTTTTCGCGGCGATCATCGAGGTAGCCCATAACGCGGGCCGCAGTTACGCCATGCAGCACAATGGATACTAACACGATAAAGCCCACGACCGACCATAACTGATCAGCATCCACAAAATCGACACTGGCCAGGGCAAAGGAAAGGTAAAAGAAAGAGCCAATGCCGCGGATACCAAAAAAGCTGATCGCCAGTTTTTCGCGCAGCGTGATGCCGGTGCCCCACAAGCCCACCAGGCCTGCCAATGGCCGAATCACGAACAGGAACAACAGCCCCACCGCCACGCCCTGCCACGTGAGGTAATTCAACAGCCCAAACACAATACTGCCGCCAAAAACCAGCAGCAGCGTTACCATCAGGATGTGCTCTACCTGGTTTACAAAGTCGTGCATCTCGGTATGATATTCGTGTTCGGGCTCATAACTGCTCATGGTAATGGCGGTTATAAACACGGCCACAAAGCCATACCCGTGCACCAGCTCTGTTGCGCCATAGGCCACCAGCGTAGCCGACAAGGCCAGAAAGCCTTCCTGCGCTTTAGGGAAACGGGTGTATTTAGGCAGTGTAAAGATAAGATAAGCCAGCCCCCGCCCGATCAGATAACCCACGCCCACCCCGGCTACAATGCGGTACATCAGGTCGCGCACCAGCCAGTCGCTGATCCAGGAGCCGTCGGTGGTGCCGGCAGCAATGGCAATCACGATGGCCAGCCAGGTGAAAGGGAATGCCATTCCATCGTTTAGCCCGGCTTCGGCTGTCAGCGCAAAGCGCACGTCGTCTTCCTCTTCTTCGTTTGGCGGGCCCACCTGCACCTGCTCGGCCAGCACCGGGTCCGTAGGCGCCAGCACGGCTCCCAGCAGTATGGCGGCTGCCGGCGCCATCCCCAACACGCCCCATCCCAGCAGGGCCAGGGCCCCAATGCACAGCAGCATCGTAATACTGACCAGCCGCAGGGGCACCCGCCAGTTCCGCAGGCTTACTTTGCGGCGTATCTTCAGGCCCGTGCTCATCAGCGAAATGATCACGCTCAGCTCTGTAAAGCGCACTACGTAGCCTTCCTGCCACACCGGGTCGGGGCGCGGCAGATCGAAAGGCAGCATGTAGATGCCCACCCCCACCAATAAGTATAGTATGGGATAGGATATAAACGTGCGCTTGAGCAGGGCCGGCACCCAGGCCATAGACATAGCGGCCAGGCCTACCAGCGTTAGTACGACGATGTACTCGGACATATTTCCTTTTCTTGAGGGCTTCAGAAGGAAGAGCAGGCTACGTACTTTTGCCGCCTCTATCGCTTTAGCTGTAGCTTGCATACGTTAAAATACGTACTGCGCCTATTTTTTTATTGCGAGAGGCCCAGCTATTTCTCTGAAAACCATAGAACCCTGAAGTTGTTTGCAGCACCCAAGCCTGCTGCTTTTTTTAGGCCCATCCTGTTTAAACGGCAAAGCGGAGAAGCAGCCTCGTCGCCACTTCTCCGCTTTACCGGATAATATTCGTTAAAGTATAAGCTCAATCAGGTATCTCTGCCCGCGCTCATTTATCTAAAATTCGGGCCAGGGTATGCTGCAACCTCTTTTTGTTAGTGATTTTGCAGACACACGTGCAATACCTCCGAGAAGCGGTATACTTCCTCAAAGCTGTTGTAGAACGGCGTAGGTGCCACCCGGATAACGCTCGGCTCCCGGAAATCGACAATGATACCTGCTTCCATGAGCTTGTTGAACAGCTCCCGGGCGTTTTGTTTTACCAGCATTGAGATCTGGCAGCCGCGGGCCTCCGCATCTCGCGGCGTGATCACTTCCAGCACATCTTTGCCTACGTGCACATCATCGATGAGGAACTGAAGGTAACCGGTGAGCTTTTGACTTTTATCGCGCAGGTTCTCCATACCGGCCTCATCGAAGAGTTCCAGTGAGGCGCGGTGCACGGCCATCGGCAGGATCTGAGCATTGCTCACCTGCCAGCCTTCGGCACCGGGCATCGGGATAAAGCCTTTCTGCATCTGAAAACGCACACTGGCATCGTGGCCCCACCAGCCGGCAAAGCGCGGCAATTGTGGGTTGTTGCCGTGGCGCTCGTGCACAAAAGCCCCCGCCGTGCCGCCCGGCCCCGAGTTCAGGTATTTATAGGTACACCACACCGCAAAGTCCACCTCCCAGTCGTGCAGTTTTACGGGGATATTACCGGCTGCGTGGGCCAGGTCGAAGCCCACTACTGCGCCTGCCTCGTGGCCCGCTTTGGTGATAGCCTGCATGTCGTATACCTGCCCGGTATAGTAGTTGATGCCGCCCATGAGCACCAGCGCCAGTTCCTCGCCGCAGTCCTTTATACATTGCAGGATGTCCTCGGTGCGCAGCGTGTGTTCGCCTTCACGCGGGAACAATTCCACAATGGCCTCATCCGGGTTATAGCCATGAAACTTCACCTGCGTTTCAAGGGCATACTGGTCGGAGGGGAAAGCGCCGCCTTCCATGATCACCTTAAACCGCTTGCCTTCGGGCCTGTAGAAGGAAACCAGCATCAGGTGCAGGTTTACGGTCAGCTGGTTCATGATCACCACTTCGCTTTCGAGGGCACCCACCACGCGGGCCGAGCCGGCCGTGAGCAAACGGTGGTAGTTGAACCACGGTTCCTCGCCTTTAAAGTGGCCTTCTACTGCCAGGTTGGCCCATTTATACATCTCGTTGTCGATGTACATCTGTGCCGATTTGGGTTGCAGCCCCAGCGAGTTACCGCAGAAGTAAATGGCGTCCTGGCGGTTGATCTGCGGCGCGTAAAACCGTTCTTTGAAATGCTTTAGCGGGTCGTTCCGGTCCTGTTCCTGCGCAAAGGCAAGGGTATTGAGGTAGTTCATGTGGTTTTTATACTAAAATTGCCAGGGCAATTGTTGGTTTCTCTATTTTGCTAAGGTAAGGATTTGGTTGGAAATTTTGCCGCAGCGCGTTTTACCTCACTCTAAAACCGAAGAAGGAAGTTGTTGATGAGTTTATTGTTTTGCCGGACCGGTTATACTTATGGCTGTTAGTTGCTGGTTTATACTTGAGGCTATACTCTTTAGCGGCTTTTCTTCAAGTATGATATTGCGGATATACTTGGTAGCAGCTTTTCTTCTTCAGTCTTATACTTCTGGCTATACTTGGTAGCTGCTGTTCTTCAAGTATAATTCCTAGCTATACTTGTTAGCTACTTGTATTGCTCAGTCTTATCCTTGCCTTGTTTTATCTTATACTTTGGAGCGCTCCAAGCCCCCGGGGGCTCGTCCTCGGGCATCGCGCTGCTTTCATTTCCTGCCCTCATACCTCGGGCTGCCTCACTATCGTTCGTCACCGGAAATTCTCGAGGCGCTCAACCCAAGGACTGGGAAGCTTTCGATAGCCTCGGTTTATACTTTGGCTTAAGTATAATTATAAACCTTCTCTCCATCCCTCTTCCCTTTTTGTCATCCTGAAAGGATCTTGGTGGAAGGGAGAGAAATCTGATGCTACAGAACTTGTACTTAAATTGAAGTAATAACAAGCTCCGCTCCTTAGACTAGCGAGAACGCGAGTTCGAAGGTAGCGAGCGCAGCTCTGAGGGGCAGGGGTGGTTGAATAAGGCAGCTATGAAGTTCACGCATGGAGCTTAGAAAACGTTGAATCCCCTCTCCTGTTTTTAGGAGAGGGCTAGGGTGAGGTAAAAGCAAAAGCCTAACCTCCTTTCCACTAAGATCCTTTCAGGATGACAACAATGGAAATCAAGAAATCCCCGGCAGGTAGCTTCTGGACAAAGATGCCTGAAAGAGCATAAGAGAAGAGAGAAGTAATAATGAGGAATAAAGGAACTTCCTCCTGGGGCGAAGGGATGGGTTTATACTTACATAAGGTAACGCATACTTTGCCCTTGGCAAAACAGGCTTTAACATTTGGCAATCCTAGACCGGGCCTACTTCTTCTTTCTTTTCCCGGGCCGGCGCAACCGCTTTCACAAACTGCTCTTTTTTCAGGCTCAACCACTCCAGCGCGGTACCACTGAGCATGCGCTCTATGGTTGCCAGGTCATAGGGCATGGAGGTGATAAGCTTGCCGGGCTCCAGTTCGCCGAGCGGGAAGGGGTAATCGGTGCCGAGGGCAATGGCGTTAGCCCCTACCAGGTTCACCAGGTAATCGAGCGCCTGCGGGTCGTGCACCAGCGAGTCGAAATAGAATTTGCCCAGGTACTCGCGTGGGTTTACGTTGTTATCCACGGCACAAAGGTCTGGGCGCACCTCAAAGCCGTGCGCAATGCGCCCGATGGTAGCCGGGAAGGAGCCGCCGCCGTGTGCAAACGCGACACGCAATTTTGGCAAGCGTTCCAGCACGCCGCCAAAGATCATGGAGCAGATGGCCACGGTGGTTTCGGCCGGCATGCCCACCAGCCAGGGCATCCAGAACTTGCTCATGCGGTCTTTGCCCAGCATGTCCCAAGGGTGAACGAACAGAGCGGCGCCCAGGTCCTGTGCAGCTTCAAAAATGGAAAAAAACTTGGCCTCGTCGAGGTTGCAGCCGTTCACGTTCGTGCCGATCTGCACGCCTGCCATGCCCAGCTCCTTTATGCAGCGCTCCAGCTCTTTTATGGCCAGGCCGGTATCCTGCATCGGGATGGTACCCAGGCCCACAAAACGGTCCGGGTAATCGGCTACCACGCCGGCGATGTGGTCGTTGAGCATGCGGGAAAGATCGTAGGTGTCTTCCGGCTTTGCCCAGTAATTGAACATAACGGGTACCGTACTTAGCACCTGCACACCTACTTTGTGCTGGCTGCACTCGTGCATGCGCACCCTGGGGTCCCAGCAGTTATCCTGTATCTCGCGGAAGAATTTATCGTCCATCATCATACGGGCGCAGCAGGGCTTGTGGTGCTCCAGCCGCACAAAGCCGCCATAACCGTAGCGCTCGCGCAGGTTCGGCCAGGTAGCCGGCAGAATGTGCGTGTGTATATCGATCTTAAACAGATCGTTTCCGGTGAGGATGGGAGGTGTCAGGTTCTGGTTCTGCATGCAGGGAAAGGCGCTAAAAAGCGCTTATACTTTCTACGGCCATATCAGGCAATCCAACAATATACGCATTTTATACTTTGTACGTGCATCACGGCAAAAGCCAGGCACAGAGGCACCTTGTCTTTCTGCAACAGGGTTTTATACTCCGGATTGCGCCGCAGGGATGCTTCGCAGCAACTAGGATTATACTTGTCGTTTATACCTGCAAGAGGCCATGGCACAGGCTTGAGTGCTTGTGCCCTGTAATTTTTCTGTCGCCTGGGCCAGCGGGAGGAACATGAGTCGAATCGAAGTATAAAGGATGTCCCCCTCCGGGAATTTTGGCTGTTGCTATACTTGGCAAGTATGAGTTTCATAGTTAGCTTTATCCAACCACCCCTACCCCTCAGAGCTGCGCTCGCTAGCTTCGAACTCGCGTTCTCGCTAGTCTAAGGAGCGGAGCTTGTTATTACTGCTGGGGACGTATAAGCGGTGTAGGTACTGAGCAGTTGGGACAAGAGTCATTCTAGCTCTTATATCATCTCGACGCAGGGAGATATCTGTCTCAAATACCTTTATGTGCTTGTACAGATTTCTCCTAACGTCGAAATGACAGACTGTTTATTGTCTTTACCTGTAAGCACACAAGTATACTGAAGCCAAAGTATAAGCAAATTATGTTAGGTAATAACATCCCCCTATCCTCTAGAAAGGGACTTTCCGGCTCTTCCTTATTTATACTTTTCTCATCGAAATGCTGTTCCCTTATACTCTTTCAGACAAGTCGCAGATCCCGCACTTCTTGCGGGGGAGTCTGGTGGAAGAAAGTATACTTTTTTGCACCATCCTCCTGTCCGCGCTTATACTTGTGTTTCCGCTACTTCGCGGCCTCGGCGGGTTTTACCGGGGGCTCCATTACTTCGCCGCAGTTGCTGCAGGTGCGGTGTTCGGTGTTCTCCCAAAAGTTATTCATGATCACAGGCAGCTGCTGCACGATGTCTGTTACTTCGGCATACTCTTCGTATAACTTGGTGCCGCAGTTTTCGCAGAACCACAGAAAGCCGTCCTGCTCCCCTGCTTTGCGGTAGCGCTCCATTACCAGCCCTACCGTATTAGCCGGGCGTTGCGGCGAATGTGGCACACGGGCCGGAAGCAGGAAGATCTCCCCTTCCCGGATCGGGATGTCCACCGGTTTGCCATCTTCTATGATCTTGAGCACAATGTCGCCTTCCAACTGGTAAAAGAACTCCTCGCCTTCGTCGTAGTGGTAATCTTTGCGCGCATTAGGGCCACCCACCACCATCACAATAAAGTCGTCGTTGCCTTTGTATACCTGCTGGTTGCCTACTGGCGGTTTTAACAGGTGGCGGTTTTCGTCAATCCATTTCTTAAAGTTGAAGGGGCGTTGTATGGCCATAGGTTTACTGGGTTTGGTTACTCGTATGAAAGTACGAAATTTAAGGGAGGAATGGTAGTTTCGCCCCCGCCTTGGCTCAAAAGTATGGACTGGATTGCGGCCGTTCCGTCAGGCATACTTCTTTCGCCGGATTTCCGTAGATTTAAAGTATGAACCTTGATCTCAGAAATAAACAGGCCCTTGTTTGCGGAAGCACGCAAGGTATAGGCAAAGCCATTGCCGTGGAACTGGCGCAACTGGGCGCCAATGTGACGCTGGTAGCCCGCAACGAAGAAAAGCTGCAGGAAGTAGCACAGCAACTGCCCACCGGCCAGGGCCAGCGCCATGATTACCTGGTAGCTGATTTTGCAAATGCCGGCGAGCTGGCGCAAAAGATACAGGCCTATGTGGCGCAGCGCCCCGAAGTACATATCCTGATCAACAACACCGGCGGCCCGGCGGGTGGCCCGATCACGGATGCGAAGCCGGAAGAGTTTCTGAATGCCTTTAACATGCACCTGATCAACAATCATCAACTGGTGCAGGCGCTGCTGCCGGGCATGAAAAAAGCAGGCTACGGGCGCATCATCAACGTGATCAGCACCTCTGTAAAGCAGCCGCTGCATGGCCTGGGCGTATCCAATACCATTCGCGGGGCGGTGGCCAGCTGGGCCAAAACGATGGCCAACGAGCTGGGGCAATATGGCATTACGGTAAACAACGTGCTGCCGGGCTCAACCAAAACAGCACGCATTTATGCTATTATCGAAAGCAGCGCCGGCAAAACCGGTCGCTCCCCGGAAGAAGTACAGCAGCAGATGGAGGCCGGCATACCTGCCCGCCGTTTTGCCGAGCCTGAAGAGGTGGCCGCCGCTGCCGCTTTCCTGGCTACCCCTGCCGCAGCCTATATCAACGGCATCAACGTGCCGGTAGATGGCGGCAGAACGGGATGTCTGTAAATGTAGACACAAGACGTTAGACATAAGTTTTAGACTTTTCTCTGTCACGAGTTTTCAACCTGCGACAAGAGCGGCTCTAATTCATAATTCATAATTTCTAATTCCTTTACTTGTGCAGCAGCTTCAGAATTACATCAACGGCCAGTTAATTGCTCCGGCAGCCGGGCAGTATATCGATAACTATAACCCGGCTACGGGGCAGGTTTATGCGCTTATACCTGACTCGGATGCGCAGGACGTAGAGTTGGCAGTGCAGGCAGCGCTGGCGGCTTTCCCGGCCTGGTCCAGCACGCCGGCCGAAACACGGGGCCGTTTGCTGATGCGCATTGCCGACCTGATCGACCAAAACCTGGACCGCCTGGCTAAAGCCGAATCCGTCGATAATGGCAAGCCGCTGAAGCTGGCAAAAGCAGTGGATATTCCGCGGGCCAGCAGCAACATGCGCTTTTATGGTACAGCCATCCAGCATTTTGCTTCCGAAGCGCATTACATGGAAGGCACCGAGGCCATCAACTATACCGTGCGGCATCCACATGGCGTGGCCGGCTGCATTTCGCCCTGGAACCTGCCGTTATACTTGTTTACCTGGAAAATTGCCCCTGCCCTGGCCGCCGGAAACTGCGTGGTGGCCAAACCATCCGAAGTAACCCCCATGACGGCCTACCTGCTCTCAGAGTTATGTATGGAAGCGGGCCTGCCGGCAGGTGTGCTCAACATTGTGCATGGCTACGGGCATAAAGTGGGCGCTGCCATCACGGCACACCCCAGGGTGCCGGTCATCTCCTTTACCGGCGGCACGGCCACCGGGCGCAGCATTGCCGCTACGGCGGCTCCCATGTTCAAAAAGCTGTCGCTGGAGCTGGGCGGCAAGAACCCGAACATCATTTTTGCCGACTGCGATTTTACCAATGCCCTGCATACGTCCATTCAGTCCTCGTTTGCTAACCAGGGACAGATCTGCCTCTGCGGCTCGCGTATCTTTATCGAGCGGCCGCTGTACGAGCAGTTCCGGGATGCTTTTGTAGAGAAGGCAAAGGCCCTGACCGTAGGCGACCCGCTGGAGGACGGCACGAAACAGGGCGCCCTGGTATCGGAGCAGCACCTGCAGAAAGTACTTTCTTACATCGACCTGGCCAAACAGGAAGGAGGCTCTATCCTTTGTGGCGGGCAGCAGGTGCAGGTAGCAGGCCGCTGCGAACACGGCTGGTTCCTGGCGCCCACCGTTATCGAGGGTTTGCCCTACAACTGCCGCACCAATACCGAAGAGATCTTTGGCCCGGTGGTCACGCTCACGCCTTTCGACACCGAAGAAGAAGTGCTACGCTACGCCAACTGCACCGACTACGGCCTTTCGTCCACCATCTGGACGCAAAACCTGCCCCGCGCACACCGCGTGGCGCACCAGCTACACGCGGGCATTATCTGGATAAATACCTGGCTGCTCCGCGACCTGCGTACGCCTTTTGGCGGCATGAAAAACTCCGGCGTAGGGCGCGAAGGCGGCTTTGAGGCGCTCAACTTCTTTACCGAACCGCAGAATGTTTGTGTGAAGCTGTAAGCAAGTATAAACTGGCCGGGCACCTAAAGAACTTACAGCGTGCAGCGATGTTGCAAACCTGTTGGAAGCGCATCAAAGTATAAGTCGTTTAAAATCACTTCTTCTTTTTACTTTACCCCGCTTGCTTTTCTGTCTACCTTTGCGGTTATGGACTTTAAAAGAAGACGACTGGCGGTAACGCTCCGGAATCAACTTAACTATCCGCTGCAATTCAATCCTTTTGTATTCAGCAAGATGTTCCTGCTGTGGGTGGCAGTAGGTATTGTGGGTGGCATTATTGCCGGCCTGTACTGGACTGTGCTGGAAGGGCTGTTACACGTGCTGTCGCAGTTCCAGGGATTGTACGTGATCCCGCTGATGGCCTTGGGCGGCCTGTTGGCAGGCCTGGTGATCCATTTTCTCGGTGACCCGGGCGAGATGGACCTCATCGTGAATAACATCCGCTTTAAGGGCGGGCGCCTGGAGCCAAAGAATAACCCATCGATGGTCTTCTCCTCGCTGCTGTGCATTGCCAGTGGCGGTAGTGCCGGGCCGGAAGCGCCCCTGGTGCAGGTAGTTGGCTCTACAGGTACTTTTATTGCCAAAAAGCTGCGTTTAAAAGGAGAAGACCTGCGCTCCTTAAGTATAGCCGGCATGGCCTCTGCCTTTACAGCCCTGTTTGGTGCGCCGCTGGGCGGAAGTTTGTTTGCGCTGGAGATTCTGCATCACAAGCACATCACCGAGTATTACCAGGCCCTGATGCCGGCGCTGGTAGCCAGCTGCGCCGGCTACGTTATCTTTATCCTGATCACGCACATCGGCATCGGCCCTACCTGGGACTTCCCGCTGTATGCCGCACCGGAGCTCAACGACTTTTTCTATGCCATGCTGTATGCGCTGGCCGGTACAGCAATCGGCTGGGTCTTTATTTTTACGGTGCGCAAGCTCCGGGGCATTTTTGAACACGCCAAAGTACCTATCTACATTAAAATGGCTATAGGCGGCCTGGCGATCGGCATTATCGCCTACTATGTACCCCTGTCGCGCTACTTTGGCCATGAGCAGCTCAACGTTTTACTCGAAGAGCCTTTCTCGCTTCAGTTCCTGCTGGTGCTGGTAGTAGCTAAAATACTGGCCACTGCTTTTACCGTTACCTCGGGCTGGCGCGGCGGTTTTATCATCCCGCTGTTTTTCCTGGGTGCGGCGGTAGGCCTGGTTATCCACAATCTGTTTCCGGAGCAAAACCTGCCCCTGATCATGGTCAGCTGTATGGCCGCTATTAATGCCTGCGTTACCCGCACGCCTATCAGCACTGCTATTCTGCTGGCTACCATGACTGGGTTCCACCAGTTTATCCCGATCATGTTCGCCAGCCTTACAGGCTTTTTCCTGGCCCCTAAAACCCCGCTCATCAACGCCCAACTGGGCATCAGGGAATAGCCGTAGCCGGGGTGCCGGCACATTCGCGGCTTTTGCAGTATGCGTTTGTGCCCTTTAAGCGTAAAAAGCTAAAACAAGGCTATACAGCTACGCTTGAGTATGCCCCAGCACCACGATACCGAAACCGCCACGCTCCCGTTTATACTTGCCCTGCTTGGCACCACAGAGCAGGCGCTGCAGGAGCAACAGGTAGCCCCGCAGGCACTCGTGGCCATTTACAATGATTATAGAAAGCGCCTGCCCGAGCTGACAAGTATAGCCGAACTTGTTGCGGCCACGCTGATGAAGGCTGCAGATGCCCATGCCGTGCGCTACCGGATCAAAGACCCGCTGCACTTACTCCGGAAGATCATCCGGAAGAAAAAGGAATACCCCGACCGGATCATCGACCAGGACAACTACATCCAGTGGATCAACGACCTGGTGGGCGTGCGGGTGCTGCACCTGTACCGCGAAGCCTGGGTGCCGCTGGGCCGGTACATCCAGCAGGTTTGGGAGCTGAAAAAGGCGCCCATGGCCTACATCCACGACAAAGATGGCGGGCAGTACTTACAAGGCTTTGTAGAATTTGGCTGCCAGGTGGTGGCGCAGGCATCGGGGTATAGTGCCGTGCATTTTGTGATCAGCACGAAGCCCAACAAGCAGCCCTACTTTGTGGAGATCCAACTGAAGACCCTTTTCGAGGAAGGCTGGAGCGAAATTGACCACGCCATCCGTTATCCCAATTATTCCGGAAACGAGCTACTCAACAGCCTGCTGCTGATCCTGAACAACCTGACTACCGGCGCCGATAACATGGCCTCTTACATTCGCGAGCTGACCTATACGATAGAAAAGCAGGCGCTCGATGAAAGGCATCAGCAGCAGCACCAGGAAAAGGAGCTGGCCCGTTTTCAGGCGCATATCAGCATGTTGGCGCTGGAGGAGGCAGAAAAGCGGCGGCTTTACGAGCTTCTGGCCAAGGCGCTGCAAGCAAACCACCCGTAATCGCCGTTCTTTCCTGTAATTTACTTCGTTTCCGGCACCAGGTTGTGGGCCGCCAGCTTCCACTGCCCGTCCAGCAGCTTCCATACTTTCAGGTAATAGCCGCTTTCTTCGCCCCGGCTGGTGGGCTGGGTATAACTGCCATAAGTATATCCCATATCACCCGCAGATGATATATCGTGCCCTAGGTTAGTGTAGATTACATTGGCAGCCGGCGCTATAACAAGGTCTTTATACTTTGCCGGGTACCGGCCATAGCGGTAAATGAAAGTATCGGAATCGTAAGGCTGTACTTTTTGCTCGTCGCTGGTTAGCAGAGCGGCTTTGGTACCTCTGCTCAGATTGCTTTGGGTAGCTGCTGCCGGCTGGTATACTTCCTCTTTTATCAGCTCCGTCGAAAACGAATTCCCCATATCTATGGCTACTTTCCACTGCCCGTCCGGCTGCTTTTTCCAGACCGATAAATAGAAGCCGGCACCGGCAGGCTCTTCATCTCCGGGATTGGCTTTAAATGTATAGGGACCAGTGGTATAGCCCCAGTCCAGGGAAGCGGAGATATCGGCGAAGGCAGGGTACCAGGTAAGTATCGCTTTGCTTTCTGGAGCAGCGGCATGTAATTTCTTCCCATTAGTGGGTGCGGGCGCAAACACAATCCCATCCTCAGCCAGGTACTCGACAAACGCCTGATGCAACCCTTTTTTTCCGGATGCGGCGGCAAAGTTGCGTTCAGCGTTGGCAAGGCTTTCGAGTGCCTTGTCGCGGGTGGCATCCGTAGCCTGAAATGCGCACAGGCAGAGGGCCAGCAAAAGAAAGGTGGCGGTCTTCATAGCTTTATATTTTAAAGGATGACTTTAGCTGAGCAGGAGTATAAATATAGTATTTTAAACCATACTTCCTTCATAATCAATATGATCTGCTCCTTCACGCCGCAAGTATAGCGCAACTGGCAGCTAAACCAGCGGTATCTTGATAAGATATTACGTCAGGTATAATTCTCGTTTTATAGCTCTGCGACCTGTCTGGGCAAAAACAGAAAGGCCCGACAAGCATTGCCGGGCCTTTCTGTTTTCATTTATACTTGTTTTTTACTGGTTCAAGGCTGCTTTTTCCGGGTGGATGAGGTGCTCTTCCAGGAAGTTGGTCATCATGGTGAAGCGGTGCAGCTGCGTGTTACCACCCGAGATGCCGTGGTTGCGGTTGGGGTAATAAAAGCTGTCGAACTGCTTGTTGGCGGCTACCAAGGCATCTACCATCTCTACCGCGTTCTGGAAATGCACGTTGTCATCGCCAGTGCCGTGGATGAGCAGCAGGTCGCCTTTCAGTTTATCGGCAAACATCAGGGGCGAGTTCTCGTCGTAGCCGGCGGCATTCTGCTGCGGCGTTTTCAGGTAGCGCTCGGTATAAATGCTGTCGTAGAAACGCCAGTTGGTAACCGGGGCTACCGAAATGCCGGCACGGAACACGCCGTCGCCTTTGGTCAGGCCCAGCAGCGTCATGTAGCCGCCAAAGCTGTGCCCCCAGATACCGATGCGCTGTGCATCCACATAAGGCTGTTTGCCCAGCCACTTGGCGCCTTCCACCTGGTCGGCCACTTCATACTTGCCCAAGTCGGCGTAGGTTACTTTCTTGAAATCTGCGCCCCGGGCGCCGGTGCCGCGGTTGTCTATACTTACCACAATAAGGCCTTTATCGGCCAGCACCTGGTACCACAAAAAGTCATTTCCGCCCCAGCTATCGGTCACGGTCTGCGAGCCCGGACCGCCGTACACAAACATCAGCACCGGGTACTTTTTGTTCGGGTCAAAGTCTGTTGGTTTGATCATCCAGCCGTTCAGCTTGGTGCCGTCGGTGGTGTTCATGGTAAAGAAATCCTTCTTTGCGATGTCGTACTGGGCCAGTTTCTGGCGTAGCTTTTCGTTGTCTTCCAGCACCTTGATCAGCTTACCGTCTTTTGCCGTGTGCAGGCTTACCACAGTTGGCGTAGCGGCCGACGTGTAGTAATCGAGGTAGTACTTATAGTCGGAGCTCATGTTGATGTTGTGCGTGCCGGCTTTCTGGGTCAGGTGCTTCTTGTTTTTGCCCTTGCTGCTGATGCTGTACAGGTGGCGCTGCAGCGGCGATACTTCCGTAGACATATAGTACAGGCGGTCGTTCTTCTCGTCGTAGCCGATAAAGTTGCTCACTTCCCAGTTGCCTTTTGTGATCTGGCGCACCAGCTTGCCATCCATTTTATAGAGGTACAGGTGGTTGTAGCCGTCTTTCTCCGAGGAGTGAATAAAGTTTTTGCCTCCTTCCAGGTACGTCAGATCATCGGTCACGTCGATGTAGGCTTTGTCTGTTTCGCGCAGCACCAGGTCGGTTTTGCCGGTGGTAGCGTTGGCGTGCAGGATCTCGAGCGTGTTTTGCAGGCGATTCATTTTCTGGATCGACAGCAGGTTAGGATTCTGCGTCCATTTAATGCGTGGAATGTAGATGTCGATTTCGGAACCGGTATCCATCTTCACAGTTTTGCCTTTGCTTAGGTCATACACCGAAATGCTGATCACAGAATTCGGCTCGCCGGCTTTGGGGTATTTATACTTGTAGTCCTGCGGATACAGTTCGCCCCACAGCTGCATGTTATACTCCGGCACCTTGGTTTCATCAAAGGTATAAAAGGCAATCTTGGAGCCATCAGGGGCCCAATGGAACGCCTGTGCAAAGCTGAATTCCTCTTCGTATACCCAATCCGAATACCCGTTGATGATGGAATTAAGCTTGCCATCGGTGGTGATCTGCGTTTCTTTCATGTTGCTCAGGTCTACAAAGAACATGTTGTTGTCGCGAGCAAAGGCAACGCGCTTGGCATCAGGCGAGAAGGTGGCATACAGCTGCTTGCCGCCGTTGCTCAGCTTGGTCAGCTTCTTGGTGGCCAGGTCGTATACATAGTAATCTGCCTTGGACGAACGGCGGTAGATCCGCTCGGTTCCGGTGGCGAACAGTACCTTTTTCTCGTCCGAGCTAAAGGTATAATCGTCGTACTGGATGGGCTGGCTGCCGCCTTCCGGCACCAGGCTTTCGCCCTCAATGATGGTGCTCACGGGCTTGCCGGTGGTCACATCATACTTCACAATATCGTTGACGCGGTTTTGCTCGTCAGCTACCTGCGAGCTGTAATACTGGCCGTTTTTCATCCAGTTTACGCCATACACCGACGCTGCCCGGAAAGCACCTTTCTTGTAAATGTCTTCCAGGGTAATATCCTTTTTCTGCTGTGCCTGCGCCACAAACGCGAAGCACAAGAGTACAGCAGCCAAAAGGTTTTTGATGGGGTTACTATGCATGTGATAAGTTGATTTAGTTTAGCTCCCCTAATTTAGAGGATTATTACGGCTTTGCCATAGCCTGCCGCCAAAAACCCCCTTGGAGTGGGTCAAGGCCAGGCGGTACTTTAGCAGCAGTATAAACAGCAACGGCAGCCCTGTGAGAGCTGCCGTTGCTGTTTATACTTGTTGTACGTTGATGGTTTTAGAAATTATATCCTAGCGTAAACAGCAGGGTATTCTGCTTCTGGTCGATGTCTACCACGGGCTCGCCGCCGTTGCTGAATACATAAGGCGAGTAGCGGGTATTGCCTTTGCTGCTCACAAAAGCCGCATCCAGGTAGTATTTCTGCAGCCGGACGCCGGCGCCTAAACTATAGCTGTTCACTTTGCCATCGAAGGAGGCATTGCGGTACGGGTCGCCGCTTACGCCATATCCGGCCCGGAAGCGAAACACTTCGTAGCGCCCCTCTGCCCCGATCTTATAGTTGATAGCCGACTTATAAGTACTGGCAATCGTGTTGTTCACATCCGTGAAATAGTTGCCGGCATTGCCATACTCGTCCTGCTGCTCATGAAAGCGGGTGCTGCCGTAATCTACATATTCTACATCGGCTGTAATAAAGCCATACTTGTTGAGGAACACCGCCACACCGCCGTTTGCCCGGAAAGGCGTGGTCAGTTGGTACGTAAACTCACCCGGAATTTCGGACGCGCTTTCGGTCGGGCCATCGTCATAGGAAGCATAAAGTGAGCGCTGGTACTGGTCGTTCAGGGTATACGCCGTTGGGGTCTGCACGCTGGCACCGATCCGTACAGCATCTATTGGCCTGAAGATAGCTCCTACGCGCAGGTTTACGCCGGCGCCCTGGGTGGTAAACTGGTCGCGCAGCTCGAGCCCGGTAAAGGCGGTTTCAGCGCTGTTCTCTGCTTCGGTATAAATGCTTTCCTGGGTAAAGTTTGTCGTTATGATGCCCAGCGAAGCGCCCAGGTATAACTTATCACGGTAGCTGGTGCCTACACCAATATCGAACTGGTTTTGCGAACCGCTTCGCTTGATCTGCTCGGCCTGGTTCATGCTGCCGATGCGGGTTAAAGGAGTCACAAACTCCTGCCCGTTATCATCCGTCTGCACATCGATCAGGTACGTGCCAAAGGCCAGGCCTTCCAGGGAGGTAAAGCCATTATTGAACTCACTGTTCAGCTCGGCCAGCGTACGGCCGTTGGCATTTGCCTGGTCGGCAAAGTATTCTACAATCGTAGGCGTTGTTTCGCCGGTAGTATTGCTGTAGTTGAGCTGCTGGTTAAAGTTGTTGAGCCTGGTCAAACTGATGCCCAGGCTGGCCCCACGCCAGTCGCTGTCTTCTTCATCGCTTTTATGGTTGCTGAGCACAAGGCCCGCCTGCGGTATAGATAGCGTGTTGCGGTCCTGGGTGCTGTTAAAGCCATTGATGCTGGTTTGCGTGTTGTTGAACTGCAGCCCCGGGCTGATGCCAAATTCGGAGCGGCGGAACATGCCCAGGCCGGCTGGGTTCACCGACATGGTAGAGATATCGGCCCCGAGCGCTGTTTGCGCCCCGCCAATACCCTGGATGCGGGCAGAGCCCGAGACACCGTAGCGGGAGTAGCGCAGAGCGTCTACCTCGTTTTGGGCAAAAGCTGTTCCGCTCCAGCCCAGCACAAGGGCCAGGCTGGCCAAAAACGTCTTATGTAACTTCATGCTTTTTTTGTAGTTGAATTAATGACCTCTTGGTGGGCGACCACCACCGCCGCTGCTGCCACCACTGCTACTGCCTGATGATGGAGCAGAAGAGGAATTGCTGCGGCTTGGCTGCTCATACGAACGGCTTGGGCTGCTGCTTGGGCTTGGGCTCTCATAGGTGCGGGCCGGGCGGCTTTCGTACGTGCGTGTTTCGCGTTGCACCGGCTGCGGGCTGCTCTGGCGTGCAGGCGCATTATCGTTGCTGCGGGGCACGCTCATTTGCTGCTGACGCGGACGCTCTATTTGCTGCTGTTGCTGCTGACGGGGCCGTTCCATTTGTTGCTGCTGCTGCTGGCGAGGCTGCGCTTCTGGCTGGCGCTGCTGTTGCTGTCGCTGCTGGCGTCTCTCGTTGGTTGTAGGTCTGCCCTGCTCGCCACGTGCATCATAATAGGTGTTACGGCTTGGGCGCGATGGCAATGCGTCTTTGGATTGTGTTTCTGTTGGACGGGTTGCATCGGTTGCCTGGCTGTTGCGGCTCTGGCGGTTTGTACTACGGCCTCCTACAACACGCTGCTCCTGTTGCTGGCTCATGCCACCACGTTCGGGGCGTCCGCCGTTTGTACGCTGCTGCCCTTCTGTTACTACAGCACCGCGGCTCTGACGCGGGCCATACTGCAGCTTACGGGCTCTCGCGCCAATGATCGGGCTGTCGTAATAGTAGCTGTTGTAAGGGTTGCGGGCATAGTAGCCATTATAAAAGCCGTTGTAATACCCGTTATAGAAGTTGTTGTAAGGATACCAGGAGCTATACGGATAGCGGTGCCCCCAGCCATTGCCCCAGCCCATGCTGTACCCGATGCTGATGCTGAGCCCATTGCCATAGAAAGGGCCTCCCCAGAACGGATCACTGTAAAAAGGATCGTAGGCGTAAGCCGAAGCATAATACGGATCATAGGCATATGGGCTATACCGGTTGTAGCGCGGCACATAGGCGCTGCCCCAGTAAGGATCTATATACGAGTAGTTGGGGCGGTACCAGTTGTCGCGCGTATCGTAGCTGCGGCCATCGTAGTATTCGTCATCCGAATAGGTATTCAACCCCGAGGCATTCCCCGAATATTCCGGGTTCAGCACTTCGCCCTCGCTCAGGGCATCGTTGTTGTTATTGGTATCATTGCCGTTGTAGGCCTCTGTGTCCTGCGCGGTGGCCGTTGCCTCGGGCTGTATATACTCGGTTCTGTCTGAGGAACTGTAGTACATATCATCATACTCCGTTGACTGCATCGCCGTCGGACTGCTGCAGCCCACCGCCAGCAGTGCAAGCACGGGGGCGATCGTTAATATGGTATATTTTTTCATGACCTTGGGGTAGTATGGCTTCTATAAAACTACTTCAATAAAGATAAACACACAATAGCGCAATTCCTTATCGTTTGTATAATATATTAACGTAATTTTGAGCAGAATTGATGTGCTTACCTATTCTGATAAATAGCAAATTCTATTCCAAAAAAATCAATAATTAACCATATATATAAATTATTGTACAAAAGATGAGCAAAGGGTTACCAAAAAGAAGCGAAGATTACTCGTTGTGGTATAATGAACTGGTAAAAAAAGCAGGCCTGGCCGAGAATTCTGCCGTGCGTGGCTGTATGGTGATCAAGCCCTACGGGTATGCCATCTGGGAGAAAATGCAGCGCCAGCTGGACGATATGTTTAAGGCTACCGGCCACTCCAACGCCTACTTTCCGCTGTTTGTACCCAAAGGTCTTTTCGAAGCCGAAGAACAGAATGCCGAAGGCTTTGCCAAGGAATGTGCTGTGGTAACCCACTACCGCCTGCAAACCGACCCTGACCAACCCGGCAAACTGCGCGTGGACCCGGCCGCCAAACTGGAAGAAGAGCTTATTGTGCGCCCTACCTCCGAAGCCATTATCTGGAGCACTTATAAAAACTGGATCCAGAGCTACCGCGACCTGCCCCTGCTCATAAACCAGTGGGCCAACGTGGTGCGCTGGGAAATGCGCACGCGCCTGTTTCTGCGCACGGCCGAATTTTTGTGGCAGGAAGGCCACACAGCCCACGCCTCTGCCGACGAAGCCATTGCCGAAACAAAGCAGATGATGGAAGTATACGCCACCTTTGCCGAAGAGTTTATTGCGCTGCCGGTGATCAGGGGCGTAAAAACGCCGAGCGAGCGTTTTGCCGGTGCCCTGGACACCTACTGCATCGAAGGCTTGATGCAGGACGGGAAGGCCTTGCAGGCTGGCACCTCGCACTTCCTGGGCCAGAACTTTGCCAAAGCTTTTGACGTGAAGTTTGCGACCAAAGAGGGTGGCCTGGAGTATGTATGGGGCACCTCGTGGGGCGTAAGCACCCGTTTGATGGGCGCGCTGGTAATGGCCCACTCCGACGACGAAGGCCTGGTGCTGCCGCCTAAGCTGGCGCCTATTCAGGTGGTGATCGTGCCCATTTATAAAGGCGAAGAACAGCTGGCGCAGATCTCGGAAAATGTGTTGCAACTCAAAAAGGAGCTC
The DNA here is from genome assembly GCF_022758235.1 of Pontibacter liquoris. Taxonomy (NCBI): domain Bacteria; kingdom Pseudomonadati; phylum Bacteroidota; class Cytophagia; order Cytophagales; family Hymenobacteraceae; genus Pontibacter; species Pontibacter liquoris. Next base: position 449,678 of record NZ_JALEBG010000002.1, read on the forward strand.
GAAGCAAAAGGCATCAGCGTGAAGTATGATGACCGCGATACCGAACGCCCCGGCTTTAAGTTTGCCGAGTGGGAGCTGAAAGGCGTGCCGGTGCGCATCGCCATCGGTGGCCGCGACCTGGAGAACGGCACGGCCGAACTGGCCCGCCGCGATACAAAAGAGAAAAGCACCCAGCAGTTTGCGGAGCTTGCCACCTACATCCCAGCCCTGCTCGACGAGATACAGGAGAATATTTATAACAGAGCCCTGGCCTACCGGACAGAACATACCACCAAAGTAGACTCTTACGAGGAGTTTAAGGAGGTGCTGGAAAGCAAAGGTGGCTTTGTGCTGGCGCATTGGGATGGCACTGCCGAAACCGAAGAGCGAATCAAAGAAGAGACCAAAGCAACTATCCGTTGTATTGCCATCGACACGCCCGAAGAAGACGGCGTGGACATGCTGACGGGTAAACCCAGCAAGCAGCGCGTATACTTTGCCAAGGCGTATTAATTGTTAATTCTTAATTGCTGATTGCTGAATCAGCAAGAGTAACTTTTGACAAAGCGCCGCTTTCCTGCCTGGGAAGCGGCGCTTTCCTTTTATCGCTTCCCAGACCAGTATGGCAACGCTTTGTGTTGGTCTTTTACACGGCACGCAAACATAATTAAATACATGGCATTGGGAGCTGGTGAATATCTCATCTGCAGATAGCTGCTGCCTTTTCTCATTTTCAAGTACAAAGTTTGTAGGGACAGGCCGCTATGAAGCTTATACTTTGGTTAAAGTAATTATAAGCTCCCCGCCTTAAACAAGGAGGGGCCGGGGGTGGTTGTATCCTGTCAGCGATGCCGTATACTTTGATGCCGTATACTTTACTAAACAGCAAAATGGCAACAGATGCGCAAAGCTGTTAATTCGTAATTCGTAATTCGTAATTCTATCTATAATTGGCTATATTTACCTAGAAGCGAGGTATACTATGTTGTTAGACTGGATCACGGTTGTTGTATTAGTTGGCATCGGGCTGCTGCTCCTGGTGGTGGAGCTGGTATTTGTGCCGGGCACTACCATTGTGGGTGTGCTGGGCTTTGTGCTGGCAGCTATCGGCGTCTGGATCGGCTATAGCACCCTGGGCACGAACACCGGGCATGTGGTACTTGCTGTTTCGGTGCTGGCCGGCGGGCTTGCCTTCTATTACAGTTTCCGGTCCGACAGCTGGTCGCGCTTTGCGTTGAAGGAGCAGAACCGCAGCCGCGTAAACGAGGAGTATGCCCATACTCTGGCCGTAGGCGAAGTAGGCAAAGCAGTTTCGGCGCTACGCCCGCAGGGCACGGCCCTTTTCGGCGACGAGCATCATGAAGTACAGACACAGGGCGAATACCTCGCTTCGAACACCGCCATCCGCATCATCAAGCTTAATCAAAATAAGATCATCGTAGAAGCCATCAGCTAAACCCACCTCCATGGAAAATTTTTCAGTGCTCTTTATTATAGCAGGCGTCATTATCCTGCTCATGGTCTTTTTATACTTTGTGCCGCTCAGCCTCTGGATCACCGCCCGCTTTTCGGGCGTACGAGTAGGACTGGCCGAGCTGGTGTTCATGCGCATCCGCAAGGTGCCACCCAGCCTTATTGTCAACTCTATGATCAACGCCACCAAAGCCGGCATAGACCTGACTACCACCGAACTGGAAACGCACTACTTGGCCGGCGGCAATGTACCTACTGTGATCAAAGCGCTTATTTCGGCAGACAAGGCCAACATTCCGCTTTCGTTTAAGCAGGCCACCGCTATTGACCTGGCAGGCCGCGACGTATTTGAGGCGGTAACCACTTCTGTAAACCCCAAAGTGATCAACACACCCAACGTGGCTGCCGTGGCCCAGGATGGCATTCAGCTGATCGCCAAAGCCCGGGTAACCGTGCGCGCCAACATTATGCAACTGGTAGGTGGCGCCGGCGAAGAAACCATCCTTGCCCGCGTAGGCGAAGGCATTGTGACCTCCATTGGCTCTTCTATCTCGCACAAAAGTGTGCTGGAAAACCCTGATATGATCTCGAAGCTGGTATTGCAGAAAGGCCTGGATGCCGGCACCGCCTACGAGATCCTCTCCATCGATATTGCCGATATTGATGTGGGCGAAAACATTGGCGCCAAGCTGCAGATAGACCAGGCAGGGGCCGACCTGCGGGTGGCCGAAGCCAAAGCCGAAGAGCGCCGTGCCATGGCCGTGGCCGTGGAGCAGGAGATGAAAGCAAAAGCACAGGAAGCCCGTGCCTCAGTAATTGCCGCCGAAGTAGAAATTCCGCAAGCCATTGCAGCCGCTTTCCGGGGCGGTAACCTGGGCATTATGGACTACTACCGCATGCAGAACATCCAGTCCGACACCGACATGCGCAATGCCATTGCCAGCCCCAACCAGGGCGGCCCCAACAAGCCGAAAGAGTAAAGCTTATATTTGTAAAACAGGAGCGGCCATACCTTAAAACAAGGTATGGCCGCTCTTTTATGCTACGCGGCTACAACATTTTCCGGCTTAACGGCTGCGTTTAAATGCGATAAACTTAATATATTGTGTTTTTATCCATCTTATGCACTGGCAAAGAACCCTTGCGGTTCGCTGCTGGCTGCATCTCACTCTTACCGAAAATCAATGAATAAGCTCCAGAACGTAACAGTCAGCCCGGACACGCTAAAGACGAAACAGCATTTTGTCATCCTCGATGGCTTAAGGGGAGTAGCAGCTTTGGCCGTGGTGATCTTCCATTTCATGGAGTGGATTTACCCGCCAGACTCGGGCTTGAATTTCATCGGACATGGCTTCCTGGCCGTGGACTTCTTTTTCTGCTTGTCGGGGTTTGTGATCGGGTACGCGTACGACGACCGCCTGGGGAAAATGGGGATGATGGAGTTCTTTAAAACAAGGCTCATACGGCTGCACCCCCTGGTTATACTGGGATCGGTATTGGGCCTGCTGGCTTTTTTCTTCGATCCCTTTGCCGCTTATACAGGCGCGTATGGCACAGGCAAACTGATCCTGCTCTTTGTTTGCTCGGCCCTTCTTATTCCCTATCCGGTGATGGAAGAGCGTGCCTTTAACCTGTTCGGCCTCAATGCGCCTTCGTGGTCCTTGTTCTGGGAATACGTTGCCAATATTGTGTATGCTCTTGTGCTCTACAGGCTCTCCCGCCGCTACCTGGTTGTACTGACCACGCTGGCAGCAGTGGTGCTTTGCCTTGTTAGTTATCGTGCAGGAAACCTGCTGGGAGGCTGGGCTGGCGAGAACTTCTGGGATGGCGGTGCCCGTATCGCCTACTCCTTCTCCGCCGGGCTGCTGATCTACCGTTCTAACTGGATAATCAAAAACAAACTCGGGTTTATCGGCCTGGCCATCCTGCTGTCGCTGGCCTTCCTGATGCCCCATTTTAAGTGGAACTGGATAGCAGAGGCCTTGGTTGTTTTGCTTTATTTCCCATTGCTTGTCGCCTTGGGAGCCGGCGCCAGTTTATCGCCGGGGCTGAAAAAACTCTGTGTGTTCTCCGGAAGTATCTCTTACCCCCTCTACATGACTCACTACGCCGTCATCTGGATGTTTGGCAACTATTTCACCAACAGCAAGCCCGGAACAAACGAGCTAACTCTTATCGTAGCGATAGGAACCCTGCTATTGGTCAGCATAGCGTATGTGGTAATGGTGGTGTATGATATCCCTGTGAGAAGGTACCTGAGCCGCAAATGGCGGCGGGCGTAGGATCAGGCAACAGGGTTCTGGTTTAGCCCGGTTTTATATTTCCCTTATACAAACAGGAAAGTATTTATAATTCTAGTTTAGCTGAACCTGCTTTCTGAAAAGAATCAGTACGTTCGATAAATTATTCAATATCACAGCAAAAAAGTGATGATGAGAATTGGCAAGCTTTTTCTGTTTGTAAGTTTTGCGCTCCTGGTGGCTTGTTCTAAAGGCTATGAGCAAAAGGCCCTTTACCCCTCCAAAGTAATGATAGGGAATACAACTTATCAATTTCTCTACAATAGCGGCAGGATCTATAGTGAGACAACTACTGCTCCCAACTTTTACGAAGTTATAGCATACCGTTACTATGATGAGTACTTTGATGAGCCGGATCACATATTTAAGGACAAGATATTCGAAGTGCGTTACGCACCTGATAATGGCCCCATCGGCTGGGACGAAAGTGATTCAGTAAAGCTTAAAATGATTATGCTAACGCGCTCTGACGCCGGCCTTATAGAGAGGGAGTTTCATGCTGAATTCTTTGCAAACAGAAACTCACAGGATGAAATTAGGAACAAGTATAATGCCGAGGGCCAGCTTACGGAAGCGACACACTACATTTATGACACCTCTTTCTGGAGCGAAAGGCAGTTAAACGACGAGCGATACATTTCCAAACGTGTTAAGTATGGATATACCGAAGGCAAGCTGGCAAATGTAGCCTACTATGCTCCCGGCTCCGGTAAGCCATACCTGCAGATAGAACTAAGGTACGATGATATGCCGGGTTACCTGAGCAACATTCCCTTAGAAGCCAGGTTCCTGCCGTTGGAACTTCCCTATAGAGCACATAACCTTATCAGCTATATCGTAAAGGGATCACAGGGTGATATTAGAAAGGACCTCTCCTATACTTGCTCCTATTCCTACAACAGGTACGGCTACCCCACTGAATCCACCATAAGAATGCTTAATGGTAAAGTAGAAAGAGGTTCTTTCATCTATAAAACTACAATCAAAGACTTGAAGCAAGTAGCATCCTTGAAGTAAGGCACTTTATACTTCACTTGGGTTAGCAACACAATACCTTGCTAATATTATGCAGTAGTAGCTGCGACTGGTATTATAGCTTCAGCCTTTAACCGGATTAAACAGCTTCACTCCCTTGCTGCACTATGGTAAGCTTTGCTTGATGACCATACTTTAAAGCTCCTGCTATACTATAAGTATAAACGCCTGCCCCGGATGACCAGAGCAGGCGTTTATACTTTAGAACATACTTTATACTTAGGCCGCAGGCTTCAGCGTAAAGGTACGGGTTACGCTGTTGTATGGGCCGGGCACTACGTTGCCATCTTTGTCCAGCAACTCGAGCTTGATCGTGTTTTCGCCCATCGGCAGGCCTTCCATGATGTAGGGCAGCCAGCGATCCAGCATAAACTCGGTACCGTTAATGGTGGCGCGTACCTTGTTGCCATCCGGCGACAGGGTAGTGTTTACCAGGTAAAAGTCCAGCATCACCTGCTCTGTTTCCGGGCCTACATATTCGCCTTTGGGCCGGCTGTAGAACATGTGCGGAGCCTGCAGGTCAAAATCAAGGCGGGTGGTGGGGCTGCCTACCGTAATCTTGCGCAGGTCGTAAGCGCCCGGGTGCTTTAAGCTCTCGTGGTAAGAGCGCGACAGAAACGAAAGAACAACATGCTCGCCTTCGGGAATCTCCTTGGTAAAGGACGTTTCGTAATGCGCGGTATAGGGCTCGTTATCTACAATGTTATGGATGTGCTGCCCTTTCTGCGAGTTCGCCATGTGGCCCCCTTCCATGTGGGTCATTTTGGTAAGCTCGTAGTTAGACAAGGTATAGTTAAAGGCCACCGGGCCAGGCGCTACCGTACTACCTGCCGCCGGCGCGTTCAGGCGCAACTGCGACTCGGGAAATTTCGGAGAGTCATCGAAGCCAAATACCCGTAAGCCGTTCTTCTCCATCACAGGTCCTGCCGGCATTGGGCCTTCGTTTGTAGGGGCCGTTTCCGCAACCGTTGCCTGTGTGCCGGCTTCCTGCGTCTGGCGGGCCGTATCGCAGGCAGTAAAGCCCAGCATAAGTGCTGAGGCGAGAACTAAATACGTTTTTTTCATCGAATTGGAATTAGGTTAGCAATACAGCTAAGGTAGCGATTTTATTTTTTTGTATATTGCGGACTACGTGTAGATTACAAAAAAGTATACGGCAATTACTATATGAGCGAGATTTTGTTTGAGGAGGTTCCTTCACTGGACTTGGCTGATTTCACATCAGGAGATGCGGAAAGAAGGGAACAATTTGTGAAAAAGCTGGGCGACGCTTACCAGAATATTGGCTTTATTGCCCTGCGCAACCATGGCCTGAGCGACGACCTGACGGCAAGGCTGTATGCGGCCACTAAAAAATTCTTTGCTTTGCCCGACGAGGTAAAGATGAAGTACGAGGTACCCGGGCTGGCTGGTCAGCGGGGTTATGTAGGCAAAGGCAAAGAGCATGCAAAAGGCCGCAACACCGGCGACCTGAAAGAGTTTTACCATGTGGGCCAGAACGTAACCGACAACGACCCGATCAAAGCAGAGTACCCGGACAATATTTTCCCGGTTGAAGTACCTGAATTTGAGGGTGTAACCCTGGAAGCGTACCAGAAACTGGAAGCTGCCGGCAAGCAGGTGCTGCGTGCCATTGCCCTGCACCTGGGCCTGGAAGAGAACTACTTTGATGCTAAAGTGCACCACGGCAACAGCATTCTGCGCCCCATCCATTACTTCCCGATCGAGAACCCGGACAGCGTGCCGGCCGATGCGGTGCGTGCCGCCGAGCACGGCGACATTAACCTGATCACGCTGCTGATGGGCGCCAGTGCCGATGGCCTGCAGGTGCTGCGCCGCGATGGCAAGTGGATCCCGATCACTGCCCTGCCCGAGCAGGTGGTGGTAAACGTAGGCGATATGCTGGCGCGTCTCACCAACAACAAGCTCAAGTCTACCATCCACCGGGTGGTAAATCCGCCGCGCGAGCTGATGAATACATCCCGCTATTCTATTCCGTTTTTCATGCACCCCCGCTCCGAAATGGACCTGACTTGCCTGGAAAGCTGCATTGATGCGCAAAACCCCAAAGCATACCCCGACGCCACCGCAGGCGAATACCTGGATGAGCGCCTGATAGAGCTTGGCCTGAAGAAAGCGTAAAGGATAAAACCAGCACATAAAAAAGAGAGATAACCTGAAAGCTGTCTCTCTTTTTTTATTTTTATGCCACTATGAGCCTGCGCTACTATATCTTCTTAAAAGACGTACTGCTGTTGGCCCTCACCGCATTTGGAGGGCCTCAGGCGCATATTGCCCTAATGTTTAAGCTGCTGGTAGAAAAACGCCGCTACCTAACCGAGCAAGAGCTGATCGAGCTCAACGCCCTTTGCCAGATCCTGCCCGGCCCCACTTCCACGCAAACCATCACGGCCATCGGCTTTAAGATCGGTGGGCCCAACCTGGCTTATCTTACGTTGCTGGTCTGGATTTTGCCTGCGACCACGTTTATGGGCCTGGCTGCGCTGGCCATTTCATACCTCGAAGAAAATGGTATTTCGCTGCTGTTCCTGCGGTTTATACAACCTATGGCGGTTGGTTTTGTGGCCTATGCCGCTTACATGATCAGCGCGAAGGTAGTTAATACTAAAACGGCCATCATACTGCTCATTATCTCGGCTATACTTGCATACTTCTTTCACTCGCCCTGGGTATACCCGGTGTTGCTGCTGGCAGGGGGCGCCATTACGGCCCTGCGCTTCAGGCAGCACCCCGAGGAAAAAGACAAGAAGCTGCAGGTGCAGTGGGCCAATTTTATCCTGTATGTGGCCGTGCTGGTTACAGCGGCGTTGGTGGGCGGTTATACTTCGTCGTTGCCCGTGCGCCTCTTCGAAAACTTTTACCGAAACGGCAGCCTGATATTCGGCGGCGGGCAGGTGCTGGTACCACTCATGTATACCGAGTTCGTGGACTTCAAGCATTACCTTACCGGCGAAGAATTTCTTTCGGGCTACGCTATTTCGCAGGCGCTGCCTGGTCCCACGTTTTCGTTCTGTTCGTTTGTGGGCAGCCTGGCCATGCGCCAGTTCGGCATACCCGGGCAGTGGCTTGGCTCCTTTGTTGCCACCCTGGGCATCTTTCTGCCCGGCACGTTCCTGATCTTCTTTGTCATCCGGTTCTGGGACGAGCTGAAGAAATACCGCGTCGTGCGAGCCTCCCTGGAAGGTATCAGCGCGGTAAGCTCCGGCATGGTGGTAGCCGCCGCCATCCAGCTCTATCATCCTATTCCCAACACACCGCTTAACTTCGGCATTGTGGCCACCACCTTTCTGCTACTGCTCTTTACGCGCGTACCCGCCCCGGTGCTTATACTTACCGGCCTGCTGCTTGGCTTTGTGTTGTAGAGAAGCCGTTTGCCGGATGGCCTGCCCACGATACCTGGTAGCTTGTAAGCAGGCATCTACATTCAAAAATAGCATCAGGCGCTCCTGCCAACGTTGAGGTAAATACCTGGCCATACTTCATTTACTTCTTTTTGGCAATCAGGATCAGATGCGTTTCGGCAGTCCCGTGTGTTTTGGGGTACGTTTTGCGGGCCAGGTCTACTACCTCAAAATGATTATCTGCCAGCCCCTGCTGTAAATAATCCTCCTGGTGATAATAAACAAACATGGTGTTTAGCCCGTTGCTGCTTGTCTCGTAACCGGATTTCTGATAGTCACCTTCTATGGTGCTCAAGTATAAAATGCCGCCGCTGTTTAGCAAGCCGGCACATGCTTTTATCAGTTTCAAGCCATCCTCTTTCGATAAATAGGGCATGCAAAAGCCGCACATAATACCATCATACGTGCCAGCCAGGGTACCGACCTCTCGGGCATCCATCACCTTAAACGTAACGGCAGGGTTGTTCTCTTTGGCTATGCGGAGCATGTTAGGCGCCACATCAATGGCTTCGATCACAAAATCAGGTCTCCTGGCCTGCATATACCGCGTGATGTTGCCAGGTCCGCACCCTATTTCAAAAATACGGGGATCAGCCTTCCTGACCAACCGGCAAAAACGATCATAGGTATCGTTATACAGGTCCAGGTCCATGAATTTATCCTGGTAGGCTACCGCCAGTTTATCCCAGGCTTGCGCTGTTACTTTATAGCGGTCCATGTGGTTGATGGTTGATTATAAGTATAACGTATGGGTGCAGCATGCGGGCATTAGGGTTAGCAGATGAGAGAAAACACCTCCAAAACAGCATCCCTGGGTTATTTAGTTAAATTATATATAATCCAACAGATCTGCCCGATAGGGGTAGGATGCCTTTCCTTATTTCCTGCTGAGATAGTATGGCTGCCGGCGGGCAATGAGCAAGTATGGAAATAAAAAAGGCTGCTCTAAACAGAACAGCCTCTCCCTTATACTTTATCCCCTTATTTCAGGATGTTGAGCAGGTATTCGCCGTAGCCACTCTTGCGCAAAGGGGCCGCAATGTGCTGCAATTGTTGTTCATCAATAAAGCCCATCCGGAAAGCTACCTCTTCGATGGCGCCGATCTTGAGGCCCTGCCGCTCTTCGATCACCTGCACAAAGGTAGCCGCCTGCATCAGCGACTGGATGGTACCGGTGTCGAGCCAGGCGGTACCGCGGTTCATGATGCTTACTTTCAGTCTGCCCTGCGCCAGGTACGCCTTGTTCACATCCGTGATCTCATACTCGCCGCGCGGGCTGGGCTGCAGGTTGCGGGCAATTTCCACCACATCATTGTCGTAGAAGTATAAACCGGGCACGGCATAGTTCGATTTCGGCTTTTCGGGTTTCTCCTCGATCGAGATGGCTTTGTTCTGCTCGTCAAATTCTACCACACCGTAGCGTTCAGGGTCGTGCACATGGTAGGCGTATACCACCCCGCCATCCGGGTTGTTATTGGCCTGCAGCAGCTTGCTCATACCCGAGCCGTAGAAGATGTTATCACCCAGGATAAGCGCCACTTTGTCGGAGCCTATAAAATCCGCTCCGATTACAAAAGCCTGTGCCAGCCCGTTGGGCACCTCCTGCACGGCATAGCTAAACTTACAGCCAATCTGGCTGCCATCGCCCAGCAGGCGCTCGAACAGCGGCAGGTCCTGCGGCGTGGAGATGATCAGTATCTCACGGATGCCCGCCAGCATCAGCGTCGAGAGCGGGTAGTAGATCATGGGCTTGTCGTAGACCGGCATCATCTGCTTGCTCATGGCCAACGTTAGGGGGTGCAGGCGGGTACCGGAGCCTCCGGCTAGTATAATTCCTTTCATTTTGTTAATTGGCTTACGCATCGTGCCAGGCTTTCCCTCCAATAAGGAATTTCCAGGTTCAGCGCTTTCTTTATTTTAGATTTATCCATTACAGAATAAGCAGGGCGTACGGCATCGGTCACATACTCTGATGTGCGTACAGGTATCACTTTTACAGCTGTTCCGCTCAACTCAAAAATGGCATGGGCAAAATCATACCACGACGTTAAGCCTTCATTGCTATAATGATAAGTCCCATATGCCGTGCTGTTTGTTTCTATCAGCGTTAGAATGCAAGCCGCCAGATCCATGGCATAAGTAGGCGTACCGGCCTGGTCCCAGATCACCTTTAACTCTTCTCTTTCTTTCCCTAACCGCAGCATTGTTTTCACAAAGTTGTTCCCGAACTCGGAGTACAACCAGCTGGTTCTTAGAATAAAATAATATGGAATATAAGTTGAGATGACCTTCTCGCCTGCCAGCTTGGTCTGGCCGTATACATTCAGGGGTGCTGTTTCATCCGTTTCTACCAGCGGCACGTTGGTTTCCCCGGAAAAAACAAAGTCGGTGGAGATGTGAATCAACGTTGTGCCATAAGTATGGCATAGCCTGCTCAGATTCTCGACTCCATCTTTGTTGATCCTGCTTGCCAGCGCTGTTTCTTTTTCTGCCTTATCTACGGCCGTATAAGCGGCACAATTGATACAGAAGGCGGGCGTATGCTCCTCAAAAACTTTTTGCAGCTTTTCTTCATCCAGTATGTCGGCAGCTTCCTCTGGCAGAAAGACTATGTCCGTTATACTTACCCTATTAGCTGCAAGAGCCTGAAGGCATTGGCCAAGCTGGCCGGATGCTCCAAAAACGACAGCCTTACTCATAAACAGCTTCTAACACCTGGTTGAGAGATAAATTCAGTTTATCTTTTTCCGAAACCTGAATATCCTGGGCAGGCAGTTGCCAGTCAATGCCTAAATCCGCATCATTGTATAAAATACCGCCTTCCGCTTCCTTATGATAGTAGTTATCGCACTTGTAAAAGAATTCCGCCTCCTGGCTTAAAACCACAAACCCATGGGCAAAGCCTCTTGGAATAAATAACTGCAGTTTATTCTGCGCACTTAGCACAACAGTAAAATGTTGCCCGAAGGTTGGCGATTCTTTCCGAAGGTCAACGGCAACATCCAACACCTCGCCTTGTAGTACCCGTACCAGTTTAGCCTGCGCATGAGCTCCTTTCTGAAAATGCAGCCCCCGCAGAACACCGTATGAGGAAAAAGACTGGTTATCCTGCACAAAGTGGGTATTGGTGCCTGTTAGTTCGTTAAATCGCAGCTCATTAAAGCTTTCAAAAAAGTATCCTCGCGGATCATCAAAAACTGCCGGTTTTATAACAAAGCAATCTTTTAAAGGTGTCGTAATTAATTCCATTTATCTTGCTGCGTACTGTTGCTGGTAATAAGCCTGATAATTGCCCGAGGTCACGTTTTCCAGCCACTCGCTGTTCTGCAGGTACCAGTCAATGGTTTTGCTCAGGCCTTCTTCAAATGTAACCGAGGGTTTCCAGCCCAGTTCGTTCATTAGCTTGGAAGAGTCGATGGCGTAGCGCAGGTCGTGGCCGGCACGGTCTTTTACAAACGTGATGAGCTTGCGCGAGGTGCCCTGCTCTCGGCCCAGTTTTTGGTCCATCTGGTCGCAAAGCAATTCGATCAAATCCAGGTTCTTCCACTCATTTACGCCCCCGATGTTGTAGGTCTCTCCTAGTTGGCCTTCATGAAAGATCACGTCGATAGCGCGGGCATGGTCCAGCACATACAGCCAGTCGCGCACGTTCTCGCCTTTGCCGTAAACAGGCACCGGCTTGTTATTTTTGATATTGTGGATGGCCAGCGGGATCAGTTTCTCCGGAAAATGATTAGGGCCATAGTTGTTGGAACAGTTAGACAGCTTGACGGGCAGCCCGTACGTATGATACCAGGCACGTACAAAATGGTCGGAGCTGGCTTTGGAAGCCGAGTAGGGTGAGCGTGGGTCGTAGGCCGTCTCTTCTGTAAACAGGCCGTCCTCTCCCAGCGAGCCATATACTTCGTCGGTAGAGATATGGTAGAACAGGTGGCCGGGCAGGTTTGCGGCCCAGTGCTGGCGGGCGGTGTTGAGCAGGTTCACCGTCCCGATCACGTTGGTCTGCACAAAAGCAAGCGGGTCCGTAATCGAGCGGTCCACATGGCTTTCGGCTGCCAGGTGAATCACGGCATCAAAGTTATACTGGCTGAAAATCTCCTTCAAGTAGGCTGCATCCACAATGTCCCCTTTCAGGAAGGTATAATTCTCCCGATCCTCTATATCCGACAGGTTTGCCAGGTTACCGGCATATGTCAGTTTATCGAGGTTAAAGATCTGGTAGTTGGGGTACTTGTTTACAAACAGCCGCACCACATGCGAGCCGATAAAGCCAGCACCACCCGTAATTAGTAATTTCATTCTAAAGTATAAATTACACGCTTTAAACTATTGATGGCAAAAGTATAACTTTAACTTTTACTTTGTGCAATTTTTATAATTTTTCCTATCTCTTTTGAAGAGACAGCTGCCAATCCCAGGCACTCTTCATTGCCTCTTCCAGCGTGCTGGTGGTTTTAAAGCCTAATTCTTCTGTAGCCTTGGTTACGTCAGCATAGATCTTGGGTACATCGCCGGGGCGGCGCGGACCGATTTTATAGTTCAGCTTCTGGCCGGTTGCCCGCTCAAAGGCCTGCACTGCTTCCAGCACAGTGTTGCCATGGCCTGTACCCACATTAAAGAATTCCAGATCCTGTACCTTGTCCTGCAGCAGTCTTTCCACAGCCACTACGTGTGCTTTGGCCAGATCCACCACATGCACGTAATCACGTACGCAGGTACCATCAGCTGTATCGTAATCGTTGCCAAAAATGGTCAGTTCTTTGCGAATGCCAGCTGCGGTCTGTGTGATAAAGGGCACCAGGTTACTCGGTACGCCCAGCGGCAGCTCTCCGATCTTAGCCGAAGGATGCGCCCCGATAGGGTTAAAATAGCGCAGGGCGATGCTCTTCATGGTGCTGCCGCTGTGAGCCAGGTCGGTCAGGATCTCTTCGCACACTTTTTTGGTGTTACCGTATGGCGAGTTGGCTTTCTGCACCGGCGTTTCTTCGGTTACCGGAAGTTTTTCGGGGATACCATACACAGTGCAGGACGAGGAGAACACCAGGTTGAAAATGCTGAACTCCTGCATTACCTGCAGCAGTGTTACCAGTGATCCCACATTGTTGTGATAATACTTGAGCGGCTCGGCCACCGATTCGCCTACAGCTTTGTAGGCGGCAAAGTGAATGACGCCGGCAATATCCTTTTCCTGCTCAAACACCTTGCGCAACGCCGCTGCATCTGTGCAGTCAACCCGGTGGCAAGGCACCTCGCGGCCAAGTATGGCAGCAATGCCCTGCAAAGCACTTTCCTCTGAATTTGAAAAATTATCAACGATTACGGGTGTATACCCCGCTTCAGTTAATTCTACTACCGTGTGAGAGCCAATATAACCTGCACCGCCGGTTACCAGTATTTTTTTACTTGCCAATGTCGTATCAGTTTAGTTCTTAGTTCAATTTATTTTTATATTTTATCAGGGCAATAACAGCCTGCTCATGTAACGTAAATACTTTATACTTCTGATAAATGCTGCCGTGCCGCTGCTGTACGTGGCTACAAAGGTAAGAGTTTGAGAATGCTACACAACGTGCTTTTGCTCAAGCAGCTTTGTCAGCTTTACCGCACAGCGCGTACCATCCGGTCCTTCCCTATCAGGTCTTTTATTACTGCAGCTTCCGTAAAACCGGCCTGCAGCAACAATTCCTGCACCTGTGCGCCATAGCGCTCGTTTATTTCGAAGTATAACGTTCCGCCTTCTTTTAAAAGCCCCAGCGCTACCGCTGCAATTCTTCTGTAATATTTCAGGGCGTCCGTATCGGGTACAAAAAGGGCCAGATGGGGCTCGTAGGCCAGCACATTGGGGCGCATCTGCTGCTTTTCTTCCTCCAGCACATACGGCGGGTTGCTGGTGATAATGTCTAGCGATGCGACAGCTATACTCTGCACCGGCTCAAAAATATCCTGCTGCAGCCAGGTGACCGGCAGCTTATACTTTGCCGCATTGCTTCTGGCCACCGCCAGGGCTCCTTCCGAAATCTCCAAACCGTATACCTGCGCACTTGCCATGTTTGCTGATAGCGCCAGCGGAATGCAGCCGCTACCGGTACAGATATCCAGCACCCGCAGTCCGGTGCGCCCTTTATGCTCCTTCAGCACCAGGTCCACCAGCTCTTCTGTTTCGGGTCGGGGTATGAGCACACGCTCGTCTACCTGTAACTCCAGTCCGTAAAAGTGCGCCAGCCCCAGCACATACTGCACCGGTTCCTGCTGCTGTAGCCGCAACACGGCCTGCTTCAGCTGCTCCTCCTGCCCCGGCGTAACAGGCTCCTGCTGGCTTAAGCTCAGCTGTACCCGCGACTTTTGCAGCACATGAGCTAGCAGCACCTGCGCAATGGCGCCGGCTTCCGGCTCCGGGTAGGCCGCGGCTATACTTTGTCTGACATACTGCTGCATTTGCTGAACGATGGCCACGGCTATACTTTGGGTTAGATTTTAGGTACCTTTGCAAAAGTAATGTTTATGATTTGAAGATGTGGAAAATTGGAGATGTGAAGATGAATTTGCTCTTAGTTTAGCATCACATCAACTCTCTAACTTTTTAACGTTCTAACTTTTAACGCTCTACCTTGACCGACGAACTTTATATGCGACGCGCGCTGGAGCTGGCCAGGCTTGGCAGCAGCTATACCAGCCCCAACCCGATGGTAGGTTGTGTGGTGGTGCACCAGGGGCGCATCATTGGCGAGGGATGGCACAAACAGTACGGCGGCCCGCATGCCGAGGTAAACGCTATTGCCGCAGTAGAAGACAAAAGCCTGCTGCCCGAAAGCCGCGTGTATGTCACGCTGGAGCCTTGCTCGCACTACGGCAAAACGCCTCCCTGCGCCGACCTGCTCATCAATTCCGGTGTGAAGGATGTCGTGATCTGCAACACCGATCCGAACCCGCTGGTGGTGGGCCGCGGCATCAAAAAGCTGCTGGATGCTGGCGCCCAGGTAAAGGTAGGCGTGCTGGAGGACGAGGGGCTGGGATTGAACAAACGTTTTTTCACCTTCCACAGTCAAAAGCGGCCGTTTATACTACTGAAATGGGCTGAAACGGCCGATGGGTTTGTAGCAGGCCCCAACTATGCGCCGTTGCAGATCAGTGGCAGGCTGGCGCAGCGACTGGCCCACAAGTGGCGCACCGAGGAGCAGGCCATTTTGGTAGGCACCCGCACCGCCTTGCACGACAATCCCCGCCTGAACACGCGCTACTGGCTGGGCAAAAACCCACTTCGCCTTGTTATAGACAAGCAGCTTCAGTTACCAGCGCACCTGCACCTCTTCGACCAAAGCCAGCCAACGGTAGTGTACAACTACTCAAAACAGGAAGAACAGGAGAATATATACTTTGTAAAACTAAACGAGCAGGAACCACTTTTAGAACAGATCATGCAGGACCTGCACCAGCGCAACGTGCTGTCTGTGCTGGTAGAGGGCGGCCCTGTTTTGCTGGAAAGCTTACTACTGGCGGGTTTATGGGATGAGGCCATCATCTTCAGGAGCAAGGTTAAAATGCTGGGCAGCGGCATTAAAGCGCCCGCTATGCTGCACGGGCAGCTGCAAAACATCGATGACCTGGAAGCCGACTGGCTGCACCATTATTGCAGATAGCTGGTTGTGAGTTGTTGATAGCTTTGGAGCAGCAGCATTGGGCCTGTTCATACACTGCTTTGCATCATCAACTAGCAGCACATTACAAATATTCCGTTATTCAAAATTCAGTTATTCAAACTTAAATACATGGCAGAATCATTATTTATAGACCAAAGCCTCAGCAAAGAGGAGAAGTATAAAGCCTTGCTTCCGCAGCTGGAAGCGCTGGTAACCGGCGAAACAGACCTGATCGCCAATCTGTCGAACACCATAGCGGCACTGAAGCAAAGTATGGGTTTCTTTTGGATAGGCGTTTACTTCAACAAAGAGGGTCAGCTGGTGCTGGGTCCGTTTCAGGGGCCGATTGCCTGCACGCGTATTCCGTACCACAAAGGCGTATGCGGTGCCAGCTATACCCGCCGCGAAACGATCCTGGTGCCGGATGTAGAGGCTTTTCCGGGGCACATTGCCTGCGCCAGCGAGTCTAAGTCTGAGATCGTGCTGCCAGCCATTAAGCATGGCGAAGTGCAGCTGGTACTGGACGTAGACAGCGACAAACTAAGCGACTTTGACGAAGTAGACCAAAAGTACCTCGAGCAGGTCATCAAGCTGATCGAAAGCTGGTATTAGTTTTTGCGTATCACGACACACGTATCGCGTAGCACGAATTTCTTCATAAGTATAAAAACACCAATGCCGCTGTAGTTTATACTTACAGCGGCATTGGTGTTTTTATCGTGTTACTTGATACGTGTGTCGTGATACGGATAGCTTACCCAAACAAAGTTGGTACTTCTGTCTTTAGCTGAGCAATAACGGTTTCGCCGCCTTTTGTTTTCTGGCCCAACTGCACTTTTATGTCGGTGTCCAGGGGCACGAACACGTCTACGCGGGAGCCGAATTTGATGAAGCCGAACTCCTCACCCTGGCTTACTTCATCGCCTTCGTTCACATACCAGACGATGCGGCGGGCCATAGCGCCGGCAATCTGCCGGAAAAGCACTTCGGGGCCAGCCGTAGACTCTACCACTACTGTGGTGCGCTCGTTCTGGGTGCTCGATTTGGGGTGCCAGGCCACAAAGTAATTGCCCGGGTGATACTTGAAATATTTTACAATGCCGGACACCGGGTTACGTGTTACGTGCACGTTGATCGGCGACATGAAAATAGAGATCTGCTTGCGCTTATCTTTAAAGTATTCCGTTTCCTCCACTTCCTCGATCACCACCACCTTGCCGTCGGCAGGGGCTACGAGCAGATCCTCGTGCAGCAGCAGGTTGCGGTAAGGGCTACGGAAAAACTGCAGGATCAGCAGAAAGAGGACGGCAGATACAGCTGAGAAAATCTTATTAAAGGTGTTGTTTTCTGCATTGAAATTGTAGAGCAGCAGGTTGAGCACTATCAAGATCAGTAGCGTAATAAATAGAATTCTTCTTCCTTCTTTGTGAATCTTCATCAGTTAGTTTATTTGCCGCAGGTACTAGTATAAGATATAATAGCCCATCCTGTTACGTAGATGGGCTATTATCCTGCTTCAAAATTATATAAACTTTCGTTTATTCCAGCAAAAATTATCGCTTAGAAGCCGCCACGGTATTTGTAGGTCATGGCAACTTTATCAATAGCGACAATATAGGCGGCAATACGCATAGGTACATTATACTTCTGCGAGGCAGCATACACCCGCTCAAAAGACTCTTTCATGATACGCTCGGCACGCTCATTTACGCGGTCTATCGTCCATTTAAAGCCCATACGGTTCTGCACCCACTCAAAGTAAGACACCGTTACCCCACCGGAGTTGGCCAGGATATCAGGCACCACCATAATGCCTTTTTCGTTGATGATCTTATCGGCTTTGTAAGACGTTGGCCCGTTAGCGCCTTCCACAATCAGCTTGGCCTGTATCTTCTCTACGTTATGGATGGTGATCACATCTTCCACTGCAGCTGGCACCAGCACATCTACTTTAGAAGTCAGTAGCTCATCCGGGTCCATTTGCTCGGCACCTTTAAAGCCTTCCAGGCGGCCATTGTTGCCGTTCTTGTACTCGATAGCGTCATCAATGTTGATGCCCTTTTCATTCCAGTAGGCGCCGCTCACATCACTTACGCCCAGTATCTTCACGCCACGGTCAGCCATCAGTTTAGCAGCCCACGAGCCCACATTTCCAAACCCCTGCACGGCAGCCGTAGATTTTGCAGGATCCATGCCCAGCTTTTCCATAGCAGCCATCGCCGACACCATCACGCCACGGCCGGTTGCTTCTACGCGGCCCAGCGAGCCACCCAATACCAGCGGCTTGCCCGTTACCACCGCGTGCACGGTAGAGCCTTTTGTCTTGGAGTATTCGTCCATCAGCCAGGCCATCTCGCGGGGGCCGGTGCCCATGTCAGGCGCCGGAATATCCTGATCCGGACCAAAAATATCAATCAATGATTGGGTATACGCTCTTGTCAGACGCTCTATTTCGCCGGCAGACATCGAGTACGGGTCGCAGATAATGCCCCCCTTCGCTCCGCCATAAGGAATATCCACCACGGCACACTTCCAGGTCATCCAGGCAGCAAGTGCCTTTACTTCGTCCAGAAACACATCCGGCGCGTAGCGGATACCGCCTTTAGACGGTCCCAGAATGGTGGAGTGAATCACACGGTATCCTTCGAACACGCGTACTTTACCATCATCCATGGTAACCGGAATATTTACGATAACCTGACGTGTAGGGGATTTAAGGACGTTGTATGTCTCTTCATCTAACCCCAGCACTTCAGCAGCAATGTTGAAACGCGACATCATCGATTCGAAAGGATTTTCCCTATCTTTTATCGGCGCAGGCTCTTTATATAACATTGTTTATTATAATATTTAGAAGTGAGTGAGTAACCATTTACGCGGCAAAGTTGAGAATTATACTTACAACCTCCTACCGTGCGCCCGCAAATTTTTAGAATATTTTAAGGAAAGCCACGATGAACGGGATAGCCATCAGCAGGCTGTCGAAGCGGTCGAGGATACCGCCATGGCCCGGAAGCAGTGTGCCCGAGTCCTTTACGCCCAGGCTGCGCTTGAGCAGCGACTCGGTCAGATCGCCTAAAACACCGAAAATACCCACGATCAGGGCAATGCCAATCCATTGGTAGAGCTCTAGCTCGGTAAAGAACAGCGATAGCACATAACTCACAACCACTGAGAGCAGCGTGCCGCCGGCCCATCCTTCCCAGGTTTTGCCCGGCGAAATGCGTGCAAACAGCTTGTGCTTGCCAAAGCTTTTGCCACAAATATAAGCGCCTGTATCAGCTGCCCAGATCAGCAGCAACAAGCCCAGGATGGGTTGCCAGCGGTAATAATCGCGTTGCAGGTAGCCCAGCAGGTGCAGCAGCGAAAACGGACCGGCTACGTACGCCACGCCCAATATAGTATAGGCAATGTTGGTAAACGGCTCCTCCTGCTTGCGGTAGAGCTCCAGAATAAAAGCCAGGAAAAGCACCGGTAGCGAAAGAAAGAGCAGCTCCGGAGGCATGGCTTCCTTTTCGATGAGGAATACTGACACAAAAAGCAACGCTCCCAGGCTTAAGCCCAGGCCGCGGTTGGGCTTAACGCCCTGCACGGCTACCAACCTGTAAAACTCGGCGATGCCCAGCAGCGTGAGGCCCAGAAACAGCACAAAGTAGGTCCACTCGTTAAGCAGAATGCCGCCTATGAAAACGGCGGCGCCCAGTACGCCAATAATCGTTCGTTGCTGAAAGTTGCTAAGGGTGGCTATTTTTTTGTTCATGAAAGGGTGCGTGTCGGCAGGGCAATGCTAATGGCCAGGTGTTTTAAGGTTTATATATTCTCTTCTTCGCGGGCTACTTCTACTTCGGCCATGCCCTCGGGGCGCACCGGCAGGTCCATAAAGCGCTGGTAAAGGTAGTATAACACGGCTGCGCTCAGCACCACCGAGAGCAGGACCGTATACCAGGGCATGGCCTCGGTACTCTCCACATCAAAGCCGGTCATTTGCTTGGTTTGCTGCAGGTAGAGCAGAAACACGGTAAAGCCGTTGTTCACAAAGTGAGCGATCATGGGCACAATAAGGCGGCCCGACCAAAAGTATAAATATCCGAACAGGGCACCAAGTATAGCACGGGGAACAAACCCGAAGAATTGCACATGTATGGCGGCAAACACCAGTGCAGCCACCCAAACGGCCACATGCATGTTGCCCGTCCAGCGGTGCAGCTGGCGCTGCAATACACCCCTGAAGATCAGCTCCTCGCCAATGGCCGGTATCACGGCAATCACCACAAGGCCCACCAGCAGGAGTGGCAATGTGCTGAAGTCGGCCAGCAGTTTGGTCATTTGCTCAGCCTGGCGCTCTTCGGTGCGTGCCCACTCCTCAAAGCCTTTTAAAAACTCGGGAAAGTGGATACCAGCGTTCCAGTTGATCACCAGCGAGTTGAAGGGCATGATGAGTATAATGAGCAGGCCGCTGAGCAGCACCAGCAAAAACGCGGGGCGCTCTTTCCAGCTCAGGTAGGGCCCCAAATGGTAGCCCATGGCCAGCAACAGAAAAAGCGGTGCCACGATAAACATAAAAAAAGAGGTGATACCCTGGTAAAACATCAGCGCTGCTGCGGCATTGGGGTTAGCCGTAGGGTTTGCCAGCGTATCAGCCAGCTGAAAAATACTTACACCATACAAAGGCTCTCCGAGCACACTATAAAGAAAGTAGGCGACAAAAATGCCTCCTATCATAAATGCAATCAGTAATAATAGCACCAGCATTGGGTGTGCGTCCTTCGAGATGAAACCTTTCATAGCGTGATATAGGTTTAATTGACGTAAATTTACGCGAAAAAATAGATTTTGCTTTGGTAAAGATAGCGAACATAGAACTGGGTGAGTTTCCGTTGCTGCTGGCTCCAATGGAGGATGTAAGTGATCCGCCATTCCGGAAAGTGTGCAAAGCCAATGGCGCTGACCTGATGTATACGGAGTTTATATCCTCTGAGGGTTTGATACGTGATGCAGCGAAAAGCATACAAAAATTGGACATCTTTGATTACGAGCGTCCCATCGGTATTCAGATTTTCGGCTCTGATATTGACTCCATGCGCGAGGCGGCTATCGTTTCCTCGCAGGCAGGCCCGGACCTGATCGACATCAATTATGGCTGCCCGGTAAAGAACGTGGCCTGCAAAGGCGCCGGTGCGGCTCTGCTGCGCGACATCCCGAAGATGGTAAAAATGACCGAGGAGATCGTGAAAGCCACCCACCTGCCGGTAACGGTAAAAACTCGCCTGGGCTGGGACGAAGACACCAAGTATATTGTGGAAACCGCCGAACGCCTGCAGGATATTGGCATACAAGCGCTCAGCATACATGGCCGCACCCGCGTGCAGATGTATAAAGGCGAGGCCGACTGGACCCTGATTGCGGATGTGAAAAACAACCCGCGCATGAAGATACCGATCTTTGGCAACGGCGACATTGACTCGCCGCAGAAGGCGCTGGAATATAAAAACAAGTATGGCGTGGATGGCATCATGATCGGCAGGGCAAGTATAGGCCATCCGTGGATCTTTAACGAGATCAAGCATTATATGAAAACCGGCCAGGAGCTGGCACCGCCAACCCTGGAGGAGCGCGTGGAAGTATGCCGCCAGCATTTTACGCACTCGCTGGAGTGGAAAGGCGACAAGCTGGGCATTTTTGAAATGCGCCGCCACTATACCAATTACTTCCGTGGTCTGTCGCACTTCAAGCCACTGCGCATGCGCCTGGTGCAGTCAGAAGACATCAATGAGATCTACGACACGCTGGACGAGATCGCCCAGACCATGAGCTATGTATAAGTTGAGAAGTTAGTGAGTTAGAAAGTTAGAAAGTGTTATTGCGAAAGACCTCGCAGCGTGCGCAGCTCCTGCGAGCATCTGACCGGAACGGCCGCGGTTGCCTGAATCAGGATTTACAGGATAACTACTTCTGCTGGTGCGAGCTTGCAGCTCGTACCATTCCATCTGTAAAACGAGTTGCAAGCGTGCACCAACGGAGAGAACAGCGGTAGTTGGTTCGTAGCACAACCAAACAGACGCTCGCAGGATCTGCGAGTTCGTCTTAACAGGCTTTAATCCTTCCCCAATTACAACTTTCTAACCCTCTAACTTTTTAACTTTCTAACTTTCCCCACTTTCTAACTTCTTAACTTTTCCTCTTTATCAAAACCGCTCTTACTTCTGCACCGGAAAAGCCCCACGCGGCCATACTTCCTTGGCTCCTGATCATTGTGCTCACGCTGATCTGGGGAACCTCTTTTATTTTGATGAAGAAAGGCCTGGTGGTGTACTCGTCCGACGAGCTGGGTGCCCTGCGGATGGTGATCGCCTGCGCGGCCCTGCTGCCTTTTGCTATCCGCGGATTAAAAACGGTGGAGCCGGGCAATTGGAAGTACCTGCTGGGTAGCGGCATGCTGGGCAATTTTATCCCGGCTTTTTTGTTTGCCTATGCCGAAACACGCCTAGCCAGCGGACTGGCCGGCGTGCTAAACTCCCTGACGGCGCTCTTTACGCTGCTGGTAGGCGCGCTGTTTTTCAGGCAGGCCATTACCTGGATGCGCATGGTGGGCATTCTGATCGGCATTGCCGGCACGGTGCTGCTTATCTTTTCGGGCAATGGCAGCGGCGACCTCGACAACAAGTACTATGGCCTGTATATTGTGCTGGCCACCATCTGCTACGGCGCCAGCGTCAACATCATCAAGCATCGCCTGCAGGGCATGAAACCAATCCTGATTTCCAGCCTGGCCATGCTCACGGTAGGCCCCATTGCGCTTGTTTATCTTTTCTCCACTAACTTCCTCTACAAACTGCAGCATGTGCCCGGCGCCTGGGAAGCGCTGTTATACATTGCCATACTTGCTACCTTCAGCACTGCCATCGCCCTGATCCTGTTCAACAAGCTCATCCATATTTCCACTACCATTTTCGCCAGCTCGGCTACTTACCTCATCCCAATCGTGGCGCTGATGTGGGGCGTGCTCGACGGCGAAACCATCCAGCTCTGGCATTACATCGGCATGGTGGTTATCCTGGCAGGTGTTTTTGTGGTGAATAAGGCAAAGTAGCTACTGCCCTGAGAACGGGCTCAGAAAAGCATTTCATAAAAATCGTACACCACTGCGCGGGCGCCGTAGCTTTCCTTGTTTCGAATGAGGCCGCTGTTGAGGTATTGGCCCTGCTGTTCGGTAGAAATGCCAAAGTCGAAGTACCGATGCTGCGCGTATACTTCTGTCAGCAGCCAGTTTACCAGCACATCCAACGCGGCCACCTCCCGCCCGCGGGCGGTAGTACCAATGTACTGGCAATGCGCCACGGTAGCGGTCTCGTAGAGCAGGATGCCGGCCAGCATTTCCGCTCCTACGGTGGCCGTATAGAGTTTGATGTTAGCCGGAAACTGCCGGGCCAACCGGATCATTTCTTCCGGAGAGTGCACCGGCGCCACGTTATACTTGGTGGCAAGCAGCTCCTGCATGAGTTGCATAAACTGCCGGTAACTTTGCGCTTCCTGCGCATGCGCCAGATGCAGCAAGGGCGCCTGCTTTAGCTTCCGCTTGCGCAGGCTGCTGCTTCCCAGGCTGTTGGCCAGCTCAATCACGGCGCTTACATCCCGCCTGTAAAGCTGCGCGCCATTTCTAAACAGGGCATACAGGTCTTCTTCTGCCGGCGCCTGGTGGTAGATGTGCGGAATAGCCTTATACCTGAGCACCTGAAAGCCACGCGCTTTAAAGTATAAGCGCAGCGCAACGAACATGGCCAGCATTCCTTCTGTTTTCATGCGCCAGTCGCTGAGCATGCCGCCGTAAGTCAGGCCGCCATGCGAGGTGATCTCCGTACCCGTTTCATTTGCCGGCAGCAGCGCTACCAGTTTGCCCCCCTGGTAAAATAGTAGCGAGTGGTCTGTAAACCGATGGGCATGATAATCCATGTAATCGCGGTAGAACAGAAAAGTGCCGTTCCTGGAATTGCGCACAAAGGCATCCCAATCGGTTTTATACTTCGCGCTATACCGGATAACTTCGATCATACTTCAGAAAAGGAACGTTTAGACCACGGGATTTTTGACAAAAGATTATTTGACAAAGGACAAAAAACATATCAGCCTGGTCACTCCACCCAAGACTCAGAACTCGGAACTTATAACTCAGAACTCATCCACCTATCTATTGAGCACGATCCGGAAGGTGGTGCCTTTGCCGGGCTCCGACCATTTCACATACAGCTTGCCGTTGTGGTAGTTGTCGATAATGCGTTTAGCCAGCGCCAGGCCCAGGCCCCAGCCCCGCTTTTTGGTAGTATAGCCCGGCAGAAAGACCGTATCCATTTTACTTTTCGGGATGCCTTTGCCTGTGTCGGTAATATCCAGCGCAATATTGCTCTTGCCCAGCAGCTGCAATTGCAGCGTTATACTTCCGCGCCCTTCCATGGCATCCACGGCATTTTTGCAGATGTTCTCGATTACCCAGTCAAACAAGGGCACGTTTACCTTGGCCGTAATATCAGGTGAGAAGGCCGATTGCACTTTAAAAATCACTTTGCTCGAGATGCGGTTCTGCAGATAATTGATGGCATTTTCCGTTACCTGCAAAATGTTCTCGTCGCGCAGGGCCGGCACCGACCCAATGTTGGAAAAACGCTCGGTGATGATCTCCAGGCGGCGGATGTCTTTGCCGAACTCCCCGATGATGGGCTCGTTCTCAAACTTGGGGCTCGATTTCATGTACTCGAACCAGGCCATGAGCGAGGAAAGCGGCGTGCCCAGCTGGTGCGCTGTTTCTTTGGCCAGGCCCACCCAAACCCGGTTCTGCTCGGCCCGGCGCGAGTAGCTAAAAGCAAAATAAGCCATCAGCGAAAAGCAAGCAATCACGATGAGCTGCACATAAGGGTAAAACCGAAGCTGCGAGAGCAGCGCCGAATCTTTATAAAACACATAATTTACCGAGCCTTCTGCCCAAGGCACCTCAATGGGCGCGTGCTGCGCTTTCATCTTGGCTATCTCGTGTTGCAGCAGCTCATTTATGCGCTCTTTTGAGATGTTTTCGGGCAAATTGATGTTCTTGGAATCGAGGATATTCTCATGCTCGTCCGTCAGAATAACAGGTACGGTGTGGTTCGACGACAGGATCTCTTCTTCGATAAAGACAATGTTATCGTCGCTGGGCGCATTGATCATGTAGCGCAGACCCTTGGCGTAGAGCTGCACAAGTTCCTGCTCACGCTCAGACAGCTTACTGACCAAAATGTTCGTATAGGTGATAGTGGCGGCGCCAATAATGAGGGCGATGATGACAACAAGGAGCTTTATTCTGTTCTTTTGAGAATAGATCGGAATCATGCAGTGTACACGAAATTTATTTGAAATTAGTATAAATTAAACATTCCGGTCAAGTAAGTTTCATTTAATAAAATTCAGAAGTAAATTTGCACTTTGAATAACGAACGTTATCATGCTTCAGAACTTTAAAGCAATCAGCCTGTCGTATAAGAAAGCGCCACTGGATATCAGGGAACTGATTGCCTTAGATGAAAATTCCTGCAGGCTTTTTCTACAGACGCTCAAAGGCTTTATTCAGGCCTCCGATATTCTGGTTCTTTCTACCTGCAACCGCACCGAAGTATACTACAACGCCGACACCGACTTTAGCGCCGACATTGTAAAGCTGCTTGGTATTAACAAGGGCATTGCAAACATTTCCCAATACCTGGATTACTTCACCATCCTGAACGAGCACGACGATGCCGTACAGCACCTGTTTGATGTATCGATGGGGTTGGAGTCGCAGGTGGTGGGCGACATGCAGATTGCCAACCAGATAAAGCAGGCTTACCAGTGGGCCGCCGACAACGAAACCGCCGGTCCGTTTCTGCACCGCCTGATGCACACGATTTTCTTCACCAACAAACGCGTGGTGCAGGAAACGTCTTTCCGCGATGGCGCAGCCTCCACTTCGTATGCGGCAGTAGAACTGATAGAAGAACTGACGGCTGATGTGCCTGAACCCACGGTACTGGTAGTTGGCTTGGGCGAGATCGGTGCCGACGTATGCCGCACCCTGAAGGACAGCGGGTATCAAAATGTAAAGATCACCAACCGCACACAGGCAAAAGCGCTGGCCCTGGCCGAGGAATGTGGCCTGGAAGTGCTGCCGTTCGAGAATATCGTGCAGGGATTGAAAGAGGCCGACGTGATCATCTCGTCGGTAGCTCGCGAAACGCCTTTCTTCACCCAGGAGATGATCCGGCGCCTTAACGTGCTCTCGTTTAAATTCTTTATCGACTTATCGGTGCCGCGCAGTGTGGAGGCAGAGGTAGAAAGTATACCCGGCGTGCTGGTGTATAACATCGATACCATTCAGAACAAAGCTTCCGAAGCGCTGCAGCGCCGCATCAACTCTATTCCGAAAGTAAAGGAGATCATCACCGAATCCATCGAGCAGTTCAACGACTGGTCGAAGGAAATGATGGTATCGCCAACGATCCATAAACTGAAAAACGCGCTGGAGGCTATCCGCCAGGAAGAGATGGCGCGCTATGTTAAGAAGCTTGGTCCCAAAGAAGCAAAGCTCATCGACAGCATTACCAAATCGATGATGCAGAAAGTGATCAAGCTCCCGGTGCTGCAATTAAAAGCAGCCTGCAAACGCGGCGAAGCCGAGACGCTGATCGATCTGCTCAACGACCTGTTTGATCTGGAAAGCCAGTCGGTAAATGCCGCAGAGTAAAATTCCTTTATTCTATAAATGATTTGTTCTGAAAGCTGATCTGTTTTAATAGGTCAGCTTTTTATTTTGCCTTTATAGCGCTTTTACGCACTTACACCGGCCGCTTACAGCCGTTTCAGCACAAGTCTAAAAAGCATGTGAACGGCCATATTTTTTTAGTGAAAATAAAAAGCCCGAGATTCCCGAAAGCACTTAGTAGCACAGAAACGGAAATCTCAGGCTGTTCAATAGCAGTAGTTTGCTCCTGTCACCTGACATGATAGAAGGCTTAAATGTCGATACAGCATTCCTCCAGGCAGTCGATCACGTCGATCAGCTTCGGGATAGCGAGCGAGTAATAAATCTTGGTACCAACCTTAAAAGAAGACAGTACGCCTTTGTCTTTGAGGGTGATCAGGTGCTGCGAAGCGATGGCTTGAGGCAAGTCAAGATACTTATATATCTCAGTTACAGTCATTTTGTCCTCCTTGCCCAGCAAATCCACAATAGCGAGTCGTTTCGGGTGGGCCAGTACTTTGAGCATAGCCGCTGCCTTATCTATTTTCTTCGATTCAATCCTCGATAATAAACTTTTCATAATAAAAATTATACCTAACAGTTTTTACATACATTAACAATCCCATTCATAATAAGGTATATACGGAGCTCACGTTATTTGGCTGAACATAGTTCAACACAAATAATTATCTTCGCTGCATGGAGACCTATCACGTTATCGGCCTTATGTCTGGCACCTCTCTGGACGGAGTAGACATAGCACTATGTAGATTTACGTATAAAAACGAAAATTGGATATATAATATACTACATACTACTACACTAATATATTCCGATGCCTGGATTGATTCCCTGCGCGGAGCCGAAACCGCCAGCGCCCGGGAACTCATTGCCCTTGACCATACCTATGGCGCATACTTAGGCCAACAGGTGCAGGCGTTTTTGCAACAACACGCGATTCGCCCTGATTTTGTTGCCTCTCATGGCCATACTATTTTTCACCAGCCCGAACAGCACGTCTCTTTTCAGCTCGGAAACGGCGCCTACCTGGCAGCCAATGCTCAACTGCCGGTTGTCTGCGACTTCCGCACACTGGACATTGCCTTGGGTGGCCAGGGTGCCCCGCTCGTACCCATCGGCGACGAGCTGCTGTTTAGCGCCTACGATTTCTGCATCAACCTGGGCGGCATTGCCAACGTGTCCTACGCTCAGAACGGCCAACGCCTGGCTTTTGATATAAGCGCCTGCAATATGTTATTAAACACCCTGGCCAACAGCCTGGGCATGCCTTATGACGAAGATGGCCAGACGGCCCGGTCCGGCGCGCTGCTGCCCGACCTGCTGCACGCGTTAAATGCGCCGCTATACTTTCAGCAGGCACCGCCAAAATCGCTGGGCAAAGAATGGGTGCTGGCCAACAGCCTGCAGCAACTGGCAGCGCACCCGGGCACGGTGGCAGACAAGCTGCACACCGTTTGCCACCATATTGCCCAACAGGTAAAGCAGGCGCTGCCCGTATTGCATCAGGGGCAGCAGCGCGTGTTGCTGACAGGTGGCGGCGCTTTTAACTTATACTTAACAGAGCTGATCGGGCAGTACCTGGGCAGCGCCTACCGTGTGGAGGTGCCGGAGCCCGAAGTGGTAAGCTTTAAAGAGGCGCTTATTTTTGCGTTTCTGGGGGTGCTGCGCTGGCGTGGCGAGCACAACTGCCTGCGCTCAGTAACCGGGGCAGCCCACGACAATTGCGGAGGCGCTATTTACCTGCCTTAAGTATACTTGGCGGTGTATTTTCGTACCTTTGCACCCAGTTACAGAACAGCATTTACAGTATGAAAGACTTACTCCAAAAATTTGAGAATAAACGCCCTGAAATCGTTTTTGAATGGAAAGACGCTGAAACGGAAGCCGAAGGATGGGTGGTGATCAACTCGCTGCGCGGCGGTGCGGCCGGCGGCGGCACCCGCATGCGCAAAGGCCTGGACAAACGCGAGGTGGAATCGCTGGCTAAAACCATGGAGGTGAAATTCACCGTATCCGGCCCTACCATTGGCGGCGCCAAATCAGGCATCAACTTCGACCCCGCAGACCCGCGCAAGCGGGGCGTGCTGGAACGCTGGTACAAAGCCGTAATTCCGCTGCTTAAAAACTACTATGGCACCGGCGGCGACCTGAACGTGGATGAGATACACGAAGTGATTGCCATTACCGAAGACTATGGCTTGTGGCATCCACAGGAGGGCATCGTGAACGGGCACTTTAACGCTACCGAACCGCAGAAAATAAACAAGATCGGCCAGCTGCGCCAGGGTGTCATCAAAGTCATCGAAGACCCGCACTTCACCCCTTCCACTGCCCGCAAGTATACCATCGCCGACCTGATCACGGGCTTTGGCGTGGCCGAAGCCGTGCGCCACTACTACAACATCTGGGGCGGCACGTTCGAGGGCAAGCGCGCCATCATACAAGGCTGGGGAAACGTTGGCGCTGCTGCCGCTTATTACCTGGCAGCCAAAGGCGCTGTGATCACCGGCATCATCGACCGGCAGGGCGGTTTGATAAACGAAAAGGGCTTCACCTTCGATGAAATTACGAACCTGTTTCTCAACCGCCAGGGCAATGCGCTAAATCCGCAGGGGCTGCTACCTTTTGAGGAAGTAAACAGCCGCATCTGGTCTCTCGGGGCCGAGATCTTTATACCGGCGGCCGCCTCCCGCCTGGTTACCCGCCCGCAGCTCGAACAAATGATCGGCAGTGGCCTGGAAGTGATCTCGAGCGGCGCCAACGTGCCTTTCCAGGATCCCGAGATCTTCTTTGGCCCCACCGGCGAGTTTGCCGACCACAATGTATCGGTCATACCTGACTTTATTGCTAACTGCGGCATGGCGCGCGTATTTGCGTACCTGATGGAAAACGAAGTGGAAATTACCGACGAGGCGATCTTCTCCGACATCTCAGACACCATTAAACGTGCCCTGGAGAAAACCTACAGGCAGAACACGCTGAAAACCGAGATCGCTAAAACATCTTTTGAAATAGCGCTTAGCCAGCTGCTTTAACCTGCATTGCTTATGCTCTGGAGAGATTTTCTGAACTATGAGTTTCTGGGCAACACGGTAACCAACTACCTGTGGTTTGCAGGCATCCTGCTGTTTGGCTTTCTTTTTAAGACCATGCTCTCCAAGCTGCTGTCCGGGCTTATGTTCCGGGTAGTGAAGCGCTTCTCGCAGGAAGACAACCTGCCTGTGTTCCGGCGATTGCTGTTGCAGCCTCTGGAGATGTTGCTCTTTCTGGTATTCTTATACTTCGCTTTTAAGTCGCTCGATTACCCGCTGGACCCGACGCAGGCCATCCGTAAAAATGAGCCTTTCCTGAAAACGTTCATGCTGCGCACCTACCAGGTGTTTGTGATCGTAGCCGTTACATGGGCGGTGCTGCGCTTTGTTGATTTTATCGCGCACATGCTCAGCCACCGTGCCGAGCGCACTTCCTCTAAGCTGGACGATCAGCTGGTGCCTTTTTTTAAGGACTTCACCAAGGTGTTTATTGCCATCCTTTCGTTTCTGGTAATGCTGGGAACGGTATTTGGCGTAAACGTGGCGGGCCTTATTGCCGGACTGGGCGTGGGCGGTCTGGCCATTGCCTTTGCGGCCAAAGAAAGTATAGAGAACCTGCTGGCGTCCTTTACCATTTTCCTGGATCAGCCCTTTGTGGTAGGCGACCTGGTGCAGGTAGCTGATATTACGGGCACGGTAGAGAAGATCGGTTTCCGGAGCACACGCATCCGCACGCTGGAGAAAAGCTTTGTAACGTTGCCCAACAAGTTCATGATCGACAAGGCGCTGGACAACCTGTCGCTGCGCACGTTCCGCCGGGCAAATTTTATGATCAACCTTACCTACAATACCACCTCGGCGCAAATGCGCGCCATCGTGCGGGAGTTGCAGGAGTATATCGATCAGCACCCGAGCACGAACCAGGACGGCCGGATCCGTTTTTCAGCTTTGTCGCCTTCTTCCAAGGACGTGATGGTGTTATACTTTGTAGATACCATGGACTGGAACGAGTACATCAACGTGAAGGAGGAGATCAACTATAAGATCGTGGAGATTGTGGAGCGGAACGGGGCTCAATTTGCCTTCCCGAGCCAGACAGTATACCTGGAGCGGAAGCCAGCGCCTGAACCGGCAGAGGCCGAGCAACCCATGGCCGCCGGCTTTCCGGCCACCGATCTGCAATAAGGAAAATAAAAAAGCCGGAGAAGCTCCGGCTTTTTTTCACCCTTATTTTTTTTAGAATTACTCAATCACTTTAAGCAGCTTTTGGTAAACGCCTGCGCGGTAATATCACCGCAGCAAGAAATCAGTTTTACGCCAAGCCTCCTCTCCGCTCATTTCCTTCTGCGGGCTTTTTGTAGTTTTGATTTGTTTAACGCCCCCAGCATATAATGGTTATTAGCAATGTATAATTTTTCCGATGCAAGGTTATATTTGTTAGTGAACAGACTAAAATAAGAAGCCAACAGTTGATAGCACTCTTTTGATGGCAGCGTTAAGGTGAATGAGGGCCGTTTATAACACCGCGCTTATGTATGGCCGGCGTGCCGCCACTAGTAGCGATGCTGCCCAAAGTATGAGAAGGGCGTTGCTAAGACAAGTATGCTGCCTGCCAGGCGCGGCCTCCGGCTAAAAAGTATGGCAGAACATGACCAGATACGGAGTGCCTGCGCGCGCTGTTTTATACTTGGGGGTTAATCAAAGTCAAAATACTGGCCTTCTTCCAGCTCCACTTCTTTTTCCTTTGGCTTGGGCTTTTTTCCGCGGAGCAGCTCTCTCAGCTCCTGCCCTTCCTGCTTCAGGTCCGTCTTTATTTTCTGGCGCACCCGTTCCTTGTCGTAAGCTATCTTAAAGTTGTTTTCCTTGCCCTTGAGCGTCAGGAACAGAAAGCTGTTGCCGGCATCAGTATCTTCGGCCACCAAGCCATATACGGCATCCTTATCGGGGCGCTGTTTGCTGAACAAGGGCAGCTTGATCTTGTAGTTCATGTCCTGGTCAAAAGTATGGGTGCCCGAAATAGAGACCGATGGCACGGCTGCCAGGCTGGTGCGGATGTCCATCTCCGGGATGTAAAGCGTACGCTCCTGTATCCAGAAACTATTGTGCAGCTCGGCAAAACGCATGTTGGCCAGCTCGTTGCGCTTCACAAACGTCGACATTTTCTGCATGGGCGCAAAGTTCAGCAGCTGCCCGTTTCGGACGGTGGCTACTATTTCGGCCTGCAGCAGGTCGGTCTTCGGGTTCAGCTGGCTGTCTAAGTATACTTCCGATACAATGTCGGCCGTGAGCTGCCCGCGCAGGTGGCGGTCTTCGATAAAGTTCTGGTGGAAATTCTCGAACACATAAAATAAGCTGTCCACGCTCATGTTCTGGAGCCTGGAGGAGGTGCTTACCTTGATGTGGTTGCGGGTGCGGGCATCCAGCGAGCCGCGCACGGCAAAGTTGCCGCCGGCAGCACTTAACGAAATATTGGGCGAAGTGACCACCTGGTTGCGCAGCTTCACCTCGCCCTGGATGTTTTTGCCCAGAAAGCGCCGGAAGCGCATGCGGTTGATGTCAGCGCTCAGGTCGAAGGCGATATTGGGCGACACCGTGAAGCGGTAATCTGAGCCACTGCCACTACCTTTACGCGCGCCTTCGGGCGTGTTGAGCTCCTCGCTCAGCAGTTGGTCGAAGTTGAGGTAATTGCTTTTAAAATCGGCCTCCACCAGCAGGCGCTGCCGGTCCAGCAGCAGCCAGGCCATCATGTTGCGGAACATGCCGTTGATCACAAAATCAGACTGGCCCAGCTTGCCTTTAAAATCCGATACGGCCACGTCGTTGCGCTTAAACATCAGGTTACCGTTCAGGTTAGCGATCGGCAGGGGCAGCTCCTCCAGCGCCAGCGACACGTTATGCAGCGTAATGTCGCCGGTGGTGTTCAGGGTGCTGTTGCCGGGCTGCGCCTTAAATTCTTTCAGGTTACCCGAAAAAGCAATCCGTACGTCGGCCAGCCCGCTGCCGCTGCGCACTTCCTGCAGTTTGGCCAACCCCAGCACATAGCCTACATCCAGCATGCCCTGCACATCAAAAGCAATAGTAGGGTTGTTGAAGTTGCTATACCTGAAGTTGCCGGAAAATTTGCGCCCGTTCAGCACGCCGCTCAGGTTCTTGAGCTCCACTACCGAGGTGGCGGCACTGTGGCTGCGGCCGTTGGTAAAGCTGCCCGTCAGGTTTATCTTATCAATATGTTGCTTGGCATCGGGATGATAAAATGAGGCATTGCGCGCCCCAAAGTTAAACGCCACCTGTGGCATCTTTTTAGCCGATAACTCGCCTTTTACCGTCCCGTTAAAATAGATCGCGCCTTCGCTCCGGTACTGGTGCAGCTCTTTGGTCATACTTTGGGGCAGCAGCGAGAGCAGCGATTGCACGTTCGTATTCTTGCCGGCAAGCTTGAGGTCCAGTATCGTCGGGCCGCTGTAGCCCACCGTGCCCGACACTTCGTAAGCAGCGCCCTCTACCTGCACCACCGAGGGGCGCAGTTGCACCGTTCTGGCTGGCCGGTTTATGGTCAATGAAGACGCAAGGGTCACTTTCTTACCCTTGAAGTACTCGTTGGTACCTATTTTTATTGTGTGGATGGTGGTATTACCTTTTGCTTCCAGGGCTATACTTTCGGGCGTGATGCCCAGCCCCGCCTGCAAGGTATGCGCATCTACTTCGAAGGTCTGGTTCAACTGCTGATCGGTGTAGTGCAGGGCCACCTGCTGCAGGTGAACTTCTTCCAGAGCAAAGGCAAAATCTGACGGTTCGTTAGAGGTGGTGTCCTCGGCCAGGATGTGGTAGTTCACGCTGCCGTCAGGCAATACCTTTACAAAGATGGCGCCCTGCTCCATAAACAGCTGCTTCACGGTATACTTGCCCCGCAGCAGGTCCAGCAGGCTAAAGGTAAAGTATAACTTGCCCGCCTGTGCCAGCGAAGCCTTGCTGCCCGGCACTCCCTCGTGCACGTTCACCTGGGCCAGCGTTACGGCCACATTCGGAAATTTCTCGAACAAAGAGAGCGAGAGCTGCCCTACCTCCACTTTCGTTTTGATGTGCTTGTTGGCCTCCGTTACAAAAAGACCGATAATTTTATCCTGGTAAGTATAAACCAACGCCAACGCAATGCCCATGACAACTGCCGGAATGGCAATAGCATAAAATAGCATTTTTTTAACAACACGTGTCCTCACCAATCGAAAGTTCAGATTTTAAGCATCTTACAAAACCTAAAGGTACAGCCGTAATAACACGTACACAAGCGGCAAAGAGAGCAGAAATTTTTTTTAAGAATTTTTTTTGAAATGTTTTGCAGTTAAAAAAATATGCCCCATATTTGCATCATCAAACGGGGACAAAAGGTCACTAAAACAAAAAAACGGGGTGTTAGCTCAGCTGGTTCAGAGCACCTGCCTTACAAGCAGGGGGTCACTGGTTCGAATCCAGTACGCCCCACAAAAGGACAACTGCAAAGTTGTCCTTTTTTTATGTCCCTGCTTTTCTGTTTCGCTTCCATCCCTGCTCCAGGCTTCTCCCATCAGCGGTTTTATACTTTGCAAACGCACCTGCCTGAGGGTTAGTATACTTTATACTTGCGCGCGGCGTGTTCTCCCGCTATCTATCTCCCCTACCGGCATGTTAATGCATCCCATTCCTGCTTTAGGCATAGCCTTGTAAACAGCTACCTTTTGCTGCATACCTGTTGATCTGAAAGGAAGATTGATTTTGAATTGGCGTGGCGCATTATCTTTCCACTCACTTCATGTGTACGCCCGGTGAAGTGGGCACGCTAGCATGAGCCAGCAGCTAGCCTGGCCGGCGAGTGGGATAACAGCAAACTGCTTGGGGCGCGTTATACTTGTAGCTTATACTTTGTAAGGTATACTTATTGAAGGCCCTATCGGGCGCTTTCGGAAAGGAACTGCGCGTGCAGCTTGAGCACCTGGGGGATGATGAGGCGCGTATCATCGTTGTAGATAACGTGCCGGGAACGGGCAATCTTTTCTTCTTCTTCCAGCTGCCGGGCCATAATGGCTTTGATATCGGCCTCTGTGCGGTGTGCATCGCGTTGCAGCAGGCGTTTGATGCGTACCTCCAACGGGGCATACACGGCTATGATCTGATCCATCTGCTTCCAGGAGTCCGACTCATACATGAGCGCGGCTTCTTTCAGCACGTAGGGCTGGCCGGCATGCGACGAAACCCATTTTGCAAAATCGTTGCCTACATGTGGGTGCACCAATGCGTTTAGCTGTGCCAGCCGCGCCGGGTTGTTAAAGGCAAGCTTGGCCAAATACGCCCGGTCCAGTTCGCCGGTAGCGGTAAAGGTTTGTGGGCCGTAAGCAGCTTTCAGCTCCTGCCGCAGGGCTTGGTCATGCTGCATCACCCATTTGGCACGCGTATCAGCATCGTATACCGGCACGCCGAGCAGCGCAAACATGCGGCAAACCACGGTTTTGCCCACGCCTATCCCTCCGGTAATTCCTATCTTTAGCATGGCAGGCCTATTGAACGATGGCTTTTATTTTTTCGGGGAGCAGCTTTATGTACCGCACGCCCTGCGGCTTCTGTACCAGTTCGGGCGCGAGCGTAGAATCCTGCTTGTTTACGAGGTTGTAGTCCAGCACCGCTTTAAAGGCATCGCGGTCCAGGAGCGCAGCAGAATCTTCGAGCAGTTGGTAGCGCACCAGCAGGAACGGCGGCTGAAGCACCATTTTTTCACCGGCAGGCACATTAATTACCTCCGGCAGCAGCTGGCGCTCTTCCTGCAGCAGTTTCTTTACGGTCAGGCTAACGGTAGCTTCCTCCACACTGGCCGTTATCAGCGGATTGTCGCCAAAGCTGACCGGCACCGTTACCTGCGACGACTCTGCCAGGTTCTGCGTAGGCAAGCGCAACAGGAAGGGAGCCGGCAGGCTGTCTACTAAAGAAGAAGGCCCTACAAACGTGACAGAATCCGGCTTAATAGTAATCGGTCCTACCACAGCGCGCCGTTCGGCCACCATTTTCTGTTTGGGATCCAGCTGAAGGGCCACCGTGCGTTTTATCTTCTCATCAAAGTCAAAGCGCAGCGTATCGGTGACTACGAAATTGAGCTGCAGGCCATCCAGGGCATTTACCAGCGAGGGGCGCAGGGCGGAGCCCAGCAGGTAGTTGGTGCGGGGCAGGCTGGGAATGTAGATATCGGCAGGCTTTACCTCAAACCGCAACGCTTTGCGCAGCAGTTTCCAGCCTTTGCCAGTAACGTTTATACTTACCTCCTCGGGCAGCGGCTTTAAGGGTACCAGTTGCCGGCTGTTATAGATAAACCGGACGGGGTAAGTGGTTTGGGTGGAATAGCTTTTATTGAGCGCGTTGAGCAGCCAAAAGGTAGAGGCCGCCACAAAGCAAAGCAGTACGACGCGCCAGTACTGCTTTGTTTGTGGCCGGAATGGCCTCACAAACCATAAAACTATATTTCGTGCTCTCTCAAACCGCAAGGTGTCTGTTATTTATTTACTCTGGCGGTAGCCTCCATCGAGATAGAAGCTTTGTCGAACACCAGGCGTACGCCTTTGTCTACTTCTATTGCGACTGTTTCGTCTTCGATCGCCAGCAGCTTGCCGTGCAGGCCCCCGATCGTTACCACATTCATTCCTTTCACTAGCTCTTCCCTGAATTTTTTCTGGTCACGCACTTTTTTCTGCTGTGGCCTGATCATGAAAAAGTAAAATACCAGAATGATGGCACCGAACATTAATACCTGTGGCAGAACGCCACCGCCGGCTGCGGCTTGGAGAAATATAGTTTGCATGTGTGTGTTTTGTATCCGCTGATAGCGTATTGCTTAATTTTGTCTTACGGGTCCTTCGGGTCCGGCTGTGGGCACACCACCTGATTCCACGGTTCCTTTCATGGAGATCTTGGTCAGGTTAGGCTCTGTGTTGGCCCGGATGGTAACGGTAGGCATTTGCTGGCCCATTTTGCCGGCGCTGTTAAACTTCACGCTGATGGAGCTCTTCTGGCCGGGAGCAATCGGCTCGGTTGGCGGCTCGGGCACGGTACAACCACACGAAGCAGACGCGTTCTCGATAATGAGGGGCGTTTTGCCGGTGTTGGTAAACGAGAACACGTGCTCTACTACCTGCCCCTGCTTGATGGTGCCGAAATCAAACTCGTTTTCCTCGAACGTAATGATAGGCGCGTTTTCGGAAGATGCCGGCGTTGTAGCGGCTGTTGCCTCCGAAGAGACCACATTCGGGTTATCAACCGGCTGCGCCTGCGTTGTAGAGGTATTGGCTTCGGCGGCTACCGTATCGTTGCCGGCCTTGTTGCTGTCGCAGCTGGCCATAAACATTGTTGCGGCAAAGCCTGCAACCAAAATCAGGTGTTTTTTCATATCTGACACGCTTGGTTATAAGGTTTACAATTTTGAGATGATGTTCTGCGCAAAGGCCATGGTGCCGGCTGGGCCACCCAGGTCGCCGGTGCACTCCTGCTTATTTGCCAGGGTTGCTTCCAGAGCTGCGTCGATGCGGTTTGCCTCGTCCTTAAGCTCCAGGTGGTGGAGCATCATGATGGCCGAGCGCAACAGGGCCGTTGGGTTAGCGATGCCTTTGCCGGCAATATCCGGGGCTGAGCCGTGCACTGCCTCAAAGATCGCCATGTCGGCCCCAATGTTAGCGCCGGCCACTACACCCAGGCCACCTACCAGCCCTGCGCACAGGTCCGAGAGGATATCGCCAAACAGGTTGGTGGTTACGATCACATCAAACTGCTCGGGCTTTACCACCAGCTGCATGCACATGTTATCAATGATCTTTTCATCGGTCTGGATGTGCGGGTACTCTTTGGCGATCTCGTTAAAGATGCTCAGGAACAGGGCACCGGCGCTTTTGAGGATATTGGCTTTGTGCGCGGCCGTCACTTTATTGCACCCGTGCTTGCTGGCATACTCAAAAGCAGCGCGGATAATGTTTTCGCAACCGGTGCGCGTAATGCGGGCAACCGAATCGGAGATCTGCAGACGCTCGTCCCACATTTCCAGGCCGGCGTACAGGCCTTCGGTGTTTTCGCGGAAAAGCACCAGGTTTACGTTATCGAAGCGCGTGCTCACGCCTTTTGTTGATTTAACCGGCCGCACGTTTGAGTAAAGGTCAAACATCTGGCGCAGCTGCACATTTATACTTTTAAAGCCTTTGCCTACCGGCGTGGTGATGGGGCCTTTCAGCGCCACTTTGTTCTTTTCAAGCGAGGCGATCAGCGTGGCCGGGATCAGCTCGCCCATGGCATCAAACGTCGTTTGGCCAGCATTCTCTACTTCCCAGCTTACGGGTACTTTGGCAGCGGCAAACACCGCTTTCACGGCTTCTGTAATTTCAGGACCTATCCCGTCGCCGGGAATAAGGGTAACTTGTTTCATGTGTTAAATTTCTTTCCGGCTGTTTATCTCGTTAATCAGCGAATCTACATCGCCCAAGAGTTTCTCTGCTTTGTCTTTTGCATCCTGGATCACCCGCTGGCCTTCGGTTCTGGCCGATGACAAAGTGCCATCGCGATCCGCCATCAGTTGTTCGATAAGGTCCGAAAGCGTATCCCGGTACTTCTCCAGGCGGTAGCTCAGCCAGTTACGGGTTTCTCTTCCTTTTTCAGGTGCAAACAGGATACCGGCGGCAGCCCCTATGGCCGCGCCCGTTACCAGCAACAGGGCATTGGTCGTCTTCTTACTCATAGTTTTTATACAAATATGTCGGGTACAATTTTTTCCCTTTTACGGGGTTTTTCCCCTGCCGGCCGCTTCCGGCGGCGCCTTACTTGTTATCGATCAGTCCACGGCCCGATTTGCGGATGTCGCCAGTGGTGGCAAGCTCCTGCGCCATCTTATCCAGTACGCCATTAATGAACTGCTTGCTTTTAGGCGTGCTGTAAAGCTTGGAAATTTCGATATACTCGTTGATGGTAACTTTTACAGGTATGCTGCGGAAGATGTGCATTTCGCAAAGGGCCATCTTAAGTATGATCTTGTCGAGCAGGGCCACGCGCTCTACGTCCCAGTTGGTGACACTGGCAGCCACTAAGGCTTCGTATTTTTCATCTTCTTTGATGGTCTGGTGGTAAAGCTCTTCAAAGAAAGCCTTGTCATCCTCCCAGTTAGCCGACAAATCCAGCAGGGTTTGGTTTTCCTCCACTTCCTCCCCAAAGATCTTAATGGTCTTGTTTACCAGGCTCTTTACAATTGCCTTGTTCTCTACCCAGTTCAGATCCTGCTCTTCAAACAAAGATTGTAAGTTTTTTTCTTTAAAGATAATGTTTTTAAAAATATGTTTCACTATCTCAAAGTCCTCTTCGGGGGTAGGTGCAGGCAGTGCCAGGTAGGCCAGGAAGGCCTCATCCTGCTTGAGCACGTTCTTGTAAACAGCCCGGATCTCGCTGATATCGGAACCCCAGCTGATGTTGCGGCGGATGATGTGCTGCTGGTAGGATTTATTCTGTAACAAGCGCTGCACAACGGTATTGTTCAGAAAGCGTTTTACGTCAGGGCCTTTGGCCACGGTAAAACGTTTCTCCTTTTTCTCTTCTTCTTCGGCTATCAGGCTTGTGAGCACCTCCAGTATCTGCAGTGTGCCCAGGTAATGGTCGTAGATGCGCTCTACGGCGGTCATCATCTGGTTAAAGTATAGCTGGTAGTCTTTTTTGAGGAGGTTCTGATAGAATACAACCGCTCTGTTTACCGCATTGATTATCGCCTTATCGGTTTCTTCGGTTTCAAACTGGCGCGTTTCGTACCATTCCTTGAACAGGATGGAAGCGATCTGCTTGCGGCCTTCCAGCATTTTTTTATCCTGCACCTCCATGGAATTGAGGTCGGGAGCAAAATCGTCGCTGATCTGGTCTAACGCCAGCAGATAATCTGAACTTTCGGCTTGCATGTAGGCATAAATGGCTTGCATGGCCTTGATTCGTAGTGTTCTGCGGTTGAGCATATTCTTATTTTAAAGAGCGTATTGTGGTTTTGTAATGTTACTCTGTAGGCACCAGCGGCGCCGGCACTAAGGTTCTTATACTTCAGAATGCCTGAAAGGCCGCTGATAGTTCCGCGGGCGGGCCCGGGATAAAGCAAAAGTGCCACAGGTTAATGCAGCACTTTTACTAATTATCAGCAAAGGTAACGGTTAATTAATACGTTGCACGTACTTTTCCGATACTTTCAATTCGTTTTTCGGCCATTTTAGTAGCAGCCAGCTGCGTATAAATGCCTTCTTTCTCGGCCAGCTCAAATATATCCAGCGTATAGCCGTAGATACGCTCGGTCTGGGCATAGGCGCTTTCGCGGTTGTAGCCCACCAGCTCCGAGTACACGTTAATCAAACCACCAGCGTTTATCAAAAAGTCAGGCGCATAGTAGATGCCACGCTGAATAAGCGCCGGCCCGTGCACGGTTTCGTCGCGCAACTGGTTGTTGGCGCTACCGGCAATTACCTGGCACTTCAGGCGGCCCAGCGTATCGTTGTTGATAGTGCCGC
The DNA here is from genome assembly GCF_022758235.1 of Pontibacter liquoris. Lineage (NCBI taxonomy): Bacteria > Pseudomonadati > Bacteroidota > Cytophagia > Cytophagales > Hymenobacteraceae > Pontibacter > Pontibacter liquoris. The sequence goes on from NZ_JALEBG010000002.1 coordinate 489,844, forward strand.
CCAGGGCGCAAGGCGAATAAATGTCTACATCCAGGTCGTAGATCTCTTCCATGCCCACCACCTTTGCATTATACTTGGCCGACACTTCTTTCAGGCGGTCCTCATAAATGTCGGTGATAAAGATCTGAGCATTCTCTTTAGCCAGCAGCTCTACCAGGTAGCCGCCCACGTGGCCCACGCCCTGTACCGATATTTTCTTGCCTGCCAGCGAGTCAGTTCCGAACGCTTTTTTAGCGGCGGCTTTCATGCCCATGTAAGTACCGTAGGCTGTCACCGGCGAAGGGTCGCCGCTGCCACCCATGGACTCCGGCAAACCGGCTACGTGCTCGGTTTCCATGTGGATGAATTCCATGTCTTTGGTCGTGGTGCCTACGTCCTCAGCTGTAATATAAGCGCCGTTCAGGTTCTTGATAAAGCGGCCATACTTGCGCAGCAGGGCTTCGTTCTTATCTTTTTTGGCGTCGCCGATAATTACTGCCTTTCCACCGCCCAGGTTAAGGCCGGAGATAGCAGCTTTGTAGGTCATCCCTCTGGAAAGACGCAATACATCGTCCAGTGCTTCAGCTTCTGAGGCATACGACCACATGCGGGTACCCCCCAGGGCTGGGCCAAGAACGGTGTTGTGAATGCCGATGATGGCTTTCAGACCGGTTTCTTTGTCGTGGCAGAAAACAACTTTCTCGTGATTGTGTTCTGATATCTGATCAAAGACCGACTTGTCTTTCTTCACTTCTACTTCTTTAATTTCGACCATCTATGAAATTGGTTAAGTGTTATTCTATCTTTGTGATGTAAGTGTTATGCTATTTTTAAAATGAGTGAGGACTAACACACCCCTCCCGTTTCGCGCTGCAAAATTAATTCTTTTTTTCATTAATTCAATTTGTGCGCTCCAACTCAACATAAAAGCTTGTGAAGCTGTAAGTATTTACTGTGAAATCGCTACGCCACCTCAACAAATATCTGCTCCGGTATAAGTACAGGCTCCTGTGGGGCATTGTGTTTACCATTATTTCCAACATTTTTCAGATTCTGCCCGCCCAGATCGTGCGCCATTCTTTTAACCTGATAAAAGAAGGGATCGGCCTGCACAGTTTATATGAGGGCATGCACCAGCAGGAACTGGTGTATGATATTTTCGGAAAAAGCATCCTGGTATACGGGGTGGTGATCCTGCTGATGGCGCTGCTGCGCGGCGTGTTCCTGTTTCTGGTGCGCCAGACCCTGATCGTGATGAGCCGCCTGATCGAGAACGACCTGAAGAACGATATTTACGCCCATTACCAGAGCCTGCCGCTTAGCTTTTACCGCAAAAACAACACCGGCGACCTGATGGCGCGCATCTCCGAGGACGTGAGCCGCGTGCGCATGTACCTGGGACCGGCCATTATGTATGGCATCAACCTGGTGGTGCTTTTTGTGATGGTGATCCCCTACATGCTGGCCGTAAACGTGAAGCTCACGTTGTATACCCTGCTGCCGCTTCCTATACTGGCCATCAGTATTTATTACGTCAATAACATCATCCAGCGCAAATCCGACGAGATCCAGCGCAGCCTTTCGGGGATTACAACCTTTGTGCAGGAAGCCTTTTCAGGCATTCGCGTGCTCAAATCGTTTGTGCGCGAAGACGACTCGCACCACAACTTTACCGTGGCCAGCAACACGTATAAAGACAAGTCGCTGGAGCTCAACTTTGTCAACTCGCTGTTCTTCCCGCTGGTGCTGTTCATGGTGGGCCTGAGCACCATCATCACCATTTACATTGGCGGACAGGAGGTAATTAACGGCAGCATTACCACGGGTAATATTGCTGAGTTCATTATCTATGTGAACATGCTTACCTGGCCGGTTACCTCGCTGGGCTGGACGGCCAGTCTGGTGCAGCGGGCAGCGGCCTCGCAGGAGCGTATCAACGAGTTTCTGCACACCGAAAACGACATCATCTCGCGCCAGAACATCAGCAAGCCCATTGAAGGCGATATTGTATTCGAAAACGTGGACTTTGTGTATCCTGATACCCATATCCATGCCCTCAAGCAGGTGTCGTTCAGCATCCGGCACGGCGAAACGCTGGCCGTGATCGGCAATACCGGCTCGGGCAAGAGCACCATTGCCGCCCTGCTGCCGCGCATGTATGATGCCACCGGCGGCCGCATCCTGATCGATAGCGTGGATGTGCGCGACTATAACATCCGCAACCTGCGCAGCCAGATCGGGTATGTGCCGCAGGACGTGTTTTTGTTCTCTGACTCTATCCGCAACAACATCGGCTTCGGGCTGCCTAGTATAACCGAGGAGCAAATGGTGCAGTCGGCTAAAGATGCCGACGTTTTCGAAAACATCATGCGCTTTCCCGAGCAGTTCGACACCAAGCTGGGCGAGCGTGGCATTACCTTATCGGGTGGCCAGAAACAGCGCGTCTCCATTGCGCGGGCGCTGGTGCGCGAACCAAGTATACTTATCCTGGATGATTCGCTTTCGGCGGTGGATACCAAAACGGAGAATGCCATCCTCAACAGCCTGCGCCGCATCATGGCCAACCGCACTTCCATTATTATCTCGCACCGTGTGTCGTCGGTAAAACTGGCCGACAGGATCCTGGTCCTGGACGATGGCGAGATTGTACAGCATGGCACCCACGAGGAGCTGATCAACGAGGATGGGCTGTACAAAGTGCTCTATGAGCGCCAGCTGCAGGCCGAGGATTCGGAATGATCTTTACCCTGCAGAACAGGTATGGCGACCCGTTTGGCAGCGCGGCTGACACGTAATCAGGGAGAGCAGGAATTTTTTAGGGCAGAATATGTTATATCTACGTATAGCTAATTTTTTAACCCCTAAATTTCACTGCGTATGGCCATTGACTTACAGCAAATTGGTAAAAGGTTCAGGTTTTATACCAACCTGAAAGAACTGGATACAGAGCAGCTGAAATCCCTGACCGGGAGCGACGGCAAGGTCCTGAACTGCATCATCTCGGGCCAGAATTACCTGCTCGACGACCTGGTAGCGATCCTGCAGCACTTCCACGACCTGAACCCGCAGTGGCTCATTTACGGCGAAGGCAGCATGTTTAAGCCCATGAGCGAAAATGGCTCCTGCCCCGACCACCAGAAAGGCTGCCTTAAAAAAGACAAATCCGCTTACCTGAAGCAAATGCAGAGCATGCTGCAGGAGCTCGATGCCGCCGAAGTGGCCCAGGGCCATGAGCCCGACCTGGAGGCGCTAAAAGCCAAACTGGAGCAGATCAAAGCAGCCGAATAGTAGGTTGGTTGTGGGTTACTGATTGCAGGATGGTTTAGCTGTGGTAGCATAACTTCTCCTGTACTGGAAAAGAAACCAAAAGCAGGCGGGGTAGCTTCTTATATAGAAACTACCCCGCCTGCTTTTTATACTTTGAGGCTGTTCTGCGTTTTGCGTTTTGAGCTTCCCTCTATTCTGTTACCCTGGCGCAAGCGTCCGCTTGTGCCTACCGTGCTGGATGCATTCGCAACTTTAGGCTAAATTCAGGAAGAAAGACTTGAAAGGTATGGGCACAAGCGGACGCTTGCGCCAGAAAGGACTAATTCGGAAGAACGCTAACGGCTTCCGGTTTATACCTCATCCTTACTATAAAAGGCTGTCCCTCAAAAGCAAGCCAGGCAACAAGTAGCAACCAACAATTTAACAATCCAACCATCTAACAATTAACAACCCCATCACCCTTGTTGCTGATGCCGTTCAGAATAAGGTTGATGGTAAAGAGCACGTCCCGCTCGATCTTTTCAAAGTCGATGGTCGCCAACTTGTGGAAATCGGCCCGCTGGAACTCCTCGAACTGGATCAGGTCTTTTACCACCATCATCGAGTAACCGACCCGTTCGGCCTCGCAGGGCACAAACACGCCGCTGGTAATCCCTTCTTTTATCACCGAAGTATAAAAATTCGCCTCCTTGGCCCGCGATTCCCGGAACAGCTCCTGAAACGTAACCCGCGTCTCGATCAGGACGCGGATGGATATGGTGTGCTGGGTAACGATCTCCTGATAATAGCGCAGCGAGGACTGGATGTAGCGCTGCAGGCGCCGGTGCGGGTTAGGCTCCTGCTCGGCAATGCGCTTGATGCGCGAGAGGCTTTCTTTCCACTCCTGCGAGAAGGCCTCGATAAAGAGCAGTTCCTTGTTTTTATAATAGTAGTAGAGCGTAGGCTTTTTCAGGCCTATGGCAGCAGCAATATCGTCGAGGGTGGCTTTGCTGTAGCCTAGTTTGCCGAATACCGTTTTGGCGGCCTCTAAAATGCGTTCTTTTTTCGCCTCTGCTTTTGTGCCCACGTTGCTGCTGATCTGGAATAGGAAAGAACAGGAGCTGCCTTTCTCCCAAATATAAAAATAAATCTATACTTTAAAACAACGCCAGTCCACGGATAGATTACTCTTTTACCGGCACCTCTACCACGCCCCTGTCCTGGGCAGGGAACCACTCCACGTAGAATTCTTCCAGCTTCAGCTTATGCTCCTTGGCATAGTCGAAAACTGCACCATATAGCTTTTTAGGAAGTATGGCCACGTTGGCGGTTGCCTCGGCGCGCACTACTTTGCGGCCGCCCGGCACTGTGCGCAGCGTGTAGCCCTGTGGCAGCGTTATACTTGTATCTGTTACCAGCACGCCGATAAAGGCTTTCAGGCTGTCGCCGCTATGCTCGGGGTCGTTGTAGTAAATGCTGCCCGGCGTGCCGGCCAATTTCTTGCTTTCCACCAGTTCGCCGGCCCGCCGGAAGGCTTTGCCCAGCGCCTCGTCTTTGATAGAACCCTCAAACGGCTGCCCCGCCACATACCTGGTTTGGGAGGTGGCCAGGCGCACTTCGGGCGCTGCAAAACCCCCGATAAAGGTATAAACGACAAGTAAAATAATGGCCAGGGCCGCAATTCCGTATAAAAGTTTTTTCATAAGTCGATCATGTTCTTGTACTGCATGTGATAGAGCTGCGCATAGTAGCCGTTGTGCTGCAGCAACTGGTCGTGGTTGCCTACTTCTTTTATCTCGCCCCGGTCCATCACAATAATCTTATCGGCTTTCTGGATGGTGGAGAGGCGGTGGGCGATCACCACGGAGGTACGGCCGTGCATCAGCTGGTCGATGGCGTACTGGATGAGCTCTTCGGTTTCGGAGTCTACGCTGGAGGTGGCCTCGTCTAAGATGATGATCTCGGGGTTGTAGACCATGGCCCGCACAAACGAGATGAGCTGCCGCTGCCCTACCGACAGCGTGGCGCCGCGCTCCATTACCTGGTAATGCAGGCCGCCGGGCAGGCGCTCAATAAACCGACGGGCGCCCACCAGGTCGGCGGCCCGCCACATCTGCTCTTCGGTAATAGCTTTGTTGCCCAGGCTGATGTTGTCGGCTATACTTCCGGAAAAGAGGAACACATCCTGCAGCACCACGCCAATGTGGTGGCGCAGCACGCTCAGGTCATACTCCTTCAGGTCGTGGCCATCTACCAGGATCTGCCCTTTGTTGATCTCGTAGAAACGGTTGAGCAGGTTGATGACGGAGGTTTTGCCGGCGCCGGTAGCACCCACAAAGGCAATCGTCTCGCCGGCTTTCACCTCAAACGAGACATCGCGCAGCACCCATTCCTCGTCGTTATAGGCAAACCATACATTCTGGAAACTGATATTGCCCTGTAGCTTTTTGGGTGCAAAGGTGCCGTTGTCGGCAATCATCTCGCGGCTGTCGAGCAGGCGCATCAGGCGCTCGGTGCTCACCACGCCCAGCTGCAGCGTGTTAAAACGGTCGGCGATCATGCGGATAGGCCGGAAGAACATCTGGATGTAAAGTATAAAGGCCATCAGCGTGCCCAGCGAGGTTTTGTCGTTGATAACGCCGTAAGCGCCATACCATACCAGCAGGCCCAGGCCCGCCGCGCCAATGATCTCGGCCACCGGGAAATAAATAGAGTAGTAAAGCACCGACCGCACGTTAGCGCGGGTATGCTCCTTGTTTATTTCCTTGAACTTGTCCATCTCGCGGTCTTCGTTGTTGAAGATCTGCACGATGCTCATGCCGGTGATGTGCTCCTGCACAAACGAGTTAAGCCGCGCCACGGCCGTGCGCACCTCCTGGAAAGTAGCCTTTATCTTCTCCTTGAAAATATAGGTACTGATGAGCATGAGCGGAAACGTGGAAAGGCTTACCAGCGTGAGCTGCCAGTCGATGTAAAACATAAAGCCCAGGATAAAGACCAGCTGCAGGATGTCGCCGATCATGGCAGCCAGGCCTTCGCTGAACACGTCCGAGAGCGTTTCCACATCCGACACGTTGCGGGTCACGAGCGTGCCAATAGGCGTGCGGTCGAAGAATTTGAGGCGCAGGTCCAGGATATGGCGGTAGAGCTTGATACGGATATCGCGCACCACATTCTGGCCCAGCCAGCCGGCAAAATACGTGTGCAGGTATTGCACAATGGCATGCACCACCAACAACACGCTCAGGATAACGAACATGCGGTTCAGGCCTTCCCAGTCGTTGTTGAGGATCTCGTGATCTACGGTATACTGGATGAGGAAAGGGCGCACGGCAGCCAGTATGGCCGAGGCAAAGGTCAGCACAATGATAAAGTAAAACGTCCGGACATAGGGCTTCACAAACGTGAAAAGCCGTTTGAGCACATCCGAATCGAATACTTTACCTGTATTTTTAGGTTTATCTTCCAAGGAGGTCGTTCTGCTTTAAAATGGCACAAGTATAAGCGCACAAGTCTTAAGTACGTGCGCCTGTTCTTAACCGATTGTAAAGTTAATGGTTTTGAAGCAGGATTTTCAGGATGAAAGGATTTTAGGATTTGCCGGGAGGCGGTTTTATGTGTTGGCTATACTTGGCTGCCGCTTGCAGCAACTTCAACCAGGCTATACTTGGCTGCCGTTTGATGCTCAATGCTGTTTTCTGCTATCCTTGCTGGCTTGAGTTTGATGCTTAGTTCTTATATTTGCCTTGTTTCATTTCATACTTTGGAGCGCTCCAAGCCCGCGGGGCTCGTCCTTTGGCATCGCGCTGTGGCGTGAAGCTGCTCCTCGCTTCGCTGCGGGCTGCCGCATGCGCGGCACCGCAACACACCAAGGCGCTCAACCCAAGGACTGGGATCTGTTTCAATAGCTAAGGCTTTTGCTTGAGGAACCTCTTGTAGGGACAGGTCGCGACCTGTCCGCGATGGCGCTAGCTATGAAAGTATAGCATAAGTATAGCAGCCCAAAGTCCCCCTTTGAAGGGGGATGTTCCTTTTTATCTTAATCTACATTGCATATACTTTACTCAAGTATAAACTCACTCTACCTGCCTCTTTCCCTTTTGTCATCCTGAAAGGATCTTGTGAGCAAGCTAATAAAGCCAAAACAACACCGCTTATACTTCCTCAATAGTAACAACAGGCTCCCCTCCTTAAACAAGGAGGGGTTAGGGGTGGTTGGACCCGGGGCTAAACTTGTGGCAATAGCTGCTCCGGATACTCTACCCGAGCCAAGTATAAGCCTTCGGAAGGCGCTGCGCCGCTGGCCTGGCTGCGGTCCTGGCTGGCAACGATCTGCTCGAACTGGGGCACGGTCAGCTTTCCTTTTCCAACATCTACCAGCGTGCCCACCACCAGGCGCACCATGCCGCGCAAAAACCGGTTCGCCCGAATGGTAAAGACCAGCTCCTCCCCTTGCTGCTGCCACCCGGCTTCCAACATCGTGCAGCGGTAGTGTTTGGTATCGCCTTTTACTTTGCTGAACGTGGTAAAATCCTCATACTTTAAAAGGATAGCTGCCGCCTCGTTCATCTTCGCTACATCCAGTTCCCGGCTATGATACCAGGCATAATAGCGCTTAAAAGGATTCTTCACCAGGCTGATGTGGTAGTGATAGGTGCGCGAAACAGCATCGAAACGGGCGTGCGCCTGGTCCGGCACCAGGTATAGATTTAAGGCTGCGATATCATTGGGCAGGATGCGGTTGAGGCGAAAAACCACCTGCTCCTCCTCCAGCGGCTGCGCAACATCAAAATGCACGAACTGCTGGCTGGCATGCACGCCGGTATCGGTGCGGCCGCTGCCAGTCGAGCTGACGGGCTGGCGCAGGATCTTGCTCAGGCAATCGTCCAACACCTGCTGCACCGCCAGCGCATTGGGCTGCAGCTGCCACCCATGAAACCGGGTGCCATCGTAGGCTATCTCTAAAAAATACCGCATGGGGCAAAGGTAGGGTTTACTGTAGATTTGAAGTATAAGACTTTGAGCAAAATCTTTGTAGCCTTGGTGAGGCTGATCACTGCTTTATGATTTTCCTTATTTTTCTGGAATTCATCTTGCTATACTTAACAGTGGCTTGCCGCAAATCCAACCAAGCTATACTTGTTGGCTAGCTGTATTCCTCAGATTTATACTTGCCTTGTTTCATTTCTTGCTTTAGAGCGCTCCAAGCCCGCGGGGCCTCGTCCTTGCGTTTCGCGCTGTGGCGTGAAGCTGCCCTAGCGGGCTGCCCTGACGGGCACCGCAACACACCAAGGCGCGAAACGCAAGGACTGGGATCATTTTCGATAGCTACTGTCTTTTTACTATGCAGCTTAAACCCAAGTCCCCCTTTGAAGGGGGTAGGGGGATGTTCTTCTTCCTCCTAACCTAAGCTGCTAAAATTTCAGCGCAAGTATAAACTTACTCTCCATACCTCTTTCCCTTTTGTCATCCTAAAAGGATCTTGGTAGAAAGCTCATTAGGTCTGACCCACACCGCTTATACTTTCTCAATAGTAATAACATGTTCCCCTCCTTAGTCAAGGAAGGGTTAGGGGTACTTGGACTTGGATCTGCAAACAAACGCGGCTGCACATAGTATTGTACAGCCGCGTTTTATCATTCAAAATTTCACCTCTCTCAGGAGCAACGAGCAGTACTTACATCTTTTCATAAATCACAGCTACGCCCTGACCTACGCCTACGCACATAGTGGCCAGGCCATATCGTACATTGTCGCGGCGCTTCATTTCGTGCAGCAGCGTGGCCGAGATGCGGGTGCCGCTGGCCCCGAGCGGGTGCCCGATGGCAATGGAGCCGCCGTTCACGTTTACTTTCGCAGGGTCGAGGTTTAGCTGCTGCATACAGGCCACAGCCTGCGAGGCAAAGGCTTCGTTTACTTCAAACAGATCGATGTCGTTTATACTTAGTCCGGCGCGTTGCAGCGCTTTCTGTGTAGCGGGCACTGGTCCCATGCCCATATGGGCCGGGTCTACGCCCGCTACGGCAGCCGCTACCACACGGGCCATCGGGGTCAGGTTAAAGCGTTTCAGCACCGCTTCGCTCACAATAATAGAAGCTGCGGCCCCATCGTTGATGCCCGAGGAATTGCCTGCCGTTACCGAGCCGCCTTTTTTAAAGGCAGGGTTCAGCGCAGCCAGCTTCTCTACGGAAGATAACCGCGGATGCTCGTCGGTGTCGAATACCAAATCCTCGCCTTTGCGCTGCGGAATAGGCACAGGCACAATCTCCTCTTTAAACTTACCGGCTTCAGCGGCTGCTTTATACTTTAGCTGCGAACTATGGGCAAACTCATCCTGCGTTTCACGTGAAATACCGTAACGGTCTGCTACGTTCTCGGCTGTTTCGCCCATGGCAAAAGGGTAATGCAGCTTTGAGAGCTTTTCGTTGGTAAAGCGCCAACCGATGGTGGTATCGTAAATTTCAGGAGTTCGTGAAAAAGCGGTTTCTGCTTTTGCCATCACAAAAGGCGCCCGCGTCATACTTTCCACGCCGCCGGCCAGGTATACTTCGCCATCGCCGCAGCTGATAGCCCGCGAGGCATCGATGATGGCCTGCAGCCCCGAGGCGCACAAGCGATTTACGGTTACGCCGCCGATCTCCTGCGGAAGCCCGGCCAGCAGCAGCGCCATACGGGCCACGTTGCGGTTGTCTTCGCCGGCCTGGTTTGCCGCGCCCAGCACCACATCTTCTATCAGCGCCGGGTCCAGATTGGGATGACGGGCTACGATTTCCTTCAGCACCAGGGCCGCCATATCATCGGGTCGCACCGTGCTGAGGGTGCCGCCAAACTTGCCTACCGGCGTGCGGAGTATGTCTACGACATAAGCTGTGTTCATCTATTTTTAGTTTACAGGTCTTTGTCTAATTTTGCACTTCCTTGCAAGTTAAAGTAACCCCTTTATGATACAAAGAATTCAATCCGTATTTCTATTGCTGCTGGCTTTGGCCATGGTGGCCATGTTGTTTCTGCCGCTTTGGTCCAAAACAGACGCTACAACCAACGAAACCGTGGTGCTGACCGCCTGGACGCTGAAGTCGCACATCCTCAACAAACAGGGCGACATAGTTTCGGCTGGTAACCTGCCTGCAAAAAGTGCTTTTATTATCGGGATGCTGGCCATTGCCGCCGCTGTGGTAGCCCTCTACGAGATCTTCCAGTATAAAAACCGCCTGAACCAGATGAAGCTGGGATTGCTTAACACCCTGGTGATCGCCGCACTGCTGGGCACTTCATTCTATTATGCCGCCTATGTGGGCGCCGAAATGGTTAAGGCAGGCAACAACGGCGCGTACGAAGCCGGTTTTTACCTACCCATGCTGGCCCTGCTGCTCAATGCGCTGGCCAACCGCTTCATCAAGCGCGATGAGGATCTGGTCCGGTCGGTAGATAGATTACGCTAGCATTATTTATTAATGCGAAAACAGGCTTCTTCTGCTACAGGAGAAGCCTGTTTTCATTTGCGGCTTTTTACTTTGTAAAGTAAGTGGATGGTTTCTTGCGGGTTGTATTTGGTAGGGGTTGTTTGATGTTCATCTTTATACTTCCGGCTATACTTGGTAGATGCCGCTATTCCTTAAGCTATACTTTGGCTATAATTTCTAGCAGCTGAATTCCTCTCCTTTATACTTTGAGCTATACGTGGTAGCAGCTGAATTCCTCAGTCTTATACTTGTCCTGCTTCATCTTATACTTTGGAGCGCTCCAAGCCCGCGGGGGCTCGTCCTCGGGCATCGCGCTGTGGTGTGAAGCTGCTCCTCGCTCGCGCTACGGGCTGCCCTTCGGGCACCGCAACACACCAAGGCGCTCAACCCAAGGACTGGAATCAGTTTCGATAGCTGATGTTTATACTTTGCAAACCTCTGTAGGGACAGGTCGCGACCTGTCCGCGCGAAGGCAGCTGCCATGAAACCTTAGCCTAAGTATAGCAATAGCTGAAGTCCCCCTTTGAAGGGGGTAGGGGGATGTTTTTACCTAAACTATGCTGCTTATACTTGTCTTTAGTAAAACAGCCCCTCTTTCCCTTTTGTCATCCTGAAAGGATCTCTTGTGAGCAAGCTAATGAAGCCAAAACAACAATGGTTATACTTCACCAACAGCAATTACCGGCTCCCCTGCTTAGTCAAGGAGGGGTTAGGGGTGGGTGGACCCGAGGCTATAGCATTTCTAAGGAAACAGCTCCTGCTCACTGGAAAAACAGAAACGGCACAAGTATAAACCTGTGCCGTTTCTGTTTATTCTACTCCGGAAGTTACCTTCTGTTGCCGCTATACCTTTCCAGTTCCTGCACGCTGCTATCGAAGCGGAAGAGATCGTAGATGTAATAGAAGTGGTCTTTGTCGCAGACGTACTCGTAGGCGAATTTGGCAAACTCCACGCGGGTGCTCTCGTGGTCGAATTCCTGCAGGAGGCGCTTCAGGTCTTCGGCCAGTAGGCTGCCCCTGCTCACGGCGTCGCGGGCTATACTTAGTTTGGAGCTCTCGAAGTCGCGGCTGCGGATGGTCTGGCGTAGGCGGTCCACTTCCTGGGCGGTCATCAGATTGCGGCAGTAGTCGTTATCGTAGCGCGGTGGAGCGGGTTCGTAGCGGTCGTTATCGCGGTCATCGTACCTGTCGCGGTAATCGGGGTAATGAGGTCGCGGCACGGGCCTGCTTACGACCGGCGGTGGCAGCAAAGCACGCTCGCTGAGCAGGCGCAGGTAGGCTTTTCCGCTTCGGCCCAGGGTGCGGATGCCATAGGTGGCTTCTACGCCGGCGGCCACAAACACCTGCTGCCCCAGCTCATAGACGCCCTGCCGGCTTCTTACTTTTAGCTGCACGTAATGCTTTCCGGGCCGCAGGTTATCGAGGCGCACCAGGTTGGAGGCGGTGCGGTTCATGGTTCTGCCATCAATTTTAGCCACAAAGGCCTCGCCCCGTTCGGCAGTTAAAACCAGGACAGACGCTTGTGCAAACACCGGCAGGGCCAGCAGCACAAGCAAGAGCGGAAGTAGAAGCTTTCTCATCGTAGTATAGGTTTTTCCTTATACTTCCACTAAGCCAATTATTGTGCCAGAGTTAACGCGCCCTGCGCTGCCTTCTTCTTACAAAGTATAATTCACCCAAAAACCCAGCGACTTATAAAGCTGGCGGGCTTGGGAGGCATACCGTTCCCAGTCAAGGTCACGGGAGTTTTCCCCGGTGAGGTTATACTTAAAAGGCAGCACTTCGGCATACCCTTGCATGCAATTGCTTATCCTGTAAGTAATCCCAAACCCCGCTGTGGAGAACACATCCATGCCGGCATCTTTTACCCGGTGGGTTGTTGTGGCTGCATGGCTTGTTTGGGTGGTCTTTAATGTAGTGACGCCATAAGCCGGCATCAGCGTGCCCGTTACATACACCGGAAAGCGCTTGTATAGCTTAAGGATGTTGATGCGTGCGGTTACCGGAACAGCTACAACACGCGTACGCGAAGCCATCTCATATGCCAGCGTATCCTGCCCGTCAGGGAGCCAGCTACCCTGGTCTTTATCTCCGCCGTAGGCTACACCTCCCTGCAATGTTGCCTTTTCCGTTAAGCGGTATCCCAGGTTAGCTGCAAACGGAACGAAGTAGTCGGAGGGCAGATAACCGGAAGTCTTGGGATTTTTATAATAGATATGATACGGTACACTGGTGAGGCCGATACCTGCATAGAACTTATGCTTTGCTGCCCTAGCGGCATCCGTTTTCTGCGCTAATACTGATCCGGATAACAGGAATAGCAGCAGCGGAAGTATAAGCTTTTTCATGGTAGGGCTTGTTTATACTTATACTTCTGCCAAGCTGGTCTTTATGATTTATTTAATTAATGAAGATTATAGTTTAGACCGATGACTGCTGATTTATTCTCTAAATACCTTCCAGGTGCGGGAGGCCTTTGGAAGTCGAAATTCTTGTAGAGTAAGATGGCATCTACATACCCCGTTAAGCTCTTGCTGATTTTATAGTTGAGTGTTAGACCAGCAGTAGCTACTAAATCAAATGTCATGGACTGTTCATCATACAGAACCGTTGAAACCTCCCCTTTGTAGTTTTCTGTTGCCCTTGCTTTAATATGGCCAAATACGGGAGCAACTGAAGCATTCGCATAAAGCTGCAGACGCTTGTAGGGATTGAAGGGCGTGAATTTAAATGTAACAGGAAGAACTATAGCCCGAATTTGCTGATAACTTTCTTTGTCATATACACTATCAGGTGAAATGTACCTGCTCATAGTACCTCCTTTCATTTCATTACCGCCATATCCGATGCCAAGTTGGATTGTTGCTCTCTTAGTAAGCTTGTAACCGTAGTTTATATTTACAAAAGGAGTAATACTTCCAAAAAACTCGTACTTGTGCTCTCCCATTATTGGATAGCTGGTGTTGCTTACTACTATCCCAACAAAAAATTTACTTTCTGCAGAGTCCAGCTCAGGTACATGTTGGGCAAAAACAGAAAAAGAGAAACAAGCGAACAGCACAGAAAGAATAAAGGGTTTCATAAAGTATGGAACAGGTTAGGAGTATTATACTTTTTGTTTACTGATTATCAATTAAAGATTGTAGTTGAGGCCGATAGCTAAAGAGCTAGGGTAAGGATGCTCGTCTTTCTTGGCCAATCCCGGTTAAAACTTCTGTGAAGCAAATGCAGCTCGCCATACATGTCGAGCCGCTTACTTATAGTATAATTCAACCCAAAGCCTGCAGTAAGATAAGCGTTAAAACCCGATGCTTTGGTGTTATAAGTAACCGTCGTTACATCCTCGCGCTGTTCCGTCTTTTTGAGGCTGGTGCTGCTGATAATAGGCGTAAGAATTGTTGTTCCGTAAAATTGCAAATGCCTGAAAGGATATAGAAAGCCATACTTTAAGGTAACAGGGATTGCAATGGCCCGCGTTTGGGAGATCTCACTGTAATAAATCAGCTTGTCTTGCGCTTCTACATACACGTAATCATACTTGTCAGTATTATTCCCGTAGGAGAACCCGATTTGCAAGCTTACCCTCTTGTTCAGTTTATAACCGCCATGTAATGATATTACGGGCCTAAAATCGCCGCTTTTTGGTTCATCCTGATACTCTAAGTTAAAACCGATGGAACTTGCTCCCACGCCTACATAAAATTTTTTATTAGTAGAGTCTGGGGCGGTACGCTGCTGGGCCATGCCATATACAGATATCAATAGAAGACTTAAAACAAGAAAGTTCGCTTTCATAATAGGCAGCTTAGGCATGAGGATGTATAAACCGCTTTAACATGCCTTCAAAACGGTTTTGGTTTAATTAGCCCAAATTGTATAGAAAACCCGTATATAAAAGGCCTTTTATACTCCTGCTGTAACATCATAAACCAGGTATAAAAGCATGGCTTTCAGGCATAACCCCCATCCCCGCGAGAAAAACAGCTCCGGCTTTTGTCATGTAGCAGGGTGTTTATAACATTGGCTGCATAAAATAAAAAGGCCACAGGCGCTGTTGCACCTGTGGCCTTTTCAAGTAGTATAAAAGCTTACCCTTCGTAGTAAAACTCGCCGTAAGGGCTGCGGATGGTTAGCTCATTCGTTTTGCTCTTCTTTACGCGACCTATTACCTGCGCGTCCACACCAAACGATTTAGAAATATCGATCAGGTCCTGCGCATACTCCTCGGGCAGGTAAATTTCCAGGCGGTGGCCCATGTTAAAGACCTTGTACATCTCTTTCCAGTCAGTGTGGCTTTGCGCCTGAATAATGCGGAACAGTGGCGGCACCGGGAACAGGTTGTCTTTGATGATATGTACCTTGTCGGTGAAGTGGAGCACTTTGGTTTGCGCCCCGCCGCTGCAATGCACCATGCCGTGGATGTGCGGGCGGTGTGCTTTCAGTATCTCCATCACAATGGGCGCATAGGTGCGGGTAGGCGAAAGCACCAGCTTGCCCATTTCCAGGCCGGTTTCCGGCTCCACATCCGTCAGTTTATAGTTGCCGGAGTATACCAGGTCCACAGGCAACTCGGGGTCGTAGCTCTCCGGGTACGAAGCCGAGAGGTATTTATGAAACACATCGTGGCGGGCCGAGGTAAGGCCATTGCTGCCCATGCCGCCGTTATACTCGTCCTCGTAGGTGGCCTGCCCGTAAGAGGCAAACCCCACAATTACATCGCCGGGCTGTATGGTATGGTTCGAGATCACTTCGCTGCGGCGCATGCGGGCAGTTACGGTGCTGTCTACAATAATGGTGCGCACCAGATCGCCCACGTCGGCTGTTTCGCCACCGGTGCTGTAAATGCCCACGCCGTTGTCGCGCATCATCTGCAGCACTTCTTCAGTGCCGTTGATGATGGCCCCGATCACCTCGCCGGGAATCAGGTGCTTGTTGCGTCCGATGGTAGAAGAGAGCAGGATATTATCGGTGGCGCCCACGCACAGTAAATCGTCGGTGTTCATCACCACGGCATCCTGTGCAATACCTTTCCATACGTTCAGGTCGCCGGTTTCTTTCCAGTACATATAGGCCAGTGCCGACTTGGTGCCGGCGCCGTCGGCGTGCATCAGCGCACAGTATTCCGGGTCGCCGGTCAGGACATCCGGGATGATCTTGCAGAATGCTTTTGGGAATAAGCCTTTGTCGATGTTCTTGATGGCATTGTGCACGTCTTCTTTTGAAGCCGAGACGCCACGTTGCAGGTATCTGTTTTCCATAACTCAGGTGGTTTCCTTACAAATTTAAGAAAGGGCTTGGTATAAGTGGCAGACAAAGGGATAAAATACGCCTGCCGGATAGCTTTATACGCAACAGCCGCAACTGCCTGCCAGGTTTTTTCTTGATAACATGCAACGCTTTCTCAAAAATTAAACTCTCCCTATATATTAACCCTCTAACCTTTAACAAACGATGAAAAAGATTCTATTGCTTTTGCTGCTCTGCTTTGGCGGCTTTAACCTGCATGCTCAGGACTCGCTCAGCGTAAAACCAGCGGCTACGGCGCCCTATAAACTGGCTATTGGAGCACGCTACTACGCCGGCGGGCCGCTTGGGGCGGACGTGAGTATTTCGGCAAAGTATTTTATCGGGAGAGAGTCCGCGCTGGAGGCCCAGTCCAATATCTTTCATGGTTCCCGCTACTTTCTCACGTCGCTCAGCTACATCTGGCAGCCGCAGCTTTTAACTTCTTCGCGCTTGCAGCCTTATGCCGGGCTGGGCGTTGGCGTGATGAAGAGCCGCACGTACTATCCGGCCGAAGAACGGGTAAAGATCAACCCAGTGGGCGTTGCCACCTTCGGCATCGAGTATAGCTTCAAAAATGCGCCTATCGCCCTCTCCCTCGACTACCGCGCCACGTTTCTGCGCCTGGACAATACCGACACGCCACCCACCATCAGCCTCGGGAACACCAGCAACTTTGGCCTGGGCATAAAGTATCTGCTGCGCTAAGCTGTTAAGGAGGCTGGCACCTGCACCTGTTTTCTGATCAGGTGCAGGTGCTAATTTGCTGTACGGTTAAGGCCGAAGGTATACTGCACGCTAAACCTGCCCAGCCCTACCACGCCCAGGTGCTGTCGCTTCGCTTCCGTTGCCGCTACTTCATCACCTAAAAAGTATGTTATGCGGGTTTCTTTAACTGCTACTTTAAAGAGAGGCAAGGAAACGCCTAGCTGCCCGTTAAACTTGAAATTACGCCACAGATAGCTGTAACTCATGGCAGGGTCCAGGTTCATGCCCCATAGCCCCTCCACCACATTAGGCTTATACATAGCCAGATCATCCTCATAGTATACGTCATTATACTTTAAATAAGAAAGCCGGGCTGCCAGGGCCATTTCATTGTTTTGCCTTCTCCAGCCGGCATTAAACTGCCAGAACAGGTGCCAGTAATCCGTGCGGACGCGGGAGAGTAAAGAAGTGAGGTTTGCATAGTAGCGATGGCTGTCTACATGAAATCGCCCTGCCCCGATATACGTTTCAAGCAACTGAGAAGAACCGGCAGCTGGCTTCCAGAAATACCCAAGGCCGCCTGTATATCCGTAGTCTTCTTTATCATAGTAGATCTTGTCGCCGAATAAGCTTATTCTTCCTGATCTTCCGCTGTTGAGCGTGCCGGTTGCGAATACGGCCAGGTGGTTACTAACTGCATACGAAAGATGAAGGTCGTACCCGCGGCCTATACCCAGGGAGGCATGCAGGGTTTCTTTTTGCGCGTGCAGCGGCATGATCAGGGCTGGTGGCGTGTAGGCCCCTTTTTGCGCGCAAAGCTTACCAGGGGCAAGAAAAGCAATACTCAGCAGGAGCAGCAGGATAGCCGTGCTGTTCGTTTTCTGCGCTTTTAAAGTATGGTTGCTGTCCATATAATCCTTGCTTTGGTTGCAACTCAGCCCCTGCTTCCTGTCACCTCCCGAAGGCAAGCGGGTTTACTTTACGCCTAAACAAAAGAAGCGGCACAGGTAATCCTGATGCCGCTTCTTCTTTTGCGCTACACTGATATTATTCCTGTATACGTACCACCTTGAATTCGGTGCGGCGGTTGCGCTGGTGTTCTTCTTCGGTTTTGGCATTTTTCACGACCGGACGGCTCTCGCCGTAGCCTTTGGCCGTAATACGTGCCCGGTCGATGCCTTTGGAAATAATGTATTCCACGGCAGACTCGGCACGGCGCTGCGAGAGGTCCTGGTTGTAGGCGTCGGAGCCGCGGGCATCGGTATGCGAGCTCAGTTCAATGGTGATCTTCGGATTATCCTGCAGCACCTGCACCAGTTTGTCCAGCTCCACGGCTGCATCCGGCCGGATATTAGCCTTGTCGTAATCGTAGAAGATGTTCTCCAGCACAATGGCTTTCTCTTTCACGATCTCATTAAGCACCAGCGTGGCGGTCAGGCGTACTTCGTTCACCTCGTTTGGCAACTGGTCCTGCGGCGGCATTTTGCCAACCGTGGTGATGCGCTGGCGGGCGGTAAAGAAGCCGGGTTTCTCGGCCACCAGGAAGTAGGTAGATGCCGTATCGAGGGCAAACGTAAACTTACCGCTGGCGTCGGTGGTCACGTCGCGCAGGCGCTTGCCCTGCTCATCCTGCAGCACCACGGGGTGGCTTGGCACGGCATCACGCTGGCGGGCACCTTCAGGCAGCTGAAACAGGGTACCATCCACAAAAAAGTTTACTTGCTTGCGCGCCGACTTCTGCAGCAGGTACAAGTCATCGTTCCCGCGGCCGCCTGCACGGTTCGACGCGAAGTAGCCTTTATACTTGTCCTGGAAAAAAATGCCAAAGTCGTCGCCCGGCGAGTTGACCGGCTGCCCCATGTTTACGGGCTTGCCATTTTCCACGCGGAACAAATCCAGGTTGCCCAGTCCGGGCAAGCCGTCGGAGGCAATGTATAGCGTACCATCTGGACCAACGGACACAAAGCTCTCGTTGCCCGGCGTGTTTATACCTGGACCCAGGTTTTCGGGAGCCGAGAAGCGCCCGTTATCATCCAGCGTAGCTTTGTAGATATCGTTGCCGCCCAGCCCGCCTTTGCGACTGGAGGCGAAGTATAGCGTTTTACCATCCGGCGAAAAAGCAGGCGAAGAGTCCCAGGCTTGCGGATCGTTTATGTTCAGGAGTTTGGGTTCTGTCCAGCCGCCGGCGCGGTGGAAGGAAATATAGAGATCCACGTTCTGACGCCCTTTTTTGGTGCCTTCGTTGCCGCGGGCAAACACCATGGTGCTGCCGTCGTTGGCAAAGGTGGCCAACGCGTCGTGCAGCCCTTCTACATTTATGCCATCAAACTTATGCACCGCGCCGCCCAGGGCAGCCGTAGAATCCGTTAATTTGGTAGAATCGGAGAGCGTCGCCGCGAAAATATCGAGAAAGCCTTCGCCATTGCCCAGGTATACTTTGCCGGCGCCGCGGGTAGAAGAAAACACCAGCTCGTTGTTAAGCACATAAGGTGCAAACTCTGAGGCATCGGTGTTCAGCGCCAGCAGGTTCTGTACGTCGTAAGCCTGCTTGCCGCGTAAAATGTCGTTCAGGTTGCCGAAGGTCTCCACTTCTTTGGCAGCGTTGGCTTTGAGCTGGGGATTGCTGCCAATGCGGGCATAATCCTGGAATTGGTTGAGCGCCTCCTCATACTCGCCGTTTGCCTTCAGGGCCAGTCCATAATAAAAGTAGGTATCCTCCCGCTTGCTGCCGCCATCCAGCGCCGCTTTATAGTATGGGGCCGCCTGGGCAATGCGGTTAGAGCGGCGGTAAGCTTCCGCGATGCGGTAGTTGATCTCCGCGGAGGTGCTGTCTTTTGCCAGCGCCTGCTTGTAGTAGGTAATGGCCCGCTCGTACTGCTCCTGCGCAAACCGCTTATCGCCCTTGCTCAGGTATTTGCCCGTGCCGCAGGCAGCAAGCACCAGGACAAGCAGCAGCAATAAGCCGGCAGTTTTAAGTTTTGGAGCGAAAGGCTTTAGAGGCATGTGGTGCATGAACAAGTATGGTTAGGTTTTGCCGGATCAGAAATACCGCGAGAGCCAGGTGCTGCCGGCCGGCCGGGGCCAGGCTTGCTGCAACTCTCCGTAATGGTGCACTAAGGTATCGAAGTATAATGTTTGCTTGTCTATCTCGCCGGCGGCTACTTTTTCTTTCAGCGCCTGCATGGGTACCACTTCTACCTGCCCATCCTTTAAAAAAGCCAGGTTGGCGCGGTCGAAGAACGACACGTGGAACTGCTGCTCCAGTTCCCGCACAAAATGCACCGATTTGTCGATGGAGCACCCGCTGGCAGAGGTTTCGCTTTCGTTGTTGGCAAGTACCAGGAACTGGTTATGCAGCAACCTGGCCGAGGCCTGCAAGTCTTTGCCATGGCTGCTCCAAGCTTCTGCAAACTGCAGCAGCAAAGGTTTTAAAGTAGCCTGCTCTGTTTCTGTCAGGGGCCTGTCGGCCTGGTAAATCCAGAGGCGCGCATGCGGTGGCAATTCGTCAAACGGAATATACATGTTGATTGTTGGTTGTTATTTGCTGGTTGTTTTCTTAAAGTATCTTATTGATGAAGGCAATATCGAAAAGCTATACTTGTTTACACATTTTAGTTGGTAAACAGGTATACCTTAATTAATTCATAAAGCATCAACAATTAACAACCAACAAGTAGATATTACTTGGTAAGCCCTTCTGCCTGTGCGATTAACTCGGCAATATCGAAGACTTTTACGTTTTCTTCCTGCTCCTTGTTCTTTACCCCATCGTTCATCATCACCATGCAGAAAGGGCATGCTGTGGCAATTACCCCATTGCCGGTACCCAGGGCAGCCAGGGCTTCCTCGGTGCGCTCAATGTTGATGTCTTTTTTGCCGGGCTCGGGCTCTTTAAACATCTGGGCACCCCCGGCGCCGCAGCAAAGGCCGTTGGCGCGGCTGCGCTTCATCTCCACCAGGTCCGCATCCAGGGCAGCCAGCACATCGCGCGGCGCCTCATAAATACCATTGGCACGGCCCAGGTAACAGGAATCGTGGTAGGTGATGCGTTTGCCTTTAAAGGCCTCGCCACCCTGCACATGCACCTTGCCTTCGTTTATAAGCTGCTGCAGAAAGGTGGAATGGTGAATCACCTCATAGTTTCCGCCCAGGTCAGGGTATTCGTTTTTGATAGTATTAAAGCAATGGGGACAGGCCGTCACGATCTTTTTTACGTTGTAGGCATTGAGCACCTCGATATTGGTGAGCGCCTGCATCTGGAACAAAAACTCGTTGCCGGCGCGCTTGGCCGGATCGCCGGTGCAGCTCTCTTCGGTGCCCAGCACGGCATACTTTACGCCCACATGCTCCAGTATCTGCACAAACGCGCGGGTTACTCTCTTATAGCGGTCATCGAAAGCGCCGGCACAACCCACCCAGAATAAGATCTCGGGCTCCTCGCCATTGGCTGCCATCTGGGCCATGGTCGGCACTTTCACTAATCTTTTATTTTCTTCCATCTTAGTATTAAAAGGACACAAGTATCAAGATTTAGGACACAGGACTTTTCTTTCAGGCTGTGTATAGATTATTTTAATCTTGTGTCTTGTGTCTGAAATCTTGTGTCTAATTTTTTGAAGGTACATACAGCTCGTCGGCCCAGTTAAAGCGGTCGGAGGCCGGGAACGCCCAGGGGGCGCCGTTGTTTTCGATGTTGGTGAACATGGCATTGAGCGAGGCCGGAGCCGCCGACTCCTCCAGCACCAGGAAGCGCCGCAGGTCCATAATGGTTGATAGCTGGTCGATATTTACCGGGCAGGCTTCCACGCAGGCATTGCAGGTGGTGCAGGCCCAAAGCTCTTCGGGGGTTACATATCCGCGCAGCAGCGTTTTCTCCTCGGTTACGGTTACACGCTCCACTCCCATCTCTTTGTAATGGTTGGGGCGGAAAATAGCCGGGTGCTCGCCCTTCTCCTCCATCCTGTCGCGGGTGTCCATCACGATCTTGCGGGGCGAAAGCAGCTTGCCAGTGATATTGGCCGGGCAAACGGACGTACAGCGGCCGCACTCGGTACAAGTATAGGAGTCCATGAGCTGCTTCCAGGTCAGGTCTTCCACATCTTTGGCGCCAAAGCGCTGCACAATGGGGTTGCCGTCGGCATCTGTTTCCGGGGCGGGTGGCTGGTAGCTGGGGTCCAACATGGCCTTTATTTCGTGTGTGATGGCCGGGTTAGTCGTAAATTTCCCTTTGGGCAGCAGCTTAGAGAAGTATACGTTCGGGAAGGCCATGATAATGTGGAAGTGCTTGGAGCTGGGCAGGTAGTTCATAAAGGCAAGTATGCCCAGGATGTGGATCCACCAGCCCACGCGCTCGATGGTGTGCAGCGTTGCAGGATCACTTCCGAACAAATTTACAAACGCTCCACTTACCGGGAAGCTGCCGGCCATTTCGCGGCCTGTGAGCTGGGCCAGTTTCAGATCAGAGATGTTGAATGCAAACAACGCCAGCATCAGCACGATCTCCGTAATCAGGATCACGTTGGCGTCCATTTTAGGCCAGGCACGCATTTCTACGCCATTTGCCAGGCGCGGCACTTTAGATACATTTCTCCTCCACAGAAAAATGGCACAGGCTACAATCACCAGCGCAGCCAGTATTTCATTAAAAGCCATCAGGGCATTATACAGCGGGCCGGCAAAGCCCAGCACGCGGTGCGTGCCAAAGATGCCGTCGATCAGGATCTCCAGCACCTCGATGTTGATCACCAGGAAGCCCACGTACACAAACAGGTGCAGCACGGCAGGTAGCGGGCGCTTAAACATTTTCTGCTGGCCAAACGCTACCAGCAACATTTTATTCAGGCGTTCCGAGGGGTTATCGGCCAGTTCCAGGTCGCGGCCCAGCAGCACGTTCTTGCGGATCTTGCGTACCTGCCACACAAACAGACCGATGCCCGCCGCAGCAACCAGCAAAAAGATAATGTTCTGTATTCCTATCACAGCAGAATGTTCGTTATACATACCAATTTATAGTTAAAGATAGTAGAATAATGAGAATAAAGGTAAACAGCGGTAGTTTTTAAAAATATTTTTCGGGAGAATGTTTGCACCTTAAAAGTTTTTGCTACTTTTGCATACCCTTACGGAAAGGGAAAACAACAGAGCTGGTGATGTAGCTCAGTTGGTAGAGCAAAGGACTGAAAATCCTTGTGTCGTTGGTTCGATTCCAATCATCACCACAGAAACCCTTGTCAGAAACGGCAAGGGTTTTTTGTTTTTGGGGCATGCCGTTTCAGCCCAGCGAGTTTATACGTTAGCTTGATGCTGGCTTATACTAGCGGCAATGCTGCCGCAGCTCCTGCAGGGCCGCCGAGTAGCCCAACTGGTAGGCGGCTCCCCAATGCATGCAGGCTGAATCGGGCTGCTGCTGCTCCAGTTCCAGGCGGCCCAGCAAATAGTATACGCGCCCGTTCTGGCGGTTTAGCGCCAGTGCCTGCCGGTAATCCTGCTCCGCTGCCGGCAGGCTATCAGTTTTATAGTAGCTAAACCCCCGGTAGGTAAGGGCCTCCTCCTGCTTTGCTTTGCCCGGGCTGTGCTGCAGGAAAGTAGTCAGGTCTTCAATCGCCGCTTCGTAGGCATGCAGGTAAAAAAGCCGCACCTCTCCCCGCTTCAGGTAAGCAGACCATAGTTTCGGGTTCAGCTGCAGTGCCCGGGTCAGGTCGGCCTCGGCGTGCGGATAATTGGCTAACTGCTGGTGGCTGCGTGCCCGCATAAAATAAACCTGGGCCGAAGGCTGTTTCTGCAAGGCGATCACCTGGTTCAGATCGTTCAGGGCAGCCGGGTAATCCTCAAACACATCCAGCTCTATCCTTGCGCGTGCCCGGTAAGCCGCCACATTGCGGGGCTGGAAGGTAATGGCGTCAGAAAGGAGCCGGTGGGCGCTGCTATATTTGCCATCTTGCATATAGGTTAAGGCTGTTTTATACTTATCTTCGCCCGTTATGTAATCCATGGTTACTTTCAGCAACAGGCTCATCAGCAGCAGGCCACCCACAAATGCTAACGTTATATACCAGTCCTTTCGGGAGAAGCGCTTTTCCTCGTGCCGGATGGTGCGGTAATGGCGCTCCGACACCGAAGCCGGCGGCCGCGTCTGATAATACCGCGGGTCCTGCGGTTGTGCCTGCTGGCGGAGCACCCGCTGGTGTTCGCGCTGGTACTGCAGGCGCAGGTCGTAGCGGGCACGCTTGCCGGGGTTAGACAGCGTCTGGTAAGCCGTGTTCACTTGTTTAAACCGTTCTTCTGCATGCGCGTTTCCCGGGTTCCTGTCCGGATGATACCGGAGGGCGAGCCGCTTATAGGCCACCTTCACCTCCTGCATGGAGGCAGTGGTATTTATACCCAGAATGGTGTAATAGTTAGGCTCCAAGCAGACTGAAACGTGAAAAAGGTTCGTGTTAAGCTTACTTAATTTCGTACAATATACCGCAATTTCCGTACTACACTTTTAACTGCACCTACTTTGCGTAAATATTTAGGACTACGCTCGTATACAGAAAAAGCATTAAAAAAGCTGAAAGAAATTATGGCTACACAAGACAACGGCACACGCGAAAAAAACCCTAATCTGATCGAGAACCTGATGGGGTATATTGATACCCGCATTGATATTATCCGGCTCGAGATACAGGAGAAGCTTAAGACCTCATTTGTAAGCCTGCTCCACGTGCTCCTGCTGGGCTTTGCCGCCTTTATGAGCATCATCTTTGTAAGCATCTTTCTTGGGCTGCTCCTCAACCATCTGCTCGACAGCTCTTTCTGGGGGTTTGGCATTATTGCCCTGATCTATGTGGCGCTGTTGGTCATACTAGTCATTGGAGTGGATAAGAAAGTATTTCAGGGGGTAGCTGATAAAGCCTTCGATAATACCATCTATAAAACAGATAAAAGAGAACCAAACGTATGAGCGAATTAAACAACCCACTATTTGAAAACCAGCGGGAGTTTCTGGAACGCCAGAAGGACGAGTATAAAAATGCCCTGATGGGGGATGTGGATCAGATCAAAGCGCAAGGCGAGGAGATCGGCAAGAAAGTAGCCTTGGCAGGCGGTGTGCTGCTGGCTGGCTATCTAATAAAGCGCCTCTTTACAAAAGGCGGTAAAAAAAAAGCTAAGAAAGTAAAAGCAGGCAAGCGCTCCCACAAAGCTACTCCGCCTATTACCGCATCCACCCACGCATATGACTCATTGGTGCACGAGCAGGAAGATGCCTATACCTTGTCTTCGGAGCAGATGCCCCACAACCCGGCACTCCGCTCCGAGAAAAAGGGCATCATGGAATCGCACCTGGGGCAGGTCATCACCCAGCAGCTCATTGCGCTGATGCTGGTCTATATGACCAAAAAGGTGGAAGAATACGTAAGTAGTGTCTCTGAAAATAACGATATTGCAGCAGCACCCGTGGTGGTGACTGAGATAGAGACCACTGAGTATATCGTTCCGGAAGAGGATGCCTTTTAACGACTTTCAGCAACAAACAAAACAACAACAACCAGGCAGGAAGCACTTTGCCGTGCTACTCGACCCCGATAACCTGACAGAGGCCTCCTGCCTGGCTTTGCTGGCTGACAGCCAGAACTGCCACATCGATTACTTTTTTGTGGGCGGCAGCCTGATCACCACTTCTAACCAGGCACACCTTATCCGGCTCATCAAAGCTCACAGCACCATCCCGGTTATACTTTTCCCCAGCAGCGGCCTGCACATCGACAAACAAGCCGACGGCATTCTGTTTCTTTCCCTTATTTCGGGGCGCAACCCTGACTTCCTGATCGGCCAGCACGTGCTTTCGGCGCCTGTGCTCAAGGCCAGCAATCTTCAGGTATACCCCACCGGCTATATGCTGGTAGATACGGGCCGCCAGACCACTGCCTCTTACATGAGCGGCACGCCGGCGCTGCCTTACGACAAGCCTGCTATTGCTGCCTGCACCGCCATGGCCGGCGAGCTACTGGGCCTAAAGTACATGTACCTGGATGGGGGCAGCGGCGCCGAAAAGCCCGTACCGGCAAACATGATCGCGGCGGTGCGCGCTGCCGTAGAAGTGCCTGTTATTGTGGGGGGCGGCATCGACACACTCCAGAAAGCCAAAGATGCCCTGGATGCCGGTGCCGACGTGCTGGTTATTGGGAACCACATAGAAAAAAACCCCGGCTTTATGACCAGGGTTTCTTCACTTATCTCTTCGTATAACCTTGAATTAGGTGTTCATCGCTGATTCGCGGCGACGCATCTTACCGGCAGGTATACCAAACATCATCTTAAAGCGACGGCAGAAGTATGCAGTGTCTTTGTAACCCACTTCTTTACCGATCTCGCGGATGCTTTTCTTGGTAGTGCGCAGCAGGAATACGGCACGCTCCATGCGCTGGTACTCAATATAATCCTGCGGGTTGATGCCCGTCAGCATTTTGAAGTACTGGCCCACGTAATCTTCCGACACATTCGCTACGTTGGATAATACTTTGTTCGACAGATCGCCGCCCAAATTTTCCTTGATGTAGTTGAACAGATCGATCAGGCGCGGATCCTTGAAGTAGGTGCTGTTGGTTGCCAGCTGCTCCACAAACATTCTGTTGCGCAGGATGTGGCGCACGATCTCTACCACGATGTTTTCGGTGTAGATGTTGATCAGGCGCTCTTTACCCGGCAGATCCTGCATACTCTCTTCCACTACTTTGATGACCAGGTTGGCCAGCTTGTTGTTGTTTGAGATCAGGAACGCAGGCAGATCCAGTGACGCAAAGAAGTTAACCGAGTCAAAAACTTTTGCTTCAAAGCTCACATAGCTGTGGCTTTCCTCGGCATCACCAATCAGGTCCAGGTCGTTGTTGCTTTTGAAGAATTTCTCACGATTGGTGATCAGGTCATCATTCGTGATCGTCCTGCCTTCGCCGGCCGGACCATAGGTTACCCTTGTGCTGCGACCACCCGGGATAAACAACAGCTCTCCTTCTTCCACCATTTGCTCTTCTTCCCCAAAGAAGATGCTTCCTTTGTGCAGTAGGATCAGGTTGTTCCCGACGTCGTAGGCGTTGCGTACCGTAAAAGGCTGCTGCAACACCAGATTTTTAGCTTTAATGAACCGCACCCCAAGCGATTCAATAATCTTATTGTAATCTTCCATGTATGTTACCAACTAACTTTTATACTATTAACCCTCAATTTTGGCCTAAAGCTAATGTTAATCTTTATAAAATTCAAATCATTTTAAAAAATTAATTTTAATTAGCAAAAGCCTATGCATAGCCCAATCAGCACAAAAACAGCCTTTTGAGGCTATTTTTACTTTAGCAGTTCTCTCGAAATTACTATTTTTTGTATCTCAGATGTCCCCTCGTAGATTTGTGTTATTTTAGCATCACGCATCAATCGCTCTACATGGTACTCTTTCACGAAACCATACCCGCCATGTACCTGTACGGCCTCTACGGTTGTATCCATGGCTACTTTCGATGCAAACAGCTTGGCCATTGCACCTGATTTGCCATAATCCTGATGTGTATCCTTGTCATAGGCTGCCTGCAGGCACAGCAGACGGGCCGCCTCAATGTTGGTGGCCATATCGGCCAGCTTAAACTGGATAGCCTGGTGCTTGGCAATTTCTACCCCGAATGCTTTGCGCTCTTTGGCATACTTCACAGCCAGCTCGTAAGCACCGGAGGCAATGCCTAAAGCCTGCGAGGCAATGCCAATGCGGCCGCCGGCCAGTGTAGCCATGGCAAACTTAAACCCAAAGCCGTCTTCCCCGATACGGTTCTCTTTCGGCACCTTCACGTCCGTAAACATGAGCGAGTGTGTATCAGAGCCGCGGATGCCCAGTTTGTTTTCTTTTTTCCCTACTACAAAGCCTTCCATGCCACGCTCTACAATGAGGGCGTTAATGCCGCGATGTTTTTTTTCAGGGTGCGTCTGGGCAATTACCAGGTATACAGAAGCTGTGCTGCCGTTGGTGATCCAGTTCTTGGTGCCGTTCAGCAGGTAATAGTCCCCTTTGTCTTCGGCCGTAGTGTGCTGCGAGGTGGCATCAGAGCCTGCTTCCGGCTCCGACAAACAAAATGCGCCAATGATCTCGCCGGTAGCCAGCTTTGTCAGGTATTTTTGTTTTTGCTCTTCGGTGCCATATTGCTCCAGCCCCCAGCAAACAAGTGAGTTGTTCACCGACATCACCACAGAAGCAGAAGCATCCACTTTAGAGATCTCCTCCATGGCCAGCACATATGACACTGCGTCCATACCACCCCCGCCATAGGCAGGATCCACCATCATCCCTAAAAAGCCAAGTTCTCCCATCTTCTTTATCTGCTCCGCCGGAAATTTCTGGTGCTCGTCGCGTTCGATTACGCCGGGCAACAGTTCGGTTTGCGCAAATTCGCGGGCAGCAGCCTGTACTGCCAGATGTTCTTCTGTAAATTGAAAATCCATGCCTATTTATATCAGCTAGAATGAGTTGAAATGAAAATTTTACGGTGCAAAGCTATGGAATTCACTCGTATTAACTCAACAGGATATAACAATAAATGTTCTGAGAGTTAATATAATTTTTCCATTTATTTAGCCAATCATACAGTATTTACGGCAAAAAGTACAAAAACAATAGTGCCACCTTTTAACTATAACAGGTGGCACTATTGTTTTTATTGTGCAAAATGCAAGATTTAATACTTAATCACGTCGGCCCATTAGCAGCGAAGCATAGTACAATAAAGTAGCCAGAGAGCCTAAGGCCGCTACGACGTAGGTCAGCGCCGCCCATTTCAGCGCATCTTTGGCCATGCCATACTCCTGGCGCGTTACCACCCCGTTCTGGCTGATCCAGGCAAGCGCCCGCTTGCTGGCGTCAAACTCTACCGGCAGCGTTACAAAGCTGAAGAGCGTGGTGAGGCCAAACAACGCCACTCCTATAGCCAGCGGCACAGGCGTGGTTTGCAGCATAAAAATGCCTATCAGGATAATCCACTGCATATACCGCGAGGCAATGCTAAGCGCCGGCACCATGGCCGAACGGAACTTAAGGAAAGCGTATGCTTTGGCGTGCTGTACAGCGTGGCCACACTCGTGTGCTGCTACTGCAGCAGCAGCGGCGCTGCGGGCCTCGTATACATACTCGCTCAGGTTTACGGTTTTATCGGCAGGGTTGTAATGGTCTGTTAACCGGCCGGCCACCGACATTACTTTCACATCGGTGATGCCATTGTCGCGCAGCATTTTTTCTGCCACCTCGCGTCCGCTCAGCCCGGAGCTGAGTGGTATCTGCGAGTATTCTTTAAACTTGCTCTTTAAACGCCAGCTAACACCTGCGCTCAGCAGCATAAAGGCGATCACAATTATATATATACCCATGGTTTATGCTTGGTTTGAATTAATCTGTTGTTCAATTTTCTTTACAATGTTTGTTGTGGAGTAGCCTTTTACGAGAGGTACTGTTTTCACCTCCCCGCCCCTGGCTTCCACCACGTCGTGCCCCACGATCTGGACTACAGCATAATCATCACCTTTCACCAGAATATCCGGTTGCACGGCTTTTATCAGCTCCAGCGGCGTATCGTTGTCGAAAAGCACTACAGCATCAATAAACAAAAGGGATGCCATAATGCGCGCGCGTGACATTTCGTCCTGTAACGGCCGGCTGGGCCCTTTGATCCGGCTGATAGAGGCGTCGGTATTGAGCCCGAGCACGAGTTTATCGCCAAGTTGTCTGGCTTTTTCCAGGTAATCTACATGGCCCAGGTGCAGCAGATCGAAGCAGCCGTTGGTGAACACAATTTTCTGATCCTGGACACGCCACTGGCGAAGCTGCTCCTGTAGTTGCGGAAGGCTAAAGATTTTATCAGTTGATTTCATGCAGTGTGTGTGATGTTGCTTTCAGCAGACTGTGGCACAGGTTTGCGGCGCTGTAGCATGCTGGCTACAAAACTGAATGCTCCCATTATAACGACCAAAAGTGTTTGTGAAGTATGCGCCAGCAGCGCATAAGCCATACCAGCCTCTTTCGGCACCCCATAGAGCAGCAGTGTGGCCTGCACCAGCAGGTGATACACGCCTACCCCGCCCTGCACAGGCGCCGCCATACCCAGCGTGCCGACCAGCAGTACCGACAGGCCGGCTCCCCAGCCCAGATCAGCGGTGGCGGGCAGGGCGTAGAGCACCACCAGGCTCATGCCATAGTACATAGCCCATACAAAAACAGTATGCCCCCAAAAAGCAACCTGGTTATCAATTTTGGTGATGCTGAAAATGCCCTGCAACATGCCTTTCACAAAGCTTATTGCCTTCTGGAAAAAGATATTCTCGCGGAGCCGCCCCAGGTAGCGCAGCAGCAGGGCAAGTATAATCACGGCGGAACCAAGCAGCACCCAGAATACCCAGTAAAAGGCATGGAGGCTGTGCTCCAGGCTGCTATACTTGTCTGTTAGAAGGTCGAGGAAAAAGGCGCGGATACGCCCGAACTGCAACAGGAACGTAAGGCCGATAACCAGCAGCAGCATGATCATGTCGATAAAGCGCTCGGCCAGCACGGTGCCAAACCCGGTATTTACCGGCAGATCGTCGGTGCGCTTCAGAATGCTGCAACGGGCCACTTCGCCCATGCGTGGCAGCACCAGGTTGGCCAGGTAGCCCACCATCATGGCATTATAGGTGTTAGCCAGCGAAGGATTATACCCCGTCGGCTTGATCTGCATTTTCCAGCGGATGGCGCGGCTCACATAAGCCGCCACGCCCATTACCAAAGACACCAGCACCCAATAGTAGTTGGCGTTCTTCAGCTCTGCCCACATCCGTTCAAAGTCAAGCTCCTTCAGCGCATACCACATCAGGAAAGCGGAAACGCCCAAAAGCAGGCCATACTTAAGGAAGGAGAGCAGCTTTTTCATGCGGCGTTGCGCTTATACCAGGCGGTTGTGCTGATCAGGGAAAACAAGCGTTGGTTTGTGGGTTTTAGCGTCTTCAAATTGAATGCTGCAGTAAGAGATGATAATGACCACATCGCCTACCTGCACTTTGCGGGCAGCCGGGCCGTTCAGGCAAACCGTGCCGGTACCGCGCTCCCCCTTTATCGCATAGGTTTCGAAGCGCTCCCCGTTGTTGATATTGACAATCTGTACTTTTTCATTTTCCAGAATGTTGGCGGCATCCAGCAGGTCCTCATCTATGGTAATGCTGCCCACATAGTGCAGTTCGGCCTGTGTTACTTTGCAACGGTGAATTTTAGATTTTAAAACCTCGATATACATAGCGTGTGCTGTAATAAAAGCGCAATTTAGAGAATAAGCCGCAGATTAACTATCGGCGTGCCGGCAGCGGCTTTTCCTTTGTTTAAGCAACAATCTGAGCCTCGTTTAAATTCACCAGGATGTTATCGATCAGGCGCACCTCGCCTACAAAGGCGGCAATGCAAAGGGCTACCTCCGGCTCGCCCTGCGCCTGTGCCAGCGGCTGCAGCGTATCAGGGTGTGCAATTTCGAAGTACTCTAGCTGCACCTGGTCTATGCCTTGCAGGTAAGCGGCTACCGCTTCCTTTATACTTGTTACCGGCTTTAGCGGCAAAAGCCCTTTTGCCAGTTGCAGCGCTTTATAGAGGCTAACGGCCAGCTGGCGCTGCTCGGGGCTTAGGCGCTTGTTACGGCTCGAGAGGGCCAGCCCGTCAGGCTCACGCAGGGTCGGGTAGCGCACCAGCTCCACGTCAAAGCTCAGGCCCAGCACCAGCTGCTTTACAATGGCTACCTGCTGCAGGTCTTTCTGGCCGAAATAGGCCCGATGGGGCTGCACCAGATGAAACAGCTTGCCCACCACAGTGGCCACGCCATTGAAGTGCCCCGGGCGGTGCTCGCCTTCCATAACGGCCTCCAGCGGCCCGAAACTAAACTGCAGCAGCGACTGTTGTGGGTATATGTCCTGGGCTACGGGGGCAAAAACGTAGTCACAGCCAACTGTTTTCAGCAGCTCTACATCCTGCGCCAGCGTGCGCGGGTACAAACTATAATCTTCCGCATTGTTGAACTGCGTCGGGTTTACAAAAATACTGCAGATCGTGATGTCATTATCCTGCGCGGAGGCGCGCAGCAAGGATAGATGGCCCTCGTGCAGGGCGCCCATTGTTGGCACAAAGCCAATTCGCTTGCCGCTGCACCGTAGTTCCTGTACAATTTCGCGGATAGCACTTGCCTGCTTTATAACTTCCATGTGTGGGGTTTCAGTTGAATTGATCCGTATAGGCCGGCAAATGTAAGTTGTAGCTTATTAAGTTGAAAATTAGAACAAAAAATGCTAATTTTGCACGTCCCATTACTGTTGCTTATCACTTTTTAATATCATACCATGTCTAAATTGCGCATCTTATACGCCGCCACCGAGATCAATCCCTTTTTGCAAACCACAAAAGTAGCAGAGTTTCTGGAAACACTGCCACAAGGGATGCAGGAACGCGGGATGGAGATTCGTATTTTTGTTCCGAGGTTCGGCCTGATTAACGAACGCAAGAATCGTTTGCATGAGGTGGTACGCCTTTCGGGCATCAATATCGCGGTGGGCGACGACGAGAAACCACTGGTTATCAAGGTGGCTTCTATCCCGAATGCCAAGTTGCAGGTATATTTTATCGACAACGAAGACTATTTCCACCGAAAGTCCGTTTTTGTGGACAAGAACAATAAATTTCATGCTGATAACGATGAGCGGGCGATCTTTTTCTGCAAAGGCGTGCTCGAAACGGTAAAGAAACTGGGCTGGGCGCCGGATATTGTGCATTGCAACGACTGGATGACCGGTCTGATCCCAATGTACTTGAAATCGACCTATAAAAAAGACCCGATCTTTAAGGATGCCAAATCCATGTTCACGGTGTATAACCACAACTATACCCATCAGTTTGAGGGCGATCTGTTGGATAAGGTAAAAATGCTCGACATTGATGAGGACATGCAGACAAGCCTGAAGACAGCCGATCTGGACAGCTTTATCAAGATCGGTATGGAATATGCTGATTCGGTTATCAAGACAAACGAGGATTTTAGCGATAACATCAACGAGTTGTTTAATGACTTTATGCAAACCAAAAATATCAGCACCGTTAGTGCCGACGACACCCTGTTAGACTCTTACTATACTCTGTATAATGAACTTAGCCGTTAGAAGATTCCTCTTTTTCTTCTTTGCCACCACCCTGCTTGCTTCCTGCGAAGACGCCTCTGAAATCGGTATCGACCTGCAGGATAAGAACCAGATCGGAACCAACTATACCGATACGCTGACGATCACCACCGGAACAGTGCTTTTAAACGACTCTATTCTGTCGTTCAGGGTGGTGCCGGTACAGGCTGGCCAGTATGCTGACCCGGTGCTGGGCACCGTTAAAGCAACCACCTATACTGAACTGGCGCTGGGCGGCTCCAGCGTAAAATTTGGCGATAACCCGGTAGCAGACTCCGCGGTGCTCACGCTGGACTACGGTGCGATCTACGGTAACCAAAGCGCGCCGCTTACCCTGGAGGTGCACCGCCTGACAGAGGGATTCCAGGAAAAGGCATCTTACTTTACCACCTCTACCCTTGCGTATGAGAGCGAGCCCCTGGGCACAGTAACGTTTCAGCCCCGCCTTACCAAGGTGAAGAGCGGCAATACGGAGGTAGACTCTGCCACCATTGCGCGGGTAAAATTGAGCCCGGCCTTTGCCAGTGAACTCGTAGCCCAGTCGGGCCAGAGCACCTTTACCAACCAGGACAACTTCAACAACTTTCTGAAAGGCATTGCCCTGGTGCCCACCGGCCAGCTAGGTAATATTGTAGGCTTTAAGCCAAACTCTGCCAAAACCAGAATTACCTTGTACTACAAGGCCGGCGCAGAACAGAAAACGCATGTGTTCGGCATTTCCGAGGGCCAGCGGTTTTTTACCAACGTGCAAACCGACCGCACCGGTACCGCCCTGGCCAGTCTCGATCAGAAAGGAGAATATATTCCTGCCACGGCAACCGGCGGCGAAAGCTATATCCAGACCAATTCGCAGCTGCTCACCAAAATCGAGATCCCGTACCTGCTTAAGTTAAAGGAGCTGGAAGGCGACATTGTCCTGAACAGGGCAGAGCTCGTGATTCCGGTTAAGAAAGGATCGACGGCTGCAGTGGCTGCGCCACCGGTGCTGGCCCTGTTCCCGACCAACAGCTCAAACCGTATTCTGAAAACATCGGCAGGAGCGCCTATAACGGTTCAGAAAGATGCCCTGGGCAGCGTGGACCGAACTGACAACCCGGCTGCGCTGGCATATGACGCCAAAAGAGGGCAGTACGCACTGAACATTACGCCTTATGTACAGGCTTTGCTGCTGGGTAAAAAAGAAAACCTGGGCTTGCTGTTAGCACCTGTCCGCATCAGCACTAATTCACAAACCGGTGCATCGGGCACATCTACGGAAACAGCTCCTTATCGGGCTATAATCAGCAACACCGGCGAAGACCAGGTAAAATTGTTACTCTATTTTTCGAAACTAAAATAACGAAGTTCAGTAAGTAACTTTGATTTACTAAAATAGGTACCTATGAAGGGTACCTATTATACTTTATAGCAGAAATATTATATGTGTGGAATTGTAGCATATGTGGGGCATCGCGACGCCTGCCCTATCATCATCAAAGGCCTGAAGCGCCTGGAATACAGAGGGTATGACAGTGCCGGCATTGCGTTAATGAACGGCGAATTGAACGTGTATAAAAAGAAAGGGAAAGTAGCCGAACTGGAAGCTTACATTGCCGATAAAGATGTGCATGGTCATATCGGAATGGGCCATACCCGCTGGGCTACCCATGGCGAGCCAAACGACGTGAATGCACACCCGCATTACTCTTCTTCTAAAAATATTGCCATTATCCATAATGGGATTATTGAAAATTATGCTGCCCTTAAAAAGCTATTGATTGAAAAGGGCCATACGTTTCAATCTGAAACAGACTCCGAGGTGTTTATTAACCTGATCGAGGACATCCGGACCAACAGCCACTGCTCGCTGGAAGAAGCCGTACGCCTGGCCCTGCACGAGGTAGTAGGCGCTTACGCCATTGTAGTGCTTTCTAAAGACAGCCCGAACCAACTGGTAGCCGCCCGCAAAGGCAGCCCGCTGGTGGTTGGTATTGGCGAGGGAGAATTCTTCCTGGCCTCCGATGCCACGCCTATTGTAGAATACACCAAAGAAGTTGTATACCTCAATGATTACGAGCTGGCCCTGATCAAAGACGGCGAGCTGGAGATCCGCACCAAGGAAGACGTGAAGCAGACGCCGTATGTGCACCGCTTGGAAATGGCTCTCGAGTCGATTGAAAAAGGCGGCTACGAGCACTTCATGCTGAAAGAGATCTACGAGCAGCCGCGTTCTATCCTGGACAGCATGCGCGGCCGTATGATCGCTGAAAGCGACCACCTGATGATGGGCGGCATCCGCGAGTTTGAAAACAAATTTGTGAACGCCAACCGCATCATCATTGTGGCCTGCGGTACTTCGTGGCACGCCGGCCTGGTAGCCGAGTACCTGATCGAAGACCTGGCTCGCATTCCGGTAGAAGTTGAGTATGCCTCAGAATTCCGCTATCGCAACCCGATCGTGAACGAGCGTGACATTGTGATCGCCATTTCCCAGTCTGGTGAGACGGCCGATACACTGGCAGCACTGGAGCTGGCCAAGGCGAAAGGAGCTACTATTTTCGGTATATGCAACGTGGTGGGCTCTTCTATTGCCCGCGCCACCGATGCCGGCGCTTATACCCATGCCGGCCCGGAAATTGGCGTAGCCAGCACCAAAGCCTTTACCGCGCAGGTAACGGTGTTAACGCTCATTGCCATGATCATCGGCAGCAAGCGCGGCACCCTGGAAACCACCAAACTGCACGAGCTGATGGTGGAGCTGGAAAACATCCCTAACAAAGTAGAGCAGGCCCTGAAACTGAACGACCAGATCGTGGAGATCTCCGAAACGTTTAAGGATGCCACCAACTTCCTCTACCTGGGCCGCGGCTATAACTTCCCGGTTGCCCTGGAAGGCGCCCTGAAGCTGAAAGAGATCTCATACATCCATGCCGAAGGCTACCCGGCGGCAGAAATGAAGCACGGCCCGATCGCGCTCATCGATGCGCAGATGCCGGTGGTGGTGATCGCTACCAAGGACAGCTCATACGAGAAGATCGTATCGAATGTGCAGGAAGTGCGCGCCCGCAAGGGCAAAGTAATCGCCATCGTAACGGAAGGCGACACTGTGATACCGGCCATGGCAGACTATGTGATCGAAATTCCGGAGACAAGCGAGCAACTGGTGCCCTTGTTGTCTGTCATTCCGCTGCAGCTGCTCTCCTACCATATTGCCGTTATGCGTGGTTGCAACGTAGACCAGCCGCGTAACCTGGCAAAATCGGTGACGGTAGAATAAGCACGTCATAAACGTATAACAAAAATAAAAAACGGAAGCCTCGCTGAGGCTTCCGTTTTTTATTTAAAGGTTTTTGCAACGCTTCTTTTTAGCAGACCAGGAAAGCCTGAAATAAAGGCGCCTGCCAGGTGCCGGCAACAGGTGTTTATACTTGCTGCTGATTACCTTCTATACCTTCCCTGCCAGATCTGGCAAATACACCGGCTTCTGGCGCCCTCGCTCGCCTCTGGCGAGTGTGTTTATACCTGTGGCGTCCCGCCACATGATGCAACAAGTATAAAAAGTACAAGCGGAAGTACAAAGTATAAAAGCGGCCGGAGGCCGTGGGATAGCGCACACTCGCCGGACGCGAGCGAGGACAAAGTGCAAAAGTATAAGGTGAAGTATAACGTATCCTGATCGCGCACGCATCCATTTGTGCCTTGCTTTCGCAACAGCTTAATCGACGTTAAAAGTTATGCGTGCGGGTTTATACTTAAAGGTGCATTATACTTCAAATTGCCCGCCCCGCAGGTAGGTGGTTTTCAGCAGCGGGCAAATTTTATAACGTTCTTCTTTGGTATCATCGTAAACGGCAGCAAGCACCTGGTATACATGGGCAATGCCGATCTGTTTGGCCCATTCAAAAGGCCCTTTCGGATAATTGGTGCCCAGCTTCATCCCCAGGTCAATGTCTTCTATACTTGCTGTGTTCTCCTGCAGCGTATAAAATGCTTCGTTTATGAGCATGCACAGCATGCGGGGCGTCACCATCCCTACGCGGTCATCTACCACAAGATAGTCTGTCCCCAGGGCATCGCATACTTCTTTCAGTTTTGAATCGTCGGCAGGGTTGTAAAGGCTCACCTCCAGCACTTCGCGGTTAAAGAGCGAGGGCAGCCCATTGAATCCGAACAGCGTGCAGGGCTGCTCTAGACCGGCTTGTTTTACCAGCGCTGCCAGCTGCACGGTAGCGGCATGGCAAAATACCACTTTGTCGGGCCCATACTCATTCAGGCGTTCGGGCTGCTCGTGCAGTAAAAAGTCAAATACCACGTCCACGGCATCCAGCTGCTGATCTGCCATCTGGTGGCGCTCCAGAAAAGTATACGTTATACCTTCCTGGCCTTCCGGAAACTTCTGCTTGAACTCGGCGGCCATTTCCGGGCCTGATAAAACAAGTATGCGCATATTTCTGTACTTTTGAAGGTAAAGATACATAATTAAACGAACCTGTTTATGGCACATACTATCATCAACTCCCAAAATGCACCAGCCCCGATCGGCCCCTATAGCCAGGCTACCCTGGCGAACGGCACCCTGTATGTTTCCGGGCAAATTCCGCTGGACCCGAAGACCGGAAACCTGGTTACTGATAGCATTGAGGCGGAAACGCACCAGGTAATGCGGAACCTGCAGGCGATCCTTACGGAAGCCGGCATGGACTTCAGCCATGTGATGAAGTGCAGCATTTTTGTAAAAGACATGAACAATTTTGGCCGTATCAACGAAACGTACGGCAGCTACTTTCTCTCCAATCCGCCTGCCCGCGAAACCGTGGAAGTAAGCCGCCTGCCAAAGGATGTGAACGTAGAGATCTCCTGCATTGCCACGAAGTAACGCTTCAGAAATAAGAATTCAGGGCAAAGGACAGAGGAGCAATAGCTTCTTTGTCCTTTGTGTTTAGCGGTTATACTTCGTTTACATATTTATCTAGTAAGCAGCATCAGATATTGGCTCCTTGCGAGGCGGCCGCACCTTCCTCGGGTGTTTCGGGTGTAGGCATTTCTACCTCCAGTTCCCCGTAGACTTCTTTGTCATGTTTGCCCGGCTCGGCGTTCACTGCCGAGTTGCCCACTTCCACTTCCTTCCGGATCACCCGCACGGCATAGTCGGCCGGGTAGATGTTAAAGCCATACTTGCGCGAGTACACGAACGTGAACACCGCACCAAAGAACAGGATCTGCGAGGTAAAAAAGACCCACGACAGGATCACGATCACGGAGCCCGCCGCGCCATAAACCGATCCCACATTGGTAGTGCCCAGGTATAACCCGATAAGGAGGCGGCCGATGGAAAACAGGATGGCTGTTACAAAAGCGCCCACCCATACATCACGCCACCGGATCTTGGCATCGGGCAGAAACTTGTAGAGGCCGGCAAACATCACCGACAAAATTACCAGCCCCGACACCAGGTTGGCCGCGTGCAGCACGTAGATGATCCAGCCCGAAAAACGCGCCGTCAGAAAGCTGCTAACGGCCACCAGCACGGTATTGGCCAGCAGCGACACCAGCAGGATCACCGCGATGATGAGGATCAGGCCAAAGCACAGGAAGCGGTCTATCACCAGTTTGATGTAGCCATGTTTGGGAACGGGCTTTACGTACCAGATCTCGTTCAGGGAGTCCTGCAAGGAGATGAACACGCCCGTGGAAGCGATAAAGAGCGTCAGAACGCCCACCAGCGTGGCAAAGCTCAGACCCGAGAAACGGTTGGCGCTCTCCACCATATTCTGCACCTCGTAAGCGCCCTGGGGCCCGATCAGCTCTTTGATGCGGTAATAGATCTCGCCCGACACTGCCTGCCGGCCAAAGAAGTAGCCGGCTGCGCCAATAATGATGATGAGCATAGGCGGCAGCGAAAAAATAGTATAATAGGCCAGCGCCGCCCCTTTCTGGAACGAGTTGTTATCTAAAAACTCCAGCCAGGTTTCCTTTAAAAGGCACCAGGACAACTTCAAATGCCGATGCACCATCTCACTGCTCTCTTTCTTAACCGATACGCAAATACACGATTATGTTTCGGCCTGCTTTGCAAATGCCGCTACCCGGTGGGCACACATTGGCACAGTTTCCGTTACAAAACCATACTTTATTTTGTACCTTTGTGGCTGTTTTACACAGATCTTGTTCAGATAACGATACATGGAAAGAGAAGTAAGAGTACGCTTTGCCCCCAGCCCGACCGGGCCTCTCCATATCGGTGGTGTGCGCACTGCCCTTTATAACTACCTGCTGGCCCGCAAAACAGGCGGTAAAATGATCCTGCGCATCGAGGATACCGACCAGAACCGCTTTGTGCCCGGCGCCGAAGATTATATCCGCGAGTCGCTGGCCTGGTGCGGCATTGAGCTGGACGAGAGCCCCTGGAACGGCGGCCCGTACGCGCCTTATCGCCAGTCGGAGCGCAAGCCCATGTATATGCAGTATGCCCTGCAGCTGATTGAAAGTGGCCACGCCTACTATGCCTTCGACACCGCCGAGGAGCTGGAGGAGATGCGTGAGCGCCTGAAAGCCGCTAAAGTGGCTACGCCGCAGTATAACGCCATTACGCGCGCCACCATGCGCAACTCACTTACCATGCCCGAAGATGAAGTTAAAAAGCTTTTAGATTCCGGTGCTCCGTATGTGATACGCCTGAAGGTGCCGCGCAAAGAAGAGATTCGTTTAAAAGACCTGATCCGGGGATGGGTGATGGTGCACTCTTCGGCCATAGATGATAAAGTGCTCATGAAATCGGATGGTATGCCCACTTACCACTTGGCCAACATCGTGGACGACCACTTGATGGAGATCACCCACGTGATCCGGGGCGAAGAGTGGCTGCCCTCGGCGCCACTGCACGTGTTACTGTATCGTTACCTGGGCTGGGAAGACACTATGCCTGAGTTTGCGCACCTGCCCCTGCTGCTTAAGCCTGATGGCAACGGCAAGCTGAGCAAGCGCGACGGTGATAAGCTGGGTTTCCCGGTATTTCCGCTGCGCTGGGTCGATCCGTTTACAAGCGAAGTATCCAGTGGCTACCGCGAGGCGGGTTATCTGCCGGATGCCTTTGTGAACTTCCTGGCTTTTCTGGGCTGGAACCCGGGCACGCAGCAGGAGATCTTCTCCATGGAGGAGCTTATTCAGGAGTTTTCGGTAGAGCGCATTGGCAAATCCGGCACGCGCTTCGATATCCAGAAAGCCCGTTGGTTTAACGAGCAGTACCTGCGCGCCAAGCCCGACAGCGAGCTGGCCGACTACCTGCTGCAGGCGCT
Organism: Pontibacter liquoris; assembly: GCF_022758235.1. Taxonomy (NCBI): domain Bacteria; kingdom Pseudomonadati; phylum Bacteroidota; class Cytophagia; order Cytophagales; family Hymenobacteraceae; genus Pontibacter; species Pontibacter liquoris. The sequence goes on from NZ_JALEBG010000002.1 coordinate 529,985, forward strand.
GGCCGAGCACAACATCACCTGCTCGCACGAGAAAGCTGAAAAGATCGCTGGCCTGATGAAAGAGCGCGTATCGTTTCCGCAGGATTTCTGGCAGGAAGCTAAGTACTTCTTTGTAGCCCCCACTGAGTATAGTGAGAAAGTAGCGTCCAAAAAATGGAACGCCCCGTCGGTAGCGGTATTCGAGGATTTCAAAAACGAGCTGCCATCCTTGGCGGTCTTTAATGCCGATACGGTAAAAGAACTCCTGACAAGTATACTGGAGCGCCACGGCATGAAGCTGGGCCAGGTAATGCAGGCGCTGCGTCTGGCTGTAACAGGCGCTGAGGCCGGTCCCGACCTGATGCACATCATCGAGGTGATTGGCCGCGAGGAAACTGCCCAGCGCATTGGAGCTGCTATCAGCAACCTGAGCCAGTACGCCACTGCCTAAGCCAGGTATAAACAGGTATAAAATCAATCTGCCAAAAGGGCTAGCCATACCGGTTAGCCCTTTTTTATGGCCCCTTTCCAGCGGCATTGTAACAAAAGGGCCCTGCTTTGCTTATATAACAGAAGTATAACAGAGGAAACTATGGCTAAGAATAAGAACGAGAACAAAAGCGGCAAGAAGAAATCGCGGGTGCACAAGGACCTGGAAGGCTTCGAGATAAAAGTGAACGAGCACGGCGAGATCATCTCCAACTATAGCATCGACCGCATCAATGATTTCCTGAACGACAACGTGGACGACAAAAAGCTGCTGAAGCGCGATGCCGCTGAGAAAGCCAAGCGCGAGGAAGAGGAATACCACATTGAGGAAGGCGAAGAAACGGAAGAGACAGACGAAGATTTTGTGCGCAATACCACGGCGGTATCGGATGAGGAGAACGACAGTACCCTGCCCAAGGCCCGGCGCAAGAAAGGCGGAAAAGCAACCCCGGACGAGGAGGAAGAAGAGTAACCTTTCGGACGGCTCTCCAACTCCCCTGTCCTGGAGCAAGCGTGCGCTTGTGCCTTGTAGCTGCCGGGCACAGCAGGCTTATACTTCCTTTAACGCCTCCGTACTATTCAGAGAGGGCAATGGTTTTTATACTTACCAGTGGGATAGCTTAGATAAAGTATAATACGCAGTAAGTATAAGGCACAAGCGGACGCTTGCGCCAGAATAAGCCAGTAGAAGGCCGGAGCGTCCCTGAGCAAGTATGAAGTATAAATCTTTTGCTTTATATTTCTGTCAGCAACCAGATCTTATACTATGAGAAACTCTCACGACATCGATTACAAAATTTTTGGCAACGACATACAGGTGTTGGAAATTGAGCTGGACCCCAACGAAACCGTAATTGCCGAGGCTGGCGCTATGGTGTACATGGAGGAAGGCATCGACTTCCAGACCAAGATGGGCGACGGCTCTAACCCAAACCAAGGGTTCCTGGGTAAGCTTGTTTCGGCAGGCTCGCGCATGATCACGGGCGAATCGCTGTTTATGACGCACTTCACACACCAGGGCTACGGCAAAAGCCGGGTAGCTTTTTCGGCCCCTTACCCCGGCACCATTCTGCCTATTGACTTGGGTACGACGCGCAACAACAGCCTGATCACGCAAAAAGATGCTTTTCTGGCGGCAGCGCTGGGCACCAAGCTCTCTATCCATTTCAACCAGCGGCTGGGCTCCGGTGTTTTCGGGGGAGAAGGCTTTATACTTCAGAAAATGCAGGGCGACGGGCTGGCCTTTGTGCACGCTGGTGGCACCGTAGTAGAAAAGCAGCTCAACAACCAGACCCTGCGCGTAGACACAGGCTGCGTGGTAGCGTTTGAAGAAGGCATTGATTTTAGTGTGCAACGCGCCGGCGGCCTTAAATCGATGATATTTGGCGGCGAAGGGATCTTTCTGGCTACTTTGCGGGGCACGGGCCGCGTGTGGCTGCAGTCGATGCCGGTAAAGAAGCTGATCGAAGCCCTGATGCCAGCCGGCGCCAACGCCAACAAGGAAGGCGGCTTTATGAGCAGCTTCCTGGAGTAGGGCGGTTAGTCGCTGCGTTCCCAATTACGAATTTTATACTTCTATCGACTTTCCCCGGCAGGTTATACCTGCAAGGATGAACTATAAAGCAGAAGCCCCGGCAAGTATACGTTGCCGGGGCTTCTGCTTTAATAGGCATTCCTATCAACTCGGAACGCAGACCCCGAGGCTCAAAATGCCCTAAAGTCCATTGACCTCCATGATTTCCTCCAGGTATTCGCGGGAGTTGCTCAGGCGCGGTATTTTGTTCTGGCCGCCCAGCTTGCCTTTGTGGCGCAGCCAGCTCACAAAAGTGCCTTTCGGAGCCGCATGTACTTTGGGCTGCTGCAGGGCAATATCGTTTTGGCGCTTGGCATCGTAGTCGGAGTTAATGTCGCGCAACGACTCGTCGAGTACCTGCGTAAAGCGCTCCAGGCTGTCGGGAGCCTGTTCAAATTCGATCAGCCACTCATGGCTGCCGCGCTTGCCGCTTTCCATGTAAACGGGCGCTGCTGTGAAGTTCGTGATCACAGCGCCGGTGGCTTTGCTGGCCTTGGTCACGGCTGCTTCGGCATTCTCTACAATCACTTCCTCGCCAAAGGCATTGATGAAGTGCTTGGTGCGGCCCGATATTTTAATGCGGTAAGGATTAAGGCTCGTAAAACGTACCGTGTCGCCAATCTTATAGCGCCACAACCCGGCGTTGGTCGAGATCACCAGGGCATAGCTTTTGCCCAGTTCCACCTGGTCCAGCGTCAGCGTTCGGGGCTGCTCCTCCTCAAACTGATCCATGGGTATAAACTCATAGTATACGCCATAGTCCAGCATCAGCAGCATTTCATCTTCCGTTCCGATCTGGTCCTGAATGCCAAAGAAGCCCTCCGAAGCATTGTATACTTCCAGGTAGTTCATTTTATCAGAGGGGATCAGCTCGCGGAACAATTCCCGGTAAGGGCCAAAAGCCACGGCACCGTGGGTAAAAAGCTCCATGTTGGGCCATACTTCCAGGATGTTGTTTTTGCCGGTTACCTCCAGGATGCGTTTCAACAGCAGGTAGGTCCAGGTAGGCACGCCGCTCATGCTGGTCACATTTTCAGGCACCGTCAGCTCCACCATCTTCTCTATCTTCTCTTCCCAGTTATCCATCAGGGCCACTTTTAGCGGCGGGGTGCGCATGGCTTCGGCCCAGATGGGCAGGTTTTGCATGATCACCGCCGACACGTCGCCACACGACATCTTCGCATTCAGCTCGCTGGGCCGGTGGCTGCCGCCAATGGAGAGCCCTTTGCCCGCGAAAAGCTTTGTTTCGGGATAGAGGTTCACATAGATCGAGAGCATGTCTTTGCCGCCCTTGTAATGGCAGTCTTCCAGCGACTCGGGCGTGACCGGGATATACTTGCTGCGGGCATTGGTGGTGCCCGACGATTTGGCAAACCACTCGACCTTGCTGGGCCACAGCAGGTTCTGCTCTCCTTTTATTACGCGCTCAATGTAAGGGTAAAGGTCTTCGTAGGTATTTACAGGCACACGCTCCTGAAACTCGCGCACCGTGCTGATGCTGGCATAATCATACTTGCTGCCCCATTCAGTGCCTTTGGCCGTGCTGATCAGGTTCTGAAAAAGCTCTTCCTGCACCTCATGCGGGTACTTGCGAAACAGATCGATCTGATGGATCCGCTTCTTCATGACCCACGTTACTATTGAATTGAATATCTCCAAGGTGGTTATTGCTGGTTGCTGGTTGTTGATTGTTTGTAAGCTATACGGTAAGATTGTCATTCGTCACTTTTATCAGCGCGTTGACCATCTTGGGTAACTTCTGCAGTACAGATAAGACATAGGCATGCTCTTCCTGATTCAGCAGCATTCTGACTTTACACTTCTCATTCCAGTCGAGGCACTCCTATACGGAGCGTCGGGCATATCTAAAAAACTGTACCTTCTCCTTTTTCCCATAACGACCAAAGCCTTCTGCAATGTTGGCGGATATACTATCGATAGCCTTAACATACTGAATACCAATTGTATTTTTTGCAAAATAATCCCAGCGCTCCGCCCGGAACCATATATAGTTACTCAGGTTGAACGCTGCTTTATAAACATCAATATCATTCAGTCGCAGATGCTTTCGTTCTTCCATAAACATCCAGTACGAGAAATCAATCAACAATTCACAACGAGCAATCAGATTTTCCGCTTCAGCTCAAAGTGCTTGCCCAGGTATACACGTCTTACCTGCTCATCGGCAGCCAGTTCTTCAGCGCTGCCCGCTTTCAGAATCTTGCCCTCGAACAGCAGGTAGGCGCGGTCGGTGATAGAAAGCGTTTCGTTTACGTTGTGGTCGGTAATGAGGATACCAATATTCTTGCTCTTGAGCTTGGCTACAATGCTCTGGATCTCTTCCACGGCAATGGGGTCTACACCGGCAAAAGGCTCATCGAGCAGCACAAACTTGGGGTCCACGGCCAGGGCGCGGGCAATTTCGGTGCGGCGGCGCTCCCCACCACTCAGCACAATGCCCTTGTTTTTACGCACATGCGTCAGCGAGAACTCTTCCAGCAGGTCTTCCACTTTCTGGATCTGCTCTTTCTTGGTCATTTTGGTCATCTCCAGCACCGACAGGATGTTCTCCTCTACAGTAAGCTGCCGGAAAACCGATGCCTCCTGCGCCAGGTAGCCCACGCCGCGCTTGGCGCGCTGGTACATAGGCAGGTTGGTAATATCCTCGGTATCCAGAAAGATCCTGCCGCTGTTAGGCTTTACCAGGCCCACGATCATATAGAAAGATGTGGTTTTACCGGCACCGTTGGGGCCTAGTAAGCCCACAATCTCGCCCTGGTTCACCTCCACGCTGACATCGTTTACAACGGCGCGTGATTTATATTTTTTAAATAAGTGCTCTGCTCGTAGTATCATCGCTGCTAAATTACACATTAAAGCTGCCTCGTGCAATGCCTGCCCCTTTTGGCACCACTACCTGACCCACAGGCACTTAAATATAATGCAATTTATATTTTAACCCATCTCATAATCTTTATGAATGTAACGTTATGCTATTGCTTTAAAAATTTTAAATCAATAGTTTGTATTTCGATTTCTTATACCCTTGTCTATGCTAGTAACAATACTCTTTTCTGCTTCTCAAAAAGTACTTTCGATGGGCTTGCTCCTGTATGCCGGCATGCTTGGCCTGCCGGAGGAGGTGAAGGCCGACGATCCTGTTAAAAACACAACCGAGAAGCGCAACGAGGTCGTTATAAAAGGCGTGGATGTATCGCGGTGGCAGAAAGAGATCGACTGGGTACAGGTAAAGAATTCGGATGTGTCGTTTGCTTTTGTAAAGGCCACACAGGGAGATTTCCGGCTGGACCCCTATTTTGCCCGTAACTGGGAAGAAACCAAGCGCCTGGGCATTAAGCGCGGTGCGTACCATTTCTTTAAACCCGAAGCACCGGTAGAGGGGCAGATCGCCCTCTTTAAAAACACCGTAACGCTGGAGCCCGGCGACCTGCCGCCGGTACTGGATGTGGAAGTATCCGAACCGCACATGAGCGGGGAGCAGCTGCGCCAGAACATCCGCATCTGGCTGGAGTCCATTACGCAGTATTACGGCGTAAGGCCCATCATTTATACCAGCCAGAACTATTACCGCCGCTGGCTGCAGGGCCACTTCCCGGAATACCATTTCTGGATTGCCCGCTACAGCGATGCGCAGCCCGAAATTCACGCCACCGACTCCTGGAAGTTTTGGCAATACACCGACAGCGGCTCCATTTCGGGCATTAACTCTGCCGTGGATATCAACTTCTTTGCCGGCGACTGGGAAACTTTATCGCAGCTGTGCATGCCCGAGTTTGTAGTGGCCCAGGAAAGCCCGTTGAAGCAGATGAAATACATCCAGCCACAGCCATAAGGCCTGGCCTATACCTGCACTGAAGCGCTGTTCGACTACTTCTAATTATAAGGTTCTATACTTACCGGAAAGCCCCCGCTGTGCCTGTTGCAGCGGGGGCTTTCCGGTAAGTATAGGCTGGGTATTTTCTTTCTTTTAAGGCGAGGCCATACTTAACCCTTGGTAAAGGAAGCTGTAAATACCAGGAAAGTTCTTATATTTAATTAGCTATATAGAAGGAAGAAGCAATATCAAGTGCCTGTAAAAAGCTTGAAATTCGGATAGCCTACTTACACACATAAGGCAGATAAGCATCATAGTGGCGGATATACTATAGTTATAGCAAATAGAAAGTATGAGTTCTTCGTTAAAAGCATATTCTATCTTTCTTTTTATACTTTCTGTATGCTTGTCTTCCTGTACAGGTAGCAAACCATCTTTAAAAGAAGATAACGCGTCAACGAATGCAGGAATAAATATTGATACATTCTCGGAATTCCCACCAGAAATAGAAGGTTGCTTGTGTTCCTTCTCTAACAGTAAGAATGATTTTGAGAGTAGGAAGTATATTTATGTTGACGACTACCAAGGGAATGCCTTTATCTCTATCAATGGAGATTTGAAAAAGTTTATCTTGAGTAATTCTCAAAAAGTGTCAGATGAGCATTACATCACAACTTGGACTTCTGAAGGTTATGAAGTTATACTTGATTATAAGCAGGTTGGGCAGGAAGAAGAGACTTGGCAGCAAAAAGGCACAATGAGAGTCAAGGCAAAGGGTGCGAAAGAGTTGGTAAAAGAGTTATACGGAGAGTGTGGTTGCTGAAAATAAAACAAGCGCTAACCACAGTAGCTGTTGCACAACTCTCCAGTAACTCCTGCTCCCTATTATTTTTTAGGACCGCCCCCTTTTCTTCTACAAAAATAACAGTAAAAGCAGCCTCTGCTCCGGCCTAGGCAGGGCCATGAGGGCTATTTGGCTTCTTTTTGGGATAAAGCGCAGCAATTTCTGCAGGTTGTAGGCTGCCGCTGCCAGCAGCATCCCTTTTTGGGCCAGCTTCAAACCCCTGGTGTTGATTTTGCGCATGCCCAGGAAGTTGAGGAGCGTGCCCAGCACCGGCTCCACCGTAGCCTGCCGCAGGCGTTTCATGCGCCGGCCCCAGCGGCTATTCAGGCGGGTGATGACCCTTTCGTACTCGTCACGGTATTAGGTGACTTCTATCTTTTTGACGTGCAGGTGACCGATGCACCTCTCTTTCAAGGGACAGTCCCTGCAATCCTTGCGGGTGGTGTAGTAGGTCCTCTTCCTGTTGTTGTTTTTCTTCTCTACCAGCACGTTGCGGAAAGTCACCTTTTTGCCCTCCGGGCATAGCCAGTAGTCACCCTCCTGTTGGTAGGCAAAGCCTTCGGGGCCGCCTTTGTAAGTGCCGTGGGGCGGGATGAAGGCCGTAATGCCCGTCTGTTCCAGGAAAGCGTAGTTCTCCCCAGAGGAGTAGCCGGTGTCGGCCAGCAGGGTGCTGCAGCGCAGGTTTAGGAGCTGTAGCCTCTGAGTAAGCCCACCGAGCAGAGCTGGCAGGCACAGGCTGTCTTTACGGTCAGCATGGTCCGCTTGCACATGGGTAATCACGTGGCGGGAAGCATCTACTGAGAGTTGCATCAGGTAGCAGAGCTTGCGGGCCTTGCCGGGCTTGACGGCTATTCTGGCGCTCGGGTCTACGGGCGAGTAGTGGGTCTTATTAGAGGTGAAGCGGCTGTTCTTGTTGCTGGCCCCGGGGTGCTGATCCTGGCCCCACTTTATGTTGCGGGCCCGGATCTCCTGCAGCTCGTCGCGGCTGGCGGTGAGGGTGCGTTGCTGCTGGCTTGCCTTGTCGCGCATGGCCTTGCGGTCAGCCGGGCTCATGGCCCTGACCCGCTCCAGGTGGTCGACCAACTCCTGGCGGGGCACCTTCAACTCCAGCGAGTCCATGGAGGCGTTGGCTTTGATCAAAGCAGAATCAATGACTTGGGTGTGGCCCGAGACCATGCCCGCCTCCACGCACAGGGCAAGCACGCGCGTGAAGACCTCCTCAAACAGATCCAGCCTCAGGCTGCAGTGCTCGATGATTTTTCTGTCTGATACAATGTTCTCCAGGTGACCCACTAGGCAGAGCTTGAAGAAGACTACGGGATCAATTGAGTGTTGGCCGCAGCGGCCGTAGTAGGGCTGGGTCAGTTTGTAGAGGAACTCCAGGTCCAGCCTGTGCTTGAGCTGCCGGTAAAAGTTATGCTCCGGCACATGTGCCGAGAGCGAGAAGCGCAGCTCCCGCTCGTCCTCGAAAGTTTTCCTGCCCTGCATTCCATCAAAGATTTGGTACTATCTGCTTTTACGCCTATCTTCAATAGGTTGTGCAACAAGCACCACACCTATAGGTTAGCTACGCCATCCCATAGCCCAGTACGTTAGATCATAACACACCCACACAATTATGTAAAGCTAAGGGCAATTGTTCCTTACCTAATTTTATAAGCTGATGGCATACTTTAAAGCAAGGCAGCTATGAACAACTGGCGGTGGAAAGGGGCCTAGGCTGCCTTCCGGCAAACAGCACGGAAAGGCAATCGTTTCAGTTTCACATCCCGGAAAACAAGGAAGCATGCTTATGGCCACCACTACAAATTCAAAAATCATTCGGGCAACCAAGCATAAGATTTATACCGCTTTTACAGACAGGAACGCTTTAGAAGGTTGGCTTGCTCCAACCAATATGGTTGGAAAAATTCACAACTTCGACTTAAAAGTGGGTGGAGGTTACAGTATGTCGCTTTTCTACCTTGACAGCGAAACGGCCGGTAAGACGTCAGAGAACGAAGATCGTTTTTATGCAACGTTTGTCGAACTTAAACCCTATGAAAAGATTGTCCAGACCATTCATTTCAGGTCAGACAACCCTGGGTTTGCAGACGAAATGACAATGGAAGTCTTATTAGAAGGAGCTGCAAACAACGCAACAAAAGTAACGATCGTTTTTAGAAACATTCCGGTAGGTATAGACCCGAAAGACAATGAAACCGGAACAGAACAATCACTCGAAAAATTAGCCCGTTATGTGGCCGAAGATTAACCTGGTGAACGAATCACTACCGAAGCCATTGGTTTAACCCAGCGGGCAAGTATAAACTCAACATTCGTAATTCGATTTGGCTTTTTGGAAAGGCCAACCAGGTAATTTTCCAATGCCATACTTTCGCCAGGCTTGTAAACGGCTCGTGCATGCTATGGCAACACAGCACTGGAACGAGTATTATTAATGAACTATACATCAAGAAAAAACTATGAGAAAAATAATTGTGTTGGAATTTATTACCCTGGATGGGGTAATGCAAGCCCCTGGCGGACCTGAGGAAGACACATCAGGCGGTTTTAAGTATGGCGGCTGGACGGCACCTTATGGCGACGAAGATTTCGGGAAAGCGCTGGAAAAACAAATGAAACCTGCCGATCTTCTTCTGGGCAGAAAAACATTTGAGATTTTTGCCAGCTACTGGCCAACCCGTGCAACTGAATGGCCGGGCATCAATGATGTTACCAAATACGTCATGTCCGGAACCATGAAAAAGGCAGATTGGGAAAATTCCGTTTTCCTTGAAAGTGTGGCTGACATCGAAAAACTCAAAAGCTCAGAAGGCTCAGACCTGCAGGTATGGGGCAGCGGCGAGTTTGTGCACACACTTCTCGAACATGACCTTGTGGACGAGCTTTGTCTTAAAATTTTCCCGGTAACGCTTGGTAACGGGAAAAAGCTGTTTGGAGAGGGCATCATGCCGGCGGCGTTTACCTTAACAGAAAGTTTAATTACATCAACCGGCGTCATTATTGCCAATTACAAGCGCGCCGGAGAAGTGAAGACTGGTACCGTTAGCGCTTAAGGGAATAAAGCAAAGGCGGTGACATAGGGGCCCTTACGCTACCACGAAAAGCCTAAACTGCTGGCATCGTATTTCTGCCCTGGCAGAACACAGCCTTCCGCCAGGGCAGCAATATGCATTCGCTTCTTTTACTTAGCATTTGTTTAAAATACATCATTATCTTTTCGGGAAAATAAGCACCCTGCACATGAAAGGTCTTCCACTTAAGTTCGATCAAGGTTTATTGCGTTTCATTTCCTTTTTGCTCCTAAGCCTTATTTGTGCTGCAAACAATTCGGCTTACGCTAAAAAAACGAAGCAAACGCTTCAATATACTGTTTCGATGCCCGATCCTGCTTCCCATTATTTTCATGTGGAACTACATTGCAGCGGCTGGGATGAAGATACCATTGATTTTAAGATGCCGAAATGGATGCCAGGTTACTACCAGATAATGGATTATGCCAAAGCCGTGGAGGGCTTTTCAGCAGTGGATAATAAAGGGAAGCGCTTGGTTGCAAAGAACCTGAATGACAACACGTGGCAGGTTGTTGTTAAAAAGAACAAGCCCTTTAAGCTACGTTACAAGGTAAAAGCGGACAGGGAATTTGTAGCAACCAGTTACCTAGACAGCACTCATGCCTACATCGTGCCTACGGGGTTGTTCTTCTATGTAAATGGCCATATAAATACCCCGGTTATGGTAAAAATAAACCACGGAAAACAATGGCCTAAAATAGCGACAGGCCTTGCGCCGGTAGCAGGCAAAACAAATGAATTTATGGCGCCCGACTTTGATATCCTCTACGACAGCCCCATACTGATCGGAAACCTGGAAGAGCTGCCCTCCTTTACTGTAAATGGGATCGAGCACCGTTTTATCGGCTACAAAATGGGGGATTTTGACCGTACCCGGTTCATCAACAACCTGAAGAAAGTGGTAGAAGCTGCAGTAGCAGTTATTGGCGACGTGCCTTACAAACAGTATACCTTTATCGGCATTGGCCCGGGTCGGGGCGGTATTGAGCATTTGAATAACACCACTGTAAGCTTTGATGGCAAAGAACTAAACACCGAAAGCGGCATGAACCGGATGATGAATTTTCTGGCGCATGAATATTTTCATCATTACAATGTAAAGCGCATCAGGCCCTTTGAACTGGGGCCTTTTAACTATGACAAAGAAAACAAGACCAACCTACTCTGGGTGAGCGAAGGATTATCTGTTTACTATGAGTATTTAATTGTAAAAAGAGCCGGGTTAATAGATGAACAAACGCTGCTTACAAACTTCGAGAATAATATCAACACGATAGAAAACAACCCCGGTCGCCTTCATCAATCCCTCACGCAAGCCAGCTTCGAGACCTGGGGCGATGGCCCCTTCGGGAAACAGGGAGCAGATGCCAACAAATCCATATCTTATTATGATAAGGGACCTGTTATCGGAATGCTGCTGGACTTTGCGATTCGGAACGCGACAGAAAACAAGAAGTCCCTGGATGATGTCTTCAGGCTATTGTACTGGCGCTATTATAAAGAACTACAGCGCGGGTTTACTGATGCTGAATTTCAGCAGGCATGCGAAACGATAGCAGGGACATCCTTAACACCGGTCTTTGAGTATGTTTATACCGCAAAAGAAATCGACTACAATACATTCCTCTCTCCTGCGGGCCTGAAGCTGGAAGAAGATACAAATTTGCAAACCGGAAAAAGAAAATTTACCATCAACAGAACAGACAAAGCAGATGCCGGCCAGTTAGCTCTTTTACAAGCGTGGCTAGGGAAGTAAACGATCAGGAAAACAGCTTATACCTACACCCGAACCATAATAAAGGTATTTAGCACCAGCGGCGGTTTACTGATATCCTTCAGCTGTTCACGGCATCTTGCTTGGCCGGATGTTCCATGAACTTTCAGCCTTCGCAAACGCCCGTTAAATCTTCCCCCTGCTACTTTATCCGGATGTCCTTGATGCGCAGCTGCAGCGAAATCACGCCGCGGTAGATATTTTCCTCTACCGTAAAGCATACATCAAACGGAATGCCTTTGGAAATACGATGGTAATAATCGCTGAGGCCAAAACCGATGGCATCGATGCTGTAGAAGCCGTCCTGCGTGAGGCGCAGCTTCAGGTGTGAGTCGCCCACCACACGCAGGCTGCCGGTATCATATACGCACTCCGACACAAACACAGGCCGCATGTTACCCGGTCCAAAGGGCTCCATCTGCCGGATGATGTTATAAAAGTTGCGGGTAATCTGGCTGAGCTGAATCGGCGCGTCTATTTCGATCTGCGGAATCTTCTGGTCGTCGGTAATGGTGGCGCTCACTACCTGCTCAAAGCGCTCCCGGAAGGCAGGCACATTCTCGATGGGCAGGGTGAGGCCGGCGGCATACATGTGCCCGCCAAATTGCTCGAGCAGATCAGAGCAGCTCTCGATGGCGTTATGCACGTTAAAGCCATGCACCGAACGGGCCGAGCCGGACGCTTTGCCATTGGAGTGCGTCAGGATAATGGTGGGGCGGTAGTATTTTTCGATGCAGCGGGAAGCCACAATGCCGATCACGCCTTTGTGCCAGCTCTCCTTGTAAAGCACTGTTGAGTTGGCCGAGCGCAGAAAATCATCTTCCTCGATCATCTGCAGTGCCTCTTTGGTAATGTTGGTGTCTTTGTCGCGGCGGGCTTTGTTGGATTCGTTGATGATATCGGCCGTTTTAATAGCCTCCTCTTTGGTTTTAGCCAGCAGCATGTGTACCGAGTTCTTGGCGTCGCCCATGCGGCCTGCCGCGTTGATGCGGGGAGCAAAGCCAAACACAATGCTGGTGATATCCATTTCGCCGGTAATAGCAGCCAGTTCTTTTAAGGCGTCCAGGCCGGGACGCATGGGTCGGGGACCGTTTAGCAGCTGCAGACCATAATAAGCCAGGATGCGGTTTTCGCCGGTGATGGGCACAATATCGGCCGCTATACTTACCACCAGCAGGTCCAGCAAGCTGTAAGCTTGGTCGGGGGCAATGTCGTTCTGCTGGCAGAACGCCTGGATCAGCTTAAAACCAACGCCACACCCCGAGAGCTCCTTGTAAGGATACGGGCAATCCACCCGCTTGGGGTCCAGCACGGCCACGGCCTGCGGCACATCGTCGTCGGGTAAGTGGTGGTCACAGATAATAAAGTCGATACCTTTTGCGCTGGCATAAGCCACCTTATCGGCCGATTTGATACCGCAGTCGAGGCTAACGATCAGGGAGAAGCCGTTTTCCGCTGCCCAGTCCACGCCCTGTGAGGATACGCCGTAGCCTTCTTTATACCTGTCCGGGATATAGAAATCTACCTGGGTGGTATACTCCCGCAGGAAGCTATACATGAGCGCCACAGAGGTGGTGCCGTCCACATCATAATCGCCATACACAAGTATCTTCTCATTGCGATGCAGGGCCTCGTTGAGGCGGTTTACGGCGCGGTCCATGTCCTTCATCAGGAAGGGATCATGCAAATCGTCGAGGGTGGGGCGGAAAAAGTGCTTGGCTTCTTCGAAGGTGCAGATGTTGCGCTGGCACATGATACCGGCAAGCGTGGGACTTATTTTCAGGCTTTGCGCTAACTGCTCCACTGCCTCTGCCGGTGCTTCCGGGCTTAATTCCCACCTCTTGTCCATATGCTGTGCTGCTATACTCGTAATGTTGGTTGCAAAGGTAGTTAAAAACAGGGTTCCGGGGTAATGCCGGCCGGGCGGCTTTCTAGTATAGCCCGTTTTTCATACTTTTGTATCTCTACAACAGGTTTGGCCGTGAAACGATTCAGAGACCTTTTCAGAAAGTATAAAAATTATTCCCTCGACCTCATCATGTATGGGTTCTTCCTTCTTTTTGTTCTCCTGCTTTTCATCTTCTTCAGCTAAAACAGGTACCGGAGCGTTGGTGTAGGTTTATAAACCGCGCCTTTTTAGCTGGCTTTTCCGGCACCTGAAAACAGGTATGACGAGGATGAACACGCCGGCTTTAGCTGTCTTTTCAATTCTTATACTTGTAGAAAGCAAACAGCAGGAATTTATACTTCGGATTACAAATCCGGAAGAGCGATCTTTAAGTGCCTTCTCAATTCTTATACTTGCAGGAAGCAAACAGCAGGAGTAATCATCCCCCTACCCCCTTCAAAGGGGGACATTCGGCACGAGCAGTTTAGAATGACATTTCTTGCATTAAAAGCTTATTACCCAACAAAGGATAGGAAATAAAATTCAAGTAAAATGTCCCCCTTTGAAGGGGGTAGGGGGATGACAACCGCCTGAACTTATACTTGCAGGACTTTACAAGGCTTGGGTACCTTGAAGTACCTGATCATACTTAAAGCTATAGAAGTATGATCCAGGTAAATTCAGAGGTTAATTGATACTTAAGTAAAAGTATCAATTAACCTTAATTCACTACATCGCCGCGTAGCTTCCGGAAGCGCTTGCGGGCTTCGGCGGCGTATACACTGCCCTGGTATTTGATCAGAAACTGGTTGTACAGCTCCTTTGCTTTTTCCGGGTCCTTCAGGTTGTTTTCGTAGATATAAGCCATCTTATAGAGCGCATCATCGCTCAGGATATCGCTTTGCGGCAAGCTCACGATCTTCTGCAGGTTGGCAATGGCCTGTTCAAAATTACCCTCCCGCTCATAGATCTTCGCTTTCTGAAAGTATATTTCATCGGTAAGGCTGTGGCCGGGATATTGCTGCAGCATCTTATCCAGGGCCGTGAGCGCCTCCGGCAACTTGTTCTGGAAGATGAGCAGGTCGATGGCCGCATAGTCCTGCATGGCAGCTGTGGATGTGTCCAGGCCGGTGTTATCGGTAATAAGCAGGCTCAGGTCCATGGCATCGTTGGCAATTTCGCGGCTGGTGGCTAATTTCAGGATATCCAGGTGTGCCTGCGCCAGCTCGAAATCGCCTTTGTAATAACTCAGGCGGGCATTGCGCAGTTTGGCTTCGTAGCCGATCGGGGTGTCTTTGTTTGCTTTCTCTACCTGCGCATATAACAGGGTGCTTTCCCAGGGCTCTCCTTTCAGCAGGTATATATCGCCCAGGGTCAGCTTGCTGTCTGCTACTACGGCCGGGTTTGCCCGCGGCATGTTAATGGCTTCCTGCAGCAGCGCAATGGCTTTGTCTTTGTCATCGAGGTAAAAGGCGTACAGGCCGGCCATGTGCTGGAGGGCCTCCACCGTCTGGTCGTTGCGGCCTACATCGGCCAGCAGCTTTTCATAATCTGCCACCAGGCTGCGCACCTTCTGCAGGTCCACCGGAAAGGCATGCTGCACCTGCTCCTCGCGTGCATTTATCAGGCGCTGGCGGGCTATCAGGTAGTAGGGGCCGTCCGGGTATTCCTTCACAATGTATTCGAAGGCTTCGATAGCGCCCTGGTAGTCGTTGTTGCGGGCACTGATAGCTCCCAGCTCCATTACCCGTACGCCGCCGCTGTGCGTGCGCTTATCAATGGCCCGCGCCTGCAGCATGGCACTGTAAAAATCGCGCCGCTGGATGTAGAGCCACACCAACAGTTCGCTCATAGCCAGCTGATCCGGGTTTTGCTGCACACGCAGCAGCAGTTCCTTTTCCAGCGCATCAAAGTCCTTGTCCTCGGTAAGAGCATTTTGCAGCATGTTCTGCACATAGCCCAGCTCCTGCTCGTCCTGGGCCAGCAGATTGAGCACCTCTGGGATCAGGCGCTCGCTTTTGTGCTGAAACATGTATAGGGCAATAAGCGAGTGCGTGTTCTCCTGCGGATCTTTACTTAGCTGGCGGCCCTGCAGATAGGTTTTCTCGGCATAATCAAAGAGCTCGTTCTCCATAAAGGCGCTGGCCACAGAGATAACTGCTTCGGGTTTGAGCTGCCCGATAAGCTTGTTATAGTATTTGTCGGCGCCGTCTTTATCGCCGGCTGCCAGGTATACCCGCCCCAGGTCCACGGCATAGGCGGGTATATCGGGGTAGCGCTTCATGGTTTTCTTTACCAGCTTCTCGGCTTCTTTGTAGTTGCGCTGGGCCAGCAGCGTGCGCAGGTAATCGGGGTATACTTCGCTGAACAGGCGCGAATCCGCTATCAGCTTGCCGTAAATGGCTTCTGCCTTGCTGTAGTCGCCTTTGCTGAAGTACTCGCGGGCAAGTGCCAGGTCCTGCGTCTGCGCCCGGGCCACCGGTGCGGCACATAGCAGCAAAAGGGTTAGCAGGATAGTATAAGTATAGTATGATTTCACCAGCATAGTATAAATAGGCACACGGATCAGGATAAAGGGACCAGACTTTTCAGGCAGATTGGAGCTTAGCAGGCGGCGTTCATCAAACCAACCATAGTCTACCTGCCCTTCTTATACTTCGTTCTCCTAAAACGTTGGCAAAGCCAAAGATGATGTGCCTGCCCGGTTATAAATAAAGATACGTAAACTCACCCAAAACAAAAGCGCCACCCCGGCTGGAGTGGCGCTTTTGTTAATCCTTTATACTTCTTTTGGGTGATTAGAAGAACTTCACGCGGTTGTCTTTAATCTCAGACTTCTCTTTGATCGCCTCGAAAGCATCGTTGGCAGCACGCGTGGCGCGGGTGTTTACCAGTTCTGCTTTCACGCTGGCCAGGTCTTGTGGCTCAGGAGCTTTGTTCAGGCTTGTCAGCTCTACTATCATCACGCCGCCCTGTCCCTCGAAAGGAGCCGAGTGGGCACCTGGCTTCAGGCCAAACGCTTTTCCAACTGCTACCGGCTCAATACCGATGCCCGGGATCGTGCCGGAGGCAAACGTTACGTTGTCGGCTGTTTTTACCATGGCATCAGGGCCGTAGCTGGCCGCGATCTGGTCCAGGGAGCCTTTGCTGTCTTTCAACTTGGCAATGATCTGCTCGGCTTTCACCTGGTTACGCACCGCAGCGGTCAGCTCCTCTTTCACGTCACTTACATCGGCATAACCTTTGTCGCGCTTGCCGGTCAGGGAAGCCACCACAAACTGGTCGTTGATCTCAAATACCGGCGATACGTCACCTACTTCGGTGTCTTTGCTGTAGGCCCAGCGCACCAGCTCGCGGGCGTTGTTCAGGTTATTTACCAGAATGTTGTTTTTACCGATGTTCTGCGCTTCTTCTTTTACCAGCCCTTTGTTGGCGGCAACATTCTCTCTGAACTCCTCGGTGCTTCCGCTGGTACCGGAAAGTTTGTCGGCAATGGCATATGCTGCGTCACGGGTTGCTTCGCTAGGCTCTACGCTGCGCTGCAGGGCAGCAATTTTATAAGTCTCCTTCGATTTTGGAGCAGTTACTTTCACAATGTGGTAGCCATACTCAGACTCTACCAGGTTTGGCAGCAGGCCTGTTCCGGAGAATGCAAACACAGGCTTCTCAAACGCCGGCACCATGCGGCCTTCTGTAAACCAGCCCAGGTCGCCACCTACGGAGGCCGTACCATCTGTGCCATACTTGGCAGCCATCTGGCCGAAGTCAGCGCCCGCTTTTATCTGCTTCAGCACATCTTCTGCTTTGGCTTTGGCCGCAGCTTTAGCTTCCGGAGTATCATTTTCAGGTTTGATGAGGATGTGGCTTGCTTTTACGGCATTGGCTGTACCTTCTTTGGCATCGATCACTTTGTAGAGCGCCATGGTGCCATTGCTGGTATACGGGCCGTATACTTTGCCTTCCTGCAGGGGCAGTTGCTTGCGCAGTTGCTCCGGCAACTCACCCGGGTTCATGTAGTTGCCCTGGTAAGGCTGGTCGGAGTTGGCGTTCACAAAAGCAGAGTCGTTGGGAGCAGAAGCAAACTGCTGCGTTAGCTGCGAAATTTCCTGCTGATAGTAGGTGCTGTCTTCCTTCGAAGCACTTACCGGGATGGTTACGAACTCTACCGAGCGGCCTTCGTCCACCTTGTACAGCTCTTTGTGGCTATTGTAATAATCCTGCAGCTGCGCATCCGTTACTTTTACGCTGGAGTCGGAAACCGTAAAGAACGGAACAAACAAAGCCTTGATGCTGGCAGTGGTGTTCTGAGCGTTATAGTAGTTCTTTGCTTCGGCCGCAGTAACGTATACTGTTTTGCTCAGCAGGTTAGAATACTTGGACTGCAGGCGGTCTGATAAAATGCCCTGCTCAAAAGACGTCCACATCGGGCGGGCAGTCGGGCCCATCTGATCCAGGTTCTTGAGGTACTGCACCACCTGGTTGCGGTCAAATTCGCCTGTCTGCGGGTTGGTAAACGCCTGCTTCACGGCCGGGTGGATGTTGTTGCCCTGTACCATGTCGGCCAGTTCGTCGTCTGTTACCGCTATGCCCAGGCGGTCATATTCTTTCTGTAAGGCTATCTTAAAGATCAGCTGGTTCCAGGCTTGCTCCCGGAGCATGGCCAGCTCGCCTTCGTTAGCGCTGCGGCCTACCTGGTTCTCGTAGTTTGATTTGGCTTGCTGAAATACATCGTCAAATTCCTTGTATTCCACTTTCTTACCGGCAATCTCACCGATCACGTTGGCATCGTTGCCAAACAACTTGGAGTTACCTCCAACTAAGTCGCCACCAACTATAAATAAACCCAGTCCTGCGGCGATAAGGCCAACAGCCCAACCAGACTTCTCTCTAATCTTGTTAATTAATGCCATTTGTTATACAAATAAAAAGGATTTGCAAAATAAGGTTAATCGCGCTAAAATTCAAAATTTTTCCTAGGTGGTTTAACTGTTTGCATCTGTCTGAGGCTCTGTGTTTTTTACCAGCTTCACGGCATTAATGCGATTCTCGTCCATCGAAAGGATGGTGATGGTATAGGGCGGCACGGCTATCTGGTCGCCAGCCAGCGGTATCTCGCCGTACACTTCCAGGATCAGGCCACCCAGCGTTTCGTAATCGCCTTCCGGCAATTCCAGGTCATACTTGTCGTTGAGGTAGTCTACTTCGTGGCGGGCCGAGAACAGGTAAATGCCTTTCTCAGGCCATACCTGCTCCAGCAGCGACTCGTCCTTCACATCATACTCGTCCTCTATCTCCCCGAAAATTTCCTCTATCACATCCTCCACTGTTACGATACCCGACGTCCCGCCAAATTCATCCACCACCACAGCCACGCTGCGGTGCTCCGATACCACCTTCACGAACAGCTCACTGGCCATCATACTTTCGGGTACCAGGCTCACCGGCGAGAGGATCTCCTCTATTGTGCCGGGTTGCCGGAACATGTCCAGCTGGTGGCAGTAGCCGATTATGTTATCGATGCTGTCTTTATACACCAGGATCTTGGAATGGCCTGTTTCCACAAACGCCTGCCGCAGTTTTTCCACGCTATCGTTCACCTCCACGGCCTCAATCTCGGTGCGCGGCACCATACACTCGCGCACCCGCACGGTTTTAAATTCCAACGCATTATGGAAAATAAGCGGGTCTACCTCCAGCACATTCTCATGCTCGGGGTGGTAGAGGCGGTTTTTGATAAAGGCGTTGAGGTCTGTGAAACCGAAAACGGGGCGCTCCTCTGAAAACTCTATCTGAAAGATCTTCTCGGCCACCCACTTGCTCAGATTCACGATCAGGTATACGACCGGGTAAAGCAGGTAATAACAGATAAAGATCGGGATAGCCAGCACCTGCAGCATGCGGTTGGGGTTGATGGCAAACAGGCTGCGGGGCAGGAATTCGGCCGTAAGCAGCACGACCATCGAGGCGATGATAATCTGAAGCACCAGCACCAGCAGCGATAGCTGCAGCGGCGCAGGCAGGTAGAGGAAAAGCAGCTTGTTGAGCACGCTGGCAATGGCAAAGCCATAAAGCACCAGTGCCAGGGTGTTGCCGATCAGGGTAGTGCCCATCAGGCGAGCGGGGCGCTGCAGCAGATGCCCCAGCAGGCGGCCAGCCAGTACCCCATTCTTCTCGCTCAGCTCGATCTGAATTTTGTTGGCAGCCACAAAGGCCAGCTCGATGCCCGAAAAGAAGGCCGAGAACACCAGTGCCACGAGCAATAATACGATCTGATTGGGGTCTACCATGTCCTAAAAAAACTTAGGCGCCGTACCTTTTGCGGCGATACCACCAAAGTATAAACAGCACCGCCGAGATCATAAAGATCCAGTAGTTACCAAGCACATCCTCGCCCTGTATGGTGCGGTGCGCCCCGATAACGGCTGCCACAAAGGCCAGCGCTAATAAAAGGGTATTAATTAGCTTTTGGTTCATTCTTCTTGCAGGCTGATGATGCCCGTCGGCTTTAAAATTCTGTATTTTGAGAAATCCTGGTTGGCCCGTAACCCGTTGCCCATCAGGATCTCCTCGCCCGTAGTAATCTTCACGAACTTATCGGTGTAGATCAGGGCTTTGTTCTTGTCCCAGAAGAGCTCTTCTGTTTCCAGCTTTTCCTTTTTTACGCGGTTCTCCACTTCTACTTTGCCCTGGGCAAGATACAGGTTCTTGTGGCGGTCCTGTTTGGCATAGTTGGCCTTGAGCGTAGAGGTGATCTGGCCTGGTTTGCCATAAAACTCCACGTTTAGGCCTTTTGGAAACACTCCGTCACCGTTTTCAAACTCCTGCTGCACGGGGGCCATCAGTTTTATCTGCAGCCGCGCCGAGTCGCTGTAGAGCGTTACCACATCGTGGTTCTCGATGAGCGGCCCCTTGTAGGTTTCTACTTTATCCGGGTCCTGCAGGTCATCGCTGCAGCCAAACGCCAGGCAGCTCAGCGCTACAATGCTGCTAAAAATCCATGCGTTACGCATAAGGTTGCCGTTGATCCGTTTAGGTGAAATTAGCAAATTTTATTTTTATCTACAGCCATCTTTGTGCCACAAAAAAGGCCGCTCCAAGAACGGCCTTTTTCCCTTGCACAGGTGTGCTGGTTATACTTGTATATCGATAGCGTTACTCAATGCGGCGCTTGATGAACCAGCGGCTGTTGATGGTAATGCCGGCGCTGAACTGGAAATACTTCTCGGCGATCAGTCCGTTGGAGGTGGTGCCGCGCTGCCCGTAGCCGAAAGCTGTGTTGAGCTGGTACATATCGTAAACGGTAGACCGGCCAATAGGCAAGGTAAAGCCTACGGTTACACCTTTGTCGCCTATCTGGGTGCCGTTGATCTCGTAAGGGGTTTTTCCATAGTATAAGCCGCCACGGTAAGTAATCCGCTTAAAGTAGTTACCGATCGACTTGGCATCCGGCGTATACTCGCCGCCAAGTGCTGCCCGGTAGCTGTCGGCCAGTTCCTTGTCACCATCAAAATTGCGGAACTTAGACCATTGCTGCGCCGAGAAATCGGCTACCAGCGTCATGTTGGAGCCATTGTCCAGCGAGATGCCTGCCTGCCAGCTCTGGGGCAACAGCACACTGCCTTTGGTACTGTCGGGCATAATGTTCTGGTCCAGGATGCCTTCGTAGATGGTGCGCCGCTCGTACGAATTCTTACGGTTGGCATTCAGGTCGCTTTCAAAGCTGTAGGTACCGCCTATGCTCAGAAAAAGTGACTCTTTCAGTTCCTGTCTGTAGTTTACGCCTGCTCTAAAAAGGAAGTCCTGGTAACGGGTACGCTCGCTATACACCACCTGCTCCATCGATAAAGTGGAAAGTGAGTCGTCCTGCACCAGCGAGGAAGCTTCTTTGGTTACGTTGCCGAAGATGTAGGAAGCCGTAGCGCCAACAGTCAGCCCTTTTACAATTTTAACGCCGTTGGAGAAACTCAGCTCCGATAAGCCGCCATCGCCCTCGTATCCGCGCAGGATGGATGCCCGCGGGTTGCTTTCCAGGGGCATGGAAGAACTCATTTCATAGGTGACATCGCTGAAAGGCCGCAGCGACACCGCTGACGACCAGCGCTTGGACACCGGCACGACCAGCGACAAGTTGGACAGGCTGGCATTGCCATCGCGCTGCGAGGCGTTGCCGTCGCTCAGGGTTTTCACCTGCCCGCGAATGCTCATATCAAACACCGTAATGCTGTTATAATAAAGCAAGGCAGGGTTAGCGATGTTTGCCTGAAAGCTGTTGGCTGCACTAATGCCGGCCCCGGCCATGCCCGCATTGCGGATATTGCCCAGGTTGCTGTTTATCTCCCCTAACCCATAGCGGGAGTACGGGGTGTTGCCAATGTATTGCGCCTGTGCGGCGGGTGCCATGCACAGCAGGGCAAACCCTATCAGTACTCGGAGTTTTTTATACATTATATACTAAAATTCTGTGAAGCCCGATCAAGACCAGTTCAGGAATTACAAAGATGCGCCCTTTTAACGTACTTTCAAAAAATCCTGCGTCTCCTCCGCAAAGTATAACCACTAAAGCAGGCGCTTTTTGCGCATAAGCCGCTATCAGGCCGTTGAGTTCGGCCACCGTACCGGCCAGCACCCCGCTCAGGATCGACTCCTGCGTGGTTTGCCCGGTCAGCGGATAGGCGTTTTCTGTTCGCTGTACTAACGGCAGGCGTTCGGTAAAAGTATGCAGGGCTTTGAATTTCATGTTCAGGCCGGGTGCAATGCCCCCGCCATGGTAGGTGCCGGTGCTGTCCACAAAATCGTGTGTGATGCAGGTGCCGGCGTCAAACACCAGGCAGTTGCGCCCCGGAAAAAAGTAACTGGCCCCTGCGGCAACGGCTTTTCTGTCGGCCCCCAGGGTTTGAGGCGTTTTGTACAGGTTATTAAAAGGCAAGGCTGTCTGCCCCGTCAGCTCCAGGAGCTTGCCGGTAACAGACAGCCTTGTTAGGATAGCATGCGGGTCTTGCGCGACCGAGGCAACAATGGCATGGTCGAAGGTTTGCTGTTGCAAAGCCGCCGGCAGCTGGTCTTTTTCCTGAAAATAGCCTTGTTCTACAAAGACGTCCTCTTCAAAAAGGCCATACTTGGTGCCCGTGTTCCCGATGTCGATCGCGACGCTCCGCATATTGCTTACATAAAGTACTTCAGGCGGATGACTTCTTTCTCGGTAAGGTAGCGCCAGTTGCCGCGTGGCAGGTCTTTTTTAGTCAGGCCGGCATACTGTACGCGGTCCAGGCTTACCACATCGTAACCCAGGTGCTCAAAAATGCGGCGCACAATGCGGTTACGGCCAATATGGATCTCCAGCCCCAGGAACGTACTCGCATCGCCCAGCAGGGCCACATCATCCACCTCGGCTTTGCCGTCTTCCAGCTCCACGCCTTCGGCCACTTTCACAAAGTCGGCTTTGGTGATAGGCTTATCCAGCTCTACCTGGTAGATCTTTTTCACGCCGTTAGACGGGTGCGTTAGCTTTTGCGCCAGCTCACCATCGTTGGTGAACAGCAGCAGACCGGTGGTATTGCGATCCAGGCGGCCTACCGGGAAGATGCGCTCCGTCGAAGCATTGGCTACCAGGCTCATTACTGTTTTGCGGCCTTCCGGGTCGTCGGTAGTGGTTAGGAAGTCTTTTGGCTTGTTGAGCAGCACATACACCAGCTTTTCGCGGTTCAGTATTTTCTTGCCATACTGGATGCTGTCGGTCGGCTTCACTTTAAAGCCCATCTCCTTTACCACCTCACCGTTTACTTTGATCTCACCAGCCTCGATCAACAGATCGGCTTCGCGGCGCGAGCAGATGCCGGCATTGGCAATAAAGCGGTTCAGGCGGATGGTGCCATCGTCCTCTTCCTTTATATTTGTTTTCTTAATGCGCGGGTTATTGTTATAGCGACTCAGGTTATAGTCTGGTGCCTCAGGCGTGCTTTCACGGTCGTTTGCCCGGTCTCTGCTGCCGCGGCTGTTCGCATCCGGCTTGCTATACTTGCCGGGGCGGTCTGTTTTAAACGAGCCTTTATCAGCACCAAAACCGCGTTTCTCGCCATAAGCCGGCTTGCCTTCCGAGCGCGCATCACGTCGGTCGTCTCTGCGGTCGGCGTTATACGGCTTGCGCTCGCCACGGTCCGCACGGTCATAACTACGGCGCTCGCCGCCACCTTCTCTTCGGTCATTGCCGTATGAGCGACGCTCCCCGCCTTCTCTTTTATTGGCACCAAATGATTTGCGTTCGCCACCATCGCGGTTTTCGCTATACGAGCGGCGTTCACCTCCTTCAGGCTTCTCTCTTCTGTCGTTGTAAGTGCGGCGGTCATCGCCCCCTTCGCGGCGGCCGGTGGTGAAAGAAGGGTATTCACCGCCTTCTTTTCTATTGCCATATGAGCGGCGTTCGCCTCCTTCTCTATTGCCACCACCAAAAGGTTTTCTGTCGCCCTGGTCGCGGCCCGGCCGG
Source organism: Pontibacter liquoris (assembly GCF_022758235.1). Lineage (NCBI taxonomy): Bacteria > Pseudomonadati > Bacteroidota > Cytophagia > Cytophagales > Hymenobacteraceae > Pontibacter > Pontibacter liquoris. The sequence continues at coordinate 553,924 of NZ_JALEBG010000002.1, forward strand.
TCGCTTCCAAAAGAGCGGCGTTCGGGTTTATCTCTTCTGTTAAAAATCTTTTTACCGTCGCGGTCGCTGTTTGGTCTGCCGGTAGCGTTGCTGCCAGCACCTCTTCTGCCCTCACCTGCGTTGCCGCGTGCGGGTCTTTCGTTATCTTTTGCCATTTTATTTTAATTATCGATGCAGTATCGCTACTGTACCTTTGTGTGCAGCATTATCTACTGTGATTGTTCGGTTATACTTGGCGCGTCAGCGCCCGGATTGGCTAATCGGCCACTTCGCCGATCATATTTTCTTCGGTGGCGAAGTCTTTTAGCTGTGGAAGGTCTTTGATGTGGTTGATGCCGAAGTAGTCCATAAACTTTTGCGAAGTGCCATACAGCACAGGGCGCCCGATCGTTTCGGCCTTTCCCTTGATCTCGATCAGTTCTTTCTCCAGCAATTTATGGATGGCATAGTCGCAGCCTACGCCGCGAATTTGCTCTACAGCCGACCGGGTGATCGGCTGCTTGTAGGCAATGATGGCCAGCGTCTCCAGCGAAGACGCCGATAGTTTACGTTTCGATTTCTGCTTGAGGAAGGTGCTGACCGTTTGCTGGTACTCGGGCTTGGTCAGGAACTGGTAGCCGCCCCCGATAGCATAGATCTGGAAAGCGAAGCCCGCCTCCAGCAACTGCTCGTTTATACCTTCCACCGCCTCCAGCACATCGCTTACCAGCACTTCTTCAAACCCCAGCGCCTCTTGCAGGCAGCGCTGAATGTCCTCGATGCTGATTGGTGACTGGGCACAGAAAACAAGTGCCTGAATATGGTTTTGCAGAATATTCAAGATAAAAAAGTACTAGTCGTTGCGCTGCAGTTTCGCCTCAATGGTGTGCTGTGTGTGCGGCACGGCACGCAGTCTTTCTTTCGGGATCAGCTTGCCTGTAACGATGCAAACGCCATAAGTACCATTCTTGATCCGGATCAGCGCATTCTCCAACTGCTGGATAAACTTCATCTGACGGGAAGCCAGCTGGTTCAGGCTTTCTTTCTCGGCTGTATCGGCGCCATCTTCCAGCACCTTGGTAGGCGATGCGGTGTTATCCGTACCGGAATCGTTGCGGCGGCTCAGGGTTTCTTTAATGAAAGCTACTTCCTTTTTGGCATTCGTCAGCTTTTCGAGGATGATGTTTTCAAACTCGCTGAGCTCCTCTCTGGAATAACGCTGTTTTTCTTCGTTCGTATTCATTCGATAGTATGTAAGAACTGTATTAACGCACTGGTTAAACTAAAGACCTGTTTTGCGCTTCGTTCTTTTGCCGCATAACAGCAGCAAACGCATTTTAGTTTAGTTTAACTTCATCCTTGCCAAGGCTTTACTTTGATAGTAGCATTTTGGCTAAATTTCGTGCAAAAATAACAGTTAAATCTATACTTTGCTATGCCTTGCTCTAATTTAACGATTTTTTCTTCAACACAATTTTGCCCAGGCGTGCGTAACCTAAAAGGGAGTAAGTAATTGTAAATCTGGAACAGATGTTGCTACGTAGCCTACAGCAACGCCATACCAAACCGGGCTTGCTCCCTATCAGCTAAAAGCATATGAAAAGAATTATCCTATTCTGCGCTGCCGCGCTTTTGCTCACGGCAGCTCCTTTATCCAGCAGCATTGCACAAGGCCAGGCGCCTACGCGCTCTACGGTCATTAAAGTAAACGTGCTGAGCCCTTTTGCCGCTACCGGCTCCGGGTTTATCGAACACGCTTTCGGCCCGCACATCAGCGGCCAGGTTGGCGCCTTTATCACGGGCGTTTCCGTATCGGGTGTCCGCTTCGACGGCTATGGCTTTACGCCGGAAGTGCGTTACTATGTATCGGACTATAAAGCTGCACCGGCTGGTTTATACCTGGCCGGCTACGGCCGCATTCTCAACTATAAGCTCACTGTGCAGGACAAGGACCAGGGCAAAGAGTATAAAGCAACTTACGCTCCCATCGGGGCTGGTATAGCTGCAGGCAACCAGTTTATCTTCAACAACGGCATCTCGGTAGATATTTTTCTTGGCGCGGGCATTAACGGCGGCAGCCTGAAGGTAAACTCCGGCACGGAAGAAGATTTTGACACCGGTTTCCTGAACCTGCTGGGCAGTGGTTTCCGCCTGCGGCCGGGCTTAACGGTGGGCTATAGCTTTTAAGTATAAACACGTTAGTGCCCGTTCATTACCATATGCTGTTTTATACTTGCAGCGCTACTTAGCTACAATCAAAAAGAGGCGGCACCTTGCGGTGTAGCCTCTTTCTGTTTTAAGCCGGTTTATACTTTAAAAGCTCAGCATGTGGATGGCGGCCGCAGCGGCCTCCACGCCTTTGTTGCCGTGCTTGCCGCCGGCCCGGTCCAGGGCCTGCTCCAGGTTGTTGGTGGTTACCAAACCAAAGGAAACGGGCTTATTATACTTAAGCGAGACGTTGGTTAAGCCGTTGGCCACCGCGTGGTTGATGTAATCGTCGTGCTTGGTATCGCCTTTGATCACTACGCCGAGGCAGATCACGGCGTCCACTTCTTCCTGCTGCGCCAGGAACTGCGCGCCCAGCGTGAGTTCAAAGCTGCCCGGCACGGTGTTGCGGTAGATGTTCTCTTTGCGGGCGCCATGCTGCAGCAGCGTGTCAATAGCACCGGCACACAGCACGTCGGTAATCTCGTGGTGCCAGTCGGCTACCACAATGCCGAATGTCTTTTCGGAGATATCGCCGAAGGTATGCTTTTTATATTCGTTCAGGTTTTTCAGGGATGTGGCCATAGAAAATATGCTGGTTTGTGAATGTAAAGATGAGCTGGTATATGGATGTGCTGTTTAGCAAGTATAACAAGTATAAATCCGCGTTGTCCCCCTTCGAAGGGGGTAGGGGGATGAGAGGCCAGTGAAATACGCAATCTTCTCAGGTATATCTAAAGTTGCTTTTGATGCCTTCCTTTTGATATACTATCCGAAGGTGTAATCATCCCCCTACCCCCTTCAAAGGGGGACTTTCTGCAATTCTGGCCTTTCACTAACCTGTCATTCTGTTAAGAAACCTGGTAGAAACTAAAGCCCTTACCCCTGGAGCTTAAGCCTATACTATCAGCCACCAAGATCCTTTCAGGATGACAAAAAAGGAGAACAAAACTGCCTTACCCCTTCAAAGGGAGACTTTCAGCAGCGCTTGTCTTGTGCCTGCAAAACCACTGGCAAGTATAAAATACGTTTGCTGCAAAAGAAGAAGCGCTTCTGCCTTTACAAAAGACAAAAGCGCTTTCCTTATACTTTATACTTCGGCAAAAGCCGCTTTATGTTACTTCTGTTCGCCGCCTGCCAGCATTTCGGCACGGGCTTTATACTTTTTGGCGTCGTTTACTTCGGCAGAAGATTCGTATTTCTCGATGATGTTACCGTACGTTTCGGCAGCTGCTTTAAAGTCGTTTCCGGCTTCGTAGGCAATACCGGCTTTCATCAGGTACTGTGGCGAAAAATAAGGGTTTGCGTTCTCGTTGGCTGCTTTCAGATACAGATCAGCGGCTTCTTTGGTTTTACCCTGCTCCAGCAGCGCATCGCCGGTCAGGCTGTAGGCGCGGGCCTGCATCAGGTAATCATCCGACTTAAAATCCTCCAGGTGGCTAACCGCTTCGGCATACTTGCCATCTTTCAGCAGGGCTACGCCGGCATAAAAGTTAGCCAGGTTTCCGGCATCCGTGCCGCTATACTCGTCCGATATCTTCAGCAGGCCGTCATACTGGCCATCGCCGTTCAGGGCCTTGTTCAGCGAGTCCGCCTCGAAGTAATAAACGGCCTGGAACATGGCTTTCTGGGCTTCGGCGTTTTGCGTACGGCGATAGTTAAAGTAGAGGAAACCACCCACAATAACAGCAGCAATAAGAGCAAACACACCGATGAGCATCGATTTGTTTCTTTTCACAAAATCCTCGGAGCTTACCAGGCGATCTGCCAGCGCATCCGGATTTTCTACCAGCTCCTCAAACTCGCTGTGCTTCTTTACTTTTTCTTTAGCCATCAGTATGAATAAATTAGAAACTCAAAATTAGAAATTAAAAGTGATTAGAAACAATACTTATAAATCCTCAACACCAAATTTATAATTTTTAATTCCTAATAATCAATTTAAATAGGCACTAGTCCATGATGTAAGGATAGTCGCTCTCCACGTAAATATCGGTATAAAGCTCCGATGGATCCGGGTAAGGCGACTCTTCGGCAAATTTCACCGAATCGGCTACCTGCTGCTTCACTTTTTCCTCGATCTGCTCCAGCTCCTCTTCGGTGGCCCATCCGTTCTGCAGGATAGTGGCTTTTACTGATTCGATCGGGTCTTTGCCTTTGTAGTCTTCCAGCTCTTCTTTGGTTCTATACTTGGCAGGGTCCGACATGGAATGGCCTTTGTAGCGGTAAGTTCTGAACTCCAGCAGGGTTGGCCCCTGGCCGCTACGTGCACGCTCCGCTGCCCGGGCTACGGCCTCGTGCACCGCTTCTACGCGCATGCCATCAACCGGCTCCGAAGGGATATCGTAGGCCTCACCCAGCGTATAGAGCTCGGTTACGTTTGAGGTACGCTTCACCGAAGTACCCATGGCGTAGCCATTGTTCTCGATCACAAAAATTACCGGCAGCTTCCAAGTCATGGCCATGTTCAGCGCCTCGTGGAAGGCACCCTGGCGCACGGCGCCATCGCCCATGTAGCAAATGCACACGTTGCCGGTCTTGTTATACTTCTCGGCAAAGGCAATACCTGCGCCAAGCGGCACCTGCGCACCCACAATGCCGTGGCCGCCCATAAAGTTCACTTCCTTATCGAAGATGTGCATCGAGCCGCCTTTGCCTTTGGAGCAGCCTGTTTTCTTGGCAAACAGCTCGGCCATTACCGCGCCAGGGTCGGTGCCCAGTCCCAGCGGGTGTGCGTGGTCGCGGTACGCGGTGATCCACTTGTCGTCTTTGGTAAGGGCGGTTATGGCACCGGCAGCACAAGCCTCCTGGCCAATGTAGAGGTGGCAGAACCCTTTGATCTTTTGCTGGCCATATAACTGGCCTGCTTTTTCCTCGAAACGGCGCATGAGTTTCATGTTCTCATACCACCACATATAGGTTTCCTTTGAAAACGTTGGTTCAGCCTGTACCTTTGCTTTCGCCGGCTTCGCTTTTGCCTTATCTTTCGTATCTGCCATGGTCATATCTGTTAAAGTTATCCGTCAGCAATTCCGGCAAGTATAGCTGCCTGAAACAGTGGCCTTGAAAGCCGTAACGGTTTAGCATGCGAAATTAAGGAAAAAGATATCAAAGTAGAAACGAATGCTCCTCGAAAATCTCAGTTTGCTGTTTTTCAAGAATTATGAAGAGGCCTCGCTGGCTTTTTCGGAGCATATCAACTGCTTTATCGGCAACAACGGCAGCGGAAAAACCAACCTGCTGGATGCCATTTATTACCTCTCCATGACCAAAAGCGCGTTTCCGGGTACTGAGGCGCAAAGTATAAAACAGGGCGAGGATTTTTTTATGGTGAAGGGCCGCTTTTTAGTAGGCAGCGAGAAACATACCGTACAGGTGAGCCTGAAACAGGGCCAGAAAAAAATGGTAACGCACAACAAAGCCCTTTACGAGAAAATGAGCGAGCACATCGGCCGCTTCCCGGTGGTGCTCATCTCGCCCTACGACACCGACCTGATCCGGGAAGGCAGCGAAGAGCGCCGCAAATATTTCGACAGCCTTATCTCGCAGCTCAACCATGTATACCTCGAGCAGCTTATCCAGTACAGCTATGTGCTCAAACAGCGCAACTCGCTGCTGAAACAATTTGCCGAGCGCCATTACTACGACCGCGATTACCTGCACATCCTCAACGAGCAGCTGGTGCCCTTTGGAGAAGACCTGGCCCGGGAGCGCGAAAAGTTTCTGCAGGAGTTTGTGCCGATCTTTCAGAAGCACTACCACCACATTTCGGGCAGCAGCGAAGCCGTAACTCTGACCTATAAAAGCCAGTTACCCGGCGCCGACTTTGCCCAGCTGCTGCACCAGGCCGAGCGCAGGGATCTGGCCCTGCAGCGCACCACCGTGGGCCCGCACAAAGACGATTTCGTATTCCTGATGGACGGCAACCCGGTCAAAAACTTCGGTTCGCAGGGGCAGCAGAAAAGCTACGTCATTGCCCTGAAGCTGGCGCACTTTGAAGTAATGGCTGCCCGCCACCACCACAAGCCCCTGCTGCTGCTCGACGATATCTTCGACCGCCTGGACGAAAAGCGTATCACCCAGCTCATGCAAATGGTAGCCGCCCATACGTTCGGCCAGATCTTTTTAACCGACACGCACCTGGAGCGCACCGACAAAATTCTGGAAGGCCTCTCGGAGAGTATCCGTAGATTTGAAGTGAAGGAAGGGCAGGTGAAGGTGATCGGGGAACTGTAGCCAGTCTGTACTTAAAAGTCATTCAACCGTTGTGGTAAAAATGGAGAACAAACATGAGATTGAAGAGTATTTTTTTCAAAAACTGAATGAGCTCTATCCTAAATTACCTAAAGGTAAAGTGAGTAAACCAGAGCCTCCTGATTTTGTAATTGATACAGGTACAGAAACAGTAGCTATTGAGATAACTCAAATATATAATGAGAAGGAAGCTAATGAAAAGTTTCCTCCAGCTCAAAAGTATGCCACTGAAGATTCTATTGTAGAGGAAGCAAAAAGACTATTTTATCTCCGAAGTAAAATACCTCTACATGTGAGCTTTAGCTTTGCTAGTAATGTTCTTCTAAATGAGAACCAAAAAAGATCTTTATCGAATTGGATTTGTCAATTTGTAGAGGCTGAAGCACAAAAAAGAGAACTGGACAAGCATTTCTCTTTTACATACAGAGAAGAACTCCCCCAAGAACTTATTCGCGTTAGTGGTTATTACTTTCCTAATGTAACAGGTACAAGCTGGTTTGCTATAAAAAGTAGGTTAGTCCCTAATCTAACAAAGCGAGAAGTGCTAAATATTATCAGTAGAAAAGAGAAAAAATTAAATCAATACAGCAATAAAGTTGATAAAACCATATTAGTTATAGCAGAAGGCCTGATTCCTAACTCATGGTATGATAGCATCGAAACTTTTGGAAACTCTGAACTAAAAAGTGAGTTTGACAAAATATTTATTATCCGTTATCTATCTAATCAGTTGATTGAACTTAAATAACATCTAGCATTTCAAACTTTGTAAAGTTTTAGGCCTATCCATAAATTCACTCACCCACACATTTAAGATTAAATAAGTGCGCCCTCCCGTTTTTTCGGATTTGCTGGATAGTTGTTTTATACTTCCACGCTTAAACTTTATACTTACCTCTACAGCTCCGGGGCCATTTGCAGCAGCTATACTTACGACGGATGCGTTTCCAGGAAGGCTGAGGTATAGGGATGTTCCTTTGCAACGCCTTCACTCATAATGTGCAGCACGGTCCAGCCTGCAGCTTTGAGGTAATCCGAAATAATGGCACGGTGACACCGCCACCACACGGCTTCCGAGCACATGTAGGCGGTTCGTTTTAACTGCGCTACCTGCGTTAGCCTGGTTACAGCCTCCTTAAATGCTTCTGTTTCGGCGTAATCAGCATAGCCTCTGAAGGACTCGCTTTTCCATACCGTGTTTTTTGAATCAGGATTTGGTTTCCTGCGGCCGCCCAGCGCTACTTCGGGCATGTAGCCAATGCCGGCTTCGGATAAGTATTCTTCCAGCGCTGCTACGTTAAAATGCGGGTATTTTTTAGAGCCCGGATAACGTCGCACATCCACCAGCACTTCTATCCGGAATGATTGTAATGCTGCTATAAATTCCTCGGGGCTTCGGGTGGAGTGTCCGAAAGTCCAGATCGTCGTGTTATTTTCTGCCATGTATCTTTGCGGTTCAGGCCATCCGCCTGTGGCCTTTTATAACACGTACGGCTGTTGCAAAAGTATAGCCTCCGTTATAAATAAGCCAAACCAGATTTTCTCCCTATCTTTACCTATAACATAATTGTTTCCGGACCAATTACTCATTCAAAATTCAGTTATTCAAAATTATACTTCCCGTGCGCTACTTTAAGAAGAAAGAGGAGATTGACAGGCGCAAAGCCGATATTCAACCCATCGGCGACAGCCTGAAGGCGCTGATGAAGGCCTACCGCCTCGACGGCAAGCTGAGCGAGGTGAACATTGTGCAAAGCTGGGAACGCATCATGGGCAAGCCCATCGCCCTGAAAACGCAGGAGCTCTACTTCCGCGACCATAAACTGTTTGTGCGCCTCACCTCGGCACCGCTCAAGCACGAGCTGAATATGTCGAAGAGCAAGGTAGTGGAGCTGCTCAACCGCGAGGCCGGCGCTGATGTGGTAAAGGACGTGGTATTCCTGTAGCTGCAACTGCTGGGGTGCCAACCAAGTATAGCCATACTTACGGCACCCTAAAGACTCCTGCTGATGACAATACCTGCGTTTCGTCCTGTTTCTTACTCCCGCACCACGCTCACTGAGCTCATGATCCCGAGCTACGCCAACTTTGGCGGCAAAATTCACGGGGGCATCCTGCTTTCTTTGATGGACAAAGTGGCTTATGCCTGCTCAGCAAAACATGCCGGCAACTACTGCGTGACGGTAACCGTGGAAGGCGTTAACTTTCTGCAACCCGTGGAAGTAGGCGAGCTGGTCTCGCTGAAGGCCTCGGTCAATTATGTGGGCAACACCTCGCTGATGGTGGGCATCCGGGTGATAGCCGAGAACGTGAAAACGGGCGTAAAGAAGCATACCAACACCTCCTACTTTACCATGGTAGCCAAAGGCGATGATGATAAACCGACCCAGGTACCCGGCCTAACGCTGGAAACCCGTGAGGATGCCCGCCGCTTTCTGGAAGCACTCCGGCGCCGGGAGCTCTCGCACCATTACCAGAAAGAACTGGCAAACTCCAAAACCATCCTGCAGGTGGACGAAGCACTCCACTTCCTACAGCAGGAACGTTGCAAAGTGGCTTTTTAGGAATCAGGAGCTATTTTTTGATCTCTCCGCCAGTGGAGTTTGGCTGCTATTATTGCTAAAGTATAAGCGGTACAGTACCGGGTCCAACCACCCCTGCCCCTCAGAGCTACGCTCGCTAGCTTCGAACTCGCGTTCTCGCTAGTCTAAGGAGGGGAGCTTGTTGTTACTACTGGTAAAGTATAAGCGTTGTGGCTTCGGGCTGTTGCGAAAGGTGTAATTCCCTTTTATGTTGTCACCTCGACGCAAGGAGAGATCTGGGTGAAATTCCTTTTATGTGTTTGTAACAGATTTCTCCTTGCGTCGAAATGACAGTTTACTTAGGTTTTGCTGGTGAGTACGCAAGTATACTTGAGCTGAAGTATAAGAAGTTTAAACATCCCCCTACCCCTCCCGAAACATGTTCGGGATCTTCGACTTCAAAGGGGGACTTTAGGCTGATGGAGGAACAGAATGCAAGTGTAGTAAAGGCTTAACCTCCCTTCCACCAAGATCCTTTCAGGATGACAAAAAAGAAAGAAGTAAGGAGAGGAGATTTATACTTAAGCCATAGTATAAACAGGCGCTATCGAAATGATCCCAGTCCTTGGGTTGAGCGCCTCGAGAATTTCCGGTGACGAACGATAGTGAGGCAGCCCGAGGCACGAGGGCAGGAAATGAAAGCAGCGCGATGCCCGAGGACGAGCCCCCGCGGGCTTGGAGCGCTCCAAAGTATAAGATGAAACTAGGCAAGTATAAGGCTCAGGAATACAGCTAGCTAACAAGTATAGCCAGAAGTATAAACCACCACATCAAAATCAAGCTACCAAGTATAGCCAAAGTATTATACTTGAAGAAAAGCCTTTTACCAAGTATAACCGGAAGTATAAAGAAGCATCAAACAGCCCTTACCAAGTATACCAGCAAGTATAAACCCGAGACTCAACCGGCAGCTATAAAGCATCACCAAAACAAGAACAGCCACACGCTATAAAACCATCCACTCCAATCTCTCCGCTGTAATGATTTCTGGATTCTGCTGCTTATCTTTAGAAATCATACTTACACTTTAAACAAACATGAACTACAAGAAAAATCTTTCCAGGCTGCTGGCGCTTCCCCTGCTGGCTGGCTTATACTTGGGCGCTACGACCCAAACCTTTGCACAGGAACCCGTGCGCCAGGACGATGAAATCAAAAAGATGGTGGACGAGATCTCTGCTAAAAAGCTGGAAGAAGATGTCCGTAAGATGGTGAGCTTTGGCACCCGCCATACTTTAAGTACTACTACCAGCAAGAAAGAAGGCATCGGCGCGGCGCGCGAATGGGTGAAATCAGAATTTGAGAAGTATGCCCAGGCTTCCGGCGGCCGTATGAAAGTAGAACTGGACCGCTTTATTGTAAAAGCCGATGGTCGCCGCGTGCCCAAAGATGTAGAGATGGCCAACGTCATGGCGACCCTCAAAGGCACCGACCCGACTGACGACCGTGTGTTCATCGTAAGCGGACACCTCGACTCGCGCGTATCGGATGTGATGGATGCCAAAAGCAAGGCGCCGGGCGCCAACGATGATGCTTCCGGTGTAGCAATTGTGATGGAGATGGCCCGAATCATGGCCTCGCGTCAGTTTCCGGCCACGCTGATCTTTGTGGCAGTGCAGGGCGAAGAACAGGGCCTGTACGGCTCTACGCACCTGGCCGAGCGTGCCAAAAAGGAGAACTGGAACCTGGTGGCCATGCTTAACAACGACATTGTGGGCAACTCGTTCTCAAACGAAACCGGCCTGCACGACAATACCCGCGTGCGTGTGTTCAGCGAGGGCACACCCGCCAACGAAACGGAAGAGCAGGCGCGCCTGCGCCGCACACTGGGCTCTGACAACGACAGCCCCAGCCGCAACCTGGCCCGCTACATGGAAATGGCCGGCGAAAAATATGTTCCTCAGATGGATGTGGTGCTGGAGTACCGCGCCGACCGCTTCCTGCGTGGTGGCGACCACACGCCTTTTAACAAACAGGGCTTTACAGCCGTGCGCATGAGCGAAATGAACGAAGATTTTGACCACCAGCACCAGGACCTGCGCACCGAGAATGGCACCCAGTACGGCGACCTGGTTGAGTTTATGGACTTTGAGTACCTGCGCAAAAATGCGGGCGTAAACCTGGCGACTATGGCCAGCCTGGGCCTGGCTCCTGCCGCTCCGGTTAAAGTAGGCGTGCTTACGGCCGACCTTACGAACAAAACAGACCTGAAATGGGAAGCGCCCGCTAAAGGCCCCAAGCCAGCCGGTTATTACGTGCTGATCCGTGCCACTAGCAGCCCTACTTGGGAGAAGAAAGTACTCGTAACTGATACCAAAGCCTCACTGCCCTACTCCAAAGACAACTACTTTTTTGGGGTAACTTCTGTAGACAGCGAAGGCCACTCCAGCCTGCCGGTGCTGCCCGTACCAGTGCGATAACCGATAGCTGCTCATGAAAAAGCGCCTGCTGTTTTGCCTGCTGCTGCTCTGTGCCGTTCCGTATACTTATGCTCAGGAGATGCAGTTACACGTAAAAAAGATCGCCCCGCATGTTTGGGTGCATACTTCTTACAAGATACTGGGCGAGGTAAAATTCCCGTCCAATGGCCTCATCATCGCTACTGCTGATGGCGTGGTACTGGTAGACACGGCCTGGGGCGAAGAACAGACAAAGCAACTGGTACAGTGGGTGGATGACAGCCTGAAGCTGCCTATCCGGCAGTGCCTGGTAACGCACGCGCACGACGACCGGATGGGAGGCATCGCCGTGCTGCAACAGCACCGGGTGCCGGTGCTAAGCTCCCCCCTGACGGCACAACGGGCAGCGCAGCAGCAGTTGGGCAACCCTACGCCTGCGCTGCCTGCCGATACGACTATCCGCATTGGTGGCCAGCAGGTACAGGTATACTTCCCGGGGGCAGGCCACGCGCCCGATAACGTAGTGGTCTACCTGCCCCGCCAGAAAGTGCTTTTCGGGGGATGCCTGGTAAAAGATGCTGCTGCCAAAAGCCTGGGCAATACGGCCGATGCTACGATGAGCAACTGGGCTCATGCCGTAGCCAGGGTGCAGGCCAAGTATAAGCAGGCTAAAAAAGTAGTGCCTGGCCACGGCCCCTGGGGCGGAAAAGAAGCCCTGACCCATACCATAGACCTGCTGCAACAACAGCAGCCCTAGCTTTTCGAGGTATAAGAATCCATTTTAACCCGTAAAAAAGGGCCTGTGCTATTACAGCACAGGCCCTTTTTATACTTTCCCGCTGTTGACCTCCTGCACTTTATAAAGTATAAAGCGCTTGAAAAAGGCCTTTGCCTGGTGTTAATCCCGTTTGATAAGCTTGTTAAAGACGCCATCCGGCTCGAGGAGCAGGGCTAGTTTATTTTCATCAAATGTTTGAAAGAACTCCTCCCAGCTGATCTCTTCAAAGCTGTCGTTGTCTTTGCTTCTTTTAGGGAAGTGGATGCGCAGCACGCCTTCGCCCTTTCCGTCGTCTTCGGTGCCTTTGATGATGGCAGGCACGCCGCCATGCGCTTCCGCCCACTGCTGTATCTCTTTGTGATTGGTTGTTTTCTTCGCTTCGCTCATAGCTTATAGGTTTGGTTACAGTATTTTACCTATACGCGCTGCCGCTTTCAAAGGATAAGTGCCCGTTGGTCACAAAAAAAGAGCACCCGGGCAGGATGCTCTTCTTGAGTAGGCAGGTAGTAGGCTTTTGTTACATCTTTGATATTTTGGCGGCTGCCGATACATCCGAACTGATGCTGGGGCTACCTTTATAATAAACCACCGAGGCACCGGAAGCATTGATATCCAGCGCCTCTTTGGCATATACTTTCACTTTGCTGGCGCCGCTTGCTTCTATCTTCACGCGCTTTGCCACCAGATCGGCTGCTTCCACTTTAGAGGCCCCTGACATGTCCATGTTCAGCACATCGGCCCGGCCGGTGAGCTCTACCTTGCTGGCGCCGCTCATATCGGCTACCAGTTGGTTGGCATCTACAGCCAGCGTTACCGCTGAGCCGCCACTCATGTTCAGATCGAATCTATCGCTTTTAAAAGTGCCGTTGCCAGTTACCTTTACGCCGCCGCTGATGGCTATTTTATTTAGCTCTTTTACGGTAATGTACGCCTTCATGCTTTTGGTGCTATTCAGGCTTTTGTCGTTATAGATGTGCAGCACCCCATTCTTCACTTCGGTTTTGATATTGTCCAGCAGGTTTTCCTCTGCTTCCAGGCGCACGCCCTCCTTCAATCCCTGGGTTATTTCCACGTTAAATCCACCGCTCACGTCGATGCCTTTAAACCCGGAAACATCTCTGCTCACCGTTTTCAGGTTTCCATTGCCCCGCAGTTGCTGCGCCACAACAGGAGCGTTTGCCAGCAGCAGGGCCAGCGCAAATACAGTAACAGTAGCAGCGTAAAATTTAATGCTCTTCATAGGTATGGGTTTTATGGTTTTACTTTTTCAGGCGATAACACGCACTTGCGCTATACTTTAAACCAATAGATGCAGAAAATAACCAATAGTTGCCTGAAGCCTGAAAAATTTAACAGCGCCTTGCCCGGCATGCAGGTTGCGCAAAGCCATACGGTAATCTTGATCTGAGTAGTTGTTGATTTAAGGAAGACAGCGGAGAGAAAGAGAAGAGCCTGACAGGATGCGGGCTCAAAGCGATGCCTGCAACAGGCTTTGGGCCTGCAGAGAAGCGATAAAGGAGGGAAAGCCGATTACAGCTCCTGCACTTGCTTGGCCGGAAACAGGATTGCCAGCAAGCCACCTGCCAGGTAGAACAATACCGGCACCAGCACTTGGCTGAGCTGCAGTGAGCCTGTTCTCATAAACTGCATCAGCAGCACCAACAGTAGTACACTTACCGCCGGCAAAAATAATTTGTAGCGTTTGGTCATCGTTTAGAGAAAATATGACTATTTAAAAATAGCTATACTTAATATTAAAGAGTTGGTTACGACGGTAGGGCTTGTCTCTTCGTAATGTTGCGGATCAGGGCATTTATTGTTTAAATATAGCGGATATTCTTACATTTTTTGCACCTGCCCTATAGATAATTTTTTTATCTGCTTCAGAACCATGCAGTACTGTTTTTAACATAGCCGTAGCACGCAGGCTTACCTGGTGGCTTTTTTGGTGGTGATCTGCACTACACCTGCGGCGCCTTCGGGGCCATAAGCAGTTGTCGCGTCTGTTCCTTTCAGCACTTGTATACTTTCAATATCATCGGGGCGCAGGTGCGCTACTGTGGCTGGCTGCTGCACCTTTTTCCCGTCCACCACATAGAGCGGCTTAGCAGCAGAATCTCTTTCTGCTGCTATTGCGGGCATACTGAGCTGGCTTTTCAGGGGATCATCTTCCCGGGCAATTTCGCTGGCTTTGCCGTTACGCAGCCCGCGGACATAATGATCGATGGCCTGAAGGAGCTGCTGCTGTTGCGGGCTTTGCCACGTGCGTTTGGCGGCCAGATCGCTGCGCAGCACCTGGTACGATTTTTTGCGAAGTCGCAGGTATTTGAGCATCACAGTTACTTTGTCCTGCTCCTCTCCTACCACATCATCTATCGGTGCCAGCAGCGCAATGCTTTCGTCCCAGCGCCGGATTCCCTCGTCCAGCAACGGCACAAAATCAGCGGCCTGCGCCTTATCTCCAGCCTGGTACAGGGCTACGAACACGCGCATGGCCTGCGCTTCCTTTTTGCTCACCTCCTCCATGGCATATACAAAGCGCGCCTCACCGGCCAGGGGTATACTTTTAAAAAACATTCCTAACAGCAGCAGGCCCACCCCTGCCATCACGGCATTGCCTTTGGCACTGTAGTGCTGGGAGAGCTGCCGGTCGGAGCGCAACAAAAGCACGGCGCCGAAAAGCAGGCCGCACACCAGCCCGCCGGAGTGGGCTGCATTGTCGATACCGCTTTTCATGCCGAAGCCCAGGTTCAGCACCAGCACAAAGCCCAGGTTCAGGAGCATGCCTTTTTTGTGCTGCCAAGGCAATTTGCGTTCCAACAACATCAGGATCAACAGCAGCCCGAACATACCAAAAATAGCCCCGGATGCGCCTACGCCGGCACGTACCGGATCCCACCAGAGGCTGGTGATGCTCCCCGCCAGGCCGCATAAGAGATACGCGATCAGGTACGGCCAGCGGCCGATCAGAGGTTCCAGCGCTCTGCCCACGCTAACCAGCGCCAGCATGTTGAACGCCAGGTGCAGCAGGCCACCATGCAGAAAGGTACTGGTTAGCAGGCGCCACCACTCACCCGACAATGTATAAGGTCCGAAGTTGGCCCCCATGGCTATCAGCGAGGCGGCATCGGGGTTGATGGGACTGATGCCCAGCAGCACCATTAGCAGGAATGCCAGCAAATTCAGGTTCAGCAAGACAGGGGTTACAAAATATGCCTGCTGCGGCACGAAGGTCATTCCAAAGTCGCGCAGTTTCTCGGCTGCGCTTTGGGGTTGTTGCTCGGTTGGCCCTACGTAAGCTTGTTGCGCCTTTGCGCGAATAGCAGCTTCTTCGGGCAGCGCCACACCCCGCTTTTCCAGTTCATCCAGTATGGCCAGCACCACTTCCGGCGCATACTCCTCCTGCTCCTGCAATACCTGCAGCAGGTCTTCTGTCTTGTGCCCGGCTATAACAGCCGCAAAGTTATTTTCCATTTTACCACGTATCCAAAGTAAATGTAACCAGGTCCGGGGGAAGCGCAAAACCGAAACGAAAGTAGCGGGCAATTTTGCAGGTCAAGCAGAGAATGATGTAAACGGCGTACAGCAACGGCCTTACCCTGCGGATTTGCTGCAAAAAAAGGCGCCTTTAACTTAAAATTAATCTAGCTGAGGTTCAGGAGGTTACCTTTAGAAAGAGGGGAAATAGAATAAGTACAAAAATATTTTGCCCGTTTTGTTTTCTAATTCCAAAACAAACTTCTACTTTTGCACCCGCAATGAGGGAAGTATTTAATACGAAAAGCTAATATAGGAAGCTGTTCTGTTAACTCCAAATGTATCGGTAAAATATTTGAAAAAATATTGCGACAGGTGCTGTTCCCGAAACGCCGCCAGGTAGCTACATGTAACCCAGGCATTCAAAAACGCAGAAATTATGCATACAAAAGATAAGGTTAGTTAAAGTTTAGATTAGTTTAGTTTGTTTAAGGTGAGAGAAAGCCCGACCATTTTGGTAGGGCTTTTCTCATTTTAGAGCAAGCCTGAATGCGAACCTATACCTGTCATACATGGTGGCCGGTTATACAGGCATCACATTTCCTCCTAAACCCGGCAAAGCACAAAAAGCAGTTCAGAAGCAAAGGGTAGTATAAAAGGTTACACGCTGCCAGACCCGGCAGGAACTGCCCCTCTCGCCGCCGGACATTTCATCCTGTGTTTATCCCGCATCATGCCTGAAAATTCTGGTTTCATCTAAAAAGAAGCAAATTATTGCAAAGAGGGGTTTCCCTTGCGCCAAATTACTTCTACTTTTGCAGCCGATAACCGGAAGCAGGAAAAGCCAAACGCCTTAAACTACTGGGTATAAGTATAAAGCTGCTACACTTCCGGGCATCATGCGCCAAATAACCACAACCTATAAAACTATGTTCTATCCATCTGCTTTTACGCTGCAGCCCGGCAACGGCCTTTTCAGCGCTTCTTTCGCTTCTCTGGCGTGATGCACGACCTGCACCGCTAACGCTGTCTTTTACTTCCTGTTGCCCCTCGTGCCACCTGGCGCACCAAACGGCCTGCCCCGAATTTAGGCCTGGTCTGGCAGCAAAGGAAGTATGGCCTCCATTATATAATTCTTTTACCGGAAAGTAGCATAAAGCGGCCTTCGCAGGCGGCTACTATTGCTGCACCTTACCGAAACATTCAGTTGCCTGAATACCCTGTTGCATTTCCATACTACTGAGCAAAACAAAACCATGAAAAAACAATTTTATACCCTGCTGACGCTTCTGCTGCTGTGCCTGCTGGCCGGGCCTGCGCTGGCGCAGGAGAAGGTAACCATCAGCGGTTACGTCAAAGACAAGGCCTCCGGCGAAGGGCTGATCGGCGCTTCCGTGGGCGTGCAGGAACTGCCCGGCGTGGGCGTGGGCACCAACGAGTATGGCTTCTACTCGCTCACGCTGCCAAAAGGCTCCTATACTTTATTTTACAACTACCTGGGCTATGTAACCACGACCAGGCCCCTGCAGCTGAACGCCAGCCAGAAACTGGACGTGGAACTAAGCCAGAACACCACAGCCCTGAAAGAAGTGGAGATCACCACGCGCAAGGAAGATAACAACGTGCGCTCTATGGAAATGAGCACGGTGAAAATGCAGGTGTCGGAGATCAGGAACATGCCAGCCCTGCTGGGCGAGGTGGATGTGGTGAAGGCGGTGCAGCTGATGCCGGGCGTGCAGACGGCAGGCGAAGGCACCTCCGGCTTTTACGTGCGTGGCGGTGGCGTAGACCAGAACATGATCCTGCTCGACGAAGCGCCTGTATACAATGCCTCGCACCTGATGGGCTTTTTTTCGGTGTTCAATGCCGATGCCATCAAAGACGTGCAGCTCTACAAAGGCGGCATTCCGGCGCAGCACGGCGGCCGTTTGTCATCGCTGCTCGACATCCGCATGAAAGAGGGCAACAACAAAAAACTGGCTGTGTCAGGGGGTATTGGTACCGTTTCCAGCCGCCTGACCGTGGAGGCGCCGATCGTGCCGGACAAGAGCTCGTTCATCGTCTCCGGCCGCCGCACCTATGCCGATGTGTTCTTCAAGGCCAGCTCCGACCCCGAGGTAAAGAACAACCGCTTATACTTCTACGACCTCAACACCAAGCTGAACTATACTTTGAATGAAAAGAACCGGCTGTTTGTATCGGGTTATTTTGGGCGCGATGTGGCGGGCAACAAGCAGTTTATGATGGATTGGGGCAACGCCACGGCCACCCTGCGCTGGAACCACCTCTTCAACGACCGCCTGTTCTCCAACACTACCCTCATCTTCTCGGACTTTGATTATGCGCTGGGCTCCCGGGTGAAGGAGTCGGAATTTACCTGGAAGTCACGCATCAAAGATTACAGCCTCAAAAACGATTATACGTACTTCCTGAACCCCAAAAACCAGCTGCGCTTCGGCTTGCAGGGCACCTACCACCACTTTATTCCTGCCGAGGTGGTGCCAGGCCCGGAATCGTACGTGAGCAACATCAAACTGAACGCCACCAGTGCATTTGAAGGTGCGCTATACCTGAGCAACGAGCAGCAACTCACTAACCGCCTGACCCTGGACTATGGCCTGCGTTTCTCCAGCTTCACCAACATGGGTCCCGGCAAAGTATACCAGTATGGCCCGGATTTCGACATGCCGGTGGACACCGTGGCCTATGGCCGCTTCGAGAAGATCAAATCCTACAGTGGGCTCGAGCCGCGCCTCTCGGCCAAGTATGCGCTGAGCGAGGTAAGTTCTGTTAAAGCCTCTTACAACCGCATGCGCCAGTATTTGCACCTGGTGTCGAACTCCACTTCGGCCATGCCTTTTGATATCTGGATCCCGAGCAGCACCTACGTGCAGCCACAGCTGGCCGATCAGGTGGCAGCCGGCTACTTCCGCAACTTCTTCGATAACATGTTCGAGGGCTCGGTGGAAGTATACTACAAGTGGCTGGATAACCAGATTGACTACAAGGATTACGCCGAGATCTTCCTGAACGATCGTCTGGAAACAGAGCTGCTGCGCGGCAGTGGCGAGGCGTACGGGGCAGAATTCTACCTGCGCAAGCAGAAAGGCCTGCTCACCGGCTGGGTCAGCTATACGTTGTCGAAGACGGAGCGCACGGTGCCGGGCATTAACCAGGGCAACCCTTACCCGCTGCGCTACGACCGCCGCCACGCCGGCAACGTGGTGCTCACCTACCAGTTCAGCCCTAACATAAACTTTGGCGCCAACTGGACCTATGCTACCGGTGGTGCGGTAACCATGCCCGTGGGCCGCTACGAGTATAATGGTAAAACTTACCCGGTGTACTCCGAGCGCAACGGCTACCGTCTGCCCGACTACCACCGCCTGGATTTGTCGGCTACCTATGAAAAGCCGAAGAACGAGTTTAAGAAGTATAGCAGCTCCTGGACGCTAAGCATCTACAACGCCTATGCGCGTAAAAATGCCTTCTCGGTATACTTCCGCGAAAGTGAGGACGACGCCACGAAAACCGAGGCCGTGAAAACGTACCTGTTCGGCATCATCCCCTCTCTTACCTACAACTTTAATTTTTAAGCGATAGCCCTTCCAACTATGAAAAAGTATCTATTCCTCAGCCTGAGCCTGCTGGCTTTTGCCTGCAGCAGCTGCGAAGAAGTGATCGACTACGAGCTCCGCACCGCCGATACCAAACTGGTGGTAGAAGGCCTTATTACCAACCAACCCGGCCCCTACACCGTGCGCCTCTCCAACACCAAAGGCTACCTGGATCAGGGCCGCACGCCCGGTGTGAACGGCGCACTGGTGATCGTGTCGGATAACCATGGCACCAGCGATACGCTAAAACAGGTGGCAGAAGGGATTTACCAGACCACCAAACTGCAGGGCAAGCCGGGCAACACGTACTACTTTAAGGCAGTGATAAACGGAAAAGAGTATACGGCCCAGAGCTACATGCCCCCTGTTTCCCCGATCGATTCGCTCACTTTTATTTACAAGAAAAAAGGCGAAACCAGCGACGAGGGCATACATCCCATCATTCATTTTGCAGATCCGGCAGGGCGAGGCAACTATTACCGCTGGAATGTCATCATTAATGGTGTAGTGGAGCCTGATGAGCTGGCCGTGCTGAAAGATGACATCTATGACGGCAACTACGGCCACGCCGACATGGAATTTGCCCTGAAAGCGAACGATAAGCTGCGCATTGAAATGTACTCGCTCGATAAGCCCGCCTACAGCTTCTGGCTGGCGCTGCTAAACCAGCAGAACGAGAGTGGCGGCCCCTTCGAGACCACGCCGGCCAATGCGCCCGGAAACATCAGCAATGGTGGCATCGGCTTCTTCGGCGCTTCGGCCGTGTCGGTGGTGGAAGGTGTGGCAAAGTAAGCTGTGATTCGGCTTTTCTGCTGTAAACCTACTTTTAGCTCCTCTAAGGAGAGGAATTGACAAAGAAAGATAGCTGTTGCCATACCCTATACTGCTTTTATCATTTTGGGAAGACCTTGTTAGCGAGCAGTTATGGCGCTTATCATGCTGACAAGACGTTTGCCAACAAGATCCTTACAGGATGACAAATAAATGGGAATGCTATTTACAAGTATAAAAGGCCGTTGGGCCAAAAGATATGTTTGTTTAAGGTGAGACAAGGCCTGGTTATTTTAGCCGGGCTTTTCTCGTTTTTACGGGTTATACCTGGGGCATCACCAGCAGCCAGCCGGCCACCACTGCCAGCGGGATGGCCGCAAGTATGAGTTTGAGCACAAAACCCGGCGTAGGAGTGCCGGCCTGCCAGGAGCCTGGCCTGATGAGGTAGCGGGCACTTACAATACCTGAAAACAGCAACAGCACCGAAAGCACCAGGTGAATGATCTGCACCACCTGCTTTATTGCAATCTCGGTATCCGGCGACCATACGCGCAGACCGATGCGCACCAGCCAGGGCACCACCGCCAGCACGCACAGCAAGGCCAGCACTGAGCCGAGCTTTATCCGGAAAAGGGTTACCCAGGAGGCCAGCCCAAACAGCGCCATACCAGCCGGCAGGGCTATATCAGAATAGATCGTATGGGGCACCAACACATAGCCTCTGAAAAAAAGGATCACGGTGGCAATGGCTACGCCGGTCAGGAAGTACAGCAGGTATCGGGTCATAGCCCTATCATACTGTATTTTGGCTATTTCAGATACTTGCCAGGTAGTGGATATTTTGTGGTTTCGGGCGTAAAGAGCAAGCTGGCGATCCACCAGCGCCCCTGGTCGTACACGAGTTGGTAGGTATTTACACCGCGGTCTTCTACTTTGCCGTTTTTGGTACCGGTGCGGGTCTCATACGTCTGGAAAGCCGTGGCCAGAAGGCCGAAACGCTCTACGCGCAGTGCCAGCTGGTTTTCGTAAAAGCCCAGCTCTTTGTAGGCCGGCCCGTTACGCTCGGCAAATTTTTCTGCCGTGGTGATGCGCACAAAGCTGCTATCGGCTTTAAAGAATACGCCGCCGAGCTGCGCATTGGGCAGAAACAAAGCCTTAAAGGCTTCCATGTCGCGCTCCTGCCCTTGCGGACCGGAAATGAGGCGCAGTGCAGCAGCCGTAATGGCTTCAGGAGAGGCGACATCGGCGGGCTGTACTTTTTTGGTTTGCGCCAGGCAAGTATAGCTAAGCCCAAGTATAAGCAGCAGGGTTAGTAGGTGTTTTTTCATAGATTCGTTTTATTGTAGTTGAAGAAACAAGATACGCTAAACTTCTGTTTCAACGCATAATCTTATTTGGCCCCTAACGTGCTTAGCGCCTGCGGGTGAGCACTCAGGGCAATGGCAACGTATCCATCCAAACTTGTTGCTGTATACTTTGTTGTGCAAGCAGTCCTTAACACATATTTAATTTACACCAGATCCGCTGCAGCGCGCAGCGGTATAGCCGGCTAAACAGCCACGTTCACAATAGAAGTATGAGTAAACAGAATACCAAAGGAGCCCGCACAACAGGCCCGACAGATAGCGACAAAAAAAGTTTTAAGGACCAGGTGGGCGCCCTGAAAAACCTGCCCAAGTTCTTCCGCCTCATCTGGGATACGAGCAAAAGTATGACCATCGGCAACCTGCTGCTGCGCCTGGTCAAAGCGGCTATTCCGCTGCTGGTGCTGTATGTAGGCAAGCTGATCATTGATGAAGTGATCCGGCTTATTGATGTGGCCGGCGCGCGCGACCTCTCCTACCTATGGCTCCTGGTGGCCGCCGAACTAGGCCTGGCCGTAATCTCGGACCTGATCAACCGCGCCGTAACCCTGCTCGACAGCCTGCTGGGCGATCTGTTCTCGAATAAAACCTCCATCGCCTTGATAGAGCACGCCGCCACCCTAGACCTGGCCCAGTTCGAAGATGCCACGTTTTACGACAAACTGGAGCGGGCGCGGCGCCAAACGGTTACGCGGGTGGTGCTCATGTCGCAGGTGCTGGCGCAGCTGCAGGATGTTGTCTCCATTGGCTTTCTGGCGGTTGGTCTGATTGCCTTTAACCCCTGGCTCATTCTTATTCTTCTGATCGCGGTCATACCATCGTTTTTGGGCGAGACGCATTTTAACGAGCGCACCTATTCCCTTTCCCGCTCCTGGACGCCCGAGCGCCGCGAGCTGGACTACCTGCGTTACATTGGTGCCTCCGACGAAACAGCCAAAGAGATCAAGACCTTTAACCTCTCGGGGTTCCTGGCCGATCGCTTTAAGCTCCTCTCCGACCGTTATTACCTGCTTAACAAAAGCCTGATCGTGCGGCGGGCCGTGTGGGGAAGCGTGCTGTCGGCGCTGGGTACGCTGGCTTACTACGGCGCTTACGTGTTCATTCTTTTCCAGACGATAGCCGGCCTGATCACGGTGGGTACGCTCACCTTCTTGGCCGGCTCGTTCAACAGCATGCGCGGGCTGCTGCAGGGCATCATGACACGCTTTTCGCAGATTGCCGAGAGTGCCCTGTACCTGCAGGACCTGTTTGATTTCCTGGAGCTCAAACCCCAGATCACGCCGCCCGTTAACCCGCTTCCGGTTCCGCGCCCCATCCGGCAGGGCTTTACCTTCGAGAACGTGGGCTTTAAGTATCAGAACAGTGAGCGCTGGGCCGTGCGCCACTTATCATTTCATTTAAGAGCCGGCGAGAAACTGGCGCTGGTAGGCGAGAACGGCGCTGGCAAAACCACGCTCGTAAAACTGCTGGCCCGGCTCTACGAACCGGTGGAAGGTCGCATACTTTTAGACGGTGTGGACCTGCGCGATTACGACCTGAGCGACCTGCGCCACCAAGTGGGCATCATATTCCAGGATTACGTGCGGTTTCAGATGAGCGCCTCCGATAACATTGCCATTGGCCAGATCAGCAACATTGGCGATAAGGCCCGCATCCAGACCTCAGCCCACAAAAGCCTGGCCGACCAGGTGATCCAGCGCCTCCCCGATAAGTATGAGCAAGTGCTGGGCAAACGGTTTAACAAGGGGGTGGAGCTGTCGGGCGGCGAGTGGCAGAAGGTGGCGCTGGCACGGGCTTACATGCGCGAGGCCCAGCTGCTGATCCTGGACGAACCGACCTCGGCCCTGGATGCCCGCGCCGAGCACGAAGTGTTCCTGCGCTTTTCGGAGCTGATTGCCGGTAAAACAGCCGTGCTCATCTCCCACCGCTTCTCCACGGTGCGCATGGCCGACCGGATCCTGTTCCTGGAGCAGGGGCAGCTCAAAGAACTGGGCTCGCATGAGGAGTTGCTGGCGCGAGATGGCAAATATGCCGAGCTGTTCCGTTTACAGGCGCAGGGGTATTTGTAATTGTTGGTTGGCTAAACTCTTGGTTACTCCCTGGTGCGGGAATTTACCTGCTCTTGCCTTTAGTCGATGGCCTGTATTCCGATAAGTATAAGTGGTGCAGTGCCGGATCCAACCACCCCTTGCCCCTCAAAGCTACGCTTGCTAGCTTCAAACTTGCGTTCTCGCTAGTCTAAGGAGGGGACCTTGTAGTTACTACTGGTAAGTATAAGCTTTGTAGTTTATGCTGTTGCAAAAAGCGTCACGCCTGCCCTGCTGTCATCTCGACGCTAGGAGAGATCTGTTTAAAATTCCTTTAGGATTCGGTAACAGATTTCTCACATTGTTCGAAAGGACAGTTTGTATATGGTTTTTGCCTGTGAGATCACAAGTATACTGGAGCTGAAGTATAAACAGTTTAGGAGAAAGAGGAACATCCCCCAACCCCCTTCAAAGGGGGACTTTGGGCTGATGGAGGAGCAGCATACTTGCTTAGTAAAGGCTTCATCTCCTTTTCACCAAGATCCTTTCAGGATGACAAAGAAGAGTAGAATAAAGGAAATCAGAATACAGAGAATCTATACCTGAGCGAAAGTATAAATCCAAGCTATCGAACAGATCCCAGTCCTTGGGTTGAGCGCCTTGGTGTGTTGCGGTGCCCGAAGGGCAGCCCGCAGCGTCAGCGAGGAGCAGCTTCACGCCACAGCGCGAAACGCAAGGACGAGCCCTCGCGGGCTTGGAGCGCACTAAAGTATAAGATGAAACAAGACAAGTTAAAGACTGAGGGATACAAGTAGCTAGCAAGTATAGCAGAAAACAGAACTGACCAACAGCAGAAATTACGATGTATAGCCGAAGTATTTGAGGAATACAGTTAGCAATCAAGTATAGCGTATAAAACTGAGCATTAAACAGCTCCTAGCAAGTATAGCCGCAATAATATACTTGAAGCTCAGCTGCTACAACATCACCGTTCCTCTCCACGTGGAACATACTTCTGCTTTATGACGGTAAAGAAATACGGCAGTATGATCGAACTAATAGCTAAAGCAGTTGGGTAACTACTTTTAGATAATGCGGGAGGCAAGTAATTTCCGGGGCTATCGGTTAGGATTGTGGTCAGGCATAATATTATTCCGTTGACTAAGGTTGCAGCCTGTAAAAGGTGTAACAAAGAGAACGAAGCGGGAGCTTATACTTGCTGGTAACTGGCAGCGCTGGTATTTAAAAATTCGTGGGCGTCTTCGGGAGAGGAAAAAATGTGGGGTTCAATGCCGCTTTCTTCGCAGATAGCGGCCACCTGCAGCGAAGCGATTTTATCGTCAGGGGCAACACAGGCAAACTGGAGCAGGCCATGTGCTTTTACCAGCTTAAGTACCGCTATGTGCAAGCTATTGAGTTCCTGCGGATGCGTGATCATGCCCCTGAAATCAGCCAATAGCGTAAAATTAACCTTGCTCAGCAACAAAGCCTTTTCCCAGTCGTGCAGGTATTCCGGAACAGCAGCCGGGCTTTTCCAAAAACCATTTACTGTAAGGTAAATGCGGTTCTCGACCTCATTATACAAAAGCTCGTAACAATCGTTCGAGGCTATTGTTCTGATGGCTCTTCCGGGGGCGGTATTTAAATCTACTGTCAGCATAGTACAGGTAATAAATACGTAACATTGCTGCAGCTGCTTTATACTTTTCCCTGTTATAGTATGCTTAAAATACTATTTTTTAAACAAAAACGTAACTTATACCTACGTATCTGCTAGCTTTTGTTGTTGATCTGAAATAAGTATATATAGTACTTTTTGGATAATATAACACAGATTCGTCTCCGTCATTACACTGCAGTTTACAACGCAATAGGACCGGCCAGCCCATGCAGGGTACCGTTGCTGAAGCGGTTGTCGGCCTGCAGGATGGCCACTCCATCAATAAGCGTCTGCCCTTTTTTACGACAGATAGTTACCTTACTACCCGCCATTGTGTCGAGGGTAGCACCATCTTTGAGATCCGATTCCTGGTAACTGCCTTTTACCAGGTAAGCCAGTAACAGCCGGTGCAGTTCCTCAGTCGATTTACTTTTCCAGCCTTGAAGCGCATCTTCCGGAGGGGCAAACAAGGTATAGGGCCCGCCACCAGACAAAGTAGGGGTAAGACCGGCTTTGGTAATGAGTTGTGCCAGCGTTGGGCGCTGCTGCATCACATACTCCATCAGGCTAACACTCTTTTGCAATGGTGGTGCTACAGGCCGTATGCCAGCCTGCAGGCACAGGCTGGGTGCCAGCAACAATGCAACAAAGAGGATGATAAGGCTATGCTTCTTGCTTGGTAAGGCCATAGGTATAAACGCTGATTTCTAGCCATTTATACGCACCTTATTTTTTATTAGCTGGAATTGCCTCTTCAGTCCTTCAAAAGTAACAGTACAATTTTGCGGCTATTACTTAAAATAACCGCCAGTTGCTGATCTGTTCAATAAAATAGGGCCCCGCCTGCGGCACAGCTGCCAGGGCAACTACAATACCGAACAAGGCGCCGTAAAAGTGGGCATCGTGGTTGATGTTGTCGCCCATGCGCTTGCCCGAAAAGTAAGAATACATCATATACAGCACCCCGAAGATAAAGCCGGGCACGCAAAGCGCAACAAACAGGCATACGCTGTTAGTGGGGTAAAACAGGATACTGGCAAACAGGACCGAAGCCACGCCACCCGAAGCGCCTAAGGCGCGGTAGGCAGGGTCGTTACGATGCTTAAAGAAAGTAGGCAGGTCCGACATGATGATACCGCCCAGGTAAACCAGCAGGTATACCAGCTCGCCGGCGATGGTGCCGAAAACCCCGACCAGCGTATACTCCACATTGCTTCCGAAGAAGTATAGCGTGAACATGTTAAAGAACAGGTGGCTAAAATCGGCATGCAGAAAGCCCGACGTCAGAAAGCGGTACCAGGAGTTGTCGCGCTGCACGGCATACGGCTGAAAGATCCAGTTGTGCAGCAATTCCGGTTTCTGCCAGGCGGCCCACGAAACAACAACGGTAATGGCAATAAGTATGAGGGTGACGTTTAACTCCATGCTTTTGGGTTAATTTTAATGAGTGATTGCGTGAATGGGTGAATAAATTTCCAGGTGTTTTTCCTGGGTTCAGCACACCCTTTACAGGTTAATAAATGCAGCAATTTAACTGTCCCGCTCCATGAGCTGCAGTGCCAGCCCCCGAATAGTGGCTTTGCGCTTCTCCGGTAGTTGCACGGCATCCAGGTGGTGGAGGGCTTTGCGGAAGTATAGCTCTATCTGCTGTTCGGTCTGGTGGCGGATATGCAGGGCATCGTATACGGCCGTAATGGCGCTTACTTTCTCATGGGCTATACCTGCTTCGGTTTTGTTGCGCCAGCTAACGATGGTCTGCAGCTGTTGTTCCGAGGCCTGCTCCAGCGCCGTCAGCATCAGGAAGGTCTTTTTGTCGGAGAGAATGTCGCCGCCTACCTGTTTGCCAAACTTGGCTTTGTCACCATACACATCCAGCAGGTCATCGCGCAGCTGAAAGGCAATGCCAATGTTATCGCCGAAAGCTTTCAGGTGCTCCGCATCCGTAAGCGGGGCATGCTGCAGAATAGCGCCCAGCTCCAGGCTAAAGCCCAGCAGCACCGCCGTTTTCAGCGTGATCATCCGGATGTATTCGGGAATGCTGACCTGCTCGCGGCGCTCAAAGTTCATGTCCAGCTGCTGGCCTTCGCATACCTGGGCAGCGGTTTCGCTGAAGCGTTCCAGCACTTGCGGCAGCAGGTCGGGCGCTACGCCCAGCAACAGCTGGTAGGCCCGCACCAGCATCACATCGCCACTCAGTATGGCTATGTTGGCATTCCACTTTTCGTGCACCGTCTGCTCGCCCCGGCGCAGGGGCGCCCGGTCCATAATGTCGTCGTGCATGAGCGTGAAGTTGTGGAAAACCTCTACTGCCGCTGCGGGCAAAAGGGCCTTTTCCACATCCTCATCGTACATGTTTGCCGCCAGCAGCACTAATAACGGCCGGATGCGCTTCCCACCCAAAGCCATAATGTAGCGGATAGGCTCATAGAGTTCTACCGGGTTTTCGCCATAGCGCAGCGTGGATAAAGTATGGTTGATCTTTTGAGAGAGATGTGTGCTATCCACAGGTCTTCTTAATGTCTTTTCAGGGTTTCTATCAGTTCCAGATCGATGGTACGGTCGTTGAGGTTGGCGCTTTTTACCTCTACCAGCACCTCGTCGCCAAACGAAATAATGCGTTTGGTCTGGCGGCCGATGATGCGGTAGTTGGCTGAGTCGAGCTCGTAATAGTCGTCGTTCAGATCTGACAGACGCACCATGCCCTCGCACTTGTTTTCCTCGATCTCCACAAAGATACCCCATTCTGTCACACCGGACACTATACCCTTATACTGGTTACCGATGGTATCTTTCATAAACTCGACCTGCTTATACTTGATAGAGGCCCGTTCGGCGTCGGCGGCGCGTTTCTCCATTTCGGATGAGTGCTGGCAACGCTCCTCGTACTCGGCCTCCTCCACCGATTTGCCGCCATCCAGGTAATGCTGCAGCAAGCGGTGCGCCATCATATCAGGATAACGGCGGATGGGCGAGGTAAAGTGTGAGTAGTGCTTAAAAGCCAGACCAAAGTGGCCTTCTTCCTCGGTGCTATACTTGGCCTTGGCCATGGTACGGATCGCTAGGTTCTGCAGCACGCTCTGCTCGGGCTTGCCATCAATCTCGGCGGTGAGCGTGTTCAGCTCCTGCGAGATGTCGCCATCCGGATCTACTTTATAGCCAAACTTGCGGGCAAAGAGCGAGAAAGTGCTCAGCTTTTCGGGGTCCGGCGAGCCGTGCACGCGGTAGACCATGGTCGGGTGCTTTTTACCCTTGCCCAGGTTATAGACATACTCGGCTACCTTGCGGTTGGCCAGCAGCATAAACTCCTCAATGAGCTTGTGGGCATCTTTGCGTTCTTTGACATATACCGACAGTGGCTTGCCGTTCTCATCGAGCTTAAACTTTACTTCAGTGGTTTCGAAGCTGATGGCGCCGTTCTTAAAGCGTTTGGCCTGTAGCTTTTTGGCGATACCGTTCAGCGTATTTACCTCTTCGGCAAAGTCGCCCTCGCCGGTTTCGATGCGCTCCTGGGCCTCTTCATAAGAAAAGCGGCGATCGGAGTAAATGATGGTGCGGCCATACCAGGTGTCGTACAGCTTACCGGATTCATCGAGCTCGAATACAACCGAGAAGGTGAGTTTTTCCTCGTTTGGCCTGAGCGAGCAGAGGCCGTTGGAAAGGCGCTCGGGCAACATAGGGATGGTGCGGTCTACCAGGTATACCGAAGTGGCGCGGTGGTAGGCTTCTTTCTCCAGCAGCGTGCGCGGGGTTACATAATGGGTTACGTCGGCAATATGCACGCCTATTTCGTAATGGCCATTCTCCAGCTTCTGAATCGAGAGAGCATCGTCAAAGTCTTTGGCGTCGGCCGGGTCGATAGTAAAGGTAGTTACATCGCGGAAGTCACGGCGTTTGGCAATCTCGCCAGCCGTAATTTTCTCGGAGATCGTTTCGGCCTCCTCCTCCACTGTTTCCGGAAATTCGAACGGCAAACCGAACTCCGCCATGATCGAGTGGATCTCGGCTTCATTCTCGCCTGCCGGTCCAAACACGCGCACCACTTCGCCGGTGGGGTTCTTGTCGGGCTTGTCGGGCCACTCCACGATCTTTACCAGCACTTTGTCGCCTGCGTTAGCGCCATTCAGGCCGCGCTCGCCAACAAATACATCAAAGTATAGTTTCTTGAAATCGGGCACTACAAAGCCAAAGTTCTTGGAGAGCTGCATAATGCCAACCAGCTCGGTCCGGCTGCGCTCCAGCACTTCGATCACCACGCCTTCCTGGCGGCCACCGCGTACGGTAGGCGATACTTCTACTTTTACGATGTCACCGTCCATGGCATACTTCAGGTGCTCGCGGAACACGCGCACGTCCTCTTCGCGCCCTTCCGATACAATATAGGCATACTTGCTGTTTGCCAGGTCCACACGGCCCGTAATGATGTCTACTTTGAGGTTCATCATATACTTGTCGTCGTCTACCTGCAGCAGCTTGTTCTCTTCTTTCAGGGCTTTTACAATGCTGGTTATCTGGTCGCGCCCTTTTTTATCGACCACCCCTAAGCGGCGGCACAACGAGCGTTCAGTGAATACGGCATCGGGGTTGCCGGAGAAAACTTCCAGCACCAGCGCCTTTGCTGATTTTGGTGTTCCTTTCCGGTCGGAAGAGCCGCCTCTGCGTCCCGAAGAACCCTCTCCTCTACCACCTGTCTTGCCTTTTCCTGTTGATTTTCCTCTTTGTGAAGATTCGCCCCGTCCTCTGGGGCTGTTGCGATTGTCGCGGCTTTCGTCGCCACTTTTATTTTTTTTACTTCTCATGTATCTTATTACTTTCCGGGGCAGCCACATCGGCTGCCTCATCCATTTACAAACTTTCGCTTAATTGGTTTGAATTCTATACGCCAGACAAGGCGCTTTGGCTGAAGTGCAAAGGAAATTGAGGTGAATTTATATAGAAATATCTATATAAGCTAAAAGGAGGGTTTTATATTAAAGCGGGAGAAGTAGCGCACACTCATGCATGATGTTATTTTGAGGTCAGGAGAAATCGGTTGCAGCAAACGGGTTATACTTGGTAGCGACCTATCTTCTTCTATTCTGTTTTAATAGCTATACTTGGTAGCTAACTGTATTCCTCAGTTTTATACTTGCTGCTATATCTGGTAGTGGCTGATTTTCAAATATGATATTGTGGCTATACTTACTAGCAGCCTTTCTTCCTCAGTCTTATACTTGCCTTGTTTCATTTCCTGCTTTGGAGCGCTCCAAGCCCGCGAGGGCTCGTCCTTTGGCATCGCGCTGCTTTCATTTCCTGCCCTCGTGCCTCGGGCTGCCTCGCTAAAGCTCGGCACCGGAAACTCTCGAGGCGCTCAACCCAAGGACTAGGATCTGTTTCGATAGCTGAGGCTTTTACGACTGAAACTCTCTGTAGGGGCTGGTCGCGACCTGTCCGCGCGATGGTAACTGCTATGGAAATATAGCTGAAGTATAAACCTGCTCTCCGTGCCTCTTCCTTTTTGTCATCCTGAAAGGATCTTGGTAGAAGGAGGGTTAGCCTTTACTAAGCAAGGGTTCTGCTGCTCCACCATCAGCCAAAGTCCCCCTTTGAAGGGGGTAGGGGGATGTTCTTCTTTATCCTCATCTAAGCTAATTATACTTTGTCTCAAGTATAAGTGCTGTTCTGGCGCAAGTTTTCAAACTTGTGCCTTTTGATGGCGTGAAGTCTCTGACTTCACTGGCCACTGGGCAAAAAAGGCTACGAGCAAAGCCGCTGCCTTTACGAAGCAGAAATGCTGTTACCCTATTCCCGTTCTTGCGGAGGGCGGGCAGGTGTTAACTATTTCAAGTATGATTGGGTAAGCTCCTTTTAAAGTTACTTATTGAGGTAAAAACCTACTAAAAGCTGTAAAGAAGCACTTTGGAGGTCTGAAAGATCATACCCGTGTTCGTAGTTACTTTTATCTGCTCTTATTTCTACTTCCATTCCCTTAAAAACCTGAGGAAAGTATACGCCGGCATTCCCTACTACCCCGTAACTAAGACCTAATTTACTGGCCTTTTGCTCATAGGAATCAGTGTAGGTAAAACCATGTGGCGTTCGTTGGATGTTACTTTGCAACGCCACGCCTGCATGTGGGCCAAAGGATACATATGGCCGGATGCCTTTGCCAGCGAAAGTATAGCGAAACAGCAAGGGAGCCTCTAAAAAGCTTGCCGAAAAATCCACATCCACAGAAGTAGAATTGTTTAGCGGGTAGGGCAGGCTTTTAGCAGCCCCTTCTTTATGCGTAAACTGCAGCCCAGAGCGAACAGAAAATCCTGTTTCCTTGCCCAGTGATACAGCCATGGCTGCAACAAAGCTTGCCTTATTTCCGAAATCTAGTCCGGGATAATCTTCGTTCTTATCGCCTAGTTTGAGGCGGTAGGATTCTAAACCTATACTTAAAGCAGTTTTGAAATGGGTTTTCTCCGGAGAATATTTTATCACCTGTTCATCCTGGTAGCCTTTGCACAAATTATAGTAGCTCACAAACGAAATCAGATCCTTTAGATTATACTTGTACAGCTTCTTGATCACCTCAACAGATATGTCCTTTTCCTGCGGGCAATCTTTTAAATAGAAGCCGATAATACCATGTATGTTCTTAGGCGTAACGACAAAGATGGTATCGTTTCTGCCCAAAAAGAATCGCTCTCCAGCCTTAACGCTTTGAAACCGGTAGAGAGAAAGATAACCGGTGACAACTTCCTGCAGAAATTTACTGCGGCCTAAAACCTGTTTTACAGTAAAGCTATTGCCATCCGCCTGAGCAGCCTTCAGTTTATCAGGCGTGTATTTTATGTTTGCTGCAGCAGCGTTTTTAAAAAGCAGGAGCGTATCATTCTTAAACCGTACTTCTCCATTTAAGGTGTCGTTTTGAATTGTTACAATGTAATCTCCTTCTTTCAGCTTTGCCTGTTGCCCGTAAGTAACCGTAACGGTAGCAAAAATGAGAAGGATCAAAAGCTTAGCCGTTTTGCTCATTAGGTTGTTGTATATTTTCGAACTGCATACTTCAGGCATAAATAAAAAGTTCTAAATACTCTACATACCTAATATTCTGTACTATAAATACAGGGATGATACCACTCTAATAGTGGTTGAAAAAGACTTACAGGATGCCTGCCTTCAGGGCTTCGCGCTGCTGCTGGGCTCTAACGATATCTTCCGGCTCGCCTTTCGGAATAGCCTTGATGAGAGCGCGGGTATACTCCTGCTGCGGGTTCTGAAAGAGTTGCCCGGGTGTGCCGCTCTCAATGATCTGCCCTTTGTGCATCACCAGGATGCGATCTGACATATGCCTGGCAACCGAGAGGTCGTGGGTAATGAAGAGGTACGTGATACCGAACTCCCGCTTTAAGTGATTCAACAGGTTAAGCACCTGCGCCTGCACCGATACATCCAGCGCCGAGACCGACTCATCGCAGATAATGCACTTTGGTTGCAGCGCCAGCGCCCGGGCAATGCAAATGCGCTGCCGCTGTCCGCCCGAGAATTCATGTGGATAACGCTGAAAGTGCTCCGGCAGAAGACCCACCGTATCAAGCAGTTCCAGCACTTTTGCACGGCGTTCTTTGTCCGAAGTATAGCGCTTATGCACACGCATGGGCGCCATGATTGCTTCGCCAACGGTGTACATCGGGTTCAACGACGCGTACGGGTCCTGGAAGATCATCTGGAAATCGCGGCGGCTGTGGCGCAATGCTTCTAATTCTAGTTGGGCCAAGTCCTGCCCATCGAAAAGAACCTGCCCTGCTGTAGGCTCCACCAGGCGCAGCAATGCGCGTCCCAACGTTGTTTTGCCGCAGCCCGACTCGCCTACCAGGCCTACCGTTTCGCCGGGATATAGGGCAAAGCTGACGCCATCCACTGCTTTTACCTGATCGGTGATGCGCCCGAAAAGCCCTTTCCGAATAGGGAAGTATACTTTCAGGTCCTGCACCTGCAGCAAAGGCAATTGGCGGGCTGCTTCCTGTTGCTGTCTGAAACACGTAACGGTGCTCCCCGAACTATTTTCCGCCTGCAAGGGCTCCTGGCGCTGGTTTTCAAGGATGTTGCCAAAGGCATCTTCCGTCATGAAATTAGCTACAGTGGGAAGTATGGCTTGTGACTTAGTAGTAAGGCTGGGGCGGCAGGCTAGCAGGCCTTTGGTATAGGGGTGCTGCGGACGGGTAAAAATATCCAGCGTCCTGCCCTGCTCCACCAGCCGGCCTTTATACATCACCAGAATGCGGTCGGCCATCTCGGCCACCACGCCCAGGTCGTGGGTGATGAAGAGCACCGTCGTATTTTCCTTTATCCGCAGCTCATCTATCAATTGCAGCATGCGGGCCTGCACCGTTACATCCAGCGCGGTGGTGGGCTCATCGGCAATCAGGAGGCTGGGCTGGCAAGCCATCGCCATGGCGATCATGACGCGCTGCTGCTGCCCGCCCGAAAGCTCGTGTGGATAAGCGTCGTAAATTTTGTCAGGGCGTGGCAGCCGGGCTTGCTCAAAAAGGTGAATGGTGCGTATAAGGGCTTCTTTTTTAGAAAGCGTGGTGTGTAAGCGCAATACTTCGGCTACCTGTTTTCCACAGCTATACACCGGATTCAGCGACGACTGCGGCTCCTGGAAGATCATACTTAGCTCGTTGCCGCGTAGTTGCTGCAGTTGCTTTTCGGGGAGCTGCAGCAGATCTACCGGGCCATACCTGCGGGACTGAAAGATCGCCTGCCCACCCGTTATGCGGCCCGGCGGCGTGCTCAGCAGCCGCATCAGCGACAAGGCTGTAACCGATTTGCCGGAGCCCGACTCGCCCACGATCGCCACCGTTTCGCCGGGGTAAACTTCAAACGAGATCTTGTCCACGGCTGTGGTCGTGCCGTGGCGGGAGGCGAAAACCGTCTCTAAATGGCTGACCTGAAGTATGGGCGTGGGTGTGATCAAGGCAAGGGCGTTGGTGCTTTGGTAAAAATAAAGGTTTTGGTTGATTTCCGTTCAGTTAATTGCCAGCCCGCCTTTTTGCTCTTCAGCGGTTGCGGCCGAATGAAATTAATTTGCTGCACGCACGTATAGTTTTAAATTTGAAAGCAAAAGCAATTGCATACGCTATGACAAAAACGATCATATTTGACCTTGGCGCCGTGCTGGTAGACTGGAACCCACATTACCTGTACCGTAAGATTTTTGATGATGAAGCCGAAATGCTGCACTTTCTGGCGCACATCTGCACCCCCGACTGGAACGAAGAGCAGGACGGCGGCCGGTCGCTGCAGGAAGCTACCGAGTACCTGGTAGCCCGCCACCCCGAGCACGAAGAAAATATCCGGGCATACTATGGCCGCTGGGAAGAAATGCTGGGCGGCGCTATTGAAGGAACGGTCGAGATCTTCCGGAACCTGCGCGCAGAAGGCAAGTATAACCTGTATGCGCTGACCAACTGGTCGGCCGAAACGTGGCCCATCGCCCTGGAGCGCTTCGATTTCCTGCACTGGTTTGATGGCGTAGTGGTGTCGGGAGAGGAAAAGAACCGCAAGCCGTTTGCCTCGTTTTACCAGGTGCTCCTGGACCGCTATGATGTGAAGTCGGAAGAATCGCTGTTTATAGACGACAACCTCCGGAATGTAACTGCTGCCGAGCAATTGGGCATTCCTTCTATCCACTTCTCCTCGCCCGAGCAACTACGCGCTGCTCTGCAGGAAAGAGGCATTTTAAGCTGATTTCTGCTTTAAAGGCCTTCTGATGTTAAGGAGGATGGCTTTACAAATAATTGCGAATTTAAGAAAATCAAAAAGAGGCTGCTCCATATAGAGTAGCCTCTTTTTGATTTTTTATACTTCAGTTTAGAAACTTTACTGTTATTCGGCTGGCGTTGGCTTCATCAAGGGGAATACTAATTAATCTTCTTGTAAAAGCGTTTTAGGTAATCAGTTATTCAACTGTTATAGCCATCTGTTTACCCTTGTAAGTATAGGCATGCATTACCCCTACTCCTTCTTTTATATAAATGCCCTGCACATAATCGAGTTGCGGATAATGTTCCAGGTAGTATTGTTCTTCCGGGCGATAAACAGGTTGCTCTTTCATATGCAGGTGATACACATTTTGATAGGTTATGCCATTCAGGGTTACAGCTGGCAAAAACTCCTGCAAATAGGTTACATTATCCACCTGTGAAGTAGAAGCATCTTTGAAAATAAAGTACCGTTGGGTTATATAGTTTTCAATACTAGCTGATCCGCTTGGTATCGGCGCAGGGAATCTATTGTTATACCCAAGCCCGAAAACGATTATATCAGCAACATTATCTTTATCAATGTAATTATTGAACCGCTCCTGACTTGCATCTTTTCTATAAGTTATGCTGATGCTTACCGGACTGCCCCCCTCCACCTGGCTTGTATAAACTTTTTCCTCGGCAGTGTAATACTCCTTGCAGGAATTGGGATCAAATTTTCCACTATAGTTCTTTTTCCTTACAGGTATAACAACGGTACTTATACCATTCGGAGCCAGGTAATTCATACGGTGCTTGGTGCCATTAAATAGTGCGAAATAGCTTTGCCCCTGTGCCGGCTCAGCAGGTAAAAAGGCTATCAAATCGTTTGTAAACGCCAATTTGCCAAGGTTCAGGTCTTCGCAGCCGCAAGAGTACAGGCTTACAGACAAAGCCATGGTGGCTAAAAGTTGAGACAATTTCATGTTATGAAGGAAGGTTGCAAAGTATAGCTACAGACAAAAGCATGAAATATAGACAGAAGTCTCCGGATTATATGAAGTGTCTTTCAAAGAATAAGTGGACGGCACAAATTTCCTCAACACCAGAAACTGACAAACAAAAAGGGGCTGCTCCACATGGAACAGCCCCTTTTTTGCTTAATACTTTATACTTGCTTAGAAACCCTGCTGTTGTTCTACAGACCGATGGCTTTCAGGCTCGGGATGCGTTCCGAAAAAGCGCTTCTGGTTTAGCAGGATCAGCACCACGCCAATAAAAATGGCAGAGTCGGCTACGTTAAAGATAGGCCACAGCGACATGGGTTGTCCGCCAAGTATAGGCACCCATTGCGGAATGATGCCTTCCCAGAGATCAACATAAAACATATCGATCACCTGCCCATGGAACCAAGGTGTAGAAGAGCCATACGGGGCGTTATCGAACCACACGCCGTAAAAGGTGCTGTCTACCAGGTTGCCGATAGCCCCGCCCAGGATCAGCCCGATACACCAGAGCAGCCCTTTGGGTGCCTGGTGCTTTATCAGGTAGTATAGGTAGTAGCTAATACCGAACATGGCCACCAGGCGGAACAGGGTCAGGATAAGCTTGCCGTAGCTGGAGCCCAGCTCTACCCCAAAGGCCATGCCCGGGTTCAGGGTATAGTGCAGCTTCAGCCAGTCGTCGATGAGCTTGATCTCGCCGGGCATCCCCATCTCCATGTTATAATGCACGATGAGCTTCACGGCCTGGTCGAGCAGGATGACACCGATCGCCACCAGGTAATATTTCCAGTATTTCATATTTGGTTGTTAGGCCGCAAAAAGGACACAAGTCCTAAGACGTTCAATCATGAGGCCTTATACTTGCGTGTGCTTTAGCGGCTACACATATACTATATTTTAACGCACACTGCTGTAAAACAGAAGCAGCAAAGGCACTGCTGCCTCTGCTGCCCGGTTCTTAAATTACGGTACTTTCCTGTATCTGTATCTGCAGCAGGACCTGGTAGTCGTCAATGTCCAGCAACGTGGCGCTGGTCAGGGCTTCATCCGTTATGTCCAGTGTCAGGGCCTGTGTTTCGGCACAAATATAGGTTTTGTAGTTCAGCACGGCATCATTCACCTCTGCCGCCGCCAGCTGCATCACAATATGGATCTTGTCCTGCACGTCCAGGTTGCTGTCTTTGCGCAAGTTCTGGATACGGTTCACCAGGTCGCGGGCAATGCCTTCCTGCTTCAGCTCTTCGGTCAGGGTCACATCCAGGGCCACGGTCAGCTTGCCTTCGCTAGCTACCAGCCAACCCGGAATATCCTCAGAAGAGATCTCCACGTCGTCGGGTGTAAGTATAGCCGATTCCTCGTCGTTCAGCTGCAGTTCAATGCCGCCTTCGCGCTCCAGGTGCGCAATGTCCTGCTGGTTCATGTTCTGCACGGCAGCGGCCACCAACTTCATCTTCGGCCCGAATACCTGGCCCAGCTTTTTAAAGTTCGGCTTGATCTTCTTCACCAAAATGCCGGAGGTATCATCGATGTACTCGATGTGCTTCACGTTCACCTCGCTCATGATCAGGTCGGCCACGGCCTCTATCTGGTGCCGCGTATGCGCGCTCAGTACCGGTATGAGGATGCGCTGCAGTGGCTGGCGCACTTTGATCATGTGCTTTTTGCGCAGCGAGTGCACCAACGATGAAACGGTCTGGGCCAGTTGCATGCGCTCTTCCAGGTCTTTGTCGATGGCGTTGGCAGCCACTTCCGGGTAAAGCGTCAGGTGCACCGACTCCTCTGTATTCTTGCCACTCACGCTGTTCAGGTCGCGGTACAGTTGCTCGGTATAGAACGGCGCTATCGGTGAGGCCAGCTTGGCTACCGTCTCCAGGCAAGTATAAAGTGTCTGGTAAGCGGCTACTTTATCCAGGTTATACTCCCCTTTCCAGAAGCGTTTGCGGTTCAGGCGCACATACCAGTTGCTCAGGTCGTCCACCACAAAATCCTGTATGGCGCGGGCAGCCCGGGTCGGGTCGTAGTCGGCCAGGTTGGCGTCCACGTCCTGCACCAGCGTGTTAAGTTTGGAGATAATCCAGCGGTCTGATTCCGTACGCTGCGCCAGCGGCACATCAGCCTCAGCATAGGTAAAGTTATCGAGGTTGGCATACAGGGCAAAGAATGAATACGTGTTCTGCAGCGTGCCAAAGAAACGGCGCTGCGTTTCGGCCACACCCTCGGGGTTAAATTTCAAGTTATCCCACGGCGGGGCATTAGCGATCATGTACCAGCGGGTCGCATCCGGGCCATAGGTGCCAATGATCTCGAACGGATCGATGGCATTGCCTAAACGCTTGCTCATCTTGTTGCCGTTCTTATCGAGCACCAGGCCGTTGGCGATCACGTTCTTGTAGGCCACGCTATCTTCCAGCATCACGGCCAGGGCGTGCAGCGTAAAGAACCAGCCGCGTGTCTGGTCCACCCCTTCGGCAATGTAGTCGGCCGGGAAGTTCTGCTCAAACTTTTCCTTGTTCTCCAGCGGGTAATGCCACTGTGCATAAGGCATGGCGCCCGAGTCAAACCATACGTCGATCAGGTCTGTCTCTCTGTACATTGGCTTGCCCGATGGGCTTAAAAACACAATGTTGTCCACATACGGGCGGTGCAGGTCGGTGAGTTCCACGGCGGTGTTCATCAGACCGGCTTTCACCGCCTTGTTTATTTCCTCGTTCAGCTGCGGGATAGAGCCAATGCAGATCTCTTCTTCCCCATCTTCGGTGCGCCAGATCGGCAGCGGCGTGCCCCAGTAGCGCGAGCGCGACAGGTTCCAGTCCACCAGGTTCTCGAGCCAGTTACCAAAACGGCCGGTGCCGGTCGACTCCGGTTTCCAGTTGATGGTCTTATTCAGTTCGATCATCCTGTCCTTCACGGCGGTGGTGCGGATAAACCAGCTATCCAGCGGATAGTATAAAACCGGCTTATCGGTGCGCCAGC
This sequence comes from Pontibacter liquoris, assembly GCF_022758235.1. Lineage (NCBI taxonomy): Bacteria > Pseudomonadati > Bacteroidota > Cytophagia > Cytophagales > Hymenobacteraceae > Pontibacter > Pontibacter liquoris. The sequence goes on from NZ_JALEBG010000002.1 coordinate 592,730, forward strand.
AGTGCGGGTAGGTATGCTCGTATTTCTCTACTTTAAAGGCTTTGCCTTCTTCTTTCAGTTTGATGGCGATGAGCACGTCGGTGGGCTTGTAGTCTGCCGCCGATTCGTCCTGGCCGTCGTAGTTTTTGACGTACATGCCGGCAAAGTCGGTTACTTCCTGCACAAAGCGCCCCTGCTTGTCTACCAGCGGCATGGGTTTACCATTCTCGTCCATTACCAACAGGGCCGGTATGTCGTTTTGGGCAGCTACCCTAAAGTCGTCAGCACCAAAGGTGGGCGAGATGTGCACGATGCCGGTACCATCCTCAGTGGTCACGAAATCACCCACCACCACTCTAAAGGCTGGCTTGTCGGGTTGCACATACGGCATCAGCTGGTGATACTCCACGCCTTCCAGGTCTTTGCCGGTAAACGTTTCGCCAACTTTAAACGGGATCAGCTTATCGCCGGGCTTGTAATCTTCCAGCGCCAGATCTTTGGCTTTGTCGCTGAAATAGCGGCTTACCAGGTCCTTGGCCAGTATCACCGAGGTAGGCTCGTAAGTATAGGGGTTAAAGGTTTTTACCTTTACATACTTGATACCTTTGCCCACTGCCAGGGCCGTGTTGGCTGGCAGCGTCCAGGGCGTGGTGGTCCAGGCCAGGAAGTATACGTTCTCGTCTTCGCTGTCGAAGAGGAACATATCGCGAGTCACCTTCTTCACAGCAAACTGGGCCACAATGGTCGTATCCTTCACCATTTTGTAGCAGCCCGGCTGGTTCAGCTCATGCGAGCTAAGCCCGGTGCCGGCTCCCGGCGAGTAAGGCTGGATAGTATAGCCTTTGTAAAGGTACCCTTTGTCGTAAAGGCGCTTGAGCAAGGCCCAGCACGATTCGATGTAATAGTTCTCGAACGTGATGTAGGGGTTATCCAGGTCTACCCAGTAGCCCATTTCCTCGGTAAGGGTGTCCCACTGGTTTTTGAAACGCATCACCGTTTCGCGGCAGCGCTGGTTATACTCCTCCACCGATATCTTCTTGCCGATATCTTCTTTGGTGATGCCCAACTCCTTTTCTACCTGCAGCTCTACAGGCAGGCCGTGGGTGTCCCAGCCGCCTTTGCGGTTTACCTGGAAGCCTTTGAGGGTTTTGTAACGGCAGAAAATATCTTTCACGGCGCGGGCCATTACGTGGTGAATGCCCGGCGTACCGTTAGCCGAAGGCGGCCCTTCGTAAAACACGAAATTCTCGTTGCCCTCCCGGGTAGCGACCGATTTTTCGAAAATGTGATGCTCCTTCCAGAAAGCCAGTATGTCCTGGCCCACCTGGGCGTAGTTCAGATTTTTATACTCGTTATACTTTACCATTTCCTGGTTTCTCTAATTCTTGTGCTACTTGCTCCTGTAAAGCATTCAGCGCTGAAGCTTTAAACCTTCTAAACATGCGCCGCTAAGCTGTGTTTGTCTGCTTTACCGAAATTTAGCAAAGATAGGCAATTTTGCTCATTCTCCGGCTTTTGCCGCTACAGAAAGCACTGTTCTACTGCCTTGCCTGGTTTGCAGGTATGCGTTGGTTTTCTCCGGTTCAAAATGTGCCTGCCTGATCTGCTTGCCTGTGTATAATCCGGACATATTGTGCCATTGCAAAGCCTTAAAGCGCTTTTTTATAATCTATTTCCACAGCGTAATTATCTAAATCAAGATTTACAGGATGAAAGGATTGGCAGGATGTATAGATTTCAAAAACACTCGTGCTCACGCTATCCCTTAAATTTAAAGTATTAGTGTCCTGTTCATCCTTTCATCCTGCAAATCTTGATTCTGACACTCACAGGACCTGCGCACACTGCGAGGTCTTTTACGTAGCTGTTTTTTCTTTTGTGGATTACACCTGCAGACAAGTATAACTTATACTTTGCTCTCAGGTATTTACCTGTTTGTTAACATGCCAACGAGGTAAATTTCTTCACAAATGATAGCCGATGTTTTACACATTTTTGTTTAACATAATTTTTACACTTAGAGACAGATTAACAATTCTCATCCTACTTATGTTCTCTGCTCCATCAGGCTTCCTGATCCAAAGCTTGCTGCCGGGAACATCATTTGTTCCCATAGTATGATTTACACAGACTAAGAAATCTACAGCAGTTTTCATTTCGGACAAGTATGGCCGGAACAGCGGAGTTATACTTGCTGCTTCTTCTATTTCAGCTTACTTCTTAGCGGCGCTGAAACAAAAAGGCGGCACTGCCGAAGCAATGCCGCCTTCAATTCTGCTGAATTTATACTTAGCCTAGCTTCTCTAAAATGCTTTTGAAGTTAACGGCTTTATCGATGTAGCTGCGCAACTCACTGCTGGGGATGCGGATCTGCTCGCGGCTGTCGCGGTCACGTACAGTTACGGTATCATCCTCCAGCGTCTGGTGGTCCACCGCAATACAGAAAGGGGTGCCGATCAGATCCTGGCGGGTATAGCGCTTGCCAATGCTGTCGCGCTCTTCGTAGATCACGTTGAAATCATACTTGAGCGTATCGAAGATCTGGGTAGCTTTCTCGGGCAGACCGTCTTTTTTGGTGAGCGGAAGAATGGCCGCTTTTACCGGAGCCAGGGCCGGATGCAGCTTCAGGAAGGTACGCGTTTTAACTGCATCGCCTTCGGTGATCTCTTCTTCCTGGTAAGCGTTGCACAGCGTCATCAGGAACAGGCGGTCGGCGCCGGCCGATGTCTCGATCACATAAGGCACATAGTTGCCGTAAGGCTTGCCTTCCTCGTTCAGGTCGTTATCGAAGTACTGCATTTTCTTCTTGCTCAACTCCTGGTGCTGGGTCAGGTCAAAGTCGGTGCGGGAGTGGATGCCTTCGATCTCCTTAAAACCAAACGGGAATTTATACTCGATGTCCACAGCGGCATTGGCGTAATGGGCCAGTTTGTCGTGGTCGTGGTAGCGCAGGCTTTCGGCCGGAATGCCAATGGCTTCGTGCCACTTTTTACGCGTTTCTTTCCATTGCTCGTACCATTCCATCTCAGTGCCAGGGCGCACGAAGAACTGCATTTCCATCTGCTCGAACTCCCGCATACGGAAGATGAACTGGCGCGCCACGATCTCGTTCCGGAATGCTTTACCGATCTGGGCAATACCAAATGGTATCTTCATGCGACCGGTTTTCTGCACGTTCAGGAAGTTCACAAAAATACCTTGTGCCGTTTCGGGCCGCAGGTAAATGGTGCTGGATTCCTCCGCTACCGAACCCACCTGCGTAGAGAACATGAGGTTAAACTGGCGCACTTCGGTCCAATTGGCCGTGCCCGAAAGGGGGCAGGTAATATTTTCGCGGATGATCAGCTCCCGCACGCCGTCCAGGTCTTCGGCTTCCAGCATGCGGCCCATTTCGGCTGTTAAGGCTTTGCCCCTTGCAGCATCGCCGGCGTTCTCGTACTGCGCGGCTTTTTCTTCGAGCAGCACATCGGCGCGGTAGCGCTTCTTCGAGTCCTTGTTGTCGATCATCGGATCGTTAAAACTGTCGATGTGGCCAGAGGCTTTCCAGGTAAGCGGGTGCATAAAGATGGCCGCATCCAGGCCCACCACGTTCTGGTTGAGCTGCGTCATGCACTTCCACCAGAGTTGCTTGATGTTGTTCTTGAGTTCCACGCCCATCTGGCCGTAGTCGTATACAGCCTGCAGGCCGTCATAGATCTCGCTCGACGGGAATACGAAGCCGTATTCCTTGGCATGCGAGATGATATCTTTCAAATCGGTATTTTCTGCCGTTGTTTTTTCTTGTGTCGCCATGCCGTAAAGATAGCCTTTTCGTTTTTTATAATAAAAATCCCAGCTTCACTGTTTTCTGATGCGTTTCGCTTTGCTGCTTACAGACAAATTTATAGCCCTTAGCGGTGCGCTGTGCTACTTTATTGCCTGTGTTAACAATTTCTTAACACAGGCATGAAAACCCTTTTTCGTTTTTGCCCTAACTTGCACCGTTTTTTCTCACCTATACTTTTAAAATGGCAAAAGCTAAACGCGCGAAACACGTTGTTCCGGTACAACCCCACAAGTTTACCAAACGCTTCAGTCTGGTAGACGTTGTAGTTCGCAAAGAAAAAAGATTTTTATACTTTATTGCCTTTTCCTTTCTCCTGGCGGGTATTGTGTATCCTTACCCGGGCATTGCCATGTGGGTAGGATTTGCCTTTGCCGCTTACTCTGCCATTGCCAACGACAGTATCCAGACGATCGGTACGTTTATCGTTGCCAACGAAGAGAAGCCCTGGTACTGGCAGTGGCTGTTTATGGGACTCATCTTCCTGGGAACGGTAGCTTTCAGCTGGTATACCTTCAACGGCGACGTTACGTACCAGCGCCTGGCCACGCCCGGGCTTAATGTGGCGCCCACCAGCTTCGTATACCTGCAGCTGGCTTCGCCTATCGTGCTTTTGCTTTTAACGCGCTTCAAAATTCCGGTATCTACTACGTTCATGTTGCTCAACGTTTTCTCGGCTTCGTCGGGTACCGTGGTGGGTATGGTGAGCAAGAGCTTAATGGGGTATGCCGTTTCTTTTGTGGTAGCTTTGGTTATTTACCTGTTGCTGACTAAAGTTATCAAGCGTTTTATCAAAGGCAAAGCCAACATGTTCTGGGTTGTTGCCCAGTGGCTCATCAGCGGTTTCTTATGGTACATCTGGCTGGCGCAGGATTTGGCCAACGTGGCTGTTTACCTGCCGCGTAATTTAAGTGTCTGGCAATTTGCCGCCTTTGCCGGCTTTATTTTCATGTTGCTGGGCTTCCTGTTCTACAAGCGCGGCGAAAAGATACAGCACGTGGTGAACGAGAAATCGGAAGTGCGCGATGTGCGCAGCGCCGCTATCATCGACCTGGTGTACGGCATCATACTCTACTACTTCAAAGAGCTGAACAACATCCCGATGAGTACGACCTGGGTGTTTGTGGGCTTGCTGGCCGGCCGCGAGCTGGGCATGCACATCCAGTCGCATGACAAGAGCGTGAAGTATATCAAAACCTTCCGCCTCATTGGCAAAGACATTCTTTCTGTCACTATTGGTCTGGTGATCTCCGTTATACTTGCCATAGCCATTAACCCGGTCATGCAGAAAGAAGTGATGGACTTCCTGTTCAAATAAGCTGCTTATACCTTTCTCACAAAAAAAGCCCGGCCATACACCGGGCTTTTTTATGTCCTTCTTAGCCGTGCTGTAAACTACCTGAATGGCCCTTACACAAGCCAGGCACCTGTTTTCATACTCTTATCTACAGCACAACTGCAGGCTTATACCCGGTTCTGCTTTTACTTGCGGCATTCGTTTTAAACAAAAATCCCCGGCAGGCGCAAGGCTTACCGGGGATCTTATACGTTATTTTAATGCTGTTTATTTCTCAGGCCACACGACTTCCAGGTCATCATTGATAAAGACGCCAAAGTTGATCGCGATCAGCTGCTCATCATCGAAGTAGAGGTCGATCATTTCCTTCTCGAACGAAATGCGGGTTTCGCCGCCTTCCATCTCCTCTTCTTCCGGGTTGTTCACCCCATTGTCGGCGAAGAGCTGCAGGATCTGGTTGGGGCTCATTTCAAAGATCCGTTCTCCCCAAAGCTGTACTTCGCGGTTGGCCGTTTCGATGCAGCTTAAACGGTATTCATCTTCTTTGTCGAAATAGAGTGAATAGCCTTCTTCCCAATAGTTCCAGGCCTGGTGCTCAAAGTCGTCGTCCTCTTCCGACTCCTCAATTTCCTCAGGCTCTCCTATCAACTTCTCTACTTCTTCCATTGTCAGGCCAAACTTGATCTTACCAAGTCCCTTGCCTAACCTGATGTCCTTATTGATCATGTTAATACGTAGGTTATGATTTTTGCAAAGATACGTGAATTATACAAGCTGGTATATACTTTTTGTTCCCCTAACTTACTTTCCGGCACCATTCATTTGCTTAAAATTCAGCAGCATGCGCTGGTACGTTTCATCGGCTTTTGCCAACTCCCACTTTTCCTTGAATATTTGCGCTGACTGCGCCTTTTCTGCATCCGGCTCGTTGGGCAACAGGTACTTTTTCCGGGCTGCTTTTTCCTGCTCCCAGGTAGGCTCCTGCTGCGGGTTCTGCTCATACTTGCGGCCAGACTTATGGTTAGCGTAACGGCGCGCACGGGTATAGCCCATCTGCAAAAATTTGCGGGCCATATCCGCCCCTACAAAGTCATTCTGCTGCAGGTAGTCCCGGAACTTGGCATAGATCGTTTCAGAAGACTCAGTGGCTATCTCCGGCGTTCTGAAGCGCCAATGCGGCAGGATCTCCGATTTGTAAGGCTCTACCAGCAACACACCCTGCTCGCCTTTGCCTACGCGGTACAGCTCCGGATGCTGCCGGAAATCCGTCTTCCCAAAATCCAGGTCATAGTTAAACGTTTTGCCCTGCTCCTTCTTCATTTACTGTTTCTATACTTTCCGATTTAATCAAGGTGCTCTGCGAGGTGGCGTATTGCTCCGGGTATATTACAATAAAACTGTTATTGCTATAGTTTCGCGACAACATACGCGGCACGTAGTCCAGGTTATTGTTGTACGATACGGTGCTTTTCCGGGCTGAGATCACGATCATCATGTCGTCTTTTTTGATCTCTGATCGCATGGCCGAAAAGTCGCGGATGCTTTCGTAAGGTATAAACTCGGCTTCAATAGCCGGCTTGGCACCGGTGGCAATGCTTTTGAGCTTGCTCAGAGTTCTGCGTTGCGCTCTGAAAACCACCTTAGCACCCAACTGCTGCGCTAACAAATTTACCGACCGCACCCAGCGCATAAACCCCCGTTCCAGTTCCGCATTGGTGGGCACGATCACGATCAGCCGGCTGGTGGTATTCAGCGGTTGAATGATGCGGCAAACCAGGAACATCTGCTCTGTATTTTCCAGCAGGTTGTCCAGCACGGTTCCAAAGATCCGGGCCTGGGTCGTAATTTTCGCATTCCACCCCAAAACCACTTCCGTGATCATAAGCTCTTTTATGGCACGCAAAATGCCGCTTGCAATGTTGATATCTATTTTGGAAACCAGCTGCACATCGTTATCCGTTGCCGATGCCTGTTTAATAGCTTCCTGCAGCATTTTGTTCTTTTTATAAATTTCCTCCTCGGCATGCTCGTTGTCGATCACCACAGCCAGCGGATAGATCGGCTCGTGTTGTGCCGGGTTCTTGAGCATGATGGCCAGGTCGATCAAACTTTCCATAGATTTTGGATTGCCGACCGGCACCAGGATCCGGTCTGGCTTATCACTTACATCGG